>DATLUG010000010.1:0-146920 GCA_035533215.1 Candidatus Micrarchaeia archaeon | reverse complement strand
CCCCGGACCTGACAGAACTTTTGCAAAATGGCTTAGGCTGTCGGACTCAGAGTGACGATCGACGTCCATCCCGCCACGGCCGATCGATTCGGCGACGTCGCCGCCGTCCTCGCGCCCAAGAAGCGGGATGCCCCCGTGTGCTGGTGCCTTACCTACCGCGTCTCCAACGCGGAGTACCAGCGCCTGCGCGGTCGCGACCGGCCGGCCCGGCTGCGCCGGTTCTGCGATGATGGCCCACCCCCTGGGGTGGTGGCCTACGTCGACGGGATCCCCGCCGGCTGGTGCTCGTTCGGGCCCCGCTGCAGCCTGCCCCGCTTGGTCCATTCGAGGACCATCCCGGTCATCGACTCCCTGCCGGTATGGAGCATCGTGTGCTTCGTCGTGCGGGCCGGCCACCGGAGACGGGGATTGACGCACCACCTCCTCGACGGCGCCGTCACATTCGCGCGCCAGCAGGGCGTCCCCGCCCTGGAGGCCTACCCGGTGGACCCCGGGGGCGGACGGATCAGCCCCACGCTCGCCTATGTCGGCACCACGTCACTCTTCGAGCGCGCCGGCTTCCACCGCGTCGTCGTGACCCAGTCTCGATCTGGGGGCGCGCCCCGATGGCTCATGCGACTCGTGCTGTGACGGTTGGGGCGGCCGCCCGCAGCCGGGCTGCCATGCCCCGATCCAGCCGAAGTTGGTCTCCGGGCGATCCGCCGGGTCCTCCCGCCGGAGCCTGCGGCCGTGAGGTGCCCAGGGTCCTTTGGTCGACGTCCCGGACCGCGGCGGACCGTGCGCCGGACGGGCGGCGTACCTCGTGCATCCGCGGGAGCCGGGGCGGCGCGCCCATGGCGAGCGTCCCCGTCTGGCGTGGCGCCACCGCACCCTCAGGTCGCCCTCCATCGGTCCGAGACGTCGCCCTTCTCGGACACCCTGCGGAGTACCGTGCTACGTCCGGCCGGCCACCGTCTCCCAGGGGATCGCGGCGCGGTACGGGGGCTGTGAGGCTTGCTCCGAGGGGTCAGGGCTCGCCGGGGCGAGGGGCTCGGGGACACCCTGGGTGACGGCGGACGGCCGGGCGTGATCGACGAAGCCACCGAACACGATCATGAGTTCGGCTGCCCCAGCGCCCGAGGTGTCGACGGCGGCAGCGGCGACGGCTTCGGTGGAGTCACCTGAGCCGGGTTGTCCACCCCAAGCGGCTTCGCCTGTCCGGTGGCGACGTCGTACGTCTCCAGCCCGAACCCCTGGGAGATCACCACCACGTTCCCTTCGACTCCCACCACATGGGGGGGGCCGCCGGCTGCCATCGGCGTGCGCGCAACGAGACTGGGGACACCGTTCGTGATGACCAGCAGCCAGGGGATGCCATCGGCCCCGCTCACACCGGCCACCTGGGTAGCCGGCGATACGGCCCAGCACTGGCCGCTCACGTGTCTCGTCTCCGCCGTGGTGTTCAATCCGACAGCCTCGGAGACCGCCGCGATCGAGGCAGCCGAGAATGTGGGTGGGCACGTCATCACGCCCGGCGCCGCAATGGGCGTTGAGGGGCGTGCCGATGGCACTGCCGCAGTCGGACTGCTGGCGTGGGGCACGCTGGATGTCGGCGCCACCGCTGCAGGTGGCGACGCGGCCATCCCTGCGGCTGGGCCTCCCTTCCCTGCTACCCCGTGAACCCCACGTGACGGCTCCGCCAGCGCTCCGCATCCACTCAGCCAAGCCCCTAGGAACGCAAGCGTCAAGGCGTTCGGCACCGAGCGCCTGGCGGGCCAGCGCCAAGCCGCTTTCCAAGCTGAGCGGTCGCCCAACCCGGCCACATCACTTCCTGCTCTCTCGGCTTGGCGTACGTCGTGCGCGCTGGGCCCACCATCGTCCGGTCGATCGCGCCGCCCATCTCGCCTGCGACGCCGAGGGTACTGGACGCGACTGCCGGAAACGGCTCGTCCCGAGTTGGGACCGTTCGGCGGTGATCCCCCCGACCCAGCTGCCGACGTCGGGCGGGTTGCAGCCCGAACGGTTGACGGGGTGGTCTCCGCCCTCGTCCAGGGTCCGTGCGACCGTTTGCGGGTGGTTCGGCTCGAGCAGCCAGCGGTGCCACCGTTCCAGCTCCTCCAGAGAGCGTATGGGGGTCTGGTCCGGGCCGACCATTTGACGGGAGGTCGGGTCACGTGCGCGCCGGCCCACGTCCCAGCCTGTGTGGGTCGACTGGACCGAGCGACAGGCATCGAGTTCGGAGACGGCAGGCGCTTCGGGGCAATCGCCGCCTTCGAAGTCGACCCAGGAGCCGACGCCGCGATTGGCGGGGGCGGCACCCGCACGCTGAGCAGCCAGTTGGAGCACCGCGGCCGTCACCGAATGGCTGGATGCCGCCAGCGAATCGGACTGCCATCCGAGCTGCTCCCATTGGTCCGGGCCTCCCTGCGAGCCGTCCAGCTGCCTGCGAGATGCGGCTCGGCAGCCGCGACCTCGCCATCGACGGTGGGCATACCCGTCGCATCGTCAGCGGCTGAGGCACATCCGCCTCCCGCGACGACAGGACCTGGTGCGGTGGGCGGAGCCGGCCTGGTCAACCCTGTCGAGCCCGGCACGGTGGCCCCCCTCGGCGGAGCCTCGGACCCGGCGTGCCAGACCACCCGTCCGGGCCCATCGTCCGACCGCACCGGGGATGCGGATGGTCCCCTCGGGCCGAGAGGGGTCACCGGCCCGCGCTCCGCCTTCCCGGGTCCGTCCGCGGCGCGACCTCGGGCGCGGGCGGCTCACGCTCCTCTCCCGATCGCGCGCTCCATCGCCGCAACCGGCGACTCCACCGGCCGGCCGTGGCCGGCTGCCAGCCGGGCAGGGTCGAGCGCTCGCAGGGTCCGGGCGCTGGCCAGGGCGGTCGGACGGTGCCACGTCGCCACCGACGCGAGCGGAAACCACCACCATCCCCTGGCGCTGGTCGCGACCCCGCCGATGGTGGTGTAGGCGTCGCCGCAGTAGAGGGTGCGGTCGCGGGTGTCGAGGAAGGCGAGATGGCCCGGGGTGTGGCCGGGGCTGGCGACGACCTCCAGCGAGCCGACCCGGTCACCGTGGCGAAGGAGACGGGTCGGGCGGGTGCGCGCGCCCGGCACCGAGCCGCGCACCCGGGCACCGTCCGGCTCGCCCGGGAGGCCGGCCCTGTTCCCGGCGAGGAGGCGGGCGTCCCGCTCGGAGATCAGCACCTCGGCCCCGGGGACCCGCGCCGCCAGCTGATCCAGCGAGCCGATGTGGTCACCGTGGGCGTGGGTGCACGCGATCCGGACGATGGGGCGGCCGAGCGCCGTAGCGGCCGTCAGGATGGCATCCGCGCTGCCCCCGACCATGGTGTCGACCACGGTCAGCCCGTCCTCCTCCTCGACCAGGTAGGCGTTGACGAAGCCGAAGCGGGTGAGACGGTGGACCACCGGCGTCAGGCTCGCTCGTCGTCGGCCGCGACGGCGGCCGCCGCCGCCGCCAGCGGCAGACGGGGGTCGGGCCACTGGCCCTCGAGATGGGCGCGCTGGCTGGCCGCCCAGGCCTCGGCACGGGCGGCCAGCCCCGGATGCTGCTCGATGAAGGCGGTGCTGAGGCGTCCCTCCACGAAGTCGGGGTCGGCGAGCAGGACGGCGTGGTAGGGGATGGTGGTCGTGATGCCGTCGACCCAGAACTCCAGCAGCGCGCGCCGGGCCCGCTGAATCGCCTCGGAGCGGTCGGCGCCGTGCACGATCAGCTTGGCCAGGAGCGGATCGTAGGCGGAGCTCACCTCGCCGGGCCCGATCAGGCCGCTGTCGATGCGCACCCCGGGCCCCTGGGGCTCGTGGTACGCGCGCACCCGCCCGGGGTTGGGCAGAAACCCCCGCCAGGGCACCTCGGCGTTGACCCGGCACTCGATCGTCCAGCCGCGAGGCCGCAGGCCCCGCTGGGCGAACGGCAGCGGCTCGCCCTGGGCGATGCGGAGCTGGAGGGCGACGAGGTCGACCCCGTAGGTGAGCTCGGTCACGGGGTGCTCGACCTGGAGCCGCGTGTTCATCTCCAGGAAGTAGAAGTCGCCGTGGGAGACGATGAACTCCACCGTCCCGGCGTTGACGTAGCCGACCGCGCGGGCCGCCTGCACCGCCGCCCGGCCCATCCGCTCCCGCAGCTCCGCGCTGCAGACGGTCGACGGGCTCTCCTCCAGGATCTTCTGGTGGCGGCGCTGGATCGAGCATTCGCGCTCACCGAGGTGGACGGTGCGCCCGTCCCGGTCGGCCAGCACCTGGATCTCGACGTGGCGGGGCTCGTCGACGTACCGCTCCAGGAACACGGTGGGATCGCCGAACGCGACGGCGGCGGTGCGCCGGCACGCGGCCACCGCCGCCGCCAGGCCGTCCGGCCCCCGGACCACCCGCATCCCCATGCCGCCCCCGCCCGACGAGGCCTTGACCACGACCGGGTAGCCGATCTGCGCAGCGGCGGCCTCGCCGCGATCGTCCTCGGCGAGGGCGCCGCTGCCGGGCACGATCGGCACGCCGGCCGCCGCCATCCGCTCGCGGGCCCTGACCTTCTCCCCCATCGCGCGAATCGCCGCCGGCGGCGGTCCCACGAAGGTGAGCCCCGCGTCGCGGCAGGCCTGCGCGAAGTCGGCGTTCTCGGAGAGGAAGCCGTAGCCGGGGTGAACCGCCTGGGCGCCGGCGGTGCGGGCCGCGCCCAGGATCCGCTCGGGGTCGAGGTACGAGTCGCTGACCTGGGTGGGCCCGATCGCGACCGCGCGGTCGGCGAAGAGGACATGGGGGCTGCGGGCGTCCGCCTCCGAGTAGACGGCGACCGACTGGAGGCCGAGGTCGCGGCAGGCGCGGACCACCCGGAGCGCGATCTCCCCGCGGTTGGCGACGAGGACGGTGTCGAACGCGGCCGTCACCCGATCGAGACCAGCTTCTGGTCGCGGCTCACGATCGCGCCGGCGGTGACATGGACCGCGACCACGGTCCCGGCGGTGGCCGCGGTGATGTCGTTCTGCATCTTCATCGCCTCCAGCACCGCCACCGTCTGCCCCGACCTGACCAGGTCGCCGACGGCGACCGCGACCGTGAGGACCAGCCCCTGCATGGGTGCGACGACGGCGCGCGCGCCCGGGTGGGCCACCGGCTCAGGGTCGCCGTCCCCGGCGCCGCCACCGCCCTCCCGGCGGGTCGGCCCGGGACCGGCCGCGCCGCCCTGAGGTCCGGCCCCACCGCGGACCAGCACCCGAAAGCGCTCCCCCCCGACCTCCACGTCGTACACGCGTCCTCCGGCCTCGCTCGGCTCCGCGGTGGCCCCGGGCGCGCTCGCCGGCTCACGGTCCCCCCGGGGCTCCCGCTCCCCGGCGGCCGCCGCTCCCTGCCCGCCGTCGTCGCGGGCGGGAGGCGGCCCCGTCTCCGCCGCGGTCGGCGCCTCGGCCTCGTCCCCGAGCCGCTCGGCGCGGGCCTCGCCGCGCAGCAGCGCGGCCGCCGCGTCCGGGAAGAGGACGAAGTGGAGGACGGCGGTCGGGTCGGACACCGGCAACCCCTCCCGTTCCATCGCGCGCCGGGCACGCTCCAGCATCGGGTCGAGGACGTCGGCGGGGCGCACCGTGAGCGGTTCCTCACCGCCGCACACCAGCCGCTGGACCTCGGGGTCGACCGGGCCGGGCGGGCGCCCGTAGAGACCGAGGAGATAGTCCTTCACCTCCTGCGCGACGGTGAGGTAGCGCTCGCCGGAGGCGACGTTGTAGACGGCCTGGGTCACCACCACCTGCGCGATCGGCGTGATCAGGGGCGGGAAGCCGAGCTCGGCCCGGATGCGCGGGATCTCCAGCAGCACCGCGGGCAGGCGGTCCGACACCCCCTGGGTCTCGCATTCCCAGCGCAGGTGCGCCTGGACCGAGGGGGCGAGCTGGGTGACGAGGGTGCGGGCATCGACCTGCCACCCGGCCGGATCGGCGGCGGCTCGGTAGAGCGGCATGAGCTCGTCCAGCGCGTCGGCGCAGGCGGCGATCCGCCGCTCGTCGACGTCGGGGGCGATCGGGGTCCCGCGCAGCCCGGCGACCACGCCCTCGGTGGCCGGAAGCGAGGCGCCGCCGGCGAGCGGGGAGAGCGCCACGTCCAGGGCGGCGGCGCCGCCCTCGGCTCCGGCCAGGTAGGCGAACACCGCCTGGCCGGTGACCGCGGCGCAGTGCAGGGTGACCGGCAGCCCGGTCGCCTGGTGGAGGCCCGCCACCAGCGCCCGGGCGTTGCCGGCCCCGAGCAGGCCGGCGGCATCGAGGATGCAGAGGCTCCGAGCCCCCAGGGTGGCCAGCCCGCGGCCGATCTCGATGAAGCCAGCGAGGTCGTGGACCGGGCTCTCCGTGTACACGAGGGTGCCCTCGGGGTGGCGACCGGCCTCCAGCACCGCGGCGATCGGGCGGGCGAGGTTGCGCAGATCGTTGAGGGGGTCGAAGCAGCGGAAGCGGTCGATCCCCGCCGACGCGGTCTCGGCGATGAAGCTGTCGACCACGTCGTCGGGGAGCTGCCGGTACCCCACCAGCGCCTGCCCGCGCAGGAGGCAGAGGAGGGGCGTCGCCGTCACCTCCCGCACCTCGCGCAGCCGGGCGAAGGGATCCTCGGCGAGGTGCGCCAGCGCGACCTCGTACGGCGAGCCGCCGAACACGTCGAGCGCGGCGAAGCCGCAGCCGTCGAGACGCTCGGCCATGGGGACGAGGTGACGCTGCCGCAGGCGGCCGAGCAGGAGGGTCTGCTGGCCGTGCCGGAGCGCCGACTCGATCAACCCGATGGCTGCCACGGTCGGCCCAGGGTACCGGCCCGGGGCGAGCCGCCGTCGGGCGGGCTGCTACCGTTGTGCGCCGTGACCATGGGTGCGGCTCCGGGAGGCCCGGCTGCCCCCGGCACCTGCGGCGCCTGCGGTGGCGCCAACCCAACGGGTCACCGTTTCTGCGCCCACTGCGGGGCGCCCCTTAGCCGCCGGTGCCCCGCCTGCGGCGTGGCGGTGGCGCCGGAGCAGCGGTTCTGCGGCGCGTGCGGCGCCGCGCTCGCCGAGCCGGCCCCGGCCGCCGGCGATGGGCCGCCACCGCAGCCGGAGACCCAGGAGGGCGGGCGGCGGCTGGTGTCGGTCCTGTTCGCCGACCTGGTCGGGTTCACCGCCCTGGCCCAGAACCAGGACCCGGAGGCGGTTCGCGAGCTCCTCAGCGGCTACTTCGAGATCGCCCGGACCGTGATCACCCGGGCCGGTGGGACCGTCGAGAAGTTCATCGGCGACGCGGTGATGGCGGTGTGGGGCACGGCGGCGGCGCTGGAGGACGACGCCGAGCGCGCGGTCCGGGCCGGCCTGGAGCTGGTGGACCAGGTGGCCGCCTACGGCGAGGGGCGGCAGCGCGCGGGGCTGGCCGCCCGGGTCGGGGTGGTGACGGGGACGGTGGCGACATGGACCAGCCCCGGCGAGGGCCTGGTGGCCGGCGACCGGGTCAACCTCGCCAGCCGGGTGCAGACGGTGGCGGAGCCGGGGACCGTCTGTGTCGATCTCGCGACCCGCGAGGCGAGCGGCGCCGGGATCGAGTACGCCGCGGCCGGCTCCCACGCCCTCAAGGGTCTCGACGATCCGGTGCCGCTGTGGCGCGCGGTCCGGGTCCTGGCCCGGGTCGGGGGCGGCGGGCGGGGCGGGGAGTGGGAGGCGCCGTTCGTCGGTCACCGCCGCGAGCTGGCCTGGCTGAAGGACCTCTTCCATGACGTCGCCGACCGCCGCCGGGCCCGCCTCCTCTCCGTCACCGGGCTGGCCGGGGTGGGCAAGTCGCGCCTCACCTGGGAGTTGGAGAAGTACCTCGACGGCCTCCGGGCCGACACGTTCTGGCACCGGGGCCGCTGCCTTGCGTACGGGGACGGGGTGGCGTTCTGGCCGCTGCGGGAGATGGTCAGGGGCCGGCTCCGGCTGGCGGAGGACCTGCCGGCCGGAGACCTGGAGGCGGCCCTCGACCGCGGCCTCGACGATCTGGGCTTCGAGCCGGGCGAGGCGGGCCCGCTGCGGACATCCCTGACCCAGCTGCTGGGACTGGGCGGCGCCGCGCTGGAGCGGGCGGAGCTGTTCAGCCGGTGGCGGCGCCTGTTCGAGCTCCTGGCCGCCCGCGCCCCGGTTGTCCTGATGGTCGACGACTGCCAGTGGGCGGACACCGCCCTCCTCGACTTCCTGGAGTCGCTGCTCGATTGGTCGGCCGAGTCGGCGATCCTGGTCGTGACCCTGGGCCGCCCCGAGCTGGGCGACCGGCGTCCCGGCTGGGGGACCCAGCGCCGCACCGCGACCGCCCTGGCGCTGGAGCCGCTCACCCCGGGGGAGATGGCGGAGCTCCTCCAGGGGCTCGTCGCCGACCTGCCGGTGGCGACCGCCACACATATCGTGGCCGCGGCCGAGGGGATGCCCCTGTACGCGGTGGAGCTGGTCCGGGCGCTGGTCGACCAGGGCGCCCTGATCAGGCGGGGTGACCGGTACGTGGCGGCGGGCCCGCTCGCCGAGCTGCCGGTGCCCGCCTCCCTCGCAGCACTCCTGGCGGCGCGCCTGGACGCGCTCAGTCCCGCCGCCCGCGATCTGGCGAGCCGGCTCGCCGTCTTCGCGGGTCCCTTCCCGCGCGGGGCCGCCGAGGCCCTGGCGGAGCGGTCGTCGGGGGAGCTGGAGGCCGCCCTCGACGAGCTCCGGCGGGCGGAGGTGCTCGCGATCCGCAGCGACCCGCTCGCCGCCGACCGCGGCCAGTACATGTTCGCCCAGGGGCTCATGCGCACGGCCGCCTACGAGCGCATGGCCCGGTCGGATCGTCGGGCCGCCCACCTGGCCGCCGCCGCCCACCTCCAGGCGGCGCTCCCCGACTCGGGGGCGGAGGCGGCCGAGGCGATCGCAGTGCACCTGCTGGCGGCCCAGGCGGCGACCCCGGGCGGCCCCGAGGCCGACCGGCTCCAGCGGGCCGCGGCCACCGCCTTCGCCCGGGCGGGAGCGCGGGCGATGGCGGTGGGGGCGCCGGCGTCCGCCCTGCACGCGTTCCGGCGGGCGCTGGAGCTCGCCCCCGACGACGACGCCGGACCCGACTGGCGGTGCTCCGCCGCCGAGGCGGCGCTCGGCGCCGGCGACTACGAGGCGGCGATCACGGTGACGGCGGACCCCGCCGGCGCCACCGGCCCCGGCGACGAGCGGCCGGCCGCGCTCGCCGGCGATCGGGCGACCGCCCTCACAGCGGTGGGCCGGACCGCGGAGGCGGTGGCGGTGCTGGAAGCGGTGCTCGCCGAGCGCGCCGGTCGGCCGATGGACGCCGGAACCGTCCGCCTCCTCGGGCGGCTCGCGATGGTCCACCAAGCTGCGGGCCACCCCGAGGCTGCCGAGGCGGCCGCCGAGCGGGCGCTGGTCGAGGGCCAGGCGCTGGGCGTGGTCGAGACGGTGGCGCGCGGCGCCCAGCAGCGCAGCCAGGGGCTGCTCCGCGCGGGGCGGTTCCACGAGGCGCTCCTCTACCTCGAGTGGAGCGTCCGCCTGGCGACCGAGGCCGGCGAGCTCCAGGACCAGATCACATGCCTCGGCAACCTCGCCGACACGGAGGCCCAGTTCGACCGGCCCGAGGCCGAGGCGCACCTGGAGGCGGCGGGCCAGCTGGCACGCCGCGCCGGTCGCCGGGGATCGCTGGTCACGTGCGTCTCCAACCTCCTCTGGGTGTGGTCGCTGCGGGGGCGGTGGGAGCAGGCCGAGCGGGTGGCGGCCGAGCACCTCGACGACGAGACCTCGCCGCTCCACCCGGTCAACCGCTTCCACCTCCGCCTGCGGCTCGCGGTGCTGGCCGCCTGGCGGGGAGCCCCGGACACGGCGGCGGCGCACGTCGCCGCCCTGGAGGAGATGGCCGCGAGCGAGGACGTGCAGGCGCGGGCGATGGCGGGGGCGGCACTGACCGCCGTCGATCTCGCCGCGGGCCGGCCCGGGGCGGCGCTGGCCCGGGCCGAGCCGCTCCTCGCCGAGATGACCGCCACCCACGGCGTCAGCCACGACGCGGTGCGCCAGCTCTGGCCGGACGCGGTGGAGGCGGCGCTCGCCGCCGGGGACCGGGGGGCCGCCCTGCGCCTCGTCGCCGAGCTCGGCGGGCGCCCGCCGGGGACCGTCCCCCCCTACCTCCACGCCCAGCTGGCCCGGCTGCGCGGCCTGGCCGCTGGAGCCGGCGGGGGGGATCCCGCCACGATCGCCCGGGACCTCGCCGCCGGGATCGAGGGGTTCCGCGCCCTCGCCTACCCGTACTGGCTGGCCCGGGCCCAGCTGGATCTGGCGACCTTCCTCGCCGGGCGGGGGGACCCGGCCGCCCGGCCGCCCGCGGCCGCGGCCGCGGAGGCGTTCGCCGAGCTCGGGGCGACGGCCTGGGCGGACCGGGCCCGCTCGGTCGCCGCGGCGCCGGCGGCGGCCGTCGCCGCGCCCGGCCGCGCCTAGCGGCCGCTCGTGCTGGAGCGCACCCTGGCCCGGGCGCGGGAGTCGGCGGCGGCGCTGCGCCGGGTGCTGGCGAACCCCGACCTGAGGCGGCTGCAGCTGGCCACCGCCGCCTCCACGGTCGTCAACTGGATGTCCGGGGTGGCGCTCGCCGTGATCGCCTTCGAGGCCGGCGGCGCCGCCGCCGTCGGCATCCTCGGCGCGGTGCGGCTGGTGCCCTCGATCTTCCTCACCCCGCTGGCGGGGGTGGTCGCGGACCGGTACCCCAAGGTCCGGATCATGCTGCTCTCGGCGCTGACCCGGGCCGTGGTCCTGGCCGGGATCAGCGTCGCCGCCTTCGACCACCTGGCGCTGGCCCTGATCGTGGCCCTCGCCACCCTCGCGTCCTCGGTGGGATGCGTCGTCCGCCCGGCCCAGACCGCGCTCATCCCCCAGATCGCCCGCAGCCCTGAGGAGCTGACCGCCAACAACGTCGTCGCGGGCGGATCCGAGGCGGTCGGCGCCGTCGGTGGCCCGGCCCTCGCCGGCCTCCTCCTCATCGTCACGACGCCTGCGATCGTGATCCTGCTGGTGGCGGCGGTGGCGATCGGCTCCACCCTCGCCCTCTGGCGTGTGACCGAGCCCGCGCCGCTGCCGCCCGCGGACCCCGCCGCGCCGGCGGGCCGCCCCGGGGGCGGCGAGGTGCTCGCCGGCTTCCGGGTGATCGCCACCACACCCGGGCTGCGCCTCCTGACCGGGCTGTACGCGGCCCAGACGCTGATCGCGGGCGCCCTCGGGGTGCTCACCGTCTCGCTCGCCCTCACCGTGCTGCACCTCGGCCAGCCCGGGGTCGGATACCTCGACGGAGCCCTGGCCGCGGGCGGGATCGTGGGGGTGCTGGGCTCGTTCGTCCTCATCGGGCGGCGCCGGCTGGCGGCGCCGTTCGGGGTCGGGCTGGTGCTCTGGGGGCTGCCGATCCTGCTCATCGGGGTCGCCCCCGGGGTCGCCCTGGCGGTGGCGATGCTGGCCCTGGTCGGGCTCGGGAACACGGTGGTCGACGTGGCCGCGGTGACGCTCCTCCAGCGCGCCGTCGACGGGCGGGTGCTGGCCCGCGCCTACGGGGCGATGGAGGGGCTGCTCCGGGGCACGATGGTGCTGGGCACCGGGCTCGTCCCCCTCCTCGTCGTGAGCCTCGGGCTGCGCCGGTCGCTGGTGGTGGTGGGAGCGCTGCTCCCCATCGTCACTGTCCTGGCCTGGCCCCGGCTGCGGGCGATCGACCGGCGCGCCGAGATGCCGGCGCGCGGCCTGGCGCTGCTGCGGCGGCTCCCGCTGGTCCAGGCCCTGCCCGAGCCGGTGCTGGAGGCGCTGGCGCAGCACCTCACCGAGCGGCGGGTGGCGGCGGGCGAGGTCGTGATCCGCGCCGGGGACGCCGGCGACCTCTACTACGCCATCGAGAGCGGGAGCGTCGCGGTGACCGACGGGGCGGGTCGGCTCGCGACCCAGGGACCGGGGGAGGGGTTCGGTGAGATCGCCCTGCTCCGAGTCGTGCCCCGCACCGCCACCGTCACGGCGCAGACGGACACCGTCCTCCTCGCCCTCGACCGCGACGAGTTCATCACCGCCGTCACCGGCCATCCCACCACCCGCGCCGCCGCCGACGCCCTGGTGGCGTCCCGTCTCGCCGCCTCGGTCTTCACCCGCGGCACCGCCTGAGCGCTGCCGGCAGCCATCGGGCGCCGACCGCCCGCCACCCACGGCGGGCGCCGTGCGGTCGGCGCCGCGGCGCACCCGCGCCATCGTCGCCGCCGGCGGGACGACCCCGTGGGTGGTGGAGGGGGAGCGCCGCGAGGTCGAGGGTCCGATCGCGGCGGCGGACCCCAGCCCGCCCCGTCCGGACCGGGCCACGATCTCCCCGGCCTCGCAGTCAGCCGCCTCCCGATCCGACCGCTCCGGCGCGGCCCGCGCGCCGGCCGCGACCGCGGCGAGCAGGAGGGCCACCAGGGCCAAAGGTCGTGGGCGTCGCTCGGCGGGTCCGGCTCGGCCGTCGCCGCGCGCTCCACCGCGGCCGGGCCGCGCTCCCGACGGGGCCCGTCGGGACTCGGCCGCGAGTGGGCGCCCGCCGCCAGGGTCGCCGCGTCGACGGCGGCCCGGGATCGCCCCGGCGGCCCAGCGCTCCCGCGGCGCCCCGTGGGTCGGGGGTGAGGGCGCGGAACCGGGCGGCCGCCGCCGGCGGCATCCGCGCCGCCACCTCTCGGCCGACGGCGGTGGCGGCACGCCCGTCGGTCCCAGGGACCGCGAGGCGGCTGGAGCGGCCGAGCTCCTCGACGGTGCGCCCGTCCGTCGGGCTGGGGTCGGCGAGGCCGGCGCCCCAGCTGGGCGTCGACGGCCGCCGGGCCGGGCCGCTGCGGGTCGGGAGACCGTGTCGATGGCCGCCAGCACAAAGGCGGCGTGGGCGGGACCGCAGCGGTCGGTCGGGGCGGCCGGGTCCACGACGTCGCGGACCTGGCTACGCCGCACGACGAGGAACGCCTCGACGCCCAGGGTCGCGGCGACGGGGAGGAGCCGGAGGATGGCGCCCGGGGCCAGCGTCACCTCGGCGATCTCCAACGGCGTGGGTCGAATCATCTGTCGGACGACATCGAAGCGGGGCGCGGAGGTCGTCGAGGACGTGGTCGTGGTCGGTCGGGACGCGGTGGCCCGGGTGGCGGGCAGCCGCCGCGCCGCCGACCGCGACCGCTCCAGCTCCGCCGCCGACCCGCTCAGCGATCGGCGGCGATGTCGGTGCGCCAGTCGGCACCGGGGAGCCCGACCGCGGCGACGGCGGCGTAGGCACGGGCGCGGGCCGCCGTCCGGTCGGGTCCGGTGCCAACGCAGCAGAGCACCCGGCCGCCGCTCGCCCACAGGAGCCCGCGATCATCGCGCCGGGTGCCCATCTGGAAGAGGTGCGCTGCCCCGGGCAGCGGGTCCGGCGCCGTCACCGGGGCCCCGGTGGCCGCCTGGTCGGGATAGCCCCGGTCCACCACCACCACCCCGACGGCGTGCTCGCCGCTGGGCTCGGGAGCCGGCAGCTCGAGCCGGCCCTGGGCCACCTCCCAGAACCACGGCACCGGGTCGGGCAGCACCGGGAGGATGACCTCGGCCTCCGGGTCGCCGAAGCGGGCATTGAACTCCAGGACGTGGAGGCGACCCCGCGCCCGCATCGCGCCGACGTAGAGGCAGCCGCGGTACGGGGTCCCCTGGCGGCAGAGCTCGCGCAGGAGGGGGAGCACGATCGCGTCGAGGGCGCCGGTGGTCTGCTCCCGCCACCCGGCCAGCTGGGGCGGGGTGACCGCCCCCATCCCGCCGGTCATCGGTCCCCCGTCGCCGTCGGCGCGGCGCTTGTAGTCCTCTGCCGACGGCAGCATCACCGCCCGCTCCCCATCACAGAGCGCGAACAGCGAGACCTCGGGCCCCTCCAGCCGCTCCTCCACCACCACCCGCCGACCGGCGGCGCCGAGGCGGCCCCCCACCAGCAGCGCCTCCGCGCGGCGGAGCGCCTCGGTGCGGTCGTCGCAGACGAAGACGCCCTTGCCCAGACAGGGGCCGTCCGCCTTGACCACCAGCGGGCCGGGCTGCGCCGCGATGTGACGGCGCGCCCGGGGCCAGTCGTCGAAGACGGCGAAGTCGGCGGTGGCGATCCCGGCCCGCGCCATGCAGGCCTTGGCGTGCGCCTTGCTGCTCTCCACCCGTCCCGCCGCTGCCGAGGGGCCGAAGCACGCGACCCCCGCTGCGGTGAGCCGATCGCCGACCCCGGCGGCGACCGCGGCATCGGGGCCGAGCACCGCCAGCTGCACGCCGAGCTCCCGCGCCAGACGGGCCAGCCCGACGCCGTCGGTCGCCGCCAGGTCGTGGTTGCTGGCCACCGCTCCGGTGCCGCCGTTGCCGGGCGCACAATGCACCGCGTCCACCCACGGGCTGCGCCGGCAGGCCCAGGCGAGCGCGTGCTCGCGCCCGCCGCCGCCGACCACCAGCACCCGCAGCCCGGCCGGCAGCGCCGGTCGCGTCACTCCCACTCAATCGTGGACGGGGGCTTGCTGCTGATGTCGTAGACGACGCGATTGACGCCGGGGACCTCGCCGACGATGCGGCGGCTGATGTCGGCGAGCACGTCGGAGGGCACCCGGGCCCAGTCCGCGGTCATCCCGTCCTGGGATTCCACGATGCGCACCGCCACCACGTTGGCGTAGGTGCGACCATCGCCCATCACCCCGACGCTGCTGATCGGGGTGAGGATGGCGAACGACTGCCAGACCTGGTGGTAGAGCCCGCTGCGCTTCATCTCGTCGATGACCACCCAGTCGGCTGCCCGCACCGTCTCCAGCCGCTCCCGGGTCACCGGGCCGATGATGCGAATGGCGAGGCCGGGGCCGGGGAAGGGCTGCCGCCGGACCACATCGTCGGGAAGCCCGAGGCCGCGCCCCACCTGGCGGACCTCGTCCTTGAAGAGGTAGCGCAGCGGCTCCACCAAGTCGAAGCGCATCCGCTCCGGCAGGCCGCCCACGTTGTGATGGGTCTTGATCGTGTGGGCGTGGCTGGTGTCCCAGGCGGTGCTCTCGATGACGTCGGGGTAGAGCGTGCCCTGGGCCAGGAACGGCACCGTCCCCAGCTGGGTGGCGGCGTCCTCGAAGACCTCGATGAATTCCCTGCCGATGATGCGGCGCTTCTCCTCCGGATCCGCCACGCCGTCCAGCCGGGTGAGGAAATGGTCCTGGGCGTCCACCCGCCGGATGTCCATCCGCATCGTCCGGGTGAGCACGTCGAGGACCCGGTCGCCCTCGCCGCGGCGGAGGAGGCCGTTGTCCACGAAGATGCAGGTGAGCTGGTCGCCCACGGCCCGGTGCACCAGGGTGGCGGTGACGGCCGAGTCCACCCCCCCCGAGAGGGCGCAGATCACCCGCTCCGCCCCCACCCGCTCACGCACCTCGGCGATGGCCCGCTCGATGAAGCTCTCCGCCTCCCACAGGCCCCGGCAGCCGCAGACGCGATAGAGGAAGTTGCGCAGGATCTCCGCGCCGCTCGGGGTGTGGACCACCTCGGGGTGGAACTGGATCCCGATCCGGCCGGCCTCGTCGCGGATCGCCGCGACCGGGCTCTCCTGGGAGTGGGCGACGGCGTGGAACCCGGGCGGCAGCCGACGGATGACGTCGCCGTGGCTCATCCACACCGGCAGCCGGGGCGGGAGACCGTCGAAGAGGCCGCCGGGCTCGTCGATGGTGACGGTGGCGGGACCGTACTCGCGCCGGCGGCTGGGCTCGACCGAGCCGCCGAGGTCATGGGCGAGGAGCTGCATCCCGTAGCAGATGCCGAGGATGGGGATGCCGAGACCGTAGATCTCGGGGTCCGGCCTCGGTGCCTCGGGGTCGTAGACGCTGGCGGGCCCCCCGCTCAGGATGATCCCGGCCGGGTGGCGCCGGCGGATCTCGGCGACCGCAGCCGTGCCCGGCACCAGCTCGCAGTAGACGTGGGCCTCGCGCACCCGGCGGGCGATCAGCTGGCTGGTCTGGGAGCCGAAGTCGAGGACCAGCACCGTCTCGGTCGCGGTCACCGCCGGGATCGGCCCGTCGACGGTCGCCGGCCGCCCCGCCGGTGGGGTCAACAGCGCGCTGTCGACCCCACCCAGCATCAGCGGCCCATCCCGACCTGCTGGGCCTGCTGCCAGAGCTTGCCCTCGGTCGTGATCGTGGGCGCGATCACGAGCTCGGTCTGCTGGAACTCCTCGATGGTGCGGGCTCCGCACACCCCCATCGCGGTCTTGATCGCCCCCACCAGGTTCTGGCTACCGTCGTCGACCCGGGCCGGGCCGAAGAGCAGCTCCTTCAGCGTGGCGCGCGTCCCCACCGTGATCCGGGTGCCGCGGGGGAGGTTGGGGTCGGGGGTCGCCATCCCCCAGTGGTGGCCGCGCCCGGCGGCCTCGCTGGCCCCTGCGAACACCGACCCGATCATCACCCCGTCGGCGCCGGCGGCGAACGCCTTGGTGACGTCGCCCCCGACCCGCATCCCTCCGTCGGTGATCACGGTGACGGGCTGGCCGCCGGTGCGGCGATGGTCGTTGCGGGCGGCGGCGACGTCGGCGGTGGCGGTGACCTGGGGGACGCCGACGCCGAGCACCCCGCGGGTGGTGCAGGCGGCGCCCGGTCCGACCCCGACCAGGATCCCGGCGATGCCGCAGCTCATCAGCTCCAGGGCGGTGTAGTACTCGACGCAGTTGCCGGCCACGATCGGGAGCCGGCTGGCCCGCACCAGCTGGGTGAAGTCCAGCTGGCGGTAGGAGCGGGAGATGTGGCGGGCGGTGATCACCGTCCCCTGGACCACGAAGACGTCGGCGCCGGCCTCGGCCGCGATCGGGAGCCGGCGCTCGGCCTCGGCGGGGACGGTCGAGACGGCGCACGGGATGCCCTCGGCCTTGATCTCCTGGATCCGGCGGCCGATCAGCTCGTCGCGGGCGGGCGGCCGGTAGCGGTCCTGGAGGATCGCCTGCACCCGGTCGCGCGGCGCCTCGGCGATCTCGTCCACCACGGTGGAGGGATCGTCGTAGCGGCAGGCGAGCCCGTCCAGGTTGAGCACCGCGAGCCCGCCCAGGCGCCCCATCTCAGCCGCGAAGTGGGGATCGACCACTCCGTCCATCGCCGCCGCCAGGATCGGGATCGCGATCCGCAGGTCGCCGAGTCGAAGCGTGATGTCGATCTCGTCGGGGTTGATGGTGACCTTCCCCGGAACCAGCGCCACCTCGTCGAATCCGTAGGCGCGCCGAGCTCGCTTGCCGCGGCCGAGCTCAACGTCCACGGGGTCCTCCTCTGCGGCGGTGCTGCCCCGGCGCCGGGGCGTCACCCGGCTGGCGGCGACGGTGTGGACCGAGAGCATACCAGAGCCCGAGCCGGTCCGAACCGGCGGGGCCCCGGATGTAGTGGGCGATGCGCTGGCCACCCACCGCATGTGGTGGTCCGGCCGCAGGACGCCCGCCCCGGACGGGTCAGGCCGGGATGAGTCGGGCCCGGATCACCAGCCGCTGGGTATCGATCCAGAGCGGGGTGCAGGTGATCACGGTGAGGACGCGGGCTCCCGTCACCGGGGCCAGCTGGGTCACCTGGCTGGGGTCCAGCACCCAGGTGCGGGTGACCCGGTAGGTGAAGTGGCGGCAGGCGCGGTTGACGAGGACGATGGCGTCGCCCGGCCGGAGCTGTCCCAGGGTCTCGAAGTTCGGCTCGCGGTGGAGGGCGATCAGCACGTTGCCGACCCCGCCGGGGGCCGGCGACGCCCCCCAGTGCACCACCGAGCGTTGGGTGAGCAGGCTCCAGGTGCCGCTGGCGGCCACCCCCTCGGTCCCCGGCAGGCTCGGGAACTGGATGAGGGCGTAGTCCGCGCCGCTGGGACCGCTTCCACAGCCCGGGACAAGGGTCGCGCCACTGGGAGGGGGTGCCACCACCACCTTGGTGATGGCGCCCTTTGCCCCCAGCCAGCGCTGCAGGGCGCGGTGGTCGGCCGCCCCGCGGTGGGCGATGCCCAGCAACGGGGGCAGCAGCAGGACCGCCGCGGCGGCGACGAGGGCGACGCCGAGGGCGGCGCTGAGGAGGCGGGGTCGGAGGAGGCGGGGCATGGCTCTCGATCGATGGTAGGGGACGCCCGACCCCGGCGGAGCCCCGAATGACACCGCCGTCAGCGCGGCCCCCCCGGTGCGCCGAGCGTTACGAGCCGTCCGAGGTTGTTACGGAAGTGTGCCCGGGGCGGGGGAGGCGATTTCGCGCCCCGCCCAGAGAATCGGCCGGTGACCGGTTCGATCGTGACGGCCCGACCCGAGGTGGAGGCCGAGCCGATGAGCGTGCCCGCGGGCGGCGCGCGCATCCTCGTCATCGACGACGACCCCGCGGTGTCAGGGATGCTCCGGCTGGTGGCGGAGGAGCACGGCTACCAGCTGCTGGTGGCCGGCGACGGTCCCGCCGGCCTGGCGATGGCGCGGGGCGAGGCGGTCGACCTCATCCTGCTCGACCTCAACCTTCCGGGACTGCACGGGATCGAGCTCTGCCGGCGTCTGCGCGCGTCGGGGATCTGGGTCCCGGTCATCATCCTCAGCTGCGAGCTCTCCACCGTGGACGTGGTGGTGGGGCTGGAGGTGGGCGCCGACGACTACGTCCGCAAGCCCTTCCGGGTGCGGGAGCTGGTGGCGCGCATCAACGCCCACCTGCGCCGCTCCCGGCCGGTGGGCGGGGTCGAGCCGCCCCAGCGGCTGCAGTTTCCCGGTCTCGCGATCGACCTCGGCCGGCACGAGGTGTGGCGCGACGGGCGACCGGTGGCGCTGACCCCGATCGAGTTCCGCATCCTCACCACCCTCGCCGGGCAGGCCGGTTCGGTCGTCTCCCGCCAGCAGCTGATCGAGCAGGTGTGGCGCCGCGGCGAGCGCCTCGAGGTGCGCTCGCTGGACGCGCACGTCTACCGGCTGCGCCGCAAGGTCGAGCCCGAACCTCACCTGCCGACCTATCTGCACGCGGTCATCGGGGTCGGGTACCGGTTCGACTACCGACCGACCCGACTGTCCCCGCCCTACCCCGATCCGGGGCTGACCGGAGCTCGCCCCGGCGGCTGAGCGCGGCCCAGCGACTCAGGGATAGATCCCGCGCACCGCGCTGGCGCGCGCCACCCGGCCGACCGCGATGGCGTGGGCCGCCTGGCGGAGGGAGAGCCCCTGCGCGTCGGCGAGCGCCCAGACCGCGTCGCCGGCACGGATCATCGCCTGCTCCAGCCGGGCGTCGATCTCGCCCGCCTCCCAGAAGAAGGACTGGAGGTCCTGCACCCACTCGAAATACGAGACGGTGACCCCGCCGGCGTTGGCGAGGATGTCGGGGATGACGAGGACCCCCATGTCGGCGAGGATGGCATCGGCTGCCGGGGTGACGGGACCGTTGGCCCCCTCGGCGACCACCCGGGCTCGCACCCCGGCGGCGTTGCCGGCGTGCAGCACCGACTCGGTGGAGGCCGGCACCAGGACCGTGGCCGGCAGGCTGAGCAGCTCGGCGCGAGTGATCGGCTCCCCGGCGACGACGCCCGCCGAGACCGGCGTGCCGGCCAGCTTGGCACGCTCCAGGACGGTGAGGTCCAATCCATCGCCGCAGGTCCAGCCACCGGTGCGGTCGGCCACCGCCACCACCCGGCAGCCGGCGTCGCGAAGCAGGCGCGCGCAGGTCTGTCCCACCGCACCGTAGCCATCCACCGCCACGGTGGCTCCGCCCAGCTCCAGACCGGAGCGGCGCATGGCGTGGAGCAGCACCGTCGCCAGTCCCCGGCCGGCCGCCTCGTGGCGGCCCTGCGACCCGCCCGCTTCGATCGGCTTGCCGGTCACCGCGGCGGTGATCGAGTAGCCCTCGTGCATCGAGATCGTGTCCATGATCCAGGCCATCACCTGGGGAGTGGTGCCGATGTCGGGGGCGGGGATATCGCGCTCGGGCCCGAGCAGGAGACGGATCTCGGTGGTGAAGCGTCGGGTCAGCCGCTCCAGCTCGCGCTGGCTGAACGTCTGCGGGTCGATGGCCACCGCGCCGGCGGCGCCGCCGAAGGGGAGGTCCATCACCGCCGACTTCCAACTCATCAGCATCGCCAGCGCCTTGGTCCGCTCGACGGTGGCCGACGCCTCGTAGCGGATCCCGCCCTTGGCCGGGCCGCGAGCGATGTTGTGGTGGACGCGGCAGCCGCTGTAGACCTCGATCCGCCCGTCGTCGTGGCGCACCGGGAACTGGACCTTGAGGACCCGCTTGACCTGGCGGAGGATGGCGTGCAGGTCGTCGTCGAGGTGAAGCAGCTCCGCGGTCAGATCGAACTGGTGCTGGGCGGTGGTGAAGAGGTCGGCGTCGGCCTCGGCACGGGCACCGATCATGGCGCGCAGTATAGACATCCGCGACGGGCGCGGCCAGGCACACCGGCGGACGATGTGGAAGCCATCGACGGCACACCGATTGACATTGTGCTCCACGTCTGTGATGCTGTACCTGATCGTGGAGCGGGAGCCATCTCTCTGGCCGCAGCCGTTCAGGCCCATCACCCCAGCCGCACCCGCCACCGTCTCGGTGGGGGTCGACGCATCAGCAAGCGCCACACCCACGTTGCGCTGAACCAGGAGGATTCCGACACATGCCCAAGTCCACAGGAAGGCGTACGACGCGGCGACGGGCCGCGCCTCGCGCCACCGCTCGGACCACCCGGCGCACCGCCTCGGCAGGCGCCGGGAGCCGCGCCACCGCGGCGCGACGCACCACCCGCACGCGGGCGGTCGGGGCGCGTCGCGCCACCACCCGCACCGCGACGCGGGCGACGACGACCGCCCTCACCCGGGCGATCACGACTCAGCTGCGGGCGTTGGAGCGCCGGCTGGCGGTGCTCGAGCGCAAGCTGACCACCACCGCTCGCGCCACCACCACCACCGCGCGGCGGGCCGCGACCCCGCGTCGTGCCGCCGCCGGAGCCAGACGGACCACTCGCGCCAGCACCACCCGGCGCACCGCCGGGACCGCGCGCCGGACCACGGCGGCCAAGCGGTCCACCACCAAGCGGGCCACCCCGGCGCGGACCCCTACCGCTCGGCGGACCACCGCCGCCAAGCGCACCACGGCGGCCAAGCGGACCACCACCACCCGGCGGGCGACCACCACCCGGGTGGCTGCCCCGCGTCGCCGGAGCACCGCCGCCAGCGCCACCGCGACGACTCGGCGTCGTCCCACGACGAGGAGCGCCGCCGCTCCCAGGCGGCGGGCGACCACCGCCGCTGCCGCCACCCGGACCACCCGGCGGCGGACTCGCGTCCGCGTCGCTCCGCCCGCTGGCGGAGCCGAGGGGGCGGGCTCGAACGGGGCCTCGGCCTGACCTCGGAGCCGGCCGGACCGATCGGGTTCGGCCGGCTCCCATCGCACTGACTCGGGTGGGCGGGCCTCGGCCCGCCCACCTCGGGTTGCGCGACCCTTCGGTCAGTGGGTGGCCACTGCGGCGGGGTCGGGGGCGCGCAGGTCGAGGAACTCGACCCGGTCGCGGCCGTTGCGCTTGGCGGTGTAGAGGGCGCGGTCGGCCAGCGCCAGCAGGTCCCGGTCGCCGCCCGACCCCTCCGGGAACACCACCCCGCCGATGCTCACCGAGCAGCGCAGCACCCGACCGTCGGGCAGCGGGATCGGCATCGACCGGACCGCCTGGCGGATCTTGTCCGCCACCACCTCGGCATCGGCGCGGCCGGTGTTGGTCATGACCACGGTGAACTCCTCGCCTCCGTAGCGGGCCGCGAGGTCGGAGCGACGGACGCTCTCCATCAGCTTGCGCCCGAAGGCTCGCAGGGCGGCATCGCCGGCCTGGTGACCGTGGGCGTCGTTGAGGGCCTTGAAGTGGTCGAGGTCCAGCATCAGCACCGTCAGCGAGCTGCCCATGCGGTCGGCGACATTCACCTGCTGGTCCAGGTAGCCGCGCAGGAAGCGATAGTTGTACAGCCCGGTCATGGCGTCGGTGTTGGCCTCGCGCTGCGACACGGCCAGCAGGACGCTCTTCTCGATCGCCACCAGGATCTGGTCCGCCACCGACTGGCAGAGCATCCGGTCGTCGGCGGTGTAGGGAAGGCGTTTGTTGCCCACCACCAGCAGGCCCCGGGCGCGCTCACCCAGCTGGAGCGGCACCGCGAGGCAGTCGCGGAGGCCCAGCGTCTGCTCCAGCGGGCCGCGGTCGAGGTCGGCGAGCTGGTCGCGGACCACCGTCGCCGGACGGCGGGCGAGCGAGCCCAGCAGGCCCGGTGACGACGTCAGCACGCTCCACGCCGGCAGTTCGGCGCGGGTGCCCGCCGCCACCCGCAGGTCGTCGCCCGGCTCCGGCCCAGACCGGGTGATCAGCACCGCGAGGCCGGCGTGGAGGAGGTCGGCCAGCGCCCGCAGCACGGCGTGCAGAGCCTGGTCGATCGGCTCCGCGCTGTTGAGGGCGGCGGCGATCTGGGTGCGTCCGGTGGCGCCCACCAGCTGGGCGTGCAGGCGCTCGCGCATCAGATCGAAGTTGGCCGCCAGGCGGATGATCTCGTCGGCGCCGGCCGCCTCCACCGGCCGGCTGTAGTCGCCCTCGCGGAGCCGTGCGACGGCCGCCCCGAGCTGGCGCAGCGGCCGGGCCAGGTAGTGCTCGACGACCAGGTAGACCGCCACCATCGCCACCGTCAGCACCAGCACCGCCGCCAGCGCCACCGGCGCGACCAGATCGCCAACCGCGGTGCCCGGCGGCGCCAGCGGCTCCGCCACCAGGACGGAGCCGACGGGGGCGCCCAGCGGTCCCCGCAGCCCGCTGGCCGCGAGCGCCGTCGGCACCCCGCCGACCGTCGCCTGCACCGGACCCCGCCGCCCCCGCAGCGCGCGCACGAGCACACGCGGGAGGCGCCCCCCCGGCACCGCCTGGAAGCCGAGGAAGGGGCCCGGCGCCGCGAAGCGTCCGCCGTTGACGACGGCGACGCCGTAGCGTCGGCCGCCGCCGAGGAGCGTCGTGCGCAGGCTGGTCACCAGGCCCGGGCCCAGCGGACGCAGGTAGCAGACCGCGCCCAGGAGACGCCCCCGCAGGAGGACCGGCGCCACCCCGACGGCAGAGAGGCGACCATTCCGACCGACCGCGAAGTACCCGTTCGAAGCGCCGCGGCAGAGCCGGGTGAGGCCGGGGGTGACCAGCGTCTGCAGCGGCAGCGAGGGGCTGGACGGCTGCACCGCCAGGGGCGCGCCGGTCGGGCCCACCAAGGCGACCACATCGCCCACCGGCGCCGCGGCGGCGTAGAAGGCGGCGGTCGCCCGCAGCGCTACCCGCCCGCTCTCGAAGCTGGTCACCGTCTGCTGCAGGCGCGCGACCTGGCAGGCCGCCCCGCGGGCGGCGTCGGCGGTCTGGGCCGTGACGACGGCCCCCGCAACGGTGGCGGCGCGCGCCGCGCTGTCGAGGCCGAGCACCTGTCGGTCCCGCTGCGACTGATAGAGCGGAACCGCGGCGGTCCCGATCGCGGTCACCACCCCGAGGACGAGGAGGATCCCGGCGAACTGGACCGCGAACGACGCCCGCCGCGGTCGCCGGGGTCGCCGCGCCGGAGCGGCCCCCGCCCGCGACCCGGATCCTTCGCTGTGGACGTCACCCTCCTCGGCCGGCTGCCGGCCCTGTGGCGGTGGCCGGCCCGGCGCGGCCGGCCAGCCGGCGTCGGGCCCATCCGCAGATGCGCCTACCGTACCCGCAGGGTGGCGCCGGCGGCCACGTCCCAGCAGTCGCGATCCCGCCGCGCCCCGGTCACGGATCGCCAACAGCTTCACCGCGTGCATCGCAAGGGGGCTCCCCCCGCGCCTCCGGACCCCCACCATCGTAGGTTGTGGAGCAGCCGGGGCGGCCTTCCGAGACGTGGGGCGATGCCTGACGTCGTCGTCTCGTTCCTGGACGGGGAGGTGCTCTACGGGACCGTGCCGGCGCTGCAGATGGAGGACCCCTTCCTGGACCTGGCGGTGGAGAACCTCGGCAGCAACGCGCGCCGCGCCCTGATCCCGCTCACCTCGCTCCGCCAGATCCTGGTGGGCGGCAACCCGCCGGTGCCCTCGGCCAAGGAGCTGGAGCGGTTGCCGCGCGTGGCCCTGCGGTTCACCGACGGCCAGGTCGAGCGAGCCTTCGTCGCCACCCCCGCACGTCTGCAGCGCTTCGGGGCGGTCTGGGACCTGGTCGACCCCGCCGCCGAGCAACGACGGCTGGTGGGCGTCCCCTACACCGCCATCAAGGCCGCGTTCTACATCCGCCACTGGGACAGCCGCCCGCCCGCCCGCCGGCGGGCAGGGCCGGAGGGCGGCGGCGAGTCCGACCAGCTGGCGAGCGTGCACGCGGCGCGCCTGGGCCGCCGGCTGGGACGCCGTCTGCGGCTGCCCGAGCAGGGGCTGCTGGAGCGGCTCCGCGGCAGTCCGGCCCCCACCGCCGAGGCCGGCGCCAGCACCGCGGATCCGGCCGCGGCGGAGGAGCACCGCGGTTGAGGGTGGTCGTCACCGGGGGGGCCGGCTTCATCGGCAGCACACTGGTGGATCGCCTGCTGGAGCTGGGGCACTCGGTGGCCGTCGTCGACGACCTCAGCTCCGGACGGCGCGACCAGGTGCCGGAGGCCGCCCGCCTCTACACCGCCGACGTGGCCGGCGAGTGGCTGGCCCGGGTGCTGGCGCGGGAGCGGCCGGCGGCGGTGATACACCTCGCCGCCCAGATCGAGGTGGGCCGATCGGTCGCCGATCCGCGCCACGACGCCCGCGTCAACGTCCTCGGCACCGTCAGCGTGCTGGCCGCCGCCCGGGCGGCGGGGGTCGGGCGGGCGGTGCTGGCGTCGTCGGGGGGGACGGTCTACGGCGAGGCGTCGGTGCTCCCCACCCCCGAGGATCACCCCACCTGCCCCGCCTCCCCGTACGGCGCCGCCAAGCTGGCCGGCGAGGGCTATGGCGCGGCCTTCACCCGGAGCCTCGCCCTCCCCACCGTCTCCCTCCGCTTCGCCAATGTCTACGGGCCCCGCCAGAGCCCCCACGGCGAGGCCGGGGTGGTGGCGATCTTCGCCCGGCGCCTGCTCCGCGGCGAGGTGGCCACCGTCAACGGGGACGGCCGCAACAGCCGCGACTACGTGTACGTCGACGACGTGGTGGCGGCCACCGTGGCCGCCCTCACCCTGCCCCCGGGGGTGTACAACGTGGGCACCGGCGTGGAGACCACGGTGCTGGACGTCCACGACCGGCTGGCCCGGATCGCCGGCCGGGACGCCCCGCCCCGCCACGGGCCGCCCCGCGCCGGCGACCTGCGCCGCAGCGCCCTCGACTGCACCCGCCTGGAAGGGGCCTGCGGCTGGCGCCCGCAGGTGCCGCTCGACGAGGGGCTGCGCCGAACCCTCACCGCGATGGCCGGGGGATCCGGCCCCGCCGGGCGCACCGGCTCCGCCCCCTAGGGGGGCGCCTCGCCCGCCACCCACGCGCACCCTGGGCCGTCGCGAGCAGGGGCGCCACCCCCGCCGCGGTCCTTCCGTCCCGCCCATCCGCCGGACCACCAGCGGGGAGCGCCACCGCCCCGCCTCCCGGGGGGGCTGGGGGCGGGCCCGGGGCGGAGCCGGACCGGACCGGCGCGCCTACCGGAAGCGGAAGGTGATCCGGCCCCGGGTGAGGTCGTAGGGGCTGATCTCCACCCGCACCCGGTCGCCGATCAGGGTGCGGATGTAGTTCTTGCGCATCTTCCCGGAGATGTAGGCGAGGACGGTCTGGCCGGTCTGGAGCTCGACCCGGAACATCGCATTGGGGAGCGGCTCGACCACCGTGCCCTCGAGCTCGATGGTCTCCTCCTTCTGCTCCTCGACCGGGGTCGGCTTCGAGCGCGTCGGACGCCCGGGCGAGCGCTGGATGCGCCCCCGCATCGGCCGTCGAGCCACTCCTACCCTCCTGCCGCAGTCGGCGCCGGCACCGGCCTGCGCTCTCGCCCAGACTCAGGCGCGAGGCGATTGTACCCGCCCCCGGTGCGCGCCAACCCCGGCGGGTGGCCGTTGCGGACCGCCGCCGGCTCCCGGCGGCGACCGAAGCCCGACCGCTCCGGGGGGGGCGAGGCTGAGGTAGGCCGGGCGGCCGGCGGACGCACAGGGACACCACCCCGCCGATGCCGGTGACGAGGACCCGGTCGAAGGCGCGGTCGAACGGGGCGATCGCGGCGGAGGGGGAGGACGAGACGCCGACGGCGACGAGCAGGCGGCGCACGGGCTGACGGAGGAGGACCGCCCGCGCCAGCTTCCGCCGGCGGGAGGGCGGCGAAGGGCCGGCGCGGTCGATGCGGGTGGTCTCGGTCCCGCTGTGGTCCAGCCCCGATGGCGACAGCCGGCGGTGCCACTGTCAGCCCTCGGCGAGGGACTAGGCGACGGTCACGCCCACGAGGGGGAGGCGGAAGGTGGGATCGAAGCGACCCCGCGCTGTGGCCAGGGCGCCGGGCCGGGCGTGGACGACCACCAGCGCCAGGATGAGGATGCTCGCCGCCGCGGGCAGGGCACGGCGGAGCACCGCCGGCGGAGGGAGCGGGCGAGGAGGGCTCCGGGCCGGCATCCTGATCGGCGCCACCCGAGCACGCAGAGGGCTTCGGACCGCCGCGCCCCGGCCGCGCCCGAGAGCGCACGCGGCCACCCGCTGGGCCTGGGATCGCACGGTATACTGCGCCCCACCGTCCAGCCCCCTCACGAACGAGGCCCCCTGTAGCTCCGATGCCAGCCGTCCTCGAGATCGAGCAGCTCAAGACCTACATCCGTCAGCGCCGGTCGGTGGTCCAGGCCGTCGACGGTGTCTCCCTCACGATCGGCGAGGGCGAGACCCTCGGGCTGGTGGGCGAGTCCGGCTGCGGCAAGACCATGACCGGCATGTCGATCATGAAGCTGCTGCCGACCGGGGGATACATCGCCGGCGGCCAGGTCCGCCTGAGCGGGCGCGACCTGGTGCCGCTCCACGACAGGGAGATGCGCCACATCCGCGGCAACGATGTGGCGGTGATCTTCCAGGACCCGATGACCTCGCTCAACCCGACGATGACGGTCGGGAACCAGATCTCCGAGGGGGTGCGGATCCACAAGGGTGTGTCCCGGGCGGCCGCCCGCGAGCGGGCGCTGGACGTCCTCAAGCTGGTGGGGATGCCCCGCCCCGAGGAGCGGATCGACTACTACCCGCACCAGCTCTCGGGCGGCCTCCGCCAGCGCGTGGGGATCGCGATGGCCCTCGCCTGCGAGCCCAAGCTGGTCATCGCCGACGAGCCCACCACCGCCCTCGACGTCACCATCCAGGCCCAGATCCTGGACCTGCTCACCGAGCTGAAGCAACGGCTCAAGATGGCGGTGCTGCTGATCACCCACGATCTCGGCGTGATCGCGGGGCGGGCCGACCGGGTGATGGTGATGTACGCCGGCAAGATCGTGGAGGAGGCGACGACCGCCGAGCTCTTCGCCAACCGCCACCACCCGTACACGGAGGCCCTGCTGGCCTCGATCCCGCGGCTGGACCAGGTCCAGACGGACGCCCTGTACAGCATTCCCGGGCTGCCGCCAGACCTCTCCCGGCCCCCGACCTGGTGCCGCTTCCAGCCCCGCTGCCGCTTCGCCACCCAGGTGTGCCGCGACGCCGAGCCGGAGCTGGGAGGCACGGACCCGGCCCATCCGTACGCCTGCTTCAACCCGGTCGGCCAGGTCGGGGCCTCGGCCCCGGTCGGGGCGGCCACCTAGCATCGAGGGGGATCGCGGTTGACCTCGACCGACGCCAGCCCCGAGGTGGCGATGCCCACCGCCCCGCAGGCCGCCTTCCTCGACCTCCGCCACGTGGTGAAGGAGTTCCCAGTCACCTCCGGGGCCGTGCTCCAGCGCAAGGTGGGCTCGGTCAAGGCGGTCTCCGACGTGTCCTTCAGCGTCCGCAAGGGCGAGACGTTCGGTCTCGTGGGCGAGTCCGGCTGCGGCAAGACCACCCTGGGCCGGTTGATCGTGGCCCTGGACAAGCTCGACACCGGTCAGATCTGGTTCGACGGCTCCGAGTTCTCCCGGCTGCGCGGGCGCGAGCTCCGCCGCCGCCGTCGCGACCTCCAGCTGATGTTCCAGGACCCGTACGCGTCGCTGGACCCGAGGATGCGGGTGGGGACGATCATCCGCGAGCCGCTGGCGGTGCAGCGGATCGGCAACCGCAAGGAGCAGGACGCCAGGGTCCGCGAGCTGCTCCAGGAGGTCGGGCTCAGCCCCAAGTCGGTCGACCTCTACCCGCACGAGTTCTCGGGGGGGCAGCGGCAGCGGATCGGCTTCGCCCGGGTGCTCACCCTCAATCCCAAGCTGATCGTGGCCGACGAGCCGGTGTCGGCCCTGGACGTTTCGATCCGGTCCCAGATCCTCAATCTCATGAACAGCTTGCAGCAGCGCCACGACCTCACCTACATCGTCATCTCCCACGACCTGTCGGTGGTGAAGTACATCGCCGACCGGATCGGGGTCATGTACCTCGGCAAGCTGGTCGAGGTCGGGCCCAGCCAGGTCCTCTACGACAAGGCCGCCCACCCGTACACCGCGGGCCTGATCGAGGCCATCCCCATCCCCGACCCGCGGGTGGAGCGCAACAAGGGCGACAACACCATGCAGGGCGAGCTGCCGTCGGCGGTCAATCCCCCCAGCGGCTGTCGCTTCCGCACCCGCTGCCCTCGGGCCCAGGCGCTCTGCGCCGAGACCGAGCCGCCGATGCGGTCCTTCGGCCCCCAGCACCTGGCGGCCTGCCACTTCCCGCTCCAGCCGGCCGCCTGACCGGACCGGAGAGCGGCGCCGGCCGCGAGTGGCCATTGCGGCGCGTGCCCGGCCGGCTCCCTCGGCCCACCGTAACGCCCCGGCCGGGAGGCGCGATGCCCCGGGCGGGGCATCGCGGTGGCCCCCGGCTCAGCGCCGCTGGAGGCGGACCTCCAGGGCGTCGCGCATGGCGTCGCCGATGAAGTTGAAGGCGACCACGGTGAGGACGATGAACGCGCCCACCGGCCAGATCAGCCACCAGTAGCCGGCGAAGGTGTAGTTGACGCCGTCGGAGAGCATCTGCCCCCAGTTGGCGGCGGGCGGCGGGATCCCCAGGCCCAGGTAGCTGAGATAGGCGACGAGGAGGATGGCATCCGCCACTTGGAAGGTGGCGTTGACGACGATGGTGCCGAAGGCGTTGGGGATGATGTGGCGCAGCACGATCCGGCGCGAGCCCCCACCCATCACCCGGACCGCCTGGACGTACTCCCGGGTGCGCAGGCTGAGCGCCTCGCCGCGGATCAGACGGGCGGGGACCAGCCAGGCGATGAAGGCGATCACGATGATCAAGAGGGGGACGCTGGGCACGAAGATGGTGGCCAGGAAGAGGAGCAGGAAGAGCGAGGGGATGGCGAGGAAGGCGTCCACGATGCGCATCATGAGGTTGTCCATCCAGCCGCCCAGGAACGCCGCCGCCGCCCCGTAGAGCACCCCGACCGTGGTGGCCAGCATGGCCGCGGCCAGCCCCACCTCCAGCGAGGTCTGACCCCCCAGCATCATGCGGCCGAGCTCGTCGTAGCCCACGTTGTCGGTCCCCAGCAGGTGGTGGAGGCCGGGGGCGAGGGTGGTGTCGTTGAGGTTCACGTGGACCTGGTCGGTGTGGTAGATCAGCGGGCCGACGAAGCAGAACAGGACCATGAAGATGACGATCCCGACGCCGATCACGGCCAGCTTGTTCTGGACGAAGACCTCGAAGATCAGCCGGAAGAGGCTGCCCGACGTGGCGGCCTCACCACCCTCGGGCAGGGCGGTGCCGATGCCGACCGGGGCGATCACCTCGTCGGCGATGTTCGGAGTCAGCATGGCGAGGGTCCTCCCACTCGGCGGGTCTCGGCTGGCGTCGCCATCAGGCGTACCGGATGCGGGGGTCGACCGCCGCGTAGAGGAGGTCGGCGACCAGGGATCCGATCACGGTCGCGATGCCGACGATCAGGGTCACCCCGAGCAGGATCGGATAGTCCTGCTGCTGGGCGGCGGTCCAGAACAGGTATCCCATCCCGGGATAGTTGAAGAGCGCCTCGGTGATCAAGGCTCCGCTGAGGATGCCGGGGAGCGAGAGGCCGAGGATCGTGATCTGCGGCATCACGGCGTTGCGGAGGACGTGGCGGAAGAGGACCCGCCGCGGGGAGACGCCCTTGGAGCGGGCGGTGCGGACGTAGTCCTGGACCAGGTTCTCCAGCATCGACGAGCGCATGTAGCGGCTGTAGAGGGCGATGTAGACCAGGGTCAGGGTGGCCACCGGGAGGATCAGGTTGGTCATCTGGTCCCAGATCGGGACGGTGCCGTCCGGCCCGGTGGGGGGCAGCCACTGGAGGGTGGCGCTGAAGATGATGATCAGGATCAGGCCGAGGAAGAAGGTGGGCATGGCGTAGAAGAGGAAGGAGGCGCCGGTGAGCACGTAGTCGTCCACCCGATTGCGGCGGACCGCCTGCCAGATCCCGAGGCTGACCCCGACCACGGTGGCCAGCACCGCCGCGATCCCGACCAGGATCGCGGTGCGGGGCAGGTTCTCCGAGAGCAGGGAGTCCACGCTCTGGTTGAGCTTGTAGGAGAAGCCCAGGTTGCCGCGCACCAGCTGGCCCACCCAGGTCACGTACTGGACCGGGAGCGGCTTGTTCAGCCCGTACTCCTTGTCGAAGGCCGCGATCGCGACCTTGGTGGCGCGCTGGCCCAGCACCGCCCGGGCCGGTCCGCCCGGGAGCAGGTGGAGCAGGATGAAGACGATGATGGTCACCCCCACGACCACCACCAGTGCCTGGATCACGCGGCGGATCAGGTAGCCCGTCATGGCTCGACCTCTGGCCTCCTCCGGCGGTCGTTGGAGGGCCGCCGCCGGGAGCGACGGCCCGGGTGTGGGGAGACCGTCCCCCACCCCTGGTCTGTCGATGATAGCGGCGATCCCGGCCCCATGGGGCCGGGATCGCCTCGGACCCCGGCGGCTACTTCTTGGTCAGGTACCAGTCCTGGGGGTAGATGTTGAGGTAGGGGTCCTGCGGGTCCCAGCCCCTGAGGGTGTTCTTGACCTCGGAGAGCGAGTAGTCCTGGTTCGGGATCCAGACCACCGGCAGGTTGGTCGCCATGTAGTTCTCGTAGTTGAACATCGCCGCGTAGCCGTTGGCGGTGTGGGTCTTCTTGATGTTGTTGTTGTTGATGGGGTTGTTGTAGCCGCCGTTGTTGGACGCCGCCCCGCCGGCGAAGATCTCACCGCCGGTGGGCATGTAGTCGGGCACGTAGACCCAGCCGCCCCCCCAGTTCTCCATGTCCCACTTGCAGCCGGCCCCGGTCTTGGCGTTGCAGGGCACGGCGGTGCTGATCACGGTGTTGAAGGGCGCCTCGCTGAGGTTGATCTTGATCCCGGCCTGCGACAGCGAGGACTGGAGGGCCTCCATCTCCTGGGTGGTGGTGGCATTGCCGCTGGCGTACTGCAGGTTGAACTGCAGCTGCGCCCCGCTGGCCACCCCGGCCCCGCAGTGGCCGGCCCCGGTCCCGGGGCTGGCGCAGGTGGAGATGCCGTTGGGGTGTACCGTCCAGCCGTGCGACTTCAGCAGGCGGAGCGCGGCGCTGGGATTGTACGGATAGGGATTGTCCTTCTCGTAGGGGGACAGGAATGGGTTGGCGATGTTGGCGGGCACCGGCCCGTAGGTCGGGCTGGCGTAGCCCTTGAAGATCTTGCTGATCATCAGGGGCTGGTTGACCAGGTGCTGGATCGCCTGGCGGAGGTAGAGCTGCTTGAAGAGCCTTCCGCTGCTGGGATTGGTGAAGTTGACCGGGAAGTACACGATCCCGAAGTCCAGCCAGGGCTTGAAGGTGTACCCGTGACGGGCCAGGGTCGCCCGCTGGGCCAGGTCCGCGGTCGGGATGTAGCCGTAGTCCACCTGGCCGGCGCGGAGCGCATCGAACTCGGCGGTGTCGGACGTGTATGGCTGCTCGATCAGCTTGGCGATGGTCGGCTTGTCGGAGCCGCTGTAGCGGCTGTTGGCCGAGAGCACCGTGTAACCGGTCGCGGAGATGTACCTGGAGAGGAGGAAGGGGCCGTCCACCACCTTCCAGAGCCTGTTGGTCGAGTAGGTGGACAGCGTCTTCGACTGGGCGGTGAGGAAGTTGTAGACCTTGGTGGCTCCTGCCGTGGTCAGGTCATAGTTGCCCACCGGGCCGCCCAGGGAGGTCCGGTCCCACAGGTGCTGGGGGATCGGGTACATCTGGCTCAGCTCGTTGTAGAGCAGCCAGTAGGTGTTGTAGTGGCCGTTGAAGGTCAGCGTCATCTTGCTGGCGCTGTTGTACGCGATGGAGCTGACGTTGTCGGGGAAGTTGCCCGGCACGAAGGCGCCCCAGTTGGTGGGCGCCAGCTTGACCGCGGTCTTGAGCAGGTTCATCCAGAACCTGACGTCCCGGGTGGTCACCGGCTTGCCGTCCGACCACTTCAGCCCCGGCTTGAGGGTGATGGTCGCGACCGAGTCGCCCTTGGCGTTGGTGCTGAAGACGGCCGGCTGCGCCAAGCTCTCGCCCGGGTTGAACGAGGCCGCCCCGTGGTTGCCGAACCAGTAGAGCGGCATCCACATCAGGTAGCTGAAGGTCTCGGCGTTGTAGACGCTGAAATTGCCCAGCGGCACCAGCGGGAAGATGTAGTTGGGGGTGACGTTGGGGGGCAGGGCGAAGCTGACGGTGGCGTTCTGGACCACCTGTCTCGCTGCCGGTCTGGACACGGTGGCGCTGCCGCACCCGGCCACCACCACGGCGAGGGCGGCGACGCCGACTCCGAGCCAGCGCTTGAATGATAGGTCCGCTCTCAAGGGTCTCCTCCTCCATGTCGGCCCGGCTGGGGCGGACGAGGGGCGGCCCCTCCGGCCCCTACCGGCGTGGGTTCCGCGTGCGACCGGCAGGAGATCCCGGCCCGGGGCCGGGACCTCCCGACGGTGTCGCGATCTGCGCTATCTCGTCAGGACGAGATGGACCACTGCTGCGGGTAGATCTCGGAGTAGGGGTCGCTCCCGGTCGACACCGCCCCGTGCAGCTTTGGGCTGATCTCCCAGAGGAACCAGGAGTTGGGCAGCCACACCACCGGTAGATTCCGGGTCATGTAGTCCTCGTAGGTGTGCATGGCTGCGATCGAGTTGGCGGCGTGGGTGGCCTTGATGTTGAGGTCGTTCTGGCGGCTGGTGTAGGTCCCGTAGTTGGCCGCCCCGTGGCTGCTGAAGAGCACGCCCCCGGTCGGCTCGTAGTCGGGCTCGTACGACCACAGGCCCCACCACTGCATGTCCCAGGTGCATGGGGAGCCACCCTTCTTGGTGCAGGGCGTGGCGGCGGTGGTGATCACCGTGGCGAACGGCGCCTGGCTCAGCGTGAGCTTGATCCCAACCAGGGAGTCGGCCGACTGCAGCTCCTCCGCCTCCTGCGTCACCGAGATCGAGCCGGCGGAGTACTGCAGCGTCAAGGTGAGCCCGCGCCCCTTGGCGATCCCGGCCCCGCACTGGTGGGCGCCGGTCCCAGGCTTGACGCAGATGGTCACCCGGTTGGGGTGCACGCTCCAGCCGTGGCTGGTGAGGAGCGCCCTGGCCGCGGATGGGCTGTACGGGTACGGGTTGTCCTTCTCGAAGCTGTCGACGAAGGGGTTGGGCACACCCGCCGGCACCGGCCCGAACTCGGGGTTGGCGTAGCCCTTGAGGATGTGAGCGATGATGGCGGGCTGGTTGACCAGGTGCTGGAACGCCTGGCGGAAGTAGAGCTGCTTGAATATGGCGCCGTCCTTGGGGTTGTGGAAGTTGTAGGGGAAGTACTCGACCTGGTAGCCAGGGTCCTTGACCAAGGTCCATCCCTCCCGGGCCAGGAGCTGCTTCTGCGAGATGTCCTGGATCGGGATGTAGCCGAAGTCGACCGATCCTGACCGGAGGGCGTTGTACTCGGCGGTGTCAGAGGTGAAGGGCTGCAGCACGACCGAGACCCTGGGCTTGCTCGGACCGGCATAGTTCGCGTTGGGCGCGAGCTCGGTGTAGCCGGTGGTCGAGAGGTAGGTCTGCACCTTGTAGGGCCCGTCCACCACCTGCCAGAGCGGATTGGTGGTGTAGGTGCTGGTGTCCTTGGACTCCGTGTCGAGGAACGCGTAGACGGCCTGGGCGCCCTTGGCGGTGGTGTCGAAGTTGCCCACCGGCCCGCTCGCCGAGGTCTTGTCCCACACGTGCTGGGGCATCGGGTAGATCTGGCTGAACTCGTTGTACTCGAGCCAGTAGGGGCTGAACTGCCCCTTCATGGTGATCTTGAAGGTGCTGGCGCTGATCGCCGTCGCCGACTTGATGTTGAACGGCCAGGATCCAGGAACGCTCCCGCCCCAGGCGGACGGATTGGCGCGCAGCAGGTTGATCCAGAAGAGGACGTCACGGGTTGTGACCGGCCTTCCGTCGGACCACATGTAGTGCTTGAGGGTGATGGTGGCGACAGTGTCGTGGCTACCATTGACGCTGAACTTGGGCAGGTCGCCCACGCTCAGGGTGGTGTTCAATGCGGCCTTGCCGTTGGCGCCATACCAGTAGAGCGGCCGCCACATCTGCCAGGAGAAGTCCTGGGCGTTGGCGACGGTGAACACCCCGCCGCTCTCCATCGGGAAGATGTAGTTGGGGAAGAAGGTGGGCAGGTCGGCGTAGACCGCGGGCCTGCTTGCGGTCCGGGCGGCGTGCACGACGGCGCTGCCGCCCACCGTCGCCAGGAGGGAGAGGCCGGCCACGCCGGCCCCCAGTAGACGTCGCATCGGGAAGGGTGATCTCACTGCGGTCGGCCTCCTCCTGAACTAGACCCGAGCCCAATCCCGGTCGCCGATCGGGTGCGGCCCCGATCAGACTCGGCCCCGGCTCGGGGCGCCCACACTCTAGCAGCGGGCTCAATCTCGGACAACTGGACGGCGGGGGCGGACGGCGGGCGGACGGCCCGGACCGCTCGGCGGGTTGCGACGCCGTGCCCCGGCGAGGCGACGATCCGGATGGACGGCCTCACGATGAGGACGAGAATAGGTGCGGGGGACCCGCCGCCGCGTCCCCCGTCAGGGTGATTTTCCCGCCCCGCCCCGGTCGGCGGCCGGCCGGAGCAGGCCGAGCCGCCAGGCGCGGAGGACGGCGGCAGCCCGGTCGGAGGCGCCCAGCTTCTCCATGATGTGGCGGACGTGGGTCTTGATCGTGTTCTCGCTCACGAAGAGGCGGGCGGCGATGGCCCGGTTGGGGAGCGCCTGGGCCACGCACGCGAGCACCTCCAGCTCGCGCCGGGTGAGGTCGGTGTGGACCGGGAGGGCGGCCGGTGGCGCGGTCCGGTCCCGGTCCTGGCCGATGACGCCGTCCCCGGCCGGCGGCTCCACGCCCTGGTCCAGGAGGGACTCTCCCGCCGCCACCCGCCGGATGGCATCGGTGAGGGTGCCCCGGGCCACGTCCTTTAGAAGGTATCCGCGGGCGCCCGCCTGGAGGCTGGGGATGACGTACGCCTCGTGGTCGTAGGTGGTCAGCATGATCACCTTGGTGTGCGGCGAGGCGGTCTGGAGGGTGCGCACGGCGGTGATGCCGTCGGTCCCCGGCATCTGGACGTCCATCAGGACGACGTCGGCCCGGTGTCGCTCCGCCTCCCGCACCGCCGCGTCGCCGTCGCCGGCCTCACCGACCACCTGGAAGTCGGGCTCGATCTGGAGCATGGTCACGAGACCCTGCCGCACCACCGGATGGTCGTCGGCCACCACGATCGTGATCACCAGGGCAGCCTCAGTCGCCCCGGTGGGCGGCCACCGCGGGCGCCGAGGCGGCGCGAGCCGGAGGTGGCCCCACCGGCTCGCCCGCACCCGGGGCCCGGTCGCCCGGCTCCAGCGGGAGGCGCGCCTCCACCACGGTCCCCTGGTGGGGCCGGCTGCGCACGGAGAGGGTGCCGCCGCACCCCGCCGCCCGCTCGGTCATGGACGTGAGCCCGAAGGTGGGGATCGCGGGCGGCCGTGCCGAGCGCCGGGCGTCGACGTCGAACCCCGACCCGTCGTCGCCGACGCGGAGGCGGACCGCTCCCGGCTCCCCCACCAGCGTCACCGTGATCCGCGTGGGGCCGCCGTGGCGGACCGCGTTCCCCACCGCCTCCTGGGCGATCCGGAAGAGCGCCACCTCGATCGGCGCCGGCAGCCGGAGCCCGGCGACGCCGCGGCTGCGCACCGTGGCGGCCACTCCCGTCTCGTCGCGGACCCTGGCCACCTCCTCGCGCAGGGCTCCCGCCAGCCCGCTCCGCTGGAGCGCCTCGGGGCGCAGGTCGAACACCGACCGGCGTGCCTCCTGGAGGTTGCGGCGAGCGAGCTCGGTCGCCTGCCGGATTGCGGTCCGCGATCGCCCGCGGTCGCGCTCGAGCCAGCCCTCCGCTCCCTGGAGCTGGGTGATGATGCCGGCCAGCCCCTGGGCGAGGGTGTCGTGGATCTCCCGCGCCAGCCGGTTGCGCTCGTTCAGGGTGGCCAGCTCCTGGCTGTCCGCGAAGAGCTGGGCATTGCGCAGCGCGAGGGCGAGCTGGCCGCCGACGACCTGGAGCAGCTCCAGCTGCCGGGGCGCGACCACCCCCTCGTGGCCGCGGTCGAGGATCAGGCCGCCGAGACGGCTCCCGCCGGAGACGAGGGGGACGAGCAGGCACGCGCCCCGCACCGACAGGGCATCACCGGCGGTGCCGGGCCAGGCCGGCCAGCCCGCGGGTAGCTCCGGCTGCGGCGTGGGGTCGCCCGCCCGGCCGGCGAGGCGGCCGGGCGGCGCCTGGAGCCCGTCGAGGCAGTACACCCACACCGCCCGGAGGTGGAGGAGCTCGGCGAGGTAATCCGCCGCGGTCTGGGCGACGTCCGCCAGCATCAGCGAGCGGCCCAGCTCGCTGGCGAGGGTGTAGAGCATCCCCAGCTCCTGGTTGCGGACCCGGAGCTCGCTGGTCCGGCTCGCCACCCGCTCCTCCAGCTGGCGGCGGCCGCTCTCGATCTCGCGCCGCTGCACGAACAGCCTCCGGCGCATCCGCTCCAGCGTCCGCTCCAGCAGCCCGATCTCGTCGCCCCGGTCGGAGGCGGGCACCGGGGTCTCCAGATCGCCCTCGGCGATCCGGCCGGAGGCGGCGGTGAGTGCGATCAGGGGGCGGAGGGCGCGCCGCGCGAAGATCCCGGCCGTCACCACCACCAGCACCGCCAGGGCCACCACGAAGGGGACCAGCAGCGCCATGACGCTGGTGATCGCGCTGTGGATCTTCCCCGACAGCAGCAGGTCGCTGGCCTGGAGGGTGCGGGTCGGCGCCGCCACCCCGAGGCTCCACTCGCTGGCCGGCAGGGGCGCGAAGAACACGCTCGTCCGGTCGCCCAGGAGCTGCACGCTGGCCCGGCCCGCCAGCCCGAGGGTCATCGACTGGGCCACCCCGGTGAGCGCCGGCCGCAGGCCGGCGAGGTGGGCGGCCGTCTGCCCGTGCCAGCCCCGCGGGAGCCCGAGCGCGCGGGCGCCGGCGCCGGCGACGCTGAGGAGGCGGCCGTCGCTGCTGACGAGGAACGCGTAGGCACCGTGGGTGGCCGCGGGGGGGCTGCGGAGGAACTGGGCGGACAGGTTGTGGACCGGGATGTCCGCCCCGAGGGTGAACAGGATGCCCGCGCCGCTGCGGTCCTGGGTGATGACGGTGACGGTGGGGCCGCCCACCAGCGGGTTGTCGTAGACGCGCGACCAGGCCAGCTCGGGGACCTGCTCACCGACCAGCCGGCGCCAGACGTAGGGCGGCTGCAGGCCCAGCATCTGGCGCCGGACCGCGGTCCGGACGATGCCAGGGAGGGGCAGGACCGCGGCATGGTCGACCGGCGCGGCGCGCCCCACCGCGCCGGCCGGGGCCACCTGGAGGAACGGGCCGGCGCGGAGCCAGACATCGGTGACCTCGGGGTGGAGCTGGGTGACCAGCGCCATCGATGGGCCCAGGCGGGGCATGACGGCGGCCAGCCCGCCCGCCCCCCCGACCGTCGCCCCCGGCTCCGTGACGAGGTCGCTCTCGGCCGCCAGCTTGGGCCCGGTGGTGCCCCGGCCCGTGGTCGGGATCAGCGAGCGCACCGCCTCGGCCCGCAGCATGGCCAGCTCGTCCTGGATCGAGACCAGATCCTCGTTGATCGACGCCGCCCGGGCCTGGACGAGGTCGGCGAGGTGGGCGTCCTGGTTGGCGATCAGCCCGCGATTGGCGCTCCGGAGGGCGCCGGTGTTCAGTCCCTCGAGCGCCGTCAGGCTGGCGATGCTGAAGATCGCCAGCGGCACCACCGACACCGCCAGCATCACCAGCAGGACCTGGCGGCGAAGGCTCGCGCGGCGCCAGCCGCCGCGGCGCCCGGACCGCGGGCGCGCCGGCACGCCGCCCGCTCCCCCCGCCCCTCCGCGCCGCCCTCGCCTCGGGCGGTTCCGCTGCTCGCCTGCCATCTGCAGACCTTCGTCGGACCGTTGGCGTGTCCGGTGACGGCCGCGGGGCGATGGAGCGGGCCCGCGGCGCGCCAACTGTACACGGCATCCGCACCCCGCGGGGCCGCGGAGCCGGGGCCCCGCGGCGGGAGGGGCCGGCCAGCCTGTCAGGATCGCGGGATGCCACCGCCGCGGCCCCGGGTCGTCATCGCCCCCAACGCCTTCAAGGGAAGCTGCCCGGCTTCGGCCGCGGCTCGGGCGATCGCCAGCGGCGTGGCGGACGCGTGGCCCCGGGCCCGGTCCGTGCTCCTGCCGATGGCCGACGGCGGCGACGGCTTCCTCGCGGCCACCGTCGCCGCGACCGGCGGACGGATCTCGCACCACTCCGTCTCGGGCCCGCTCGGCGGCCGCCATCGGGGGCCGCTCGGCTGGCTCGGGGGCCCGGGCCCGCCGACCGCGGTGGTGGAGCTGGCCGCCGCCTGCGGCCTGGCCCTGGTCGGACGCCCCACCCCGGAGACCAGCCTGCGCGCCTCCACCCGGGGGGCCGGCGAGCTGGTCCGGATCGCCCTCGACCGGGGGGCCGAGCGGCTGATGATCGGCCTCGGGGGCAGCGCCAGCACCGACGGGGGAGCCGGCCTCCTGCGGGCGCTCGGCCTGCGCTGCCTCGATGCGCGGGGTCGGCCGCTGGGCGAGGGGGGCGGGGCCCTCCCCCGCCTTACCCGGATCGACCGCGCGGAGCTGGATCCGCGGCTGCGGCGACTCCCCATCGTCGTCGCCTGCGATGTCCGCAATCCCCTCCTGGGGGCGCGCGGGGCGGCCTTTGTCTACGCGCCGCAGAAGGGCGCCGACCCCGCCGCGGTCGTCCGCCTGGAGCGCGGGCTCCAGCTTTGGGCGGCCGTGCTCGGCGAGGGCCGGGCCGGTCCGGGACCGCTGACCACGGGCGCCGGCGCCGCCGGCGGCACCGCCTTCGGCCTCGCCGTCGGACTGGGGGCGCGGCTGGAGTCGGGGGCGGAGGTGGTGGCGGCGGCGATCGGCCTCACCCGGGCGCTCCGGGGCGCCGATCGGGTCCTCACCGGCGAGGGTCGGCTCGACGGCCAGAGCCTCCGCGGCAAGGCGACCCAGCTGGTGGCGGAGCGGGCGGCGGAGTTCGGGGTCCCGTGCGCGGTCCTGGCCGGGAGCCTGGACCCCCGGGCCGAGCGGCGGCTGGCCCGGCTCGGGGTCGCCGCCCTCACCCTGGGCGACGGCCCGCGGGACCTCGATGCGGCGCTCTCGCGGACGCGCGCCGACCTGCGTCGAGCCGCCAGCCGGGTCTGCCGCCTCTGGGACCCGGGTGGCGACCCCGGATCAGCGGGTCAGCCGACCGGCGTGCACCACTCCCGGTACTTCTCCACCTCGCCGCGGACCACGTCGAAGTAGAGGGACTGGAGCCGGGTCGCGTACGCGCCCACGCCGCCGTCGCCGACCTGGCGGCGGTCGATCTCCACCACCGGGGACACCTGGGCCCCGGTGCCGCAGAGAAAGACCTCGTCGGCGGTGTACAGCTCGCTGCGGTCGACCGAGCGCTCCTGCACCGGCAGCCCCAGGTCCTCGCTCCACAGGTGCAGGAGGGTCGACCGGGTGATGCCCTCCAGGATGTTGTCGGTGACGGCGGGCGTCACCAGGGTGCCGGCGCGCACCAGGAAGAGGTTCTCGGCGCTGCCCTCGCTGACGTGTCCGTCTGCCCCCAGCATGATGGCCTCGTCGAAGCCGTTGTCGACGGCCTCGCTCTTGGCCAGGGCGGCGTTGACATAGCTGCCGGTGATCTTCGCCCGCGCCGGGGCCATGCAGTCGTCGATCCGTCGCCAGCTGGAGACCATGCAGCGCAGGCCGCGGTGGATGTCGACATAGTCACCGAAGGGGGCGGCGTAGACCAGAAAGCCGTCGCGCACCCCGGTGAGGCGCACCCCGATCTCCTCACCGGCCTTGTAGACCAGCGGCCTCACATAGGCGTCGGTCTCGAACCGGTTGCGCTGGAGCAGCTCCACCGTCAGCGCCATCAGCTGCTCGGGCGACAGCGGCACCGCCATCCCGAGGATCCGCGCCGACTGGTGCAGGCGCCGGTAGTGCTCCCGCCCGCGGAACACCAGGAGGCGCCCCTCCCGTCCGCTCCAGTAGGCCCTTATCCCTTCGAAGCAGCCGGTGCCGTAATGGAGGGCGTGGGTCATCGGGCCCAGCCGGCACTCGGCATAGGCGCGGAACTCGCCGTCGAAGTGCACGACGGCCTCCGCCTGGACGAAGTCCGCGGTGGAGCGGACGGGCGCGGCCACCCTCGGTCCCACCGCCATCCGTGCCCCTCCGACATCGGCCGCCCCGCCGACGCACCACCGCTCAGCCCGTCGACCCGCTGGGTCGAGTATATCGGCGCCCCGGCCGGCCCCACCGCGGCCCGGGCTCGGCGGCGGTCCGTTCCCGCCCCCGGTGCTACGATCGACCCGTTCATGCGCGCCCCGCGACTCCGTCCGAGCGCCACCCGCTGGCTGGTTCCCGGGCTCCACGTCAAACGCTGGCTGGCGCTCACCATCTTCGGGGTCGTCGCCGTGAGCCTGGGCGTGAGCTACGCCCTGCGCGAGTTCTACCTCCACGCCCGCCTGCCGGGCTTCACCTTCTGGCTCACCCTCCAGTTCATGCCGCGGTTGCTCCGTGCGCTGATCTTCGCGGTGGTGGGGGTGGGCGCGATGGTCTGGGGGATGGTGAAGCTGGGCCAGTCGCTGCTCAGCCCCTTCGTGCCGGGTGGCGACAAGCGGCTGGTCGAACGTCTGTATGACTTCCGCCGGCTGGGCAAGGGCCCGCGGGTGGTGGCGATCGGCGGCGGGACCGGCCTGTCCACCCTGCTCCGGGGGATCAAGCGGCACACCGGCAACGTCACCGCGCTGGTGACGGTCGCCGACGACGGCGGCAGCTCCGGACGGCTCCGGGAAGAGTACCAGGTGCTGCCGCCGGGCGACTTCCGCCAATGCCTCACGGCCCTCGCCGACGTCGAGCCGCTGATGTCGGACCTCTTCCAGTACCGCTTCCAGGAGGGCTCGCTGCGGGGGCACTCGTTCGGCAACCTCTTCATCATGGCGATGACCGCGATCACCGGCGATTTCGAGCGCGCGCTGCGGGAGTCGGGACGGGTCCTGGCGGTCCGCGGCCAGATCGTCCCCACCACCCTCCAGAGCGTCACCCTGTGCGCGGTGGCGGGGGAGGAGGTGCTGGTGGGGGAGTCGCGCGTGCCCACCGCCAGGGGGCCGATCGGCCACGTCTTCCTGGTCCCCGAGCACCCGCCGCTCAACCCCGAGGCCGAGCTCGCCATCATGAACGCGGAGATGGTGGTGATCGGCCCCGGCAGCCTGTTCACCTCCATCCTCCCCAACCTCCTCGTCGACGGGATGGTGGAGGCTCTGCTCCGGTCCCCCGCGCTCAAGGTCTACATCTGCAACGTCGCCACCCAGCCCGGGGAGACCACCGACTTCCAGCTCCACGACCACCTGGAGGTGTTGGAGCGCCACGTCGGCTCCAACCTCTTCGACTACGTCGTCGCCAACAGCAACCTCGGCGTCCCGCTCCCGCCGGCGGCGCAGGAGGCGGGTGTGCATCGCGTCACCTGCGACCTGCGGGCGGTGCAGGCGCGGGGGCATCAGACCCATTTCATCCTCGCCGACGTCGTCAGCAGCCGGCTCAGCTCCCACCACGACCCCGAGAAGCTTGCCCGCATCCTCATGAAGCGGGTCTGGTCCCAGGCCTGAGCCGAGGTCCGGGCGGCGCCGGGGGCGAGCCGCAGCCCACCCTGTCCGCGGGATCGTGGTCGGGAATCCGTTCCGCGATCTGCCGTCGGGGTCGGCCACGCCGGCGCGACCCCGGCTACCCCCGGCGCGGGTCCGGGGCCAGCCCGGGTGGGAGCCCGGCGGCGAGGAGGTTGCCCGGGAGCGTGAGGCGGGGCGGGCCCTGGCCCGCGAGGGCCTCCTCCACCAGCTCCTCGGCGAGGACCCCGAAGGGCACGCCGCTGGCGGTCCAGAGGTAGAAGGCCAGCGAGCCCGGGATCGGGTTGAGCTCGTTCACCACCAGCAGGTCGGGAGCATCCGCCGGCATCAGGAAGTCCACCCGGACCGTGCCGGCGCAGGCGCAGGCGTCGTAGGCCGAGCGGGCGAGCGCCTGCACCCGCTCGGCCACCCCCTGGGGGAGGTCGGCGGGCAGCTCCCGCACCGCGCCCGTGCCATCCGGCTGCTTGGCCCAGGTGGCCTCACCGGCACCCTTGCCGGGGCCGATGGCGCCGCTGCCGAGCTTGCCGCCGTGCGCGTACTTGTCAGCGTAGGAGAGGATCCCCCCCCGCCGCAGCGGGCGCTCGACCGCCGACGCCCGCGGCGCACCCCGCTTGACGGCGCAGTTGAGGTCCTCGGCGGCGGGGACCGCCCCCTCGACGACGACCTCGGTGTCGTAGGCGAAGGCGATGTCCAGCGCGTCCGACAGCTGTGCCGGTCCCTCCACCATGGTGACGCCGATGCTGGAGCCGAGGTGGGTCGGCTTGACGACGACGGGGTAGCCGAGGCGCTCGGCCGCCGCCCGGGCGGCGGCGAGGGTGGCGGCGGCGGCTCCGCTCATCGCCACCACCACCCCCGGCGCCACCGGCAGGCCGGCGGCGGCGAGCACCTGCTTGCACCAGCCCTTGTGCATCACCAGCGCGGCGGCGCCGGGACCGCAGCCGACGCACGGGATCCGAGCCATCTGGCAGAGACCGGCGATGGTCCCGTCCTCACCCAGCGGGCCGTGGGTGCAGGGGAAGACCGCGTCGACCGCCACCCGCCGCGGCCGGCTCCGCCACGAACCGGTGCCGATCGCCAGCTGTCCGGCGGCGAGGTCGAGCCCGACCGGGTCGCCGTCGGTCGGGAGCGACCCGCGGAAGGCCGAGACCTCGCGCCACGTCGGCCGCGACAGCCAGGCTCCCTCCTTGGTGATGTAGACCGGGATCACCTCGGCTCCGCGCTCCGCCAGCACCGGCATCAGCTGGCAGGCGGTGAGGATGCTGATCTCGTGCTCGACGGAGCGGGAGCCGAAGACCACCGCCACGGTCCGGCCGGCGAGGGTCACGGCTCCCCGTACTGGTCGGGGAGATCGTTCTCGAAGAGGACGACGCTGCCGCTGCCGGCGATCGCCGGCAGCGCCCGCTGGGCACCGTCCAGATCGGGGACCACGGTGCAGCGCTGGCGGGGAAAGCCGGCGGCGTCCAGCCCGCGGGACAGGGCCCGGGTGTGGTGCGGCCCCACCAGCACGATGTCGGTGCACACCGCCGCGGCGGCCCGGCCCAGCTCGGTCATCCGCGCCTCCTGCTCGTCGCCCAGCTCGATGAATCCCGGTGTCACCAGCACCCGCCGCACTCCCGGGAGCTGCGCGAGCAGCTCCAGGGCGTCGGCGGCGCCATCGGGGTTGGCATTGTAGGCGTCGTCGATGATGGTCATCCCGTTCGCGGTCGACACCTGGAGCCGGTGCGGCGCCGGTCGCAGATGGCGACAGCGGGCTTCGATCGCGGGCCAGGTCACCCCGCAGGCCCGGGCCACCGCGATCGCGCAGAGCAGGTTGCCGACCGTGTGGCGACCGAAGAGAGCCGCCTCCAGGGGAAGCGTCAGGCCATCTCGGTCGCGCACCACGAAGCGGGTGCCCTGGGGGGTCACCTCCACCGGGTCGGCCCAGAGGTCGTCGCCGGGGGCGCCGACCCACACCGGCCGCGCGCGCAGCCCTTGGGTCAGGGTCGCCCGCTCCGCCACCAGGGAGGGGGCGACCGCGGTCCCGCCGGGGGGCAGGGCCGAGAAGAGCTCGGCCTTGGCCCGGGCGATCCGTCGACGGGAGCCGAAGCGCTCGAGGTGCATCACCCCGATGCTGGTGACGATGCCGTGGCGGGGCCGGACCAGCCGACAGATCTCGGCGATCTCCCCGGGTCGATAGGCTCCCATCTCGACGATCGCGACCCGGTGCTCGGGGCCGAGCCCGTCGTTGATCGCACGGCAGACGCCCAGGGTGGTGTTGTAGCTGGCGGGAGTCGCGAAGACGCTGCCGTCGCCGGGGTCGAGCAGGGTGCAGAGGTGCCCCTTGGTGGAGGTCTTCCCGTAGCTGCCGGTGATCCCGATCACGACCGGCCCCACCTGCTGGAGCCGGAGGGACGCCGCCCGCAGGTACCCCCGGCGCCGCCGAGCCTCGTCCGGGGCGAGGACGGCCGACGCCCCGACCAGGGCGAGGGTCGCGAGGCCGTCGGGCACGCCGAGGAGGACCACCGCCGGCCAGCCGACCCACCCCGCCACCAGGACCCAGGCGACGGCGAGCGCCCCGGCCAAGGCGGCCAGCCGGCGGGCCCGGGCGGTCCAGCGGAGCCGGCCCCGGCGCTCGGGGCTGCGCCAGGCGACCGACCCCGCTGCGACCATGGCCGCGATCGCGGCCGAGGTCGCCGGCCAGGGGAGCCGCGCGGCCGCCACCGCCAGGGCCCCGCCGCCGGCGGCGAGCAGGACCGGGGCCCGCGGCGCGGCCAGCCACCTTCGCCAGAGGGTGGCTCGGAGGCGGCCGGGGAGGTACTCCTCCAGCTGGAGGAGATAGAGCCAGCCCCGCAGGCGGGGCGCTCCCGCCACCCCCGCGGCGAGGGCGAGGACGGCGGCCGACCAGAGGGGCATGGCGCCGGACCGTCAGAGCCGGGCGTCGACGAACGCGTCGACGATCGCCGCGCAGCGCTGCGGCTCGTCGAGGAACGGGAAGTGACCGCTGCGCTCCAGCACCACCAGCTCGGACCCCGCGATCAGCTCGCGGTAGCGGGCCGCGGCGGTCGCGACCGGCAGGTCCTGGTCCTGCGCACCCCAGAGGAGGAGGGTCGGGACCGAGACGGTGCGGGCGACGGGGGCGAGGTCCTCGTTGACGGCATCCACCAGGGTGGGGCGAAGGGGACCGGCCGCGCGGTAGTCCGTGGACCCGTAGCGCTCCCGCCACCTGGCCTCCAGCCGACCCCGCCAGCGCGGGGGGACGAGGCGGCCGAGCCGGCGGCGGCGGCGGTAGGCGAGCCGGCTCCGGCGCACGTCGGCGGCCGGAGAGAGACGGAGGCCGGCCGCGTCGCAGAGGCAGAGCCGGTCGACCGGAGCGCCCGGCCCCGCCGCCACCCGGACCGCCACCCCACCACCGTACGAGTGGCCCAGCAGGCTCACCCGATCCCATCCGGCCTCTTCGACCCAGCGCCGCACCAGGGCGGCGTAGGCGGCGGTCGTCCATCCGCCCGCACCCAGCGGGGACTCCCCGAACCCGGGCAGGTCCGGCGCCCAGACCGGGCGCGGCGTGCGCAGGCGGACCAGCAGCGCGGTGAAGGTGTCGGCACGGGCGCCCCAGCCGTGGAGCAGGACCACGGGGGCGCCCACCCCCGGGCGCTCCAGTCCCGCGATCGCGGCGTCGCCGACCATCGCTCGCCATCGGCGCAGGCCGAGGGCGGGCGGCGAGGCGTTGGTCATCGGGGCCGAGTCTACTTGCCGCGCCGCACGGCGCTGGGACCGGGTCGCGCTCGGCGCGCTCCGGCGCGGCCGCGCTCGGCCCGCGATCGGCCACCGCCTATACTCCACCGGCGAGATGGGGCCGGCAGCCGCGAAGCCCGACGTCCCGTCAGCGCCGCGCGTGCTGGTCGTCGACGACGAGACGGCGATCGCCGACTTCATCCGGCTGGGACTCTCCCGCGAGGGGTTCGAGGTCCGCACCGCCGCCGACGGGCAGGCGGCGCTGCCGATCGTCGACGAGTTCCAGCCCGACGTGGTGGTGCTGGACATCATGATGCCCCGTCTGGACGGGTACGGGCTCACCCGCCAGCTGGCCGGCGATCCCCGTCGCGGGCTGATCATCCTGTCGGCCCGGGACGAGACCCAGGACCGCATCCACGGGCTCGACCTCGGGGCCGACGACTACCTCGTCAAGCCGTTCGAGTTCACCGAACTGCTGGCACGGATCCGGGCGGTGCTGCGGCGGCGCCAGCCCGAGCGCGGCGAGGTCCTCAGCTGCGGCGATCTGCTGCTCGACCGGCGGCGCCGCTCGGTCGGCCTGGCCGACCGCTCGATCGAGCTGTCGACCCGGGAGTTCGACCTGCTCGCCCAGCTGATGGAGCGGGCCGGTGAGGTCTGCACCCGGGAGCAGCTCCTGGACGCCGTCTGGGGCTACAGCTTCTACGGCGACCCCAACAACCTCGAGGTCTACATCCGCTACCTCCGCCTCAAGCTGGGTGACCCCGACCGGCAGCGGATCCAGACCGTCCGGGGGGTGGGCTATCGCCTCGTCCCCACCTGATCCGGGCGGGCCCACGGACCCGCCCGCCGTCGGCCCGGTGCGCTGGTTCGCCAGCCTGCGCTGGCAGCTGACGCTCACCTTCTGCCTGCTGCTGGCGATCCTGCTGGGGGCGGCCGGATGGGTGGAGGACGTCGCGCTTCGCCAGACCCTGCTGCAGAGCCGGATCCAGTCGGTCGAGACCAGCTACTTCAGCGTCATCGCCAGCGTCCGGCAGCAGGAGGCGGCCGAGGCGCGGGCCGGGCTCGGACGCCTCAGCCTGGCGGACGGCGCGCGGCTGCTGGCCACCGAGGTCGCGGCCGAGCGGGTCGGCATCGTCCTGTACACGCGGCGGCTCGATCCCCTCACCGCGGGGGTGCCGCACGGTGAGGTGGCGGCCGACCTTCCCCGCATCGATCGGGCGATCCTGCGGGCCGCGGCCGCCGGGCACCCATCGGGCCCGATGGTGGTGGCCAGCCGGGCCGGCGATCAGCTGGCGGTGGTGGTCCCGATCAGCCGGCGGACCCGGGCGGTGCCGCTGATCGGCCAGCTCAGCGTGTCGGCGGCGCAGGTGGAGAACGAGCTCGCCGCCATCCGCACCCTGCTGGTCGTGGGAGGGCTGGCGCTGGTGGGGGCGGCGCTGCTGGTCGGCCTGTACCTCGGCACCCGCGCGCTCCGTCCCCTCGGCCGGCTGACCGCGGCCGCCCGGGCCCTCGCCGAGGGCGACCTCACCCAGCGGAGCCGGCTCCGGCCCCGCCGCGACGAGGTGGGGGTGCTCGCCCGGGTCTTCGACGACATGGCGGCCAGCGTCGAGCGCACGGTCCGGGTGCGGGCCGAGGCGGAGCAGCGGATGCGCCAGTTCGTCGCCGACGCCTCCCACGAGCTGCGCACGCCCCTCACCACCATCAAGGGGTACGTGGACGTCCTGCAGCGCGGGGCGAGCCGCGACCCGAAGGCGCTGGCGGAGGCGCTGCCGGCGATGGCGCGGGAGACCGAGCGGATGCGCGGCATGGTCCAGGACCTCCTCACCCTGGCGCGGGCCGAGGCCTCCCGGCCGCCGCAGCCCCGGCCGGTCGCGCTCGCGGCGCTCGTCCGCGAGGTGCTCCGGGGCGGACCCGGCGCGGACCCGGTGAACGGCGATCTGGACCCCGAGGTGCTGGCCCTGGCGGACCCGGAGGCGCTCCAGACCATCCTGCGCAACCTGCGCAGCAACGCGGAGCGGCACGCGCCCGGCGCGCCGGTGCGATGGCGGACGCTGCGGGCCGCCGGCCGGGTCGGGGTCAGCTGCCGCGACGAGGGGCCCGGGATCGACCTCGCCGACCAGCCCCACATCTTCGAGCGCTTCTTCCGCGCCGATCGGACTCGCGCCCGGCGGGACAGCGGCAGCGGACTCGGTCTCGCCATCGTCCACGCGCTGGTGACAGCCCAGGGGGGGACCGTGACGGTCGAATCCGCCCCCGGCCAGGGGACCACCTTCAGCGTCTGGCTGCCGGCCGCGGACCCGCCGCGGCCGCCCTCGGCGGCGGTCCGCCCGGCGACGGCACTGGGGGCCAGGGGCGGGCGGTCCCGCCCGGGGACGGGCCCGCCCCCCTGAGGGGACGCGGCCACCGCCGCGGCACCGCCCGGGCGGGCTCAGCCCACCTCCGCCCAGGCCTGCAGCTCGACCGCGGCGCCGAGCGGGAGCTCGGCCGCGCCGATCGCCACCCGGGCGTGCAGGCCCGCCTCCCCCAGCACCGCGCCCAGGAGCTCGGAGGCCGCGTCCACGACCTGCGGCTGCTCGGTGAAGCCGGCGGCCGATCGCACGAAGCCCTGGACGAGGAGGAGCTGGGCGACGTGGTCCAGCCCCCCGGCCGCCTCTTCGAGCACCGCGAGCAGCGCCAGCGCGGCCACCCTGGCCGCCGCGGCCGCCGCGGCCAGGTCGAGGTCGGCCCCCACCCGGCCGCCGCGGACCCCGGCGGCGTCGGCCGAGATGAGCCCGGCGGTCACGACGAGGGTGCCCGACCGGCGCCACGGACGGTACCGCCCGCGGGGCACGGGGACCGGGGGCAGCTGCAGTCCCAGCCTTCGGAGCCGCTCCCGCGGGGTGGCGTCGGGCGCGGGGCGGGCGGGCTCGGTGTCGGTCATGGCGGTCCCTCCACCTCGAGGCGGGCCCGGCGTCGGCGCACCCCGAGGATGATGCCGAAGAAGAGGAGCAGGACGGCGGCGGCCAGCATCGGGGGCGCCCACGACGGGACCCGCGGCAGGCCGCTCCCCCGGTGGGAGTCGGGCGCTGGCCGGGTCGGCACCGGCGTCGGCGGGGCGGTGACCACGACCACCTTCACCGGCCCGCCCCCGGGGGCGGGCGCCAGCGCCACCGGGGCCGGCACGGTGCGGTCGAGGAGTCGGGCGACCGCGCCGATCCGGGCGCCGGGCTCGTACACGGCGGCCAGGACGGTGAGGGGCTGGGTCGCCAGCGCGGTCAGGCTGACCACGTCCCCGCCGGCGGCGGCGGGCAGTCCGATCTGGAGCGGGGTCCACTCGCTGCCCCCGTCGGTGCTGCGCTGGAGCCCTCCACCGGAGCTGCCGCCGTTGTCGCCGCCGGCGTAGAGCACCGAGGGGTTGCGGGGGTCGACGGCGAGGGTGGTCACCCCCCAGGTCACCCCCGCGGCGAGGGTCAGCTGCTCCCAGGTGGCCCCGCCGTCGGTGCTCCGGTAGAGACCGTGGAGGTTCCCCTCGAAGAGCGGCGGGTCGGCCGCCCCCCGGGCGCGCGGGCCGGCCCCCACCGACCACACCGGGACCGCTCCGGGGTCGCCCTGGGAGAGGTCCTGCCAGCCGCCGCCGGTCGTCACCGAGAGGTCGCGGAACAGCGCGCCCTGGGCGAGGGCGCCCCCGTCGGCGCCGGCCAGGACGCCGAGCGGGCGGTCGGCGATGACGGCGACGCTGCTGACGGAGACCTGGGTGAGCCCCTCCTGGCCCCAGCCGATCCCGGTCCCCGACACGTACACCCCCGCCGAGGTGCCGAGCACGATCGCGTCCCGCGCCACCGCGATGGCGCGGACGTTGCGGACCTGAAGGCCCCGGTTGTCGGCCCCCCAGGTGAGGCCGAGATCGGTGCTGCGCCACACCCCGTGGGCCCGGGTGCCGGCGAAGAGGGTGTGGCCGTCGGGGCCGACCGCGACGGTCCAGACCAGCCCCCGCAGCCCGGTCGCGGCCCAGTGCGTCCCGTCGTCGGTGCTCCGCAGCACCCCGGTCGAGGTGGCGGCGAGCAGGAGGCTGGGGTCGGAGGGCAGGGCGACGACGTCCCACACGGGGGGGGCGGGCGCGCGCCCCACCGTCGGCGACCCCAGCTGCGTCCAGCGCGGGAGGGCGGCCCCGGGGGCGGTCGCGGCCTGGGCCGCTGCCGCCATCGCCACGGCGGGTCCGAGCAGGAGCGCCGCCACCAGCAGGCGACCGGCGCGCGCGACGAGCGGGGGCGGCTGGCCCCGACGCCGCGGGGGGGTTGCGGAGGCCCGAGCCCTCACCGTCCCCGGGCCCGGACGATGGTCTGCTCCCGGTCCGGCCCGACCGACACGTGGGTCACCGGCGCCCCCACCAGCTCCTCGATCCGCTCCACGTACCCCTGCGCGGCCGGGGGCAGGTCCTGGTACCGCCGCACGTCTGCGGTCGCCCCCCGCCAGCCGGGCAGCTCCTCGTAGACCGGCTGGCAGTGCTTGAGGTGGGAGATGTTCGCCATCGGGTGGGCCTGGGCGACGCCCTTGCTGCGGTACCCGATGCAGACCCGAAGCGGGTCGACGCCGTCCAGGACGTCGAGCTTGGTGAGGGCGATCGCGTCGACGCCGTTGACCTGCACCCCGTAGCGGGCCACCGCCGCGTCGAACCAGCCCACCCGGCGGGGCCGCCCGGTGGTGGTGCCGTACTCGCGACCGGTCTCCCGCAGGTACTCGCCGGCCGCGCCCGCGAGCTCGGTCGGGAACGGCCCGTAGCCGACCCGGGTGGTGTAGGCCTTCACCACCCCCAGGGTCATGGTCACGTGGCGGGGGCCGATCCCCGCGCCGGCGAGGGCCCCCCCGGCCGAGGGGTAGGAGCTGGTCACGTAGGGGTAGGTGCCGAGGTCCAGGTCCAGCATCGTCCCCTGGGCGCCCTCGAGGATGATCCGCTCGCCCCGGGCGAGGGCGCCCTGGACGACCGGGAAGGGGTCGCGGATGTAGCGGGCCAGGCGGGCGGCGTAGCCGGTGAACTCGTCCAGGATGCCGGCCACGGTGAAGGGCGGGGCCCCGTAGAGCCGCACCAGCACCTCGTTCTTGAGCCCGAGGACGAAGTCCAGCTTCTTCTCCAGGAAGCGCAGCTTCTCCAGGTCGCCGACGCGGAAGCCGATCCGCCGCACCTTGTCGCTGTAGGCGGGCCCAACCCCGCGATAGGTCGTCCCCAGCCGATCGTCGCCGCGCGCCTCCTCCTCGTAGCGGTCCAGGACCGGGTGGTAGGGCATGATCATGTGGGCCCGCTCGCTGATGACGAGATTGGCGAGATCGGCGCCGGCGGCCTCCAGCGCCTCGATCTCGTCCAGCAGGGCCCGCGGGTCGAGCACCACCCCGTTGCCGATCACGCAGGTCGTGCGCGGATGGAGGATCCCGGCCGGGATCAGGTTGAAGCGGAACTCCCTGCCGCCGGTGACCACCGTGTGGCCGGCATTGTTGCCCCCCTGGCTGCGCACCACCATGTCGGCGGTCTCCGCCAGGAGGTCGACCACCTTGCCCTTGCCCTCGTCGCCCCACTGGCCGCCGACGCAGATCACGACCGCCATCGGGGCCCGGACCACGGCGGGATCGCGGCCGCCAGCGGGCGCCGGGGCGGCAGCACGCGCCCATCCCCGCGCCCGGGCGGATGGGCGGGGCGGGGCGGGGGCGTGCCCACAGGGAAGACGATGTGCCAGTTCACTCGGGCGCCTGCGTCGGAGGGGATGGACGGGGCCGGAGCCGAGTCGGAGGGGGGCAGGGCCCCGGCCTCGTGGCGGGGTGCCTGCAGCGGCGTGATCGGAGCCCGAGCCCGACCCCGGCCGGCCGGGCCAGGGGGCAGCATACACGCGTCCCCCGGGTCGCGCCCCGCGGCGACGGCTGGACGCGGCCCGGCCGCTACCTCGGGTTCCAGATGCGCTGGCGGTCGGGGCGGACCCGGACGATGACCCGCTCCGACTGGATCGCCGAGTCCGGGTAGGGCTGCCCGTTGTACTTCTGGCTGAGGCGGTCGATGTGGCTCCGGGCCGCCGGCCCCCGCTCCAGCCCCTCGACCCGGCCGCGCACCTCGACGTAGTGATAGGGCTGCTCGCGGTCCCAGATCGTCACCGTGACCCTGGGGTCGCGGCCGATGTTCTTGTACTTCTGCCGGTGCACCTCGGTGTTGAAGACCACGTCCTCATCGTCACAGTCGACCCACATGATCTGGGTCTGGGGTCGCCCGGTCGGACCGAGCGTGGTCACCGCGGCGAAGTTCGGCGCCGTCGCCAGCGCCCTGACGTCCTGCTCCAGCATCGTGACCCTCCGTGGCGCTGCGCGGGCCCGGCGGCAGCGAGGGCTCCTCTCCCGGAGCGGGCCCTCCGGGCGCGGCCCGGCCGGGGCCGGTGCCACCGCGATGATAGGCCCCACCCCGGGGTCGCGGGGTCCGCTCAGATGGGGGCGAGGACCGCTCCCGGCAGCGATGCGCCACCCCCGAGGAGCTTGCCCACGAGTCGGCGGAGCTCTCCCAGCTCGGCTCCGGTCAGCGGCCCGGTCAGCTCGCGGGTGACCGCCGCCACGAAGACGGGGCGGGCCGACCGGAACACCTCGGCCCCGGTCGGGGCGAGGGTCGCGTGGACGGTGCGGCGGTCGAGCCCCGGGCGCTGGCGCACCACCCACCCCCGCCGCTCCAGTCGATCGACGGTCTTGGTGACCGCGCTCTTGCCGATGCCCAGGCGATCGGCGATGTCGACCATCCGAAGACGTCCGCCCGGGGCCAGCGCCACCTGGCACAGGACCAGGGTGTCCGCCAGCGTCAGGCCGGCCCGCTGCTGCAGGGCGCGATCGACGCGGACCCGGCCGCGGGCCAGCACCTCGGAGAGCGCCATCCAGACCAGGAGCGCCTGCGGGCGCTCGCAACCGTCCACGCCCACGATCCTAGCAAATCGTTGACAAGAGTATTGTCCTCTCTATAACGTTGATCCGGATGCGATACCCGGGACGGCCGTGACCACGGGCAGCGGCGACCGGCGCCGAGGGGTCCGCGATCCCTCGCGCCCCCACGGCACGGCCCGCTCCCGCGCTCGGGTGGGGTCGGCACCGTGAGGGCCTTCTCCAGTGCCGAGCTCGCCTACCTCGCCGAGCGACGGCTCGGTCGTCTCGCCACCGTCGACCCCGACGGCCTCCCCCACGTCGTGCCGCTCGGGTGGCGATTCGATCCCGCCGCCGGCACCATCGACGTGACGGGCCGCGACCTCGCCCGCACCCGCAAGTTCAAGAACGTGCTCCAGAACCCCAAGGTGGCCCTGGTCGTCGACGATGTCCTGCCGCCGTGGCGGCCGCGGGCGGTGATGGTCCGAGGCCGCGGGCTGGCGCTCCGGGACGCCCGCGGAGCGGACGGCGAGCCGCTGGGAGCGATCATCCGCATCACCCCGACCGCCATCGTGAGCTGGGGTCTGGAGCCCTCCGGCGGATGAGTGCGGCCGCCGGGTGGCGGCGCGGCGCCCGGCGGCGACGTTCGGACGGACCGAGGACCCTGGCTCTCGTCGACCGGGTGGGTGCGGTCCACGACGGCGGCCGGATCGTCCGCCCGGCGGTCGGCCGCGGCCGCCTTCGGCGGCGGTCGCTCTCGAGCCGGCCCCGGCCGTCCGGCGCGCGCGCCCGATCCCGCCGACCACGGCCGGGCGGGAGGCGCCCTCAGACCTCCTCGGGCACCGCCTGGTGGTGGCGATCGAGGTCCCGGAACGTCGTCTGCCCGGCGTTGAAGTAGAGCGACAGGCGGCGCACCGGCCCGTTGCGGTTCTTGGAGATCTCCAGCTCGGTGAGACCGGGGTCCTTCCCCTCCTCGTGCATCCCCGGCCGGTACAGGAACATCACGATGTCGGAGTCCTGCTCGATGCTGCCGGAGTCGCGCAGGTCGCTGAGCTGGGGCCGGCGGTCGGTGCGCCGCTCCGACTCCCGGTTGAGCTGGGAGATCGCCAGCACCGGCACGTCGAGCTCGCGGGCGAGGCCCTTGAGGCCGGCGGAGATGTCCGACACCTCCTGGGCGCGCGATTCCTGCCGCCCGCTGGCCCGCATCAGCTGCAGGTAGTCGACGACGAACAGGTCGACGTGCTCGGTGGCGCGGATGCGACGCCCCTTGGCCCGCATCTCCATGATCGACAGTGAGGGGGTGTCGTCGATGAAGATCCGGGCCCGGTTGAGGGTGTCCATGGCGCGGGCGATGCGGGGCCAGGCGTCGTCGCCGAGCTGGCCGGTCCGGAGCCGGTAGGCGTCGACACCCGCCTCGCTGCAGAGCATCCGCTGGACCAGGTTGTCGCGACTCATCTCCAGGCTGAAGATGGCCACCGCATGCTGGCGCCGGACCGCGGCGTTGCGGGCGATGTTGAGGGCGAAGGAGGTCTTGCCCACCCCCGGGCGGGCCGCCAGCACGATCAGCTCGGAGCGCTGGAAGCCGCTGGTCACCTCGTCGAGCTCGACGAAGCCGCTGGCCACCCCGGTGACGGCGCGGACATCGCGACTGTCGTAGACCCTGGTGAGCTCGTCCCAGGTCTGGGTCAGGCTGGTGCTGAGCGGCTGGAAGTCGCCGCGCGCGCGGCCCCGATCGGCCACCGCGAACACCAGCCGCTCGGCCGATTCGATCGCCTCCGCCGCCTCCACCCGCTCGTCGAACCCGAGCCGGGCGACGTCGCCCCCGGCCTGGATCAGCCGCCGCTTGGAGGCGTGGTCGCGCACGATGCGGGCGTAGTACTCGAGGTTGGCAGCGGTGGGGACGCTGCCGGCGAGGGTGGCGAGGGTGTCGAGACCGCCGACCCGCGAGAGGGTGCCCTCCCGCTCCAGCTCGTCGGCCAGGGTCAGGGTGTCGATGGGGACCGATCGGGTGAAGCAGTTTCGCATCGCTCGGTAGATGTCGCCATGGGCGCCGAGGTAGAAGTCGTCCGGGTCCAGCACCGTCACCGCCGACCCGATCTGCTCCTTGTCCAGCAGGAGGGCGCCCAGCACCGAGCGCTCCGCGTCGAGGTTGTGAGGGGGGACCCGCAGCCCGCTCGGCGCGTCGGCTGGCGTCAGCGCACCCCCGCGCACCTCGGGGCGGATCGTCACGTGGGCACCACCTCCACCCGGAGCTTGGCCTCGACCGAGCTGTGGAGACGGACGACCGCCAGGTGCTCGCCGGTCTCGTGGGCGGGCTCGAATTCGATGTGGCGACGGTCGAGGGTGACGCCGAGCTGCGCCTCGGCCGCCTCCGCGACGTCGATGTTGACCACCGCGCCGTAGAGCTTGCCCCTCTCGCCGGCACGGGCGGTGATCCGCAGCACGCTCGCCTCCAGCTTCGCGGCGAGCGCGCGCGCGTCGACCACCTCGCGCTCCTCGCGCTGGCGCTGGCGGCTGCGCTGCTGGGTCACCTGGGCCTCGATCCGGCTGTTGGCGTGCACCGCCAGCCGGCGCGGCAAGAGGTAGTTGCGGGCGAACCCGTCGGCGACGTCGCGGACGTCGCCCGCCTGTCCGGTTCCGCTGACGTCCTTGGTCAGGATGATCTTCACGGCTGGTCGCCTCCTCGATCGTCGCCGGTGGTGGTCCCATCGACAGGCGCCGACGGGGCGCCGGGTCCGGCGTGGGGGGGTGAGGTCGGAGCGGGCGGGACGGGGGATGGACCGGCGGGGGCGGGGCGGCGGTCCCAGCCTGAAGGATCGGCGAGGCTGGGCTCGGCCCGCGGGGCCGGCCGCCTGCCGAACGGAGCGCGCGCCCGCTCGCCGACCCAGCGGGCCAGCTCCCGGGCGACCCGCCCACCACTCGCCAGGTCCTGGTCGAAGGCGCTGGTGCCGGTGCGGAGCCGCTCCTCCAGCTCCGCCCGCACCGTGGGCGGCGCCATCCCGTTGAACCGGCGCAGGCAGAGGACCAGGAGCGCCACCGCGTCCATCTGCCCCAGCACCGGCACCCACAAAGGGATGTTGACCGCGGGGGTGAGGATGAGGGCCACCGCGGCGCCGGCCAGCAGCTTCAGCGGCCTGGGCGTGCGCGGATCGCGGGTCAGGCAGTAGGCGAGCCTCACCTGGCCCGGCAGGTCGAGGACCAGCCTGCGGATCGTGCGGACGCGCCGGACCATTGCTCCTGTGTCCTGCCGGCGCCCAGATCCCTGCCATCGGCCGGGCCCGGCGCCGCAGCGAGCCCGTAGTGTACCGTGCCCTCCCGCCGACCCCGCCCTCAGGCGGGGCAGCCGGCCGGGGGCGCCGGCCCGGCGCGGCAGCGCGCCAGCCGGACGAGGCCCGGGACCAGCTGGGCCGCCCAGGGGGAACCGAGGCCGGTGACGAGGTCCCATCCCGGGACCGCGCGGTGGCCGGGGGCGGGAGGCACCGCGTCGGGGACGGCGTTGGTCCCCTGGACGATGTCGAGGAGGGCGCCCCGGCCGCTCGGGCTCGCGGCCAGCTGATAGAGCAGGGGATTGATGTCGCCGAGCGGGTGCCCCGCCATCTGGTCGGCGAGTGCGACCAGCCCCGCCCAGACCGGGGTCGCCTCGCTGGTCCCGTTGGCGGTGATCCACCCGCCCCCGGCCACGACCGCCAGGTTGAGGCGGGGGCTGGCCGCCGCCGCGACGTCGGGGAGGCCGCGCCGCCCGCGCAGGACGGCCTGCACCGCCGGGGGCAGCCGGCGCTGCCACGTCGGCTCCGGGAAGAGGGCGCTGGCCCCCCCGGCGCTCCCCGGCCACGCCACCTGGCGATAGCCCGGCGGCGACGCCGGGGCGCCGACGAGCTGGGTGCCGCCGACCGCGGTCACCCAGGGCAGGTCGGCGGGGAACGCCACCTCGGGCAGTCCGCCGGTGTCGCCCGAGCCGCTGAGCACGGTGCAGCCATCCGCTCCGGTGAGGGTCCGGTCGAAGGCAGCGTAGCGCAGGACCTCGGCGCGACCGGCGGGGCTGCCCAGGTCGCGCTCCTCGGTCGCCCAGCTCTGGGAGAAGATGCACCCGAGCCGGTGGCTCAGGGCGTACCGGTCGAGGGCGAGGAACTGGGGCAGCCCCTGCACCCCCTCGGTCTCGTCGATGGGGCTGGTGAGGACGACGACCCGGGCGAGCGGCGCGACGGCGTGGATCGTCTCGACGTCGAGGGCGGTCTCCTCCTGCCAGCCGACCATGTCGGGCCGCCGCGGGTCGAACCGCGCCAGCCCCAGGGGGGCGCGCACCGTGAGCCCCAGTGCGGGGAGGTGGAACCGCGCGTCGAAGGTGCGGACGTCCTGGGCCAGGACCGGGTCGCCGTAGGAGACGACGACCACCACCTTTTCGCCCCGGCCCTGCCATCCGGCGCGGAGGAGGGTCGCCTCCCCGTAGAGGCGCTCGAGCGCAGCGGGGGTGAGGCAGGGGGAGACGAACTCGGGGCAGGCCCCGGTGCCGAGGGCCGGGGTGGACAGGGCCGCCGGGGCGGCCGCCGGCAGCCCTCCCGCCAGCACCGGCGCCAGCGGGCCGGCGGCCGCCCAGGCCAGCAGCCCGAGCGCGGCGGCGCCGGGGGCGAACCTCGCCCAGCCGGGACGGTGACGCCGCCTCACCCGGCCGCGGCCCCCCGCTCACCTGGGAGCGGCTCCCAGTCCGCCCGGTGCCGGGCGAGATGGTCCGCGGCCTGGGCGCCGTCGCCGTCGGCCACGGCTCCGTCGACGACCGCCGCCACCAGGAGCCGCTGCGCCCGCCCGATCCAGGGCCCGTCGCGGAGTCCGAAGTGCCGCTTGAGGCTGTGGCCGTCGAGCGGCGGCACGACCCCCTGCGGCAGCGTCTCAGCCACCTCGCGAAGGCGCCGGGCGAGGTCGTCGAGGGCATCCAGCGAGGGGTAGCGGGAGGCCCCGGTGTCGGCGCGGGCGACCGCCAGCAGGGCATCCCGCAGCGGCCCCGCGTCGTGCCAGAGCCGCCGGACCGCCCGGTCCTCCCAGTCCGCCCGGTACTGGATCGGTCGCATGTGGAGGGCGACGATCCTGGCGACCCGTGCCGCCTCCTCGTGGGGCAGGCGGAGGCGGCGGCACAGCTCGGCCGCGATCCGGGCCCCGGCCTCGGCGTGGCCGTGGAAGGTGATCCGCCCGTCCCCGCCCCCGCCGGCCCGGGCCGCGGTCGGCGGCTTGCCCACATCGTGGAGGAGCGTCGCCAGCCGCACCAGGCGATCGGGCGGGGCGAGGTCCACGGCGAGCAGCGTGTGGGTGAAGACGTCGCCGACGTGGTAGCCGCCCTGCTCGACGCCGACCATCGCGGAGAGCTCGGGGGCGAACGCCGAGAGCAGCCCCGTCCGCTCCAGGAGGCGAAGGCCGATCGACGGGCGGGGAGACAGCACGAGCTTCAGCAGCTCGTCGCGCACCCGCTCCATCGACACGATCGCGAGTCGCTCCCGCGCCCCGGTCATCGCCCGGACCACGGCGGGGTCGACCTCGAAGTCGAGCTGGCTCGCGAAGCGGGCCGCCCGCAGCATCCGCAGGGGGTCCTCGGCGAAGGTGGCGCGGGGCGCCAGCGGCGTGCGGAGCCGGCATCCGAAACAGTCGGGCAGCGCGGCCCCGGTGACGTCGGTGACGGCGCCGCGGCCGTCGAGGAGGAGGGTGTTCACGGTGAAGTCGCGGCGCCAGACGTCCTCGGCCAGGGTCCCCGGGCGGACGGTCGGCTTGCGGCTCCCAGGGTCGTAGGCCTCGGCCCGGGCCCTGACGAACTCCACCGTCAGTCCGCCGCGAGCGAGGCGGAGGTTGAGCTGGGCGGTGCCGAACCGCTCGAAGGCGACCACCGGCTCGCTCCGCCGCCAGTGGCGGCGGAGCCATCGCGCCGCCACCTCGGCATCGGCCCCCTCCACCACCACGTCGACGTCGGACGCCAGGGTGCGCCCGAGGATGAGGTCGCGCACGTGGCCCCCGACGATCCGGGCGCGCCCTCCGAGGGCCGCCTCCATCGGGAGCAGCACGGACCGCAGCGCCGCCGCGCTCGGTTCGGTCGCCGTCTCAGCCCTCCCCCGCCGCCAGGGCGGCCCACGCCACGGCGCCCATCACCCCCTGGTCCTGTCCGAGCTGGGCCGGCCCGACGCGGCAGCGGGCCAGGATGTCGGGGAAGCTCCCCGCCGCCAGCCCGCGTCGGAGCGCGTCCCAGAACAGGGGTCCGGCCTGGGTCACGCCGCCGCCGACGGCGATGGCGTCCGGTCCCAGGAGATTGACCAGGCCCCCGAGGGCGAGGCCGAGCTGGTGCGCCGCCGAGGTCAGCACGCCGATCGCGATCGGGTCGCCGGCCGCGGCCGCCGCCGCCACCGCGGAGCCGTCCAGGGGCCCGGCGGCCGCCCTCCGTCCGAGCGGTCCGTCGGCGTCCGAGCCCGCCTCCGCCAGCGCCCGCTCGGCCCTGGAGGCGATCGCGGTCCCCGACGCGATCGCCTCCAGGCAGCCCCGGTTGCCGCAATCGCAGCGCGGACCCGAGGGGTCCACCACCGTGTGGCCCAGCTCGCCGGCGGTCCCGAAGGATCCCCGGTAGAGCCGGCCCTCGAACACCAGCCCGGCTCCGATCCCGCTGCTGGCGGTGACGTAGACGAAGTTGCGGGTGCCCGCGCCGGCCCCTGTGCGGTGCTCGGCCAGGGCGGCCAGGTTGGCGTCGTTCTCGACCCGGCACGGGGCCCCGAGCGCCGCCTCGACCAGCGCGGCCAGCGGCACACCGTCCCAGCCGGGCAGGTTCGCCGGGCGCAGGAGCACCCCGCGATCGGGGTCGAGCGGACCGGGGGCGCCGATCGCGACCGCCGCGAGCCCGGAGGGCGCCAGCCCGGCGGCGGCGCACAGCCGGCGGAGCCCCTCGATGAGGAGGGGGATCACCGCGCCGGGCCGGCGGTCGGGCCCGGTTGGAACCCGCTCCTGCGCCAGGACCGACCCCGACCGGTTCCCGAGGGCGAGCCGCAGCCAGGTGCGTCCGAAGTCGACGCCGGCGACGGTGCCGCCCTCCGCGGAGCCGCCGGCCGGCCGGCGGTCCGGCGCCGCCGTCACCGGACCGGCTGGGCGCCCCGGGCCCGGGCCACCGCCCCGGGATCGGGCTCGGTCGCGGCCCCGGGCGGGGGCTGGGCGGCGTCCGCGACGAGGGGGGGCAGGGGCGGAAGCCCGGCCAGCTCGCGCAGGCGGGCGACGTTGGCCCGGTCCGGTCCCTGACGCTCCAGCCCCGGCACCTCCAGGATGAAGGGCAACCGGTCGAGGCGGGGCTCGCGGCAGATCCGCCGCAGCCCGTCGTCCCCCAGGTACCCGAGCCCGATGTTCTCGTGGCGGTCGACATTGGAGCCCAGCGGCGCCTTGGAGTCGTTGGCGTGGACGGCGAGCACCCGATCCATCCCGACGGCGGACTGCAGCTCGTCGAGGGTGCGGGCGAGGCCGGCCTCGCTGGCGATGTCGTAGCCGGCGGTGAGGGTGTGGGCGGTGTCGACGCAGACGCCCAGCCGGGCGTCGTCCACCGCCTCCAGCATGCGGGCGATCTGGGCGAAGGTGGAGCCGATGTTGTCGCCGGCGCCGGCGCTGTTCTCGATCAGGAGGCGGGTGTCGGGGCCGGCGCCGGTGAGGGCCTCGCGCATCGACCGGGCCAGCTGCGGGAGCACGACGTCGAACCCCTGACCGCGGTGGGAGCCGGGGTGGAAGATCACGCCTGTGACCCCGAGCGATGTCGCCAGCTCGAGGTAGTGGCGCAGCGATCCCACCGACTGGCTGAGGAGCTCCGGCCGCGGGGTGCCGAGGTTCACGAGATAGACGGCGTGGAAGAACACGGTGTCCGGTCCCGCCCCCGCCATCCGCTTTCGGACGTCCCCGATCGCCTCCGCGTCGAGGGTGAGCCGGCGCCAGGTCTGCGGGGCGGTGGGGTGGACCTGGACCACCTCGGCGCCGATCGCCGCGGCGCGGTCGAGGGCGCTGAGCAGACCCCCGGTGGCGGAGACGTGGGCCCCGACCCGGATCGCCACCTCAGGTGCCGGGGGCGAGCTGCGGCGGGGTGTACGTGACGGCGGTGGGCGGGGCGGCCACCCGGCCGGCGTGACCGAAGTCGCGGAAGGCGAGGACCACCGGCTCTGCCCCGGTCACCGCCAGGCGCAGGACGTCGTGGGTCACCGCGCCAACGTACACCACCGCGCGCATGCCACCGCCCCCGGCGACGAGCTTGAACGCCCGCACCGCCCCGACCCGGCAGCGCCCGGCGATCCGCGCGTGGCGGAAGTAGCGGCGCAGGGTCTGACCGAGGCCGGCGCCGGTGAAGGGCGCGACGTTGCCGCGGTACTGGGCGGCGATCCGGGCGGGTTGCAGCACCCAGGTGCGGGCCGGGTCGCGGTGCCCGGGCAGGTGGGTGATCCCGAGGCGGGCGAGCTCCATCGGCGATCGCACGAAGACCCGGCCGCGGACGGCGATGACATCGCTGCGGAGCGTCCCCATCCGTGGCGCGGTGGCCTCCACCGAGCCCGCGAACGCGCCACCCGGGATCACGGTGACCACGAAGCGCACGACCGCCGGGCCGGCGCGCGCGCTGCCCAGGAGCTCGTGGGCGGGGGCCCGCGACATGGCCGAGGCGGCCGCCGCCACCAGGCGGACGGCGGACGGATCCACCCCCGTGGTCGCCCCGCACCCGGCGAGGGCGAGCACAGCGGCCACGACGGCCCCGGCGGCGGCCGGGGCTCCGGCGCGGCGGAGCGGGCGGCGGCGAGCATGCTCCATCGTGTCCGGTGGCGTCCTCCCACGACCAGCCGACGACCCGGTCAGTCTACCGCCAGCGTCGCCGCCCAGGCGGCGGGGCGGGCTCGGTCCGGTCCCGATCGGGGCCGGACCCGGCCCCGGGGCGGTCGGGGCGACCGGGTAGGATGGGGCGCCCGTGCGCCTCTCGGTCCTCTTCCCCCGCAGCCTGCGCGGCACCCCCGCCGAGACCGACGTCGTCGGCCACCAGCTGCTGCTTCGTGCCGGCTACGTGCGCCAGCTGAGCGCTGGGATCTTCAGCGCGCTGCCCCTGGGCACCCGCGCCCTGCACCGGATCGAGGCCATCGTCCGGGAGGAGATGGATGCCATCGGCGGGCAGGAGGTGCTCCTGCCGGTGGTCCAGCCAGCCGAGATCTGGCAGCAGAGCGGTCGATGGCAGTCGGTCGGCGAGGAGATGGTGCGGTTCCAGGACCGCGCCGGCCGGGACATGGTCCTGGCCATGACCCATGAGGAGGTGGTCACCGATCTCGCCCGCCGCGAGATCACCAGCTACCGCCAGCTGCCGCTCTGCCTGTACCAGATCCAGACCAAGTTCCGGGACGAGCCGCGGCCCCGGGCCGGGCTGATCCGCACCCGGGAGTTCGCGATGAAGGACTCGTACACGCTGGACGTGGACCTGCTGGGCCTCCAGGCCCAGTACGCGCGCCACTTCACCGCCTACCACCGGATCTTCACCCGCTGCGGGCTGACCGACCTCCTGGCGGTGGACGCCGACCCGGGGATGATGGGCGGCACCGTCACCCATGAGTTCATGTACCTCTCCCCCATCGGCGAGGACATCCTGGTCGTCTGCGAGCGGTGCGACGTCGCCGCCAACCGCCAGGTGGCGCGCTTCGCCAAGCCCACGCCCGCCGCCGAGGAGCCGGCCCCCCTGGCGATGGTGGCGACGCCCGGCGCCGCCACCATCGCCAGCCTCACCCGCACGCTTCGGATCGGGCCCGAGCGCACCGCCAAGGTGGTGCTGTTCGCCGCCGCGCTCGGAGCCCCGGCGGAGCCGGCTCCGGCCGAGGGCGCCCCCCGGGCCGGGGCGAGGACCTCCCCCGAGGTCCTGGTCATGGCGCTGGTCCGCGGCGACATGGAGGTCGAGGAGACCAAGCTCAGCAATCTCATCGGGGCCAGGTGGCTGCGACCCGCCGAGCTGGAGCGGATCCGCGCGGCCGGGGTCGAGCCCGGGTACGCGTCGCCAGTCGGCCTCCGCCGCGAGGGGATGGTGGTGGCGGTGGACGACCTGGTCGCCGCCAGCCACAATCTGGTGGCGGGCGCCAACCAGGAGGGATTCCACCTCCGCAACGTGAACCTCGGCCGCGACTTCGAAGCCGACGTTGTCGGTGACATCGCGGCCGCCGCCGAGGGCGCCGCCTGCCCTCGCTGCGGGGCCCCGCTGCACCTCCGCCGGGGGGTGGAGGTCGGCAACACCTTCCAGCTCGGCACCCACTTCAGCCAGCCGATGGGCGCCACCTACAGCGACGCCGAGGGGGCGCTCCACCCGATCGTCATGGGCTGCTACGGCATCGGCATGGGACGGATCCTGGCCTGCGTCGCCGAGGCCCACCGGGACGATCGGGGCCTGCGGCTGCCGCTCGCGGTCGCCCCCTTCCCGGTCCACCTGGTCCGGCTGGGCGGGGCGCACGCCGAGGTGGGCGCGACGGCCGACGCGCTGGCGGCGGCGCTGGAGGCCGATGGCATCGAGGTGCTCGACGACGACCGCGACGTGGCCCCCGGGGTGAAGTTCGCCGACGCGGACCTCCTCGGGATGCCGCTGCGGGTCACGGTCAGCCCGCGCTCGCTGGCTGCCGGCGGGGTGGAACTGCGCCGCCGCGACGGCGAGGCGACCGAGGTGGTGGCGGCCGGCGAAGCCGCCGCCACGGTCCGGGACCGTCTCGCCGCCCTCCGTGAGGAGGGCCGGACGGTGGTGCAGAGTCCCGAGTACCCGGTCGGCGGCCCCGGCTGAGCGGTCCGGGCCGGGCCGCCCGGGCGCGGCCGTCGCCTCAGCCGCGCAGGCCCAGGGCCGCGGCGACGTAGGCCGCGTAGAGGCAGAGGCCGCCGACCGCGACCGCGCGCGCCTCCAACCCGCGCCCGCGGCGAAGGCACGCCAGCATGAGCAGCGCGCCGGCGGCGGCGGCGGCCGCGGCCAGCAGCGCCGGCCGGGTCAGCCGCCAGGGGGTGAAGCCGAGCCCGATGACGGCGGGGAGGGTGGACTGCAGCACCATCGCCCCGGCGATGTTGCCCAGCGCCAGCCCGTCGTGGCCGCCCCGCACCCAGAGCACGCCCGCCAGCGTCTCCGGCAGCTCGGTCGCGATCGGCACCAGGATCAGCGACAGGACCAGCGCCGGGAGCCTCACCCCCGCGGCCAGGCCGTGGAGGGCGGCGACGAAGAGGTTTCCGGCGACGACCAGGGCCGCGGCCCCGACCATCACCTGGACGACCAGCGGAAGCCAGCCGGGCCGGGCCGGGGTCCCGCCCGGAACGGGACGGCGCCCCAGGCGCAGCAGGTGGAGCGGCTCGGGGAACGCCGCCGGGCCGCCCCGCGCCGCGCGCAGGGTGCGAGCGACGTAGGCGCCGTACAGGAGGACGAGCAGGACCGCCAGCCCCAGGTGGACCGGCCTCGGCAACACGGTGCTGCCGATGAGGAGACCGAAGCTGACGAGGAAGGTGGTGAGGTCGCGGCGCACGTGTCCGACGTCGACGGCGAGCCACCGCCGGCGGGCGGCGAGCGCCGCCAGGGCGGTGATGGCCGCGCCGGCGGTGGCGAGGAGGAGGGGCGCGCCGACGATCGCCCCCACCGCGATCCCGGTCGCACCCGGTCGGCCGCCGACCAGGGCGACGACCGGGACGATGCTCTCGGGCAGGGTCGTGCCCACCGCCGCGAGGAGGCTGCCGGTGGCACCCTCCGCGAGGTTGAGCCGGCTCCCCACCCACTCGATCGCGTTGGTGAAGAGCTCCGCGGCGACCACCATGAGCAGGAGGCTGCCGGCGAGGAGGCCGAGGCTCTGCCCCACCTAGGTCGGACGCCGCCAGGCACGGTCATACGGGACCGGGCAAGCGGGAGCCGCCCGGCGGTCACGGCGGGGCGACCGATGGGGCGCGGGCCACACCCGGCGTCCCAGCCCGGCCGGCCGCAGCGGGCGGTGCCGGACCGCCCCTTCTCGGCTGATCAGTGGGCTCCGGCGCCCGGCTCCGAACGAGGTGGAGGGGTCGCCGAGGTCGGGTCCGCAGGCACGGTCGGGGCCTTCCGGCGCGTCACCGGGAAGCCTCCCGCGGACGACGCATGGTCCCGGTCACCCTGGGGGGAGTCCGGGGAGACGGCGAGATCCGTGGTGCCGGCGCACCTCCCCCCGCCCGACGCGAGCGGGGGGAGTCGGGAGCAGCCCGCCGCGACGCCGTCGACGTGCGCAACACGTCCGCGGTGGCGTACCCGGCCCGCCGCGAGCGGGGCCGCCGCGCCCGCTGGCGGGCCGCCGGTGGGAGCGCTTGGGCGTGCGTCGCGCTCACGGGGATGGTCACGGCGGAACGGTCCTCCAGGAGTGCCGGTGGCCCTGTCACGCAGTATCCGCATCTCCGGGCGTCCTGTGTACGGGCCCCCCAGCCTGCCCGATCCGTCCGGCCACCAGCTGGCGCGCCCGGCATCGGCCCACGCATGGCGGCGAGCGGTCCTCCGCTCCATGCGCCTGCCCCGCCGGGCTGTCGAGGGCTCGGTGCGGGTCGACGCCGGTCACGGTCATGACGAGTCGGTCAGACCCGCTGCGGCGCCTGGCGGGAGTTCGCGCCGCCGACCGCTCCGGCGCCGGCCAGCTGGCGGCCCCCAGCTGGCTCAACATGCAGACCCCGGAATGAGTGTCCGAGCGACGCCCGGGCGCATTCCGGACACAAGGAGCGGCCGGCCGCTCACCCTCCGATACGGCGGCACGCGTCGGCCCGGAACCCGATGCCGAGGCGGTCGAGCGCCATCGCCGCGTGCTCCTCATCGTCGACGGGACCCACCTCCTCACCCCCGACCGGTTGGAGGAGCTCGGGCTCCTGACGACGGCTGAGCTGGAGGTCGCCACGCCGCTCGCCGGCCTCCTGGGTGCGCCAGCCCACCAGAACCCGCGGTCTGCGCATGGGGCGCTCATCGCCCTCGGCCAGCGCGTCCCCTTCCGGCACGTCCGGCCGGAACCTCCCAAACCACCTCGCCCTGGTCGGCCAGACCGACGCCCGGCTCATCGCGACGCCGCCGCTCGGATCCGCCGCGTCGCCGACGGCCCGCTCCCTGCCCTCGCCGATGACGCCTCCCGCGCCCTCATCGCCGTCGCAGCTCAGAGCCGCGCGCTCGTCGACGGCCAGAGCGCCAAACCAGCGGTCGCCGACCTGACGCGCGAGTGATCGGCGACCTCCCCCAACCCCTGCCGCACGGTGATCGAGCCGTCTTGCCCCCAACCGCCTCCGCGCTGCCCTCCCCAGACGCGCCTGCGGCTCGACGTCCCGTCGTCGAGTGGCAGCTGCTTGGCGTGAGTGCGGACACCGCTGCTGACGCATGGGCCGCGGGGAGTCGGACAGACTCGCCCCCACACTGACCCAGATGGTCCCCCTGCATCGGGATCGATCCCAATCGATCCGCCGGGCTTCGCCACGTGTCAGCCCCGACCGCCGGCACCCCGGTCGAGTCCCCAATCACTACCCTCACAGCCCTGCCAGGCAGATCTCCGAACTGGGACGCGCTCCACTGCAATACTATCGTTCCAAGGGCACGGATGGAATCGCCGACCGCAGCACGCGTCCCCCCTTCATGGTGAGCACCACGCGCTGCAGCGCTGCGACGTCGTGGATAGGATCGCCATCCACCGCGATCAGGTCCGCCCACAGGCCGGGTGCCAGTGTTCCCAGCTCGGCCTCGACCCCAAGCGCCTCAGCGGCCCTGCCAGTTGCCGCCGCGATCCCCAGCGTCGGGTCCATGCCATACGCAGTCATGGCGGCCACCTCCTCGGCCACTGCGGCGAATCCGAGGATCGACTCGCCGCCCGCGTCGACCCCGGCTGCGATCCGGACGCCACCCGACAATGCAAGTTCAAAGCTCCGGCGGTGGGTGCGGGTGCGAATCGGAATCGCCTGGTACATCCGATGGTCCTTGAACCGGTCCCAGTTCTCCACCGTGCGGATATGGACCAGAAGGGTGGGCACCAAGGTGATGCCGGCCGCGACCATCGGCTCCACCGCGGTCCCGTCCAGATCGCAACCGTGCTCGATGGTGTCGACGCCAGCGGCGATCGCACGGCGGGTGGAGGGAAGAATAGACGCATGGCCGGCCACTCGGCGTCCATCATTGTGCGCCTCGTCGACCAGTGCGCTGAGCTCATCCTGGCTGAACTCGGGGATGTTCAACGGCCCGTTGGTGGCCACTGCTATCAGATCGGCTCCGTGTTTGACCTGCTCCCGCACGGCACGCCGGACTCCGTCAATCCCATCGGCTTCATGGCCGAGCCCGGGCTCTCCCGCCGACCCGTGACCGCCGGTCATACAGATGATGTTTCGGGCCGTGTAGACTCGGGGCCCCTCGATCATCCCGTGGTCCACCGCCCATCGCACCACCACCCCGACGTCGCCCCGCGAGCCAACATCTCGCACCGTCGTCACGCCGCGATCGAGCGCCTCGCGGCAGTTCCCCACGGCCAGACTGGTCGCCACCGGAGTCTGGTCGATCCAGAAAGGCGGTCGCACCACCTCGCCGACCCCCAGGTGAGCATCCATGTCGATGAGGCCGGGGAGCACTGTCCGCGGTCCCAGCCGCAACTCGGTGGCTCCGTCTGGGCACGGAACCGACGCGCGCGAGCCAACCGCCCGGATTCGCTCGCCCTCAACCACAACGCACCGTCACGAACAGACTCCGCGCCGGTGCCGTCGATCAGGCAGTTCGCGGTCACGTACCGCGTCATGGACAGTCTCCTGCTACTGCGATGGGCCGCCGGTCGCACCGCCCGGTCGCTCCCCCCGGACTCCGCCCGGTCGCTCCCCGATCGTCGATGCGGCGCCCCCCGGCGACGAACTCCCGCGCGAAACGCCCGCGGTCCTCACTCCCCGGCGCCCAGCTGCGACACGAGGAGAGCGCCGGCCTGCCGACTCGCTCGGGGCCCATCGCGATTCGCCGGCGTCAGGACGGGCTCGCTGCCGGCGACGTCTCCACTTCGTCGGCTTGTCGCCGGCAGCGACCCGACTCATGGGCCGACACCTGAGGGAGCGCCCCCTGCCCGTGACCAGGTGGGGCCAGACTCCGCCACACGATCAGCCCCGCGCAGGCGTGACGCGCACTGGCGTCTGGGGCGGTCAGAAGTTCGCCGATGGACACCTCCCATTGGCACAGCTCCCCGTGGCCGCCCGGCTGCCGACCCGTTCGCCCGGCCCAGTGGACGGCGCGCGCCCGGGCGGTGACCAGCGCGGACCCGGGGATGCTCATCGACGGTGATCAGTGGAGCGTCCCCGCCGCCGAGGCGGTGGCCCAGGCGGTGCAGCGCATCGTGTACGGGACGGCGGCCCCGTACGTCGCCACCGCCTGGGGCAGCGGCCGTCCCATCCCGCCCAGGGTCGCGCGCCTCCTCGGCGAGATCTACGCGGCCGGGGCCCAGCGCCGTCAGGGGGTGGCCCGGTCTCAGCGCGGATCTGGCAGGTGTGGCAGGGGGCGGAGCTGGTGGCGGAGACGCTCGCCCCGGACGCGGGGCTGGTGCTCGTCAACCCGGACGGCAGCCGCCGCACCCTGAGCGCGATCCCGGCCGGCGGTGGCCAGCCCGCGGGCCCGGCGGGCCGTCGCCGGGGGCCCCATAGCGCGGGGCCGCGCCGCCGCGTTCAGCGGACCCGCCCGTCCCGGCCCGCTGGGGCCGGGCCCGGCCGCACCCGCTCGGCGACCGCGCGGGCCGCGTCCGCGGCCAGCCCGCCGCCGTGGCCCAGCACCGCTGCGGGACCGATCGCCTGGACCCGGTGGACCGGGCGCCCACCGGGTGGCGCTGGCGCCAGGGCGTCCTCGATCCGGGCGACGAACCAGGGGAACAGGGAGCGCGGCAGCCGACCGGGGTCGGCCCAGAGGAGGGCCAGGACCCCGCGCGACCGCACCGGGGCACCCCCGGCGAGGTGGGCGAGGAAGACCGCGTCGCGGCTGTGGCGGAGGCCGCGGAAGGTGTAGGTCCCGGTCAGCCGCTCCACCCGGATGGCGCAGCCGATCTCCTCGGCCGCCTCCCGCACCACGGTCGCGGACGGGGCCTCGCCGGGGGCCACGTGGCCGCCGGGCAGCTCCCACCCGGGCGGGGCGGCCCGGAGCTGGAGGAGGACCCGTCCGTCCCCGCGGCGGATAACGGCGTGGGCGCCGGCGACCCGCCGGCCGGCGTCGGCCGGTGTCGCCAACGGGGGGGGACCGGTCACGGGCCGCACGGGGCCGTGAGCGCCTGGGCCAGCGAGCCGCTCGGCGCCTGGAAGAGGTACTGGAAGTTGGGGAAGAACGTGAGCGGGGTGGCAGAGGAGCCGACCAGGGGATGCCAGAGGCCGGTGTACAGGGCGCTGATCGCCCCGTACACGGGCGACCCCACCCCCGGCAGGAGCTGAGGGGCGACCACCAGGAGCAGGATCGCGACCAGGTAGATGGCGCCGAGGCGGCGCTCGACCGCCGCGAACGGGCGCGGGAAGCGGCCGCCGAGCAGCCCCTCGACCACCCGGTAGCCGTCGAGCGGGGGAATGGGGAGGAGGTTGAAGACGCAGAGGATCACGTTGATGAAGAACGCCTCGATCAGGACCCAGTAGAGGGCCCCGGCCGGGGAGAGGGCGAAGCTGGGGAGGAGGCAGTTCGCCACCTGTGGGTCGGCGGTGAGAAGGAGGCGGAGGGCGAGGCCGAGGACGGCCGCCAGCGCCAGGTTGCAGAGGGGGCCGACGGCCGCCACCCAGGCCCGGCGGGGCCCGGTGCGGACGATCAGGGGGTTGAACTGCACCGGGCGGGCGAAGCCGAACCCGAGGAGCAGCAGCATCACCAGCCCGACCGGGTCGACCTGGGCGGCGGGGTTGAGGCTGAGCCGGCCCTGGCGGCGCGGCAGGGGGTCGCCGAAGCCGGTGGCGACGAGGGCGTGGCAGAACTCGTGGCAGGTGAAGCCGATGACGATCCCGGGGAGGGCGAAGACGACGAGGATGAGGTAGAAGGCGACCCCGGTCCCACCCACCTCCGGTCAGTCCACCACGATGCGGCGGGATCGCGGCCGGTCGGCCGGATCCCGCTCGGTGCCGGTCCGGCCGCGGCTGACCACGGCGGCGGCCGCGAGCCAGAGCTCGTGCTGCGCGCGCAGGAGGTGGACCTGGGCCTCGGGCGGGACCACCTCGGCGGCCCGTCGCCCCGCCGCCCCCAGCAGCTCCCAGCCGAGCCGAAGGGCCAGCTGCGGCACGGCCGCCGCCGAGCCGGGCCAGCCGGGCTGGTCCGTCGGGGGCACGGGCTCGGGCGTCCCGCCGGCGGCCGCCCGAGGGGTGGTCCGGCGCACGGGCGGGCGGACGGCCTCGGGAGGGGCACCGGCGCGGGTGGGTCGCCGGCGCCCCCCGGCGGCGCCGCCGGGGGCGCTCATGCGCTCTGGCGGCTGAAGCGGATCGACAGCTGGCCCTCCTCCAGGCGCGCCCCGGTCGTGACCGTCCCCCGGAGCACCCGCGGCAGCGCCAGCTCCCGCTTGTACGGGCCCACCGTGACATACAGCTCGTCGTCACGCTGGCTGAGGCTGACCGACTCCTTGGTGGCGAACCCCAGGTCCAGGGTGAGGACGTAGTCGGCACCGTCCTTGCGCACCCGCTGCGGCCGGGCATTGGAGAGGATCGCGGCCGGGTCGCAGTCGCCGTAGAGGGCCGCGGCCAGCTCCCCGAGGTGGGCCACCCCGGTCACCTCGTGGTCGAACAGGGGCGCGGAGAAGATCGGCAGGGGATCGAAGGTGGCGCGCACCTGGGCGGCGTAGCGCTGCTGCTGCCGGCGCCAGTCATCGAAGAAGACATCGACGACGCCGTCGGGGAGAACCCGATTGACGCAGATGGCGTCGGTGAGGTAGTCGTAGAGGTTGAGGTAGGTGTAGGCCCGCTGGGCCTCCTTGATCACCATCTTCTCCAGGTTGAGGACGATCCGGACCGTGCACACCCGGGGGTCGCCGAGGACGCCCTTCATCGACTCCAGGCTGGTGAGGAGGCTGCGCACGGAGCCGAAGATCTCGTCGCTGGGAAGGGGGATGGAGAGGAAGGGCTGCACCATCGGGCGCGCCACCTTCATGAGCCGGCGTTCGATCGGGAAGATCTTGTTGAGGTACCAGCGGGCCACGTCGGGGAAGGCCAGCAGCTGGAGCGTCTCCCCGGTGGGCGCACAGTCCACGATCAGCACCTCGTAGTCGCTGCGCTCGGCGTGGTGCTTGATCCACATCAGGCTGGCCACCTCCTCCATCCCCGGAGGCGAGGCCATCTCCTCGGCCACGATGTCGTCGATGCCCTGACTGTTGAAGAGGGCGGCGAGATAGCGGTGGATGCGCTCCCAGTTGTGCTCCAGCTGGTGCAGCGCGTTGACCTCCTGGGCGAAGAGCCCCGGGGCCACCTCGCGCGGCTCGTTGCCGAGCTCCTGGTCGAGCGAGTCGCCCAGGCTGTGGGCGGCGTCGGTGCTCATCACGAGGGTCCGGCGCCCGGACCGTGCGCAGGCCACCGCGGTGGCGGCGGCGATCGAGGTCTTGCCGACACCGCCCTTGCCGGTGTAGAGGATGACCCGCATGGCTGCCGAGTATAGGTACCCACCCGAGCCACCCCTGCCGCGGTCGGGGACTCGGGCGGCCCGGGTGCGCCGGTTAGCGGAAGATGACGGTGCCGATGATGATGCAGGCGATCATCACCAGGGCCACCGCCCCGATCCGGCGCAGGTCGCTGGCGATGAAGGGGACGCGGTCGGCTGGGATCGCCGGGGTCTCGTCCATCGGCACCAGCGCGGCCTCCGCCTGACGGCGTCGCTCGGCCCGGCTGGTGACCCGCTCGGACCGGGTGGGCAGGAAGGATCCGCCCGAGGGGAGCGGCCGCGGACCCGGCGCCGGGCTGCCATTGACCGGCGACTCGGCGGCGGGCAGGGACGGCATCGCCGCGGCGGCGGTCCCGGACGCGGCCGGCGCGCCTCCCACCGGCGGTGCGGTGGCGACCGCCCCGGCGACGACCGCCACCTCCTCGGCGCCGACCGGGGCGCGCGGCGCTAGGTCGGGCTCGCGCGCCGGGCGAGCGGCGGGCCCGGGGCGGCGCGGGGCAGCGGAGCTCTTCTTCTTCGGGCGCTTGGCCATGGTGGGACGGAGCCTTCGGGGTGCCGGTCGATGATCCGCGCCGCACCGGCGCGGGGGCCAGTGTACCCGAGCCCGCCGGCGACGGCCGCGGGCCCGCGCCCCCACCGCCGACCGAAGCGACCGCCACCGACGGGCGGGCGGCGGCGGGAGGTGCAGACAGCGAGCACCGGCGGGAAGGACGGGTCGGCATCGGAAGAGGGGACGGGAAGGCTCCGACACCCGCTGTCTGCTGTGGGCGATGCGGACGTCCCACATCTAGTGCCCGACCGGTATTGAAGCACAGGATGTTGTGGAGCGCAAGCGTTCCCTTCGGGCCGATCGGCTCGGCCGGCCGGTGGGCGTCCCGGCCGGCTAGGGCCAGCCAGGGACGACCGCGGCGGCCGGTGCCCTACCCAGGGCGGGACCGCCGTCAGACGTTGAAGAGGAAGTGGACCACGTCCCCGTCCCGAACCTCGTAGTCGCGCCCCTCCAGCCGCCGGCGCCCGCGCTCGCGGACGCCGGCGTACCCTCCGGAGGTCAGCAGGTCCTCGGCATCGCAGACCTCGGCCCGGATGAAGCCGCGCGCGAAGTCGGTGTGGATCGCCCCGGCGGCCTCGACCGCGGTGCCCCCACGCGGCAGCGTCCACGCGCGGACCTCCTTCTCGCCGGCGGTGAAGAAGGTGAGCAGTCCGAGGGCCGCGTAGGCCGCCCGGCTCAGCCGCCCCAGCCCGGCCTCGGCCACCCCGAGGCTTCGCAGGTACTCCCCCGCCTCGGCCACCTCCAGCTCCGCCAGCTCAGCCTCCAGCTTGGCGCTCACCGTGACGAAGCCGGCGCCGGCCTGGGCGGCCCGCCCGGCCACGGCGGCGGCGGGCCCCTGGCCGGGGTCGGCTCCCAGCACCGCCTCGTCGACGTTGGCGACGTAGAGGGCGGGCTTGGCGGTGAGCAGCTGCAGGGCCTGGAGCCCGCTCCCCTCCTCGGGGGCGAGCGCCACCGCCCGTGCCGGTCGGCCGTCGTCCAGGGCGTCGCGGATCCTCCGCAGGCCCGCCACCTGGGCCGCCGTCACCTCGCTCGGCCGCCGGGCCCGCTCCTCCACCCGCTCCAGCCGGCGGTCGACGGTGGCGAGGTCGGCGAGCGCCAGCTCCAGCTCCAGGATGTCCATGTCCCGCACCGGGTCGACCGAGCCCTCGACGTGGGCCACCGCGCCGGTGAAGGCGCGCACCACCAGGGCGATGGCGTCGGTGGTCCGGACATGGCCGAGGAACTGGTTGCCGAGACCCTCGTTGCGGCTGGCCCCGCGCACCAGCCCGGCGATGTCGGTGAAGGTGACGGTGGCTGGGATCACCCGGGGGGGGCGGAAGAGCGCCGCCAGCCGCTGGAGGCGGCCGTCAGGCACCGGCACCACCCCGGTGTTGGGGTCGATCGTGGTGAAGGGATAGTCCCCGACCAGGGCCCGCCCGCCGGTGAGGGCGTTGAAGAGGGTCGACTTGCCGGAATTGGGAAGCCCGACGATCCCGACCGCAAGGCTCACGGCTCGCCCCCGGCCGGCCCAGGAGTCAGGCGGAGTCCTCCCCCTGGACCGGGTTCTCCAGCCGCCCCACCTTCGAGATCTCGACCGCCACGACGTCGCCGGGCCGCAGGAAGCGGGGCGGGGTTCGGAACGCGCCCACGCCACTCGGGGTGCCGGTGGCGATCACGTCGCCCGGTCCGAGCGGCGTGAAGGACGTGATGTACTCGATCAGACGGGGGATGTCGAAGGTCATGTCCGCGGTGGAGGCGTGCTGCATCCGCTCGCCGTTGACGGTGACGGTGAGGTCGAGGCCGGCGGGACTGCCGACCGCGTCGGCGAGGACGATCCAGGGACCGAAGCCGCCGGTGGCCGCGAAGTTCTTGCCGGGGGTCCACTGGCTGCTGTGGCGCTGGAAGTCGCGCAGGGTGGCGTCGTTGAAGCAGCTGTAGCCGCCGACGAGCCCCAGGGCATCGGCCCGGGCGACCCGGTGCCCCGCACGGCCGATGACGACGGCCAGCTCACCCTCCCAGTCCAGCTCGTCGGAGATCGCCGGCTTGAGGATCGGGCTGCGGTGGCCGACCAGCGACGCGGCGAAACGGGCGAAGAGGACGGGATACGGCGCCGCCCGGAAGGTGCCCGCCGACTCCGCGGCGTGGTCGGCGTAGTTCACCCCGACACAGATGATCTTGGGAGGCAGCAGCACGGGCGGGAGCAGCTCGACGCGGTCGAAGGGCAGCGTGAGCGGGGCCAGGTCCGGGTCGCCGTCCCGATCCCCGCCCGTCATGGCGTGGGCCACCGCCGCCCGGGCCGCATCGAGCGAGGCGGCGCCGCCGGCCAGGAGCTCCCCCGCGGACGGCGGCAGCAGCGCGGCCGCCCGCTCGGCCGCCCGCCCCTGGCCGCTTCGCGACAACCAGGCCTGGTAGGCGGGCGCCAGGGCGACGACCCGGTCGCCCTCCACCGCACCGGCGCCGACCACGCCGCGGTCGCGAAACGTCACCAGGCGCATGCGCTCCCCCGTGGCTGAACCGAACCCAATCATGACGAGTCGGCGGCGGCCCCCGTCGCCACCGCGACGACCCCTGGTCGGCCGCCCCCGGATTGGTTGGACCACGGGGGCCAGGTGTCTGCGATCGGAGAGGCGCATGGTAGGCTCTCCCCGGGTCAGGCTCAGGGGAAGGGTTCTGTGGCCGAGAGCGGGGTTGGATTGGTTGAGCCGGTTGGCTCCCCCGCCGCCACCCTGCCGCGGGAGGCGGCCGCCCGGAACGGGAACGGGGGAGCAGAGCTGCTCGCCTGGTTGGAGGCGGAGGTCGGCAGCGGCGGGCGGCTGCCGGGGTCTCGCCTGCCCCCGGAGCGGCAGCTGGCCCAGCGCCTGGGGGTCACCCGGAACGCCCTCCGGAAGGCGCTCGGGGTGCTGGAGGCTCAGGGCCGGGTGGTGCGCCACGTCGGCCGGGGCACCTTCGTCGCCAGCCGCCAGCACGTGCGCGCCGGCCGGCCCGGCCTGGTGGAGTCGTCCCCGGCGGAGGTGATGTCGGTGCGGATCGCCATCGAGCCGCAGCTGATGCCCCTGGCGGTGGCGGCGGCACGGCCGGCGGACCTGGAGCGGATGGAGCAGTGCCTGGTGAGGGCCCGGGCGGCGACGACGTTCCACGACTTCGAGCTCTGGGACGCGGCCATCCACCAGGCGATGGCCGAGGCAACCCACAACGGGCTCGCCAGCGCGATCCTGCGGGTGATCAACAGCGCCAGGGACCAGCCCTACTGGGGCACCCTCAAGGAGCGCACCTCCACACCGGAGCGGCTGGCCCAGTCCCGGCGTGAGCACGAGGAGATCGTCGACGCCATCCGGGAGCGGGATGCCCAGCACGCGCAGGCGGCGATGTGGCGCCACCTCCACGGGGTGCGGCTGACCCTGCTCGGAACTGGGGCCGCCGGGTCCGCCAGCCTCCCCTAGCGGCGCGGTCGGCGGGCGCCGCGCCCGCGCCAGGGAGTCAGAGCAGGAGCCGGGCCATCGCGGCCAACCCGGCCACGACGATCACCGCCCGCAGTGCCCCCGGGCGCAGCCGGCGGCCCACCACCGCACCCAGCTGGGCGCCGACCGCGGTGGAGCCGGCGAGAACGGCCGCCGGTTCCCATTGCACCCGGGCGGCGACGATGAAGATCGCCGCCGCCGCCACGTTCACCAACCCGGCGATCACGTTCTTCAGCCCGTTGAGGCGCTGCATCGTGTCGTCGACCGTCATCTGCAGGATCGCGAGCAGGAGCACGCCCTGGGCCGCCCCGAAGTAGCCGCCGTAGACGGCGGTGCCGAGGACACCGGCCCGGAGGAGCCGGCCGCCCGCCCGCCCGCCCGGCGGCCGGGCCGGGGGCGGCCTCCGATGCGCGCGCCGGGCGAGACGCGGCTGGAGCAGCACCAGGACCACCGCCAGCGCGATCAGGACCGGCACCACCACCCGGAAGACCGCGCCCGGGAGGACCAGGAGGAGGACCGCACCCGCCGCCCCCCCGGCGACGGCGGGGAGGGCCAGCCGCCGGATCCGGTCCTGCTGGCCGCGCAGCTCCCGCCGGTACCCCACGACCCCGCTGACCGAGCCCAGCACCAGCCCCACGGTGTTGGTGGCGTTGGCCACCACCGGGGACAGCCCCACCGCCAGGAGGGCGGGGAAGGTGGCCAGCGAGCCCGACCCCACCACGGCGTTGGCAGCGCCCGCGACCAGCCCGGTGCCGACGAGGAGGAGGGCGGCGGCGAGCGTCACCCGCCGGTGGCCGAGGCCCGCGTCCGGAAGGTCAGAGCCGCTCCAGCTCGTAGGCGCGATGGAGGGCGCGCACCGCCGCCTCGGCCTGCGCGAGGGGGACCGTGGCGGTGATCCGGATCTCGGATGCGACGATCATCCCGATGTTGATGTCGGCGTCGGCGAGGGCGCGGAACATCCGCGCCGCCACGCCCGGGCTGCCCAGCACCCCGGTGCCGACCACCGACACCTTGGCGATCTCGGGATCGATGGTGGCCTCGACGGCCCCGACCCCGCTCACGATGGCAGGAAGCAGGTCGCGAACGTGGTCGAGGTCGGCGCCTGCGACGGTGAAGCTGACGTCGGTGAGGCCCTCGTGGCCGACGTTCTGGACGATCGCGTCGACGCTGATCCCGGCTGCCGCCAGCGGGGTGAAGATCGCGGCCGCGATGCCGGGGCGGTCGGGCACCCGCACCACCGTCACCTTGGCGCAGTCCTCCTGGTGGGCGATGCCCCTGACCTTCTGGCGCGGCTCCACAGCTGGCTCCCGGCAGATGAGCGTGCCCGCATCGCGGGGATGGAAGGTGCTCCGGACCCGGATCGGGACCCCGTGCGCGGCGGCGATCTCGACCGCGCGCGGGTGCAGCACCGCGGCACCCACGGCGGCCAACTCTAGCATCTCGTCGTAGCTGATCCCGGCCAGGCGGCTGGCCTCGGGGACGACCCTGGGGTCGGCGGTGAAGACGCCGCGGACGTCGGTGAAGATCTCGCAGGTGACCGCCCGCAGCGCCGCCGCCAGCGCCACCGCGGTGGTGTCGGAGCCGCCCCGACCCAAGGTGGTGGTCTCCAGGGTGTCGGCGATGACGCCCTGGAAGCCGGCGACCACCACCACCCTCCCGGCCGCGAGCTCGTCGACGATGCGCTGCGGCACGACATCGACGATCCGGGCCCGCCGATGGTGGGGCGCGGTCCTGATCCCGGCCTGGAGGCCGGAGAGCGACACCGCCGGGACCCCGGCGGCGTCGAGCGCCATCGCCAGGAGCGGCGCGCTGACCGTCTCGCCGGTGGCCAGCAGGGCGTCCATCTCGCGCGCCGGGGGCCGGCGATGGAGCCGATGCGCCTGGGCCTGCAGGCGATCGGTGGTCTCGCCCATCGCGGACACCACCACCACCACCCCGGCGGCGCGGCGGCGGGCCGCGGCGACGAGCCCGGCGACCCGCCGGATCCGCGCCAGCGTGGCGACCGACGAGCCCCCGTACTTCTGCACCACCGGCCGGCCGGCGGCGGCGGCGGGGCGGCTCACCGCCGGTCCCCCGGCCGGCGCGGCGGCAGCGGCTCCGTCACCATCCCCCGCGGGGCCAGCGCCAGCACCCGCACCGCCCCGCCGACCCCGGCCCGCGCGGCCGCGGTCGTGAGCGCCTGGCTGACGGCACGACGTGGACCGGGCCGGCTGGCCGTCAGCGCCAGCACGGCGGGCCCGGCGCCGCTGAGGCAGGCCCCGTACGCCCCGGCGGCGCGAGCGGCGGCGATCAGCTCCGGCATCCACGGCAGCAGCCGGGCCCGCGCCGGTTGGTGCCAGCGGTCCTCCAGCGCCAGCCCCAGGCAGGGCAGGTCCCCACTGCAGAACGCATGGACGAGGAGGGCGCAGCGGCCGGCGTTGAACACGGCGTCGGCGAGGGGGACCGCCACCGGCAGGACCGCGCGGGCAGCCCGCGTCGCCAGCTCCCGGTCGGGAACGAACAGGACCGCCTCCAGGCCCGTCGGCGCCGGGACGTGGCGCGCTGTCGGCTGGCCGTCACCGTCGCGCACGGTGACCGCGAGGCCGCCCAGGAGGGCCGCGGCGGCGTTGTCGGGATGTCCCTCGATCGCGGTCGCCAGCGAGAGGATTCGATCGGCGGACAGCCGACCGCCGCAGCAGGCGCTGGCGGCGCCCAGGCCCGCCACCACCGCGGCGGCGCTGCTGCCGAGCCCGCGGGCGAGCGGGATCGGCGCCGTCACCCGGACCAGACCGGAGGGGGGACCGCCGCCGCCGGCCTCGCAGCCAGCGGCGAGGGCCCGGGCCAGCAGGTTGGTGGCGGGGTCGCTCCACCCGGCCGGCGATCCCTTCGGCACGGCGAGGCGGAGGGGGCCGGCGCCGGGGAAGACGTCGACCGTAAGGCGCAGCTCCAGGGCCAGAGCCAGGCAGTCGAAGCCCGCCCCCAGGTTGGCCGCCGTCGCGGGGACCGAGACCCGCCAGCCCGGCGCCGTCCCCGCGGTCAGAGCTTGAGGAGCTTGGCGATCGCGGCCGGATCGTCGTCGACCGGGATCGGCGGCGGCAGTTCGGCCGAGGCCGCGTCGGGATCCTTCAGCCCGTGGCCGGTCAGGACGCAGACCACCTCCGCGCCCGCGGCGATCCACCCCGAGCGCGCCGCCTGCACGACCCCCGCCAGCGCGGCGGCCGAGGCGGGCTCGGCGAACACCCCCTCGCGGCTCGCCAGCCACCGCTGGGCGGTGAGGATCTCGCCGTCGGTGGCGGCGATGATGGCGCCCCCGGACTCGTCGCGAGCCAGGGTCGCCGCCTCCCACGAGGCCGGGTTGCCGATCCGGATGGCGCTGGCCACCGTGCGCGGCCGCGCCACCGCGCGGCCGCGCACGATCGGTGCGGACCCCTCCGCCTGCACCCCGAGGAGGCGGGGCAGGCGGCGGACCCGGCCGAGCGGCTGCTCCTCGCGAAAGCCCCGCCAGTAGGCGGTGATGTTGCCGGCGTTGCCGACCGGCAGGCTGAGGACGTCAGGGGCGTCGCCGAGCGCGTCGACGATCTCGAAGGCCGCCGTCTTCTGGCCCTCGATCCGGTACGGGTTGACGGAGTTGACGAGCGCGATCGGATAGCGGGCGGCGAGCTCGCGCACCACCGCCAGCGCGCGGTCGAAGTTGCCCCGGATGGCGAGGACCTTGGCCCCGTAGACCTGCGCCTGGAGCAGCTTGCCGGGGGCGATCTTGCCGCCCGGCACCAGCACCACCGCGCGCAGGCCGAAGCGGGCCGCGTAGGCGGCCGCCGAGGCGCTGGTGTTGCCGGTGGAGGCGCACACCAGCACCTCGCTGCCGGCCTCGATCGCCTTGGCCACCGCCACCACCATTCCCCGGTCCTTGAACGACCCGGTCGGGTTCAGACCCTCGAACTTCAGGCTGAGGCGCCCGAGGCCCAGCTCCCGGGCGATGGTGGGCGCCTCGATCAGCGGCGTGCCGCCCTCGCCGAGGGTGATCCGCGGGGTCGCCGCCGTGAGCGGGAGCCGGTCGGGATAGCGCAGGAGCACGCCCGCTCGGGGATCAGAGGGGCGCCCGCGGACGCCCGCGCGCTCGCCGTCACCGGGGTGCCCGCCGGCGACCGGACGGGGGGGCGCGGCCGCCAACCGCGGGGCGGCGGCCAGGTCGGCGAGCGGAGGGCGGGCGGGCATCGCGGTCACGCCTCCAGCAGCGGCAGACAGCTGCGCACAGCGTAGCCGCCCGCGAGCCGGGCGACAGCGTCGGCACCGGCCCGGCGGCGGCCGCGCGTCGCGGGCGCCGTCACCAGCACCACCTCGCCCGGTTCCGCTCCGGGGACTGCGCCCTGGTCACCGATCAGCGCCGCCAGCCCGGCGACGCGGACGACCTCGAGCCCCGCCCCCGAGAGCGCCGCCGCCACCAGCGCGGGGTCGGACATCTCCCGGTCCGGGCCGACCCGCCACACCGCCCCGCCGCGAGGGGCCCCGGCGGGAGGAACGGCGGGGGGAGGGCCGAGCGGCCCCGGCTCCGGCGCCGCCCCGCGCCGGCGAGCGGCGAGCACCTGGGCCAGGTCGGAGAGCACGGCGGAGCTGGTGGGGACTCCCCCCGCCCCGGTGCCGCTGAGGACGGTGCGGCCGGCGAGGTCAGAGTCGAGCACGACGGTGTTGCCGGCGCCCCGGGTCGACGCCAGGGGATGGTCCAGCGGGACCAGCGCCGGCTCCACCGCCAGGGCGAGCCCCGCACCCGCGGACGCCGCCTCGGTCGGCGGCCCCGCGGCCGCGGGGTCGCCATCGCCGGCCTCGGCCAGCGCCACCAGGCGCACCGCCCGTCCCAGGGCCCGTGCGACCGCGAGGTCCGCGGCCACGAGGTCGGCGATCCCGCGCCGGTGCACGTCCTCGGGAGACGGCCATCCGCCCCACAGCAGGGCGGCCAGGATGACCAGCTTGGCGACCGGGTCGTGGGCGTCGATGTCGGCGCTCGCGTCAGCCTCGGCCAGCCCTTCACGCCGCGCCGCCGCCAGCGCCAACTCCCCCGGCTCGCCCCCGGCCATCCGGTCGAGGATGAAGTTGGTCGTCCCGTTGAGGATGGCGGCGAGACGGCGCGGCCGGTCGGCGCGCAGCGCGTGGCGGACCAGGCTGATGATCGGCATCCCGCCGCCGACCGCGGCCTCGTACGCGAGATGGGCCCGGTGGCGGTCCGCCAGCGCGGTGAGCTCGGCGCCGTGAGCGGCCAGCAGCTGCTTGTTGGCGGTGACGAGGTCGGTGCCGCGGGCCAGGGTGGCGCGGGCCAGGCGACCGGCCAAGCCGACGTCGCCGGTGCACTCCACCACCACATCGCAGTCCGCCCCCAGCAGGACCTCGGGCTCGGTGGTGAGGACGACCGGTCCCGACCCGAAGCCCGCACCCGCGCGGGCCGCCGCCTCCCGGTGACGCCCGGGGTCGCGCACCAGTCCCACCACCAGCTCGCAATCCGGTACCGTCGCCGCGACCCGCGCGGCGACCGCGCCGCCCACCGTGCCCCACCCGGCCATCCCGACCCGCGCGCGCCGCCTCAGCGGCCCACGGTCCACCTCACGCGGCCGCGTCGTGGTCGAGCCGGCAGCGGTCGATGACGGCCGCGATCCCTCCCTCGCCGGGCGCCCCCGTGGTCCAGTCGGCCGCGCGCACCACCTCGGTGGCGGCGGTGCGGACCGCCACCCGGGTGCCGGCGGCCACCAGCATCGCGAGGTCGTTGGGCGCGTCGCCGACCGCGACCACGTCCGTCATCGCCACCCCGACGTCGGAGGCCACCCAGGCCAGGGCCGCGCCCTTGTCCACCCCGGCGGCGGTGACCTCGCAGAAGCCGGGGTAGGAGCGGGTGACCTCGGCGCGCCGCCCGACCCGGTCGGCGACCTCCGCCATCACACCGGGGAAGCGGTCGAGGTCGGGGACGACCATGACCAGCTTGGTGGTGCCCCGCCCGATCCGCGCGTCGAGGTCGTCCACCACCGTGACCGGCACCCGCGCGATCCGGGTGTAGTACCGCACCGCCGCGGTCTCCGCCTCGACCAGGAGGGCGTCGTCCTGGTAGACGTTGCAGGTCCAGCCGCGCCGGCGCGCCAGCGCCAGCAGCTCCGCCGCCACCTCGGGGCCGAGGCCGCGCTCGAAGCGGAGCCGCCCCAGCCGGCCGCCGGTGACGGGATTGACGGGATCGCCCGGGCGGGGGCGGTCGCGGATCACGGCTCCCTGGTAGCAGATGAGCGGGAGCGCCACGTCGAGCCGCTCCGCGAACGGCAGCGCCGACTGGTACATCCGCCCGGTGGCGAGCCCCACCAGGGTGCCCGCCGCCTGCGCCCGCGCCACCGCCGCCCGGTCCCGCTCGTCGACCTCCAGCGACTCGTCGACGAGGGTCCCATCGATGTCGCAGACCAGCATCCGGCGCCCCACGCCTCCATTGTGGCGGGCGGCGGGGGCGCGGCCGCGGGCCGGTCCCTCGTTCGGGCCGCTTCCCAGCCTCGGGTATAGTGGGCGGCGCGTGCCCACCCGATCCCGACGTCCCTTCCGACCCTCACCCCGCCCCCTACGACCCCCGACAGCGTCGGCGTCGAGCGACGAGGGCCCCCCCGAGGCGCTGCCCGGCTTCGCCGACCTGGGTCTCTCCCCCGATCTGGTCCGGGCCGTGACGGACATGGGGTTCGAGCGTGCCACCCCGATCCAGGCCCGGGCCATCCCGGTGGCGCTGGGAGGCCGTGACCTGGTCGGGCAGGCCCAGACCGGCAGCGGCAAGACGGCGGCCTTCGGCCTGCCGATCTTGGAGCGCATCGAGCTGCCCGGACCGCCGACCCAGGCGCTCGTCCTGTGCCCGACCCGCGAGCTCACGGTCCAGGTCTCCGAGGAGATCGGCCGGCTCGCCAGCCATCGCCGGGTGGGCTGGCTCTCCATCTTCGGCGGCGACTCCATGCGCCGCCAGCTGACCGGGCTGCGGCAGAGCCCGCAGATCATCGTCGCCACCCCGGGGCGGCTGCTGGACCACCTCCAGCGCGGCTCCCTCAGCCTGGCCCAGGTGCGCTTCGCGGTCCTCGACGAGGCGGACCGCATGCTCGACATGGGCTTCGCGCCGGACGTCGAGCGCATCCTCCGCCAGACCCCGCCGGCGCGGCAGACGATGCTGTTCTCGGCCACCATGCCGGAGTGGGTGCGGCGGCTGGCCTCGCGCTACATGCGCGATCCCGAGACCGTGTCGGTCACCGGTCACACCGAGCTGGTGCCGACGGTGCGGCAGTGGTACATCGAGTGCTCGTGGGCGGACAAGGTCGAAGCCCTCACCCGCCTGCTCGACAGCCCGATCGTCAAGGTGGGCCTGATCTTCACCGAGACCAAGCGCAACGCCGATCTGCTCCACTCCGTCCTCCTGACCCGTGGCTACGACGTCACCGTGCTCCACGGCGACCTCTCCCAGCACGACCGCGACGAGTCGCTGGAGCGTTTCCGCCACTCCAGGGTGCGGTTCCTCATCGCCACCAACGTGGCCGCCCGCGGGCTCGACATCGAGGACATCAGCCACGTCATCAACTACGACGTCCCGGCGACCCCCGAGGAGTACGTCCATCGCGTCGGCCGGACCGCCCGGGCCGGGCGTGACGGGGTCGCCCTCACCCTGATCACCCCGATCGAGATCCTCAAGCTCCGCGACATCGAGCGCCACACCAACACCCGGATCGAGCGCCACACCGCCAAGGAGCTGGAGGAGCTGGTCGGCGAGGGTGTGGGCGCCGCCTGAATCCCACGGTGGACGATCCGCAGCTGGAGCCGGGCGATCTCGGGCCCGACCCGCTGGCGGCGCTGAGACGGTGGCTGGCGGCGGCCCGGGCCGCCGGCGAACTCCAGCCAGAGGCGATGACCCTCGCCACCGTCGCCGCCGACGGGGCGCCCCGCGCCCGGATGGTGCTGCTGAAGGGGCTCGACCCCTCGGGACTCACCTTCTTCACCAACCACGCCAGCGACAAGGGTCGCGAGCTGGCCCACCTCCCCCTCGCCGCGGCGGTGCTGTACTGGCCACGGCTGCACCGCCAGGTTCGCTGCGAGGGGACGGTGCGCCGCATCTCCCGGCAGGACTCGCGCGCCTACTTCGAGAGCCGCCCCCGCGGGGCTCGGGTGTCCGCCGCGATCTCCCCCCAGAGCCGCCCGGTTCCCGATCGCGCCTGGCTGGAGGCTCGCAGCCGGGCATACGCCGACCGCCACCCGGCAAAGATACCGCTGCCGTTGGCCTGGGGCGGCTTCCAGCTCCGCCCGGCGCGGGTCGAGTTCTGGCAGGGGCGCCGGGACCGCCTCCACGACCGGCTCCGCTTCACCCGCGCCGGGAGCGGCTGGGTGGTGGAGCGGCTGGCGCCGTGAGGACCCGAGGCGCCCGCCTGCGGTGCGAGGCGACCGCGCGCTGACCGTCGCCGCCCCCGACCCCGCGCTGGTGGGCGCCAGTGCCAGCGCCCAGCAGCCGTCCGGGCCGCGGGCCCGACGGGGTGTTCGACGACCGGCTGCTCCCTGGGCGTCCACCCGGAGCAGGTGCCGGCGGCCTGCCATCTCGGGGCGGGGCCGCCATCGCTGACGTCGCTCGCCAGGTGGCCGGCCCCGGGAGGCGGCGCGCCGCCCCGCTCCTTCGGGGCGCAGTCGGTCGCGGGGTCGGACCGGGGGCGGCGCCGCACCGCCGGCCGCGCTCCGTTGCGGCCGCGGCCGCGGGTGATCCGTCAGCGCGGGCGGCGCACGAGGCGCGGGGACACGCGCAGCCGGGCCCGCACCCGGGCGCCGCGCCCTCCCGGCCGAGACCACCTCATCGACACGGTGGTCGCGACCGTGGCCTCGCCGTTTGAGCGGACTCGCCGGCCGGGGCCCCCGGCCGGCGCCTCGCACCTCCTCGCGCTGCGCTGGCATGCGGGAAGATGGAGGGTCGCCGGCTGCGTCGACGGCGACGGCGGCGGATGGTCGCGGCCGGGGATTCCACGACGCGGTCCGCTCGGCTCCCGCCCCCACGGTGGGTGGCACCTCCTTCCCGGTGGTCGGCCTCCACCGGCGGGCGGGGTCGCTGGGGCCGGCCTCCGCCGCGGGCAGCGGAGCGGCGGCTCGTCAGCCGTGGGTGGGCGCGAGCGTCACCGGCAGCGGTCGCCAGACCTGGCCGCCATCGACCGTCACGTACACCGTCCCGCACCACTGCACCGAGCCGTCGCACCCCGACGCCCACCCGACCGCCTGGTCCGCGAACTGGGTGAGGGCTCCCCCTGCCACCGGCATCCCCGCTGGGATGATGAACGACCAGCGAACGCCGGCGTCGTGGGTCTCGAGCAGGATGCTCCCCTCGACCAGGACCCAATCGGTCCGGTCGGTCACGAGGAGGTCGGGCGTCGTCGGGTAGGAGGTCCCGGGTGCCACCACGGTGGCGAGGGTCCAGGTGGCGCCGCCGTCCGTGGTGGTGTAGAGGGCGACCCGGTCCGGCGGGTTGGCGCACGGCTGCGCGGGAGCCGGGATTCCGGCCGTCGGCGACGAGAACACCACCGCGGCCACGCCGCCCGCAGCGCTCCAGAACTGCGGCAGCCCGCCACTCAGATCGCAGCCACGGGCTCCTGCCGGCAGGGGCAGCCTGGCCTCGGTCCACGTGCGACCGCCGTCGCGGGTGATGGACAGCGGCCGGCCCTCGGCGACGCCGAGCGCCGGCTCGTAGAAGCGCAGCCGGCCCACCGCGGCCCCTCCCTTCGGCCAGCTGGCCCGGGTCCAGCGGACGCCACCGTCGGACGTCCGGAAGAGATAGGCGGGACTGGGTGCGCCCATCCCCGGCGACGGGGTCTGGTCCATCAGCCAGCCGTCGAGCCGGTTCACGAAGTTGAGCTGCAGGATGAGGGCCGGGCCGTGCGCCAGGGTGGTCGACAGCGTCGCCGGCCGCCAGGTGCGGCCGCCGTCGGTCGTCCGCCAGACGGTGCCGGCCCTCCCGTGGGTCTCGGGCCCCCCCGCCGCCGGCACCGCCACCCATCCGTCGAGGCGGCTCACGAAGCAGGTTGACGTCTCGAGCGACTGCGCGTAGGGGATGTGGGCCGGCGGCGTGATGTCGCGCCAGGTTCGCCCGCCATCGGCCGTCCAGAGGAGACGGTCGGTCCCGCTCCATACCCAGCCCGCCCGGGCCGAGAGCATCTGGAAGGGGGCGGACTGGTATCCGCCCGACGGGTACGGGCACGCCGCCGGCCGGGGCGCGTCGGCCACCGGAACGGCTGGGGTCGGCGGCGGGCCGGTCGCGGTGAGGAGCGGCCCGGGTGGGAGCGCGTGCCACGACCCTCCCCCGTCCGGGGTGGCGAACACCTGGCAGGGGCCGAGGGGAGGACAGCCGTACGCCCAGCCCTCGGTGGTGTCGGTGAACTGCAGTTCGGCAGCGTCGGCCAGGAAGTACCACCAGAGTCCGCGCGGCGTCAGGGTCGTCCACTGCCGTCCGCCGTCGTGGGTCCACCACAGGATCCCGCGCGGCGAATGCCCTCGGTTCGGCCAGGTGGCCGGCCCCACCACTGCCGCCCAGTCGTCAGCGTTCACGACCGCCAGACGAGGGACGGTCCCCGCCTCCACCTGGGTGTACCGCCTGCTCGAGCGCACGGACCAGGTCCGCCCCCCGTTCCGTGTCGCGTAGAGCACGAGGTGAGCCGGCCGGCCAACCGCCTCGCACGGCGCCCTGCCCCCCGCCCCGCCGTACGTCGCCGGCAGCACCCCGGCGGTGGCGCTCCAGAAGGTGGGGAGGCCGGCGGTGAGATGGCAGCCGACCGGAACCCCGGGTAGGTGCACCGGACGCCAGCTGGCGCCCCCGTCGTCGGTGCTGACCAGCTCCGGCTGGTGGCTCCAGCCCAGCTGTGCCGAGACAAAGCGCATCGGCCCGGTCCCGGGCCCGTGGCCCACGACCAACGGGACCGGCGACCAGTCGGCACCGCCATCGTTCGTCCGCAGCAGGGTGGGATGGGTCGGGCCATCGGCAAGGGCGGTCGGCTCGAACAACAGGTATCCGTCGAGGGGGCTGACGAAGTCGAGCTGCATCGACGCCGGTGCTGCCGTCGCGAGCGGGATGGGCAGGGGGGCGGCCCGCCAGGTGGCCCCGCCGTCGGTGGTGTGCCAGACGACTCCCGCCGGCCCCTGGACGTCGGTCGAGCCGGGCTGGCCGAGGGGGGCCGCCACCCACCCGTCATCGGGTGTCACGAAGCAGGCCGATGCCGGCCCCCCGGGCGCCGGTGCGAGCGGACCCGCCGGCGGGGTGATGTCGCGCCACCTGGCCCCTCCGTCGGCGGTCCACAGCAGCCGGTCCTGCGAACTCCACTCCCACCCGACTCCAGGAGCGAGCATCTGGAAGGGGGCGTACGCGAAGCTGTCGACGCCCTGGGCCGAGGACCAGACTGGGCAGGCGCTCACCGCGGCGGTCACCGCCTCCGCCGCCCGGTGGGGCGCGGCCGCGGCCGTGAGCAGCGCCGTTCCGGTGCCCCCGGCAAGGAGCAGGACCAGAGTCACCAGCCCACCCCGTGCCCCCGCCACCCCGATGCAACGGGCCGTCGCGCAGCCGGTTACGGCCGGGGGCCCGTCGCCGCCACCGGGCGGCCGTTCGCGGGGTGGGCTCCCACGGTCTCCACGACTGCACCGCCGCGGCTGCATCGGAACGCACCGCCGACGCGGCCGGCACGGCCCTCCCGGCGGCCAGCGCTCCGCTGCCGAGGCGGCTCGCCCGGACCATCGCCCCCGAGCGCCCGGGCGGCAGCTCCGAGCGCTCCGGACGGGCGCGCGGTGGCGAGCGGACCAGCCGGCGGGGTGACCGTGTCCCCCGCGCATCCGCCGGCGCCGGCGGCGGCGACGCCGTCAGCCCAGCAGGTAGCGACGGCTGAGGGGGACCCGGTCGACCGGGTCGGCGGCGAGGACCCGGCCGCCGAGCCGGACGGTGCCGTCGGCCGGGTCGGTGACGATGTCGGGCACGCAGGTGTTGGCGAGAAGGTCGGCGCGGCGGAGGCCGCGCGTCCCCCCCACCGCCAGGAACCGTCGGCGGCTGCCGAGGCGGTCCCGGATCCCCCCCTCCAGCGCCGCCCGGCTGACGAACGTCACCGACAGGGGAGCTGCCGCCAGCCCCAGGGCCGCCCAGCCAGGCCCGTACCGGGTCGGCTCAGCTCCCTCGACGGCGGCATTGCCGGCCCCCTGCACGGCCCAGGCGACCACCCCCGCCTTGAGGACCAGCTCGGGCCGAACGCCGAAGTGCGAGGTCCGCCAGAGGACCACGTCCGCCAGCCGGCCGGGGGCGAGGGAGCCCACCTCGGACGCGATCCCGTGGACCAGGGCCGGCTCCGCCGTCACCTTGGCCAGGTACCGGAGCACCCGCTCGTTGTCGTCCGGCTCGCCGTCGGGGGGCTGGCGGGGAGCGGCGCGGCGCACCGGCGGCGCCGCCGGCCACTCGGCGCCGGCATCGGTCGCGCGCCAGCGCTTCATCGCGTCGGCGAGCTGCCAGGTCCGCCGCACCGTCTCACCGATCCGGCCCATCCCCTGCGAATCGCTGTTGACGATGCTGATGGCGCCCAGCTCGTGCAGGGGCCCCTCGGCCGCCATCGTCGCCGGATGCACGCGCTCGGCGGCCGCCTCGCGGTCCGGGCGGCTCTCGGGGTCACCGCCGTGCACCGCCAGGATCATGTCGGGGTGCTCTGGGGCGGTGCCCGGCCCGTAGGGGAGGGTCGGGGTGGTCGAGGAGCAGATCACGTTCGGCTCGCGGACGATGCCGATGAGGTCGGGGACGTGGCCGCCGCCGGTCCCCTCGACGTGGTAGGCGTGCACGGTGCGGCCCGCGACCGCCGCCACCGTTTCCTCCAGCTCGCACGATTCGTTGAGCCCGTCGGTGTGCAGGCACACGGCCACGTCGTGGGCCTCGGCGAGCCCGAGGGTGGCGTCCACGATCTCCGGGTAGGCGCCCCAGTCCTCGTGGACCTTGAGCCCGCACGCGCCCGCCTCCAGCACCCGCTCCACGTGCCCGGGCTGCTCGGTCCGGGCGCTCGCCTGCAGCCCGAGGTTCACCGGCAGCTGCTCGAACGCGGCCAGGGTGACGGCCATCACGAAGGGGGGCTCCTCGAACCCCGCGGTGATGAGGGTGGTGACGCCCGCCGAGAGCGCGGCCGGAACCAGCCGCGGGGTGATCAGGTGCACGTGGCTGTCGACGGCGCCGGCGGTGGCGATCAGCCCCCGGCAGTTGAGCGGAAGGGTGTTGGGCCCGACGACCAGGTCCACCCGCCCGCTGAGGTCGGGGCTGCCCGCCCGCCCGATCCCGCAGATCCGTCCGTCCTTGACGCCGACATCAGCCTTCACCACCCCCAGGGTGGGCTCGATGACGACGACCCCGAGGAGCACCACGTCCAGCTCGCTGGGGCGGGCGGCGCGGTCGAACTGGGCCATCCGCGACCGCAGGTTCTTGGCGTAGCCCCAGCACGGCTCGTCGCCGGGGGCGGCGTGGTCGGCCTCGATGCGCACCCACAGGTCGGTGTCGCCGAGGCGGACCCGGTCGCCGGTGGTGGGACCGTAGCGGGCGGCGTACGCCGCCCGCGCGAGCCTCATCCGTGGGCCCGGGGACGGCCGGGTTCGCGCTCCGCCCCGTCCCTCCCCGCCTCCCCGCCGGGCAGCCGCACCAGCACCACCTCGCGGGTCTCGCCGGCGGCCCAGCGCAGCGATTCGCCGGCGGGGATGTCGAGGCGGAACCCCGCCGCCCGCCCGCGGTCGAACGCGAGCCGGACGTTGGCGCGCCAGAACGGGTAGTGGGACGACACCCGCACCGGGCGACGGGAGTCGTTGCGCACGGCGAGATGGCGGCGCTCGCGTCCCGGTGCCAGCTCGAGGTCGCCGCTCGCGGGGCGCACCGCGCCGGGCGCGTCCGGACCGGCGGGGCCGAAGGGGTGGCGCAGGATGACGAGCCGGGTCCCCTCGTCGCAGAGCACCTCGACCCGGACCTCGTCGACCAGGCCCGCCACGCCGTCGAGCAGCTGGCTGGGGTCGAGCGCCTCCCGCCCGGCGCGGGCCACGTCCTCGAACCGGGCGCCGCCGCGAGCGGCGGCGTGCATGGCGTCGCAGACCAGCGCCACCGCCTCGGGGGCGTTCAGGCGCAGGCCGCGCGCGAGCAGCGAGCGGGCCAGCTCGGCGGCGACGAACACCTGGAGGCGATCCTCCTCGGTGGGTGTGAGGGCGAGGCCCACGTCCCTCAGGCCCCGAACACGATCCGGCCCCCCAGCACGGTCATCGCGACCGCCACCTCGGAGAGGGCCGCGGCCGGCAACCGGAGCCGATCGCGATCCAGCACCACGAGGTCGGCGACCTTCCCCGCCCCGATGGTCCCGAGCCGGTCCTCACGGCGGAGCGACCGCGCCGCCGTGACGGTGTGGGCCCGGACCGCCTCCTCCACGGTGAGCGCCTGCCCGGCGCCGATGGGCTGCCCGCACCGGGTCCGGCGCCGGACCGCGTTGGCGATGGTGTCCAGCGGACGGGAGGAGGCGACGTCGGCGTCGCTGCTGAGCACGACGTCGACCCCAGCCCGGAGCTCGTCGCGCAGGGGGCTGAGCCGATGCGCCCGGGCGCCGAGGCGGGCGAGGAACTCGTCGCCGGAGTCGAAGAGGTAGGTGGGCTGGTTCACCGTCATGACGCCGAGGCGGGCGATCCGATCGACCTGCTCCGGGGTGGGGAATCCGGCGTGCTCGATCCGGTGCCGGGGATCCGGGCGCGGGGCGGCACCCATCGTGGTCTCGAACGCGTCCAGGGCCATCTGGATGGCCCGGTCGCCCTGAGCGTGCACGCCAACCTGCCAACCCAATCGGTGCGCCCGTCCGATCAACGCCGTCATCTCCTGCGGCTCCCAGACGAGCGTGCCGGCGAACTCGCCCAGGCTGCCGTACGGCTCGGAGAAGGCCGCCGACCCACCGATGAGCGAGCCATCGGCATCGAACGTCATCGGGCCCAGCCAGAGCGCGTCATCGCCGCACGGCCCCGCCAACCCCAGCTGCTCGAAGGCGTCCAGCTGGGGTCCGAGGGGCATGCAGGCGGTTCGCACCGGGAGTCGGCCCTGGTCCCGGGCGGTGCGGGAGGCGGTCAGCTCGCGGAGGGTGACCTGGGCGTCGCAGACGGTGGTGAGCCCGGCCGCCAGGTAGGCCCGTCCCGCCCGCTCGACCGCGTCGATCAGATCCTCCAGCGGGGCGGCGGTGTGGACGTTCGGCCCGTGGCCGCGGACGTCGACCATGACCGGCAGGGCAACGCCGATGGCGGCGTCCTGGCACAGACCGGTGAGCACCCCCCGCCCGTCCCGGAGGAAGGCCCCGCCCCGGGGGTCGTCGACCCGGTCGTCGACGCCCCGCTCGGCGAGGACCTTCGAGTTGACGAGGACGTCGTGGCCGGAGACGTGCCCGACCGCGACCGGATGGTCCCCGGCCACCCGGTCCAGGTCCCACCGGGTGGGCGGTGACGCGGCCGGGTACGTGGCGTGGTCGAAGCCGAAGGCGTGGATGAAGGCGGCCGCCGGAGCCGTGCGCGCCGCCCCGGCGATCACCTGGAGCAGGGCCTCGGCACTGGCCACCCCCGGGGAGCGGACATCGAGGCCGTGGAGCGACTCGCCGGTGGCGAGGGCGTGGTTGTGGGCATCGATGAACCCGGGCAGCATCGTCCCGCCGCCCAGGTCGACCGCCTCGGCCCCCGGGACCCGACGGCGGAGCTGGTCCAGGTCTCCCACCCGATCGATGCGGTCGCCGACCACCGCCACCGCCTGCGGCGGCTCGGCCTCACCCTCCATCGTCCGGATGACGCCGTTGGCGAAGATGCGGCGCGGAGGCGGGTCCGTCAGATGCCCTCCCACTCCACCCGCCGGGGCGCGCTCCCGCCGGCGGACCCGCCCTCGACTCCGGTCAGCATATCGCCGGTGCGCAGGCCCGGGTGGAGCGGCGCCGAGCCACAGCGTCGCAACGCGCGCACCCCTTGGTCGAGCCCCACCCCCGGGCGCGGTGCGATGCCGGCTGGGCGCCCCCTGCTCCGCGGGCGGCACGCTCGCCGCCCTCCCCTGCGGGCACGGGTCTCCAGCCCGGGGGGACCGCCGGGCTCGGAGCGTGAGGGTGGCGCGGCGACTGGCGTCACGGGACCGTGCCCGCCTCTCGGCCACGACCCGCGCCCGGCGGTCCCAGGTGGGCACGGAGCCCGGGCTGCTCCAGGCGACGACCAGCCCCTGGACCGCGATGCGGAGGCCTCGGCCGTGGGTGCGACCACCGACCGGTGCACTCGGGGCTGCCACCCTCTGGTGGCCGCCGACGGGGAGCGCCGACCCCGCGGAGCACGCGTCCGCGTGGTCGGGTGCTGCCGATCAACGTGTACCGCCCCGACGGCCGCCTCGTCGTGCCGGTGGCCGGGGTGGCCGCCGACGAGATCCACGTGGCCCAGATGCGGGCGGCCCTTCCCGACCGCGACCTGGTGTCGGTGCCGGGCCCTGCTCCAAGGGGGACGGCGGCCCCCACGGAATCACCCTGCCGGCCGACCGCTACGCGCCCGCGCCTTCGATCCGCAGCGAACCCACCGGAGCGGGGCCCCGCCAGGCCTCGGGGTGGAGGAGCCGGGCGAGCAGCTCGGTGCCGTCGAGGACCCGCGGCCCGGGTCGGTTGAAGTACCAGGATCCGTCCACGGCCACCACCCGCCCTGCGCGCACCGCCGGAAGGCCGGCCCATCCCGGGAGCCGGGTGAGGGGGGCCGCCGCCCGCTGCGCCGCCGGCGCCCGCAGCCCGCACGGCATGCACACCACGACGTCGGGAGCCGCCGCCGCCAGCTCCGCCGGCGTCACCGGCCGAGACGGGGCCCCCGAGATCCCCAGGACGTCTTGGCCACCGGCGATCTCCACCTGGTCCGGGACCCAGTGCCCGGCCACCATCAGCGGATCGAACCACTCGAGGCATGCGACCCGGGGGCGGGGGCGTCCGGCGATCGCGCCGCGGACGGCGTCGACGCGGGCGGCCAACGAGCTCACCAGCTCGCTGGCCCGGTCGCGGGTGCCGGTCAGCTGGCCGACGTGCAGGATCGAGCGCAGGACCGCGGGCAGGGTGGCGGGGTCCAGGGAGACGACCCGGGGATGGCCCGGGAGCACGCGCGCCGCCTCCAGGACCTCGGTGTAGGCGGCGGCGCACACGTGGCAGAGCTCCTGGGTGAGGATCAGGTCGGGGCGGGCCCGGCGAAGCGCGACCCGGTCGAGGTCGATCGGGCTGCTGCCGTCATGCCGTCCCGGCTGCAGATGGCGGTCGGCGGCCGGGTCGAAGGCCGACCCATCCACCCCGCTCCTCGTCAGGATGGCCTTGAAGGCCGCCTGCGGCGGGAAGTCGCAGGCATGGCTCACCCCCACCACCGAGGGGCCGAGCCCGAGCGCAAAGCAGATCTCCGTGGCGCTGGGCACCAGCGAGGCGATCCGCATCGCTCCGTTCAGCCCCCCGGGGACGGCGGCGGCTCGGAGCCGGTGGGGACGTCACCCCGGTCGACGGTGGCCGCGGGCGCCGCCTCGCCCGAGGGAGCCGCCAGCCAGGGGGTGAGCTGGACCGTGTTGACCTCGTGGGCGGCCGCCCAGTCGGCCACCCGCCGCTCGTGCGAGAACACCACGATCTGGGTGGCGCCGGCCAGCTCACGAATCGCGTCCAGCAGCGCCGCGCAGCGCCGGTCGTCGGTGTTGACGAACGGGTCGTCGAAGACCAAGGGGAGCGACTCCTGCTTGGGGGACAGGAGGCGGGCGAGCGCCATCCGCAGACACAGGTACACCTGCTCCTGGGTGCCCTGGGAGAGGTCGGTGAGCGCGACGAGGGTGGGGGCGGCGGGGCCGGCGAGACGGATCGCGAGCGTCTGGGGGTCGACGGCGGCGCGCTCGTAGCGGGCGCCGGTGACGCGCGCCAGCCAGTCCGCCAGGGTGGCGGCGAGCTTGGGCGCGAGGGTGCGGTGGATGAGCTCCTCGGCACGCTCCAGCTCGGCCAGCGCGAGGTCGATCGAGGCGCCCACGGCCTCCAGCTCGCCCGCCTCCGCGATCAGGTCCGCCCGTCGCTCCTCCAGCTGGGCCAGGTCCTGCTCGCCGGCTGCCCGCTCGCGCAGCCGAGCGGTCAGCGGGAGGAGGCGCCGACGCACCTCCTCGACCTCGGTCCGGACCGCGTCGAAGCGGGCCCGCGCCTGCTGGGCCGAGACCTCGATCGGCGCCTCCGACGGTCCCGTGCCCTCCGCCGGGCGCAGCCCGCGGCGCAGCTCCTCGGCCCGCGCGGCCAGCTGCTCCGGCTCGCGACCGTGGAGCCGCTCCTCGCGCTGGCCGGCCAGCTCACGTCGGCGGGCCGCCGCGGCCTCGGCGGCCTCCAGCGCCCGCCCGAGCTGGACCAGACCGCTGAGCAGGGCCGAGGGATCGCGGCCGGGCAGGTCGGCGCGGCGGGCCCGATCGAGCGCCTCGGCCTCGATCCTGGCCGCGGCTTTGGTCCACACGGTGAGCTCCTCCAGCTGCGCCTGGGTCGCCGGCAGCGCCGCCGCCAGGCCGCGCACCTGGCCCGGGTCGCGCGGCGCGCGCAGGGCGTCGAGCCGTTCCCGCGCCCGCGATCGGGCGGCGACGATCGCGCGCTGGGCCTCGACGGCCAGCGTGACCTCGGGATCGGTCGCCCCCGCGTCGCCCGCCCCCTGCGCTCGCCGCAGCTCGGCGACCGACGAGAACCCGCCGGTCGCCAGCAGCCCCCGGAGCCGCCGCTGGAGGCCGAGGAAGACCACCGCGGTGACGGCCAGGACGATGATCCCGCCGAAGAAGAAGGCGACCCGGGGATGGCCGGCGGGTGCGACCAGGGCGAGCACGAAGAGGAGCAGCCCGGCGACGCCGCCCGCCACGGCGAGGACGTCGGCGACCACCCGGACGCGCTCGACCTCCCTGCGGTCGACGTACTCGAGCCCGGCGTGGTGGCTGCGCTGAGCCGGCAGCGGAGGGACCGGCCGCTCCAGGGTGGTGGCCAGCTCCATCAGCTCGGTCGCAGACGTCACCGGAGCGAGCGCCACCAGCCGGGGGTCGGCCGGGGTGAGCCGGGTCACCGACTCCCGGGCGGTGCGCAGCTGCTCGGCCAGCTCGGCGGCGCCCGCGGCCGCCTCGCGGATGGCGTCGGGGTCGGGGGGGAGCTCCAGGACGGGGAGCGCCTGCAGTCGGCCGTCGATCTCGGAGACCCGTCGGAGGTCGGCATCGAGCTCGCCCAGCTCCGCCCGGTGCCACCCGGCCTCGGCCTGGGCGCCGCGGGACGCGGCCTCCGCCAGCTGGGCCTCGAGCCGCCGCTCCTCGGTCAGCTCGTCGCCGAGGGCGGCGCGGGCCGCCCGCGCGGCGACCAGCTCCCGCTCCAGCTCGTCGATCTGCTCCCGGACGGTGTCGAGCGGCCGCTTGTGGGTGCGCGGGCCTCCCACCTCCTCGACCCGGTACGCCTGCAGCCGGTCGATCGCCGCCCGCGCCGTCATCTCGCTGCCGGAGGTGGCGGCGGCGCGCTGGAGATCCTCCTGGAGGACAGCGGCATCGAGGTCGAGGAGCTGGGACTGGGCGACGGTCGTCACCGCCAGGAAGCTCTCCCGGCCCATCCCCAGCGCCGCGGCGACGTCCACCCCGCGGCCGCGGCGGAACTGGTCCGTGATCTCCAGTCCCCGGTCCAGGTCGAGGACCCGGACCCGGTCGGCGTGGTCGAGGTCGCGCTCGATCCGGACCGGGCGGCCGCCGAGCTCGAGGTCCAGGTCGAGCCCGAAGGGTCCGCCCTTCCAGGGGCGGAAGTGGCGGAGGACCTCCCCGGTCTCTCGCGGCCGGCGGCCACGGGCGGGCAGCTCGAGCCCGCACAGCGCCACCCGGAGCGCCTGGTGGAGGGTGCTCTTGCCGGCCTCGTTCGGACCCGCGACCAGGGTGAACGGTTGGTCGAACTCGAAGATGCCGGTGAGCCCGCCGAAGCCGCGCAGGTTGAGCCGAAGGATCCTCATCGAAGGCCGGGATCCTCGCCGGCGAGGGCGCGCAGGCCGGCGACCAGGGCCCGCTGCACCAGCGGGCTGTCGGCGTCGGGGCGGTCGTGGAGGGCGCGCACGAACTCACCGCGGACGTCGGGGGCGTTGAGGAGGTCGGCGAGGTCCAGGGTGGGTCGGACGGCCCAGTCGATCGCCACGCAGCGCTGGTGCTCCAGTGCCGACGCCACCTGGCGGGCGGACACCACGACCGTGGGCGGCAGCTCGCCGGTGCACCGCACCCGGACCGCGGTCCGGTCCCCGTCGGGCAGGGCCTGGCGGACCCGCTCGACGACCGCGTCGCGGTGGGTGCAGTCGGAGACGTCGACGGTGACGTCTGCGGTCTGGAACGTCGCCACCCGGTGGATGGTCACCCGGGGCGGGAGCTCGGCGAGGTCGACCAGGGCCGCCCCGGCGCCGCCGGCCTCCCCGAAGGCGAGCGGCTCGGGATTGCCCGGATAGCAGAGGCGGGGCGTCACCCGGGGCCGGTGGTAGTGGCCGACGAGGGCGTAGGCGAACCCCGCCCGCTCGATCTCGGCCTCCGCGAAGGGGGCGTGGTCGCCCTTGCCCTCGTCCTCGAATCGAAGCTGGCCGACCTCGGCTCCGTGGAAGAGCGCCACCGCTGGCGGGCCGTCGGGGATCCGGACCCGCTCCAGGAAGTTCGCCGAGCCCTTGGGCTGCACATGGGCCGCCCCGAAGATCCTGGTCCCCCCGACCGCCACCGCCTGGAGGTGGGGCGTGCTGAAGACGTGGACGTTGGCGGGCCACGACTGGCGCGCGTACGTCCCCCCCGGGTGCCAGTAGTCGTGGTTGCCGGGCGCGATCAGCACCGGGCAGGGCAGACTGGCGAACGCCTCCGCCAGGAATGCGCCGGTGTCGCCGCGGGCCCGATCGTCCTCGTAGAGGTCGCCGGCGATGGTGAGCGCGTCGACCCGGTGCTCGGCGGCCAGCGCCACGATCCGCCGCAGCGCGTCGCGGATCGCCTGCCGCCTCCGCTGCGGCCACGGCGCCGGCATCCCGGGGAAGGCTCGCTCCAGATGGAGGTCGGCGCAGTGGAGCACGCGCATGGCCAGCACTATGCCGCACCGATACCGCATCGCGGGGAGATCCGTACACTCGGGGTCGTGCCTCCCACGCTTCCGCCGGGCCCGGTCGATCCCGCGGAGCGGGTCGTGCTGCGCCGGGTCAACCGGCGCGCCCCGGGCTTCCTCGCCGCGATCGTGCGCCGTCGGATGCCCGGCCACCAGGTGGAGGTCGGGGAGCGGCTGCTCGGTTTCCAGGTGGCGCACACCGTGCCGAGCGGGACTGTGGAGGTCACCAGCGCCACGGTGATCGAGTTCCTGGAGTGAATCCGGGCCCGGCGCCACCGGCCCCGGGCCCGGTCCCCCTGGAGGCGATGGGGCTCTGCCGCCGGTTCCGAAACGGGCGCGGAGCCGGGCCGGTCGATCTGGCGGTGACCGCCGGGGAGGTGGTGGCCCTCCTCGGGCCCAACGGGTCGGGCAAGTCCACCCTGCTGCGCTGCCTCGCCACCCTGACCCGGCCCACCGCCGGGAAGGTCCGCTGGTGGGGAGAGGCCCGCCCCGCCCGCGTGCGGGCGCGGCTCGGGGTCGCCTTCGAGCTGAGCGCCCACGTCGAGGAGGCCTCCGGGATCCAGAACCTCGCCTTCTTCGCTGCCCGCCAGGGACGGCGCCGGGACCACCCCCGCGCCGAGCTGGAGGCGATCCTCGCCGGCCAGGACCTCCTCGCGGTCGCCGACGACCCGGTCGCCACCTACTCCTTCGGCATGCGCCGGCGCCTGCTCCTCGCCGAGACCCTCTGCCCCGACCCCGACCTCCTCCTCCTGGACGAGCCCACGGTGGGGCTGGACGTCACCGCCGCGCAGCGGCTGACCCTCGCGCTGCGGGCGTCCGCCGCGCGAGGGACCGCGGTGGTGCTGGCCAGCAACGACACCGCCTTCGTCGAGCGCACCTGTGACCGGGTGGGGTTCCTGGACCAGGGGCGATTGGTGCGGGACGCCGCCGTGGCGACCCTGCTCCGCGAGCTGGGGCCGCTGCGCGAGCTGCGACTCCGCTGCAGCGGTGAGCCGCCGATGGACCGTCTGCGCCGGCTCCCGGGCGTCGCCACCTGTGCCCGGACGCGCGACGGGGTGGTCCTCACCGCGCGACGGCGCGACGGGCTGGTGGCCGACGTGGTCCGCGCGCTCGGCGACGCCGACCGGGTCCTCCAGGACCTCCAGATCCGCGACCCCGACCTCGCCGACTGCTTCCTCGAGCTGGTCGGCCGGCCGCTGGAGGCGTGACCCGTGGCAGGGCTGGTGCGGGCCGGCGGGAGGCCGCGGGTGCGCCGCACCCGGGCCCCGCTCCCCCGCTGGCTGCCGCGGCGCCTGGTGGGGCTGGAGCTGCTCGCCACCCTCGCCCGCCGCCGCGCCCTGGTGATCAAGCTGGCCTTCCCACTCGGGCTGGCCCTCCCCCTCGTCGCCACCTCCGCACCCCCGTTCTTCGCCGCCATGCTCCTCACCGTGCTGGTGACCTTGATCGGTGCGGTGGGGACCGGGGTCACCGTCGTCCGCGCTCGCGGCGGCGGCTGGCTGGCGCGGCTCGCCGTTCTCCCGATGGCGCCGGCGCGCATCGGGGTGGAGCTCCTGCTGGCCTCCTTCGCGGTCGACGCCGTGCAGGGCTCGATCGTCGTCGGGCTGGTGCTGGCGTGGCGCCAGCCCGCCCCCCTGATCGGGCTCACCTGCTGGCTGCTGGTCCTCGCGGTCCTGGCCATCGCCAACGCGCTCGGCCTGGCCCTCGCCGCCGTCACCGACCACCCCGGGGAGACCATGCTCGGGCTGGCGGTGCTGCTCGCCCCCCTCCTCTTCCTCGCCGGACTCTTCACCGGGATCCCGGCCGCCGGGCCGCGGGCGTGGATCGCCCTCGCGCTTCCCTTCAGCTACCTGGACGAGGCCTTCCAGCTGGTGCTCGGCGGCAACCCCCCGGCGGGCGACCCCACCAGCTTCGCCCTGGCGGCGGCGACGACCGCGGTGGTGGCGGTGGGGGTCGCGGCCCTCCTCGGCAGGGCGGTGCTCGGACGGGAGCGGTAGGGCGGGAGGTCGCCCTCCGGTGGCTGGCAGGAGCGGTCCTGGCCGGGCCTGCGGTCGTCGCCTCTCCGTCGGAGAACGTCCGGCACCCACCCTGGGCATGGTGCTCCAGCGTTTCGATCGAGGCCACCGCGCCGGCGAACGCGGTGGGGTCGATCCCGACGATGTGGTCCGGAGACGGACCCGGTCCCGGACCGACGCCGGCTGCCCTCGCAGGGCCCCCACGATGGAGCTGACGAGGTGGTCGACGAACCCGGTCCGCCACTGGAACCACGCCTCGACGGCCCACCCGAGGCGGACGGCGATGCGGACTCGGCCGAAGCCCTGCTGCCGACCGCCTGCTCTCGGGTCGACGACGGGTCGGTCCGGGGATGGGGTCGCACCGACCGGCATCGGCCATCACCGCCAGCGCGGTGCCGGCGATGGCGGCCGCCGACCGCTCGCCACCGGTACGACCGCGGAATCCCCCAACGCGCGCGTGAGGGTGGCGCGTTGTGCACCCGATCGGATCACCGGTCGGAACCGTGGGCCCTGGCGTCGCCGGGCGGCAGCACGTCGCTCGGCCTCGTCGCGGTCACCGCCCGTCGTCGTCGCAGTGGTCGCGGTCCGCCACGCTGCCCGCTCGGTCGCGGGGCCGGGGGCGGCGGCCCCGGGTGACCAGCGCGACGGTCACCCGCGCCAGGCGGGGTCGGCGGTGCGTCGCTCCGCATCGCCCGGGCGCGGTCCCGGTGCCCAGGGTCGGGGGCCGGCGTGCCCGCCCGGACCACCGACCCTGGCCCGGCCGCCAAACGCGGGACCATGCCCGTATCCTGGCGGCGGGCGTCTGCCCCCCGGGGCGGGGCTCTGCGTGCTCCTGATCCCGCCGCGGTGGGCACGCGTCGCCCCTTCCGCGACCAGGAGGACCGGTCGATGAACCAGCCGGCGCCGTACGTGCACTGGGCCTTCGTCGTCATCTCGCTGCCCAATCTCATCCTCATCGCGGTCATGCTCGGCCTCTTCGCGCTGGCGCTGGTCCTGCCCTTCCCCGGCCGCCGGCGTCGACGGCAAGGGAGCGACGAGGAGCCCCGCGATGGCTGACCGGCGGCGCGCGCCGAGGAGCTGGACCCGGGCCCTGCGCGGGGTGATCCAGCGGGAGCTGCCCCTGGAGCATCTCCTCCCCGACCAGGAGCCGGCCTACATGGCCTCATGGGTGTACGTGTTCGGGGTGGTGGCGATCGCCGCCCTGGTGTGGGTGATCGTCTCCGGGGTGGTGCTGGCCGCCTTCGGGCCCCAGTGGTGGCACGTGTCGCCCCAGGGCCATGTCGTCAACAGCGTCCACTTCTGGGGCGTCCAGCTCTTCTTCGTGTTCATGGTCCTGCACCTGTGGGGTCAGTACTTCGGCGCCACCTGGCGCGACGGCCGTGCGCCCACGTGGATGGTGGGGGTGGTGGTGTTCCTGGTCAGCATCGTGACCGCCTTCACCGGCTACCTGGCCCAGCAGAACTTCGCCGCCCAGTGGGTCGCGATCAACGCCAAGGACGGGGTCAACGCCACCGGCGCGGGGGCGTTCTTCAACGTCCTCGACTTCGGCCAGATGTACGGGCTCCATGTGATGCTGCTGCCGATCCTGGTCACCACCTTGGTGGCCGTCCACCTGGTCCAGGTCCGGATGCGCGGGATCGTCAGGCCGATCGACCCGAGCGCCCGCTGATGCGGCGGCGGCCGGACCAGGCGGCCTACCACCGGGGGGTGCGGATGGCCCCGTATGACCTCGTCAAGGAGCTGGCCCTGGCGCTGGCGGCCGTCCTGCTCCTGGTGCTGGTGCTGGCGGCGGTGCTCTCCTCGCCCGACGTGCCGCCGGTGACGGTGCGGAGCTGGGCCCAGCACGACCCCCTCGACCTGATCGCGACCGCCACCAGTGAGCTGCAGGGGACCACGATCAGCGCCGACTACGGCCCCCCCTACACCCTCGATGTCGGCGGCAGGGGTCCCGGCGCGTCGGTGCAGACCTGGGGACCGCTGGCCCCCCAGCTCTGGGCCGGCGTCCACCTGCCCCTCGACGCCGCTCGGGCGGACGTCCTCCACCCGCTCCGGCTGGCGGCCGCCTCCGACCCCAGCCTGGCCCGCGCGCTGGCCCGCTACCACCGCGGGACCCGGCGGGAGCGGGCGCGCTGGCTGGCCGCCTACGCGAGGGCGCTCCCGCAGGCACGGATCGCGGCCGGAGCGCTGGTGACGTCGTCCGCCACCGGCAGCGGTCCCCTGCCGGTGATGATGCGCAGCCTCCTCTCGGTCGCCCGCAGCGGCGGCCTGGACGGCCTCCTGCTGGAGAGCGGGCACTTCTTCCAGACCGACTACACCGGGCCCCTGCTGTTCCTCGGCGACGGCAGCTACCTGCCCTCGCTGGCGCACGCCCAGCACCTGCTCGGGAGCCAGTGGGGAATGATGAACGAGACCGGGCGCTACCCCGGTCAGGCGTGGCTGTGGTTGTACACCATGTGGTACCAGGTGCCGCCGTACCGCGCCGCCAGCAACGCCGACCTCCTGGTGGTGCTGACCATGGGGCTGCTGACGACGCTGCTCCTGCTGACGCCGTTCATCCCCGGCTTGCGGGACATCCCCCGCTGGGTGCCGCTCTACCGCCTGATCTGGCGAGAGCACTACCGGGAGCAGGCCCGCCGGGCGGGCGGCCCCTGACCGAACTGCCGCCACCGGCAGCGCCGCGCCACAGGGCCCGGACGGTGGCCGCCGCCCCCCACCACGGCACAGGCAGCGGACGCGCCGTCACCGGCGTCAGCGCACGACCAGCACCGGGCACTGGACCAGGTGGATCAGCTGGTACGCGGTGCTGCCGAGCACCAGGCCGCCGAGCTGGGATCGGCCGCGCGAGCCGGTGACCACCAGGTCCGCCGCCGTCTGGCTGGCCACGTCGGCGATCGCCTGACCGACTGGGCCGCCCTCGACGACCAGGGTCCCCTCGGCGTCGATCCCGGCCGCCTTGAGCCGATCGACGATCGCCGCGACCTGGGACCGGTCCAGGGCCTCCACCTCGCGGTCGGTGTCGTCGACGAAGCCCGGCAGCGGCATCGAGCCGGCGGCGGCGATGGTGAGGGCGATCGGCTGGTGGACGTTGACGACGCGCAGGTGGGCCCCGTACCGGCGCGCCAGGTCCTCGGCGGCGTCGACCGCTCGGTTGGCGGGATCGGAATCGTCGACCGCGACCAGGATCCGCTTGAACATCGGCCGTCCCTCCGTGTCCGAGCCGGGGCCCGATCCCGCGGACCCCTTGGCCGCCGGGCGGCCCGGCCGGCGGGAGGATTGTCTGCTACCGGCGGCCCTCGGGGGCGTCAGCGGCCGCTGGCGGTGATCCGCCGGCGGACCCTCGGGCGGGCGGCGCCGCCGAGATGGGTCCCCCGCTCCGCCACGATGGTCGGAGCGGCGGGTCCTCCGGCGCCGCCGTTCCAGGGCCGGTCCCTCCCCGGATGGGCTCCGCCCCGGTGGCCCGGGGGGGTGGCGGGCACGCCGACCGCGCCTCCCGCGCGGTGGCGATCATGGCCCGGTGCCGGAGCGATCTCTGCGCCGGGCGCGCCCGGCGCCGGGACCGGGCCGTCGAGCCCAGATGCGGGCGGGCGCGGCGGCCGGGGTCAGCCACAGCGCGCGCCGGGGCTGGCGACGAAGATGAGGAGCACGGCGAACAGGTTGTAGGACGCGTGCACCACCATCCCCGGGACCAGGGACCGGGTCCACTCGTAGACCGCGGCCAGCACCACCCCGGCCAGGAACAGGGCCGGGAGCAGCAGCAGGACGTAGCCGCCCACCGACGCCGCGTGCAGGATCGCGAACGCCAGGCCGCTCACCGCCGCCGCCGCCCACCAGGACATCCGCTGCCGCAAGGTCCCATACAGGAAGCCCCGGAAGATCAGCTCCTCGGCCGCCGGCGCGACCACCGCGATGGCCAGGATCGCGAGCCACTCGCCGCCGCTGTAGCCAGTGCGTATCTGGCAGACCTGGGGGTTGGGGCCGGCCCGGAACAGGGGGCCGAGGCCGGCGGTGATGATCGAGCCCGCCAGCTGCAGGGCGATCGCCAGCGCCGGCATCGCCAGCAGCACCCGCACCGGCGCCGGACGGAGGCCGAGCAGGGCGAGCGGGAGGTGGCGGCGGCCCACCGTGACCCACAGGACCACCGCCACCACGGCGCCGTAGACGAGGCCGTCGCCGACGAGGTTGAGGAGGGCCAGCCAGGTGGTGCCGAGGTGACCACCCGCGGGCAGGGCGCCGACGGCGCGGAGGGCGAGGCTGACCAGGACCAGGAGCGCGTAGGCGAGGGCGAGGGCGGGCACGCAGAGGAGGAGGACCAGGCCGAGGTCGGTCCAGCCCCAGGGGACAAGGGGGAATCGACCGTGTTTCTGGGCCGGCGGCGGCGGCGGCGCGGTCACCGCGGGGCCGGTCAGGGCGAGTCTCCCGGGGTCCCGGCGGGCACCCCGGGCTCGGGCGACGGGCCGGCGCCGCCCGATGGCCGCGACCCGGCGGCGTCGGGTCGGCGCCAGGCCTGCGGCTGGCGGGGTTCGGCGGGCAGGATCCACGGCACCGGCGCACGGGCCGGCCCCGACCCTCCGCTCGGCGGGACGTCCCCGCCGGCCTCCCCCTCGGCAGCCGGCTCGGGGCGGCCCGCCGCCGAGGCGACCACGAGGAGGTAGACCAGGACCAGCGCGGCCACGTACACGAGGGCGGCGAGGAGGGAGCCGCCGGTCGCGCCCAGCATCAGCGTCGCCGCCAGGGCGAGGAGGAGGCCGACCACCACCAGCTCGGCGCCCAGCCGGGGCAGGCGGCTGAGCGCGAAGGCCCCGAGCCCGACCAGGACGTCCCCGGCGAGCCCCACCGCGGCCCCCACCAGGGTGGCGAGCGCCGGGAGCCAGCCTCCCAGCGACCCCGGGTGGACGAGGCTTGCGAGCACGGCGGCGAGGGCGCCCGCGTTCCCCACCGCCGCCACCAGCGCGACGATCCCCAGCAGACCGCCGAGCACCTCGGGGGCGACGCGGAGGCCGAGCGGGGGGCGGCGGGCGAACCCGGGTGCCGCGAGGGTTCGGAGGACGCGGCGGAGGGCGTGCATCGTGGAGCTATGATCGCCCGACCGCTCGCCGGGCGACCCATCGGGCCTCCGCCCCGCCCCGCCGGCGGCCCCGCCACGGCCGGCGCGTTTCGGCCCCCAGCCTATAATCGGACCATGGCGCAGGGGACCGGTGCGCTCGCGGTCCCGGGCGGCCCGGGGCCGATCCTCGGGCGCATCGACGGCCCCCACGACTGCCGCACCCTGACCCGCGCGGAGTGCGGGCAGCTGGCCCAGGAGATCCGTGACTTCCTGGTCGAGTCGGTGACCCGCACCGGCGGCCATCTCGGTCCCAACCTCGGCATCGTCGAGCTGACCCTGGCGCTCCACCGGGTCTTCGACAGCCCCGTGGACGCCCTCATCTTCGACACCGGCCACCAGGCGTACGTCCACAAGCTGCTGACCGGTCGGCGCCATCGGTTCGGCGGCCTGCGCCAGAAGGACGGCCTCTCCGGCTATCCGTCCCGGAGCGAGTCGGACCACGACTGGGTCGAGAACAGCCACGCCTCGACCGCGCTGAGCTACGCGCTGGGGCTGGCCCAGGCCCGCCGCCGCAGCGGCACCCCGGGGCAGGTGGTGGCGGTGGTCGGTGACGGCTCGCTCACCGGCGGGATGGCCTACGAGGCGCTCAACAACATCGGCACCCTCCGCCCCGACCTCATCGTCGTCCTCAACGACAACGGTCGCTCCTACGCCCCCACGGTGGGCGGCCTCGCCAACCACCTCGCCCGCCTCCGGCTCGACCCCCACTACCAGGCCGCCAAGAGCGGGATCGGCGACTTCCTCTCGGCGCTGCCCGGCGTGGGCGATCCGGCGCACGAGGTCGCGCGCCGGCTGAAGACCGGGGTGAAGCAGCTGGTGGCGCCCCAGGTCTTCTTCGAGGACCTCGGCCTCAAGTACTCCGGTCCCATCGACGGCCACGATCTCGGCCAGGTGGAGCGGGCGCTCCGGCTGGCGGGGCGGCTGTCCGGCCCGGTCGTGGTCCACGTGGTGACCGAGAAGGGACGCGGCTACCCGCCCGCGCTCGCCGACGAGATCGACAAGATGCACGGGGTGTCGGCCCTGCCGGCCCAGACCGGGGCGGTGGTGTCGGCGCAGCCGACCTACACCGATGTCTTCGCGGAGTGCCTGCTGGCGGCGGCGGCGGACGACCCGTCGCTGGTGGCCATCACCGCCGCGATGGGGTCGTCCACCGGCCTGCTGGAGTTCGCCCGGCGCTACCCGGATCGCTTCTACGACGTCGGCATCGCCGAGCAGCACGCGGTCACCTTCGCAGCCGGGCTGGCGATGGGGGGCGCCCACCCGGTGGTGTGCATCTACTCGACGTTCCTTCAGCGCGCCTTCGACCAGGTGGCCATGGACGTCGCCCTGCACGACCTGCCGGTGACGTTCGTCCTCGACCGGGCCGGGGTCGGCGGCGAGGACGGGAGCTCGGCCCACGGGGCCTTCGACCTCAGCTACCTCCGCTGCGTGCCCAACCTGGTGCTGGCGACCCCGCGTGACGCCACCGAGCTGGGCCGGCTGCTGGCCACCGGGCTGCGGCACCGAGGTCCCTTCGCCCTCCGATACCCCAAGGGCAGGGCCGGCGGGTTCGCGGTCGACCTGGAGCCGGTCGCGATCGGCTCGTGGGAGGTCGTCCGAGCGGGCGGCAGCGATGTCTGCATCGCCGCCGCGGGCAAGATGGTGGCCGTGGCGGAGGGCGCCGCGACCCAGCTCGGCGAGGCCGGGGTCCGTGCCACCGTCCTCAACGCCCGGTTCGTGAAGCCACTGGACCAGCGCCTGCCCGACTGGGCCGGCCAGCACCGGGCCATGGTCACGGTCGAGGACGGCACCGGCTGTGGGGGGCTGGGCGCGGCGGTCAGCGAGGCCCTCGCGGCGGCAGGGGTGGTGGTGCCGGTCCGCCACGTCGCGATCCCCGACCGCTTCCTTCCCCACGCCAGCCAGGCCCAGGTGCTCGCCGAGGCTGGGCTGACCGTCGCCGCGGTGGTGGCGGCGGCGCGCGCCGCCGTGGCGAACGCCGACCAGCTCGCCCACGCCGCCCACGTGGGCGGCCCGATGGCCGCCGCCCGCGACCGAGCCGCCGGCTGACCCCACCCGCGCGAACGCGCCCGCCCGGGGCGCGCCGCCGACCGCCGCTCGCAGGCTCCGGAGGCGGCAGCCGCGGCTCCGCCCTCGCCGTGCTCGCGCTCGCCAACGTGCTCTGGGCCGGCTCCTACGTCGCCGGCAAGGCGGTCCTCGCCACCTGGCCGTTCGCCAGCCTCAACATGCTCCGCTTCACCATCGGCGCCGCCGCGCTGGCCCCGGTGCTCTGGCGGGGGCGCCGTCAGCTCCCCCGTGCCGCCCCCGACCGCTGGCGACTCGCGGCCATGTGCGTGCTCGGCTTCGGCGCCACCAAGGCCCTGGAGTACCTCGGCCTCGGCCTCACGTCGGCGACCGACACGGCGCTGCTGATCGCGGCGGAGGGACTGGCCACGGTCGGCCTCAGCTGGCTCTTCCTGCACGAGCGGATCGGGCGGATGCAGTCGCTGGGGTTGGCGGCCGGGCTGGTCGGGGTGTACATCGTCGTGGAGCGAGGGCTGCGGCTCCCGATCGGCCTCGCCGGTCCCGGGACCCTCGGCAATGTCCTGGTGGTGCTGGCGCTGGTGTTCGAGGCCGGCTTCACCATCGTCGGCGCCACCATCGCCACCCGCTACCCGCCCTTGCTCATCACCGCCGTGGTGGTGACCGGCAGCCTGCTGGTGTGGTGGCCGGCCGGCCTCGCCGCCCTCGCCCTGCGCGGCTGGCCCGGCCTGACCCCGGCCGGGATCCTCGGGGTCACATACATGGGCCTCGTGAGCACCGCCATCTGCTACTGGGCCTGGTTCTACGGGTTGCGACGGGTGCGGCCCGGCTCCCTCGCCCCCCTGCTCTTCATCCAGCCGGTGGTGGGCACCCTGCTGGCGGTCTGGATCCGGGGCGAGCGCCCGGGGGCGGCGACCGTGGTGGGGGGCGCCCTGGTCCTCTGCGGGGTGGCGACGGTGGTGCGGGAGCGACGCCCGGGGCCGCGGGTGGTCCCCGCCGGGCCCCCGCCCGCCTGAGCGCCGCGATCGGACCCTTGGGACCGTGCCACGCCGCTGTCGCGCGGCCTTCACAGTTCGGTGAAGGCGCCCCCATCGGCACCGGCGCGGCCTATGCTCCTGTGGTCGGGCTCCCGCGATCCCCCGCTTCCCATCGGTGCCCGACAGTCCCTCCCTCCCGCGCCGGGCCCCCTCCCGGCGCCCCGCCGCCGCCCCGGACCGCCCGGAGCGGCGGTTGGTGTGTCTGGGGGGCGGGCGGCGATGCGGGCCGGAGCGGGACCGCCGCCGAGGCCACCGGGGCGCGGACGCGAGCGGTGCCGGCCCCCCGCTTGCGAGCGGTCGCCGGCCCAGCGCCGCGACCCGCCCCGCGCGGGTCGCTCCGGGAGGGTCGCGGTCACCGCCGGGGCGGGCACGTGGTCCGCCACGACGGTCGCCCGACGGGTGAGCCCCGGCGCACGGGGTCGGCGTCGAGGCTCGCACCGCCTCCGGTTCCAGGGCACCCGTCACCCGTCGCCTCCGGCTCCTGGCGGCAGCGGAACCTCACCGGGCCGCGGCCTCGCGGGCGACCTCCCATCGAGGACGAGGGCGACCCCGGCGCGAGGGTCCGGGGCCGCCCAGGGGGAATGGTGGTGCGGGCGCCGGGTCAGGCGTCGCCGTAGAGGAAGAACTCGTAGGGGTGGGGGCGGAGCCGGATGGGATCCACCTCGCGCTCCCGCTTGTAGCGGATCCAGGTGTCGATGACGTCGGGGGTGAAGACATCGCCGGGGAGGAGGAAGTCGTGGTCCGCCTCCAGCGCGTCCAGCACCTCACCGAGGCTGCCGGGCAGATCCTTCACCCGGTCGGCGTCCGCCCCGTGGAGCTCGTAGAGGTCGGCCTCCACCGGCGCCGGCGGCTCGATCCGCCGGGTGACCCCGTCCAGTCCCGCCATCAGCATCGCCGCGAACGCCAGGTAGGGATTGCAGGTGGGGTCGGGCGAGCGGAACTCCAGTCGCCGGAGCTGCGGCTTCTCGCTGTAGGTGGGGATCCGGATGCAGGCGGAGCGGTTGCGGGCGGAGTAGGCGAGCTTGATCGGGGCCTCGTAGCCCGGCACCAGTCGACGGTAGCTGTTGGTGGTGGGGGCGGCGAACGCCAGCAGCGCGGGAGCATGGGCGAGCAGGCCGCCGATGTACCAGCGGGCCAGGTCGCTGAGCCGGGCGTAGCCGTCCGCATCGTAGAAGAGGGGGGTGCCGTCGCGCCACAGCGACTGGTGGGTGTGCATCCCGCTGCCGTTGTCCCCGAAGAGCGGCTTGGGCATGAAGGTGGCGACGAAGCCGTGCTGGTGGCACACGTTCTTCACCACGTACTTGTAGATCTGCACCTTGTCGGCCATGGTCACCAGGGTGTCGTAGCGCATGTCGATCTCGGTCTGGCCGGCGGTCCCCACCTCGTGGTGGTGCACCTCGACGTCGACCCCGGCCGCGATCAGGGCCAGGGTGATCCGGCTGCGCAGGTCCTGGAGCTTGTCGGTGGGGGGCAGCGGGAAGTAGCCCTCCTTCTGGCGCGGCCGGTAGGCCAGGTTGGGGCTCCCGTTCTGGCCGCTGTTCCAGATCCCCTCGATGGAGTCGATGTGGTAGTAGCCCTCGTGGAGGTTCTGGTCGAACCGCATCGAGTTGAAGATGTAGAACTCGCACTCCGGACCCCAGTAGCTGGTGTCGGCGATCCCGCTGCGGCGCAGGTGCTCCTCGGCCTTGCCGGCGACGTAGCGGGGGTCACGGGAGTAGCGGCCGTGGGTGATGGGATCGACGATGTCGCAGGTGAGGGAGAGGGTGGGGACCTCCAGGACCGGGTCGACGAAGGCGGTCCGGGGGTCGGGGTAGAGGAGCAGGTCGCTCTCGTGGATCGGCTGGAACCCCCGGATGCTGCTGCCGTCGAACCCGATGCCGTCGCTGAACAGGCCCTCGGTCAGCTCGGCGATCGGGATGCTGAAGTGCTGCCAGCTCCCGATGAGGTCGGTGAAGCGCACATCGACGATCCGCACCCCCTGGTCCCGCGCGAAGGCGATGACCGCGCCGGGGTCGGTGGTGGTCCCCCTCGCCACGTACTCATCGATGGCCACGTGCTCTCCTTCCGGCGTCGCGCGGCCGCCATCCCGGAGCGCGCGGGCTGCTGGTCCCCGGTGCCCCGACGGTAGCACCGGGCCGCCTCGGCCAGCGTCGTGTGCAGCGCACAGGCAGACCGGCGCCAATCCTGTGAGAGTCAGACAGACCACGCCCCGACGGGTGGGCCCAGGGAGCCGTGCGGTGGCGGCTCCCTGCGATCGGGCTCAGGGGACGGGCGCGCGCGCCTCCACCTGGGAGCGAGCCTCACCCTTGTCCTTGAAGAACACCTTGTTGATCTCGGTGTACGGCGTCCAGTCCTGGGGGAGGTCCTCCTCGGCGTAGATCGCGTCCACCGGGCAGGGGTCGACGCAGGCCCCGCAATCGATGCACTCGTCCGGATCGATGTACAGCATCCGGTCCTCGTCATCGCCCAGGATGCAGTCGACCGGGCACACCTCGACGCAGGACTTGTCCTTGACGTCGATGCAGGTCTCACCGATCACGTACGTCATCGCGCCCTACTCCAGGGGGGGAGGCGCCCGCGATCCGGCCGCTTCCTCCCGCCGACCGGCCCACGGGGCACCGGTTCGATGGTAGCAGAGGCCGGCGGCGGGGCCGGCCGCGACCGTGCTCCGCGCTCGCCGCCGGCTGCGCCGGCAGCGCTCCCCCGCGCCGGATCAGCTGGCGCGCGCGATCCCGTTGGAGATGTTGGTGTAGGTGGAGGTGAGGTGCTGGCCGAAGAACTGGAGGGCGACCAGGACCGCGATCGCGACGAAGGTGAGGATGAGGGCGTACTCGACCATCCCCTGTCCCTCCTCAGGCTCGCCGCCGGTCAGCCGGCGGCAGAGCGCCCGCCCCCGGGACCGCAGTCTGAGCACGACCGCCGCTACCTGCATGCCGCCATCCTAGGCGGCGCACCGCCGGTTTGGAGCAGACGAAGGCGGTCGTTACCCAGTCGTCGCGGATCGGTGCGCCGGCTGTCATCGGACCCGACCGCGACCACCCCCGAACGGACGGTCGGCGCAGCCGGGCCACCGCCGGCCTCCATAGAATTGGGCCGACGGCGGTCCCGTCCGGGACCGCGCGCAGGAGCCCGTGCTGTGTGGAACCCCGTACCTGCCTCCGCCCTGCCGCGGTGGGAACGCCTGGCGGCGGCGGCGGTCGACTTCCTGGTCCTCCTGGTCCCCGAGTTCGTGCTCTTCGACCTCGTCGCGGGGGGGGCGTTCAGCCGCTACGCCCACTACCTGCGCCTTCACCCGACCGCCGGCGTCGCCCGGGCGGTCCACGCCGCGCCCGGGATCCAGGCCGCGCTGGAGCGGGTGGTGGTGCTGTCCGAGCTGGTGACCGCCCTGTACCTCATCGCCTGCGTGCTCGCCTTCGGTGGGACGGTGGGCAAGCTCCTCCTCGGCCTGCGGGTGACCGGGGTCGGCGGGGGACGGCTCAGCCCGCGGGACGCGGCGCTGCGCTCGACCGCCTTCTGGGTCCCGGCGATGCTCACCAACGTGGTTCCGCTGCTGGGCTTCGCCCTCTGGGTCGCGGTGTACGGGGGCGGCACCGTGATGCTCCTCACCCGTCCCGACCGGCGTGCGATCGAGGACTGGCTCGGTCGGTCGATGGTCGTGTACCGGACCCAGGTGGGGTCGCCGCTCGCCGCGCTGGCGGGGCTCGACCGGTCGAGCCCGCCGGTCGGCGGGTCCGGGCCCTCGGTGCGGCCCGTGGGTGGGGCAGGCGGGCACCTGCCGGGGTGGGGTCCCGAGCCGCAGCCCGAGGCTGAGCCGGCCCCCCCGCCCGAGGGGCCGCCCGCAGAGAGCTGACGCCGATTCCGCGGCGGCGGTGTATCGTCGCGGCGGCAGGCCCGGCCAGGGAGGCATCGCGTGGTCGTCGTGAAGGAGTCGTGGCAGCTCCCCCACGCCCCCGGGCGGGTCCGCGGTCGGCTGACCGGGCCGGCGCCGCTCGGGGACCGATTCCCCGGGCTGGAGCCGCCGGCGGCGCCGGGTGAGCCGGGCCGGCTCCGGATCCGGCTCGGCCCGGCCCAGGTCACCCTTGCCGGCCGGGCCGAGGCCCGCGCGCTCACCGATCCGGCGGGGGACCCGACGGTCCTCTGGGAGGTGGCGGGACGGCGCCCACGCGGGCCGGGGTCGGGACGGGCGCGGGTGAGCCTCGGGCTGGTCCCAGACGGCGGCGGCACCCTGGTCCACATCCTCGCCGAGGCGGAGCTCAGCGACTGGGACGACCCGCCCGGCGACGCTGCGGTCGAGGCGGCCCTGCGCCGCCTGCTCGCCAGCGCTCGGCGCGGCCTCACCCGCATGCTGGATGCCGACCCGACCGTGCCCGCGGCCACCGGGGAGCGCCATTCCCCGATCGGGGCCGTCGACCCAGCGTCCGCCGCCCGGCCGGGATGCGGGGTCCACACCCAGGGCGATCGGCTGCGCCACCTGGCCCGCGAGCGTTGGCCGGTCGGGCTCCTCCTCGTCGGGGCCGGGGCCGCCCTGGCGGCATGGCTCGGCCCCGTCCGCCGCCGCCTCCGCTGACCGATCGGCCGCCCGCGGCCGAAGCCCGTCCGCCGCCCCCCGAGACTCGGCCGTCAGCTGTGGATCGCGGTCCGAACCGCTGCGGTCCGGGACCGGTGGCGAGTCGAGCGACGGGTCAGGTGCGCCGGGGTCGGCGCCGCGGCGCCGACCCGGAGCGATCCGCCGGGCGAGGCTCCGTCGCCAGCACGGTCGCCGGCACCGCCACCACGCTCCCGCTCTCGGTGATGGTGACCAGAACCTGCTCCCGCACCATGTTGACGTCGGCGACGGTGCCGGCCTGCCCCTCCAGCTCCACCGCGCTCCCCACCGGAGGCAGCCGGCGACGGAGGTCGACGTACTGCTCGTTCTCGTACTGCAGGCAGCACTTCAGCTTGCCGCACATCCCGTTCAGCCGCGACGGGTTCAGGGGAAGGCCCTGCTCCTTGGCCATCTTGATCGTGACCGGGACGAACTCCTTGAGCCAGCTGGAGCAGCAGAGCCGCCGCCCGCAGGGTCCGTAGCCGTCCTGGAGACGGGCCTCGTCGCGAGCGCCGACCTGGCGCAGCTCCACCCGGCAGCGCAGGCGGGTGGCGAGCTCCTGGGCCAGCTCGCGCGATTCCACCCGCCGTTCGGTGGAGAAGTCGAAGAGGATCCGGGTGCCGTCGAAGCTCAGCTCGGCCCGCGCGATCTTCACCGGGAGGCCCTGGGCCCGGACCAGCTCGCGGGCGGTGCGCATCACCTCGGGGATGCGCGCGTCCAGCTCGGCCCGCTGGCCGAGGTCCGCCTCGGTGGCGCGCCGGCGGACCGGCTGGAGCGGGCCGGGGCAGAGCGCCGGGTCGACCTCGATCTCGGCCATCACCACCTCGCCGATCTCGGGGCCCCGGGCGGTGTCGGCCACCACCAGGGTTCCGGGGGCGAGGGGCTCGCCCTGGGGGTCGTAGTAGTTGAGGGGGCCGTGGCGGCGGAACTTGACCCCAACGACGAGCGGCATGGTGTGCCTCCCTCAGCCCCCACCGGCGGCGCCGGCGGGCAGCAGGACCGGTGGAACGGGCGCGCGATCGAAGAGCCGAAGAAGCAGCCGGTCGAGGGTGAGCCGGGCGGTGGCATTCCCGCCCAGCCGCACCAGGCTCTCACCGCAGTCGCCGAGTCGTGCCAGGCAGCCGGCGGGGCCGAGGGCCGCCGCCCAGGCCTCGGCCTGCGCCTGGAAGCGAACCCAGCGCACGAGCTCCGGCGCCCCGGCGGCGATCCGGCAGGCGTCCCGGAGGAAGGCGGCCCAGCTCCGCGTCGCCCGCCGCGCCAGCTCGAGCTCCGCCCCGAGCTCCGCCGCCAGCGCCAGCCAGCCGTCGGGGCCCTGGCCCGCCGCGACGAGCAGGCGCTCGACCTGGATCTCGGCGGCGGCGCCCGCCCCGGGGTCGAGGGCGAGACCGAGCGCCCGGCCGGGCCGCCCATCGGCGAGGGCGATGGCGGTCTCGATCGAACGGGAATCCAGCTCCGGCCGGTTGGCCAACCAGGCGCGGATGGCCTCTGGCGGCACCGGGCCCAGCGCGATCGGCTGACACCGGCTGGGAACGGTCGGAGGGAGGTGCTCGTGCTGGGGCCGCGAGGTGGTGAGGAGCAGGACCGTCCCCGCCGGCGGCTCCTCGAGCAGGCGGAGGACGCTGTTGGCGGCGACGTCGGTGAGCCGTTCGCAGTTGGCGATCAGGACCGCCCGGCGGCCGCCCGCGAAGGGCGTGCGGGCGAGCAGGTGCTGGAGCGGGGGGCCGAGAGGGCCCATCTCGCCGCCCCGGATACGCTCGACCGAGCAGCTCCCCGTCTCGTCGTCGGCCCAGAAGTCGGGATGGGCGTCGAGGCCGCCCGGCCAGCCGTCCGCCGAAAGGCAGGCGGATGCGACGGCCCGGGCCAGGGTGGTCTTGCCGACCTGCTCCGGGCCGGTGATCCAGTAGGCGTGGGCGAGACGGTCCCGCGCCAGCTGCCCCCGGAGCATGGCGACCACCCGGTCGTGGCCGACGAGGTCGTCGAACGTCGGCATGCCCCGATTCTAGGCACCCGCGCCGATCGGGCCCGCGGGAGGCGCCCGCCGGGCCCCTCCGTCCGGCCGCGAACGTCTCACCCGTCGCCGCCGCCGCACGTTCGAGACGAGAGGAAGCCGATCGCCACGTCGGAGCTCGTCACTGCCCCGGGAGGACCTGTTCAGCGGAGCGGTGCGGCTCCTGGCTGGGACCAGCTCGGCCTCACGGCCGTCCTGACGATCGCTGACCGATGTTCCGCCGTCAGCCGTGGCGGGCCGCCCTCGGGGCCCTCAACCTGGCCAGCTCCGCGGCCGCCGGGGACTGGCCCTCGTACGACGGGTCGCGATCAGCGTCCGTGGCCTCGGCGCCGGTGGCGAAGCCGAGACGGCTGAGTTCGATCGGGCTGCCCGAACGCTCAGCCGCGCCACCGGCGCACCCCGACCTCGAGATGGGGCTCGGGGCCGAGGCGGGTCGGCACCATCTGACCCGCTCTACAGGGCTTGATAAATTCTGATATGGGTATATGATGCGGTGATGGCCCGGGCAGCGACCACCGCCGATGCGTTCAATGCGGTGGCCGAGCCGCGGCGGCGGCAGGTCCTGGACATCCTCGCCAGCGGCGAGCGGCCGGTCAACGACCTCGTGGGGCTGCTGGGGCTGGCGCAGCCGCAGGTGTCCAAACACCTGCGGGTGCTGAGGGACGTGGGGTTGGTGGCCGTGCGTGAGGAGGGCAGGCGGCGGGTGTACCGGCTCGACGGCCACCCACTCAAGCCCATCCACGACTGGGTGACCACCTACCAGCGTTCGTGGTCGCAGCGCTTCGATCGGCTGGACGTCGTGTTGGAGGACCTCGAGGACATGGAGAGTGGAGGTGATGGCCGTGACCCGTAGCCGCACCGCCGTGGTGACCCTCCCGACCGACACCGAGGTCCTGATCACGCGGGAGTTCGACGCGCCCAAGCACCTGGTCTACCGGGCGTGGACCACGCCCGAGCTCATCAAGCGCTGGTGGAGCGGAGACCGCGGCGAGGTCACGATCGCCGAGGTCGATCTGCGGGTCGGGGGCAGGTGGCGGTACGCGATGACGGCAAGGGGTGGGTTCGAGGTCGCCTTCCACGGGGAGTACCGCGAGGTCGTCGCGAACGAGCGGATCGTCTGGACCGAGGTCTACGAGGGCGCGCCTGAGGGAGAGGCGGTGTGCACGCTCACGGTCACCGAACAGGACGGCCGCACGGCCCTCGCCCTCCTCGTGCAGCACACCAGCCGGGCTCGCCGTGACGCCCACCTCGACTCTGGCATGGAGGGCGGCATGCAGGAAGCGATGGGCCACCTCGAACAGGTCGCGCGCTCGCTGCGCTGACCGCCCCTACGCCACGGTCGGCGGCATCAGGACGGCGTCGAGGAACGCTCGGAGACGCCGGAGCCGCTCGAGACCTCCGATCCGCGGGCCGCGATCGCATGGACCACGGCGTGGATGGCTCCCCCCGGCCCCCCCTTGGCACCGTCAGTCCCGCGGCCCGGCTCCCGGTCGCCTCTCGCCCGCGACAGCCGCGCCGACGCCGCCGGCGAGGCGGACCACCCCAAAGGCGGCGGTGTGGCATCGGCGCCGTGCCGCCCCAGCTGGCCGGCCGGGGTCCGACGCGTCTCGCGCTGGCGCCCCTGGAGTCCGACGCCGTGCTGGTGCGCGGACACGACCCTTCCCTCGCGGGGGCGAAACCAGGACGGGGCCAAGACCCGCGTCGCCCCCGTGGGGGCGACGCGGTGCCGTACCGCGCACGCCCGGGCGAGGCTGCCGGCGACCCACCGGCCCGGCTCGGTGGGGGCGGTGGTGCTCCTCAGCGTCTGGCCGGACCGGTACCAGGATCGGACCCGGTGCCCGAGCCCGGACCGCGTGATCGCCGTCTCCATCGCCGGCGCTGCCGTCGACATCGTCGTCCGGGCGGGCGGGGAGCGCCGCCGCTGGACCGCCGCCCCCACGGTTGCCCGTGACCGGCCGGCCCACGCCCTACGACGGCGCCGGATCGACGACCGGCCGACCGAGGGCGGCGGCCTCCCGCCGGCCCTCCTCGTCGGCGACCACCCGCCGGGCCGCCGCCAGGACGTCGGCGGCGCTCGCCCGCGGCACCACCACGACGCCGTCGCCGTCACCGAGGACGACGTCGCCGGGGCAGCAGGCGACGCCGCCGCACGCCACCGGGTACCCCACCTCGCCGGTTCCCTCCTTGCCCGGACCGTTGGGGCAGGCGCCCCGGCCGAAGACGGGGAACGCCATCCGCTCCAGCTGGGCGAGGTCGCGCACCGCTCCGTCCACCACCAGCCCGACGATCCCCCTGGCCCGCGCCCGCAGGCCCATCAGCTCGCCGAAGAGGGCGTGGGCCAGCGAGCCCTGTCCGTTGACCACCAGCACGTCACCCGGCTGGGCGACGTCGAGGGCGCGGTGCAGGCGCAGGTTGTCGCCGGTACGGACCCAGACCGTGAGCGCGGTGCCGGCGAGGCGCGCTCCCGGCCACAGCGGCCGGACGGCCCCCTCCATCGCCCCCAGCCGGTGCATCGCGTCGGCGACCGCGGTCGCCGGCAGCTCGGCGAGCGCGGCCACCGCCGCCGGGTCGGCGCGTGCCCACCCGGGGGCCGCCCGGGCACCGGGCAGGTCCACCGCCGGCTCCAGCGCACCGCTCACCGCCGCGCCAGCCCTCGGCGGCGAGGAGCCCAGCCGCTGGACCCCATTCCCGGCGGCGGCCCCAGCCACCCGGACCGGCCGGCGAGCCCGCCTCCCCCGTCGGGGAGGCGGGCCGAGCCGCCGGAGGCGTCGGTCAGGAGAGCGCCCGCAGCTCGGCGGGCGGGATGTTGCCGACCACCCGCACCTTGCCGTAGGGGCTGTAGGTGTCGATCTGGAAGATGCCGGTGGAGTCGTGGTAGCTGTCGAAGTTGGTGGGCCCGCCGGGACCGATGTAGCGAATCGCCTTGCCGCGGTGGAGCTCGGCGACGCCCTGGGCGAAGGAGTGCACCACCACCGCACCGCGAACCCCGTTGCCGATCTTGATGATGTCGGCCTTGTAGACCCGCGGCTTGGTGCTGTGCGACATCACCATCGCCAGCGCGGCCAGGTTCATCCCGTCGTAGAGGTGGACCGCCCCGGGGGCGCTGAAGAGGGTGGAGAACACCCCCACCTTGGTCACCTGCGACTTGATCGCGTACATCGACTTGGTGAAGATCCGGTAGGCGGGACCGCTGGTGTCGATGACGAGGTTGTCTGCCAGGAAGTTGCGGGAGAGGTTGGAGCCGCCGACCGCGGACGCCACCGCCTTGAACCACGCCGGGGAGATGGTCGCCGAGGTGCCGATGATCGGGATGAGCTTGCCGCCGTGGAGCTGGCGGACCTCGGAGATGAAGGTGGCGTCGGCCGAACCCAGGGCTTCGGTGAGGATCACCTGGGGATGGGCCTCGATGATCGCCGCCGCCTCGGTGCGGAACGAGGTGGCGCTGAGGTTGAGGGTCTCGTTGCCGGCCACCACCATCCCACCCTTGCGAATCGCGTTGAGGGCGGGCTGGACGAAGGTCTGCGAGCCGATGTCGTTGCCGAAGGCGAGGGCGATGCGGTGGAAGTGCTCCCGGAAGTGCGCGATCGCCAGCATCGCGTACGACTCCTCCAGGTCCGGCGGCACCAGCCGGAAGAAGTACGGGTAGTGGGTGTGGTCGAACTCCGACTGGCCGGTCATCCCGAACACGACCATCTTGTTGGCATTGATCTCGGGGACCACCGCCGCCGCCTCGTCGGAGGTGCACCCGATGACCAGTACCAGGTTGGGCGTGCTGGCGAACAGCTGGCGGGCCGCCGGCACCGCGTCGGCGGGATCGCCGCGGGTGTCGACGGCCTTGCACGTGAGCGGATGTCCCAGCACCCCGCCGGCGTGGTTGATGGCGTTGGTGGCGGCCAGGCAGGAGGCGTCATAGATCGGGCCGAGCGCGGCGTCGACGCCGCTGAACGGGGCCAGGTCGGCGATGACGAGAGGACTGCCGGTCGGTCCCGCGGCGTGGGCGGTGGGCGCGGCCTGGACCGCGCCCCCGCCGGCACCGAGACCCACGGCCAGCATCGCCAGGCTGACCGCGAGGGCCGGCCGCCGTCCCCGCCGGCGACCCCGGTCGGCGCCCGCGGCCGGGGTCGCCCCCGGGGCTGATGACCTCTCCGGTGCTCGATGGGACCGCCTCATGCTGCTCCCTCCTCGCGGTGACGTGGCGGCACGCGGTCCGACCACCCCCGGGGGCAGGCGCGGCGCCATGCCGGCGGGGCCATCGGACCGGGCCCGTGACCAAAGCTGGTGGGACGGCAAGCGGCTCCGCGGCGGTCACCCGAGGGCGCGCCCTCCCGCGACCGGGGCGACGGCCATGGCCTCACGCGCTCCCCCCTCCTGGGACCGGCTCCCACCAAGTAGGCGAGATCTTAGGGCCAAGGAGGTTGACCGGTCAAGCCGTTGGTTCAGGTGGATCGACCCGCCGGGGGGAGTCGATCAGCGGGCGGCGGAGGACCGCGGACGGGATGGTCACCGCCTCCGTCACCGCCCGGACGCGCTCGGAGAGGGCCTGCGGGTCCTGGGCCAGCACGGTGACGTGGCCCAGCTTGCGACCCGGGCGCACCGTCTTCCCGTACCAGTGGAGGTGGCAGCCCGGATGTCGCAGCACCCGGCGCGGATCGACGGCCTCGCCGATGCAGTTCACCAGCGCCGCCAGCCCCCGCATCTCGGTGGGGCCGAGCGGCCAGCCCAGGCCGGCGCGGAGGTGGTTCTCGAACTGGCTGGTCGCGGCCCCCTCGATGGTCCAGTGGCCGGAGTTGTGGACCCGCGGGGCCAGCTCGTTGACGAGGAGCCGGTCCTCGATCTCGAAGCACTCCACCGCCAGCACGCCGACGTGGTCCAGCGCCTCCAGCAGCCGGACCGCCAGCGCCTCCCCCTGCGCTTGGATCTGGGGGGTGAGACCCGGGGCCGGCGCGAGGCTGAGGCGGAGGATCCCCTGGTGGTGGCGGTTCTCGACCAACGGGTAGCAGACCGTCGAGCCGGCCGGATCGCGGACCGCCAGGACGGAGAGCTCCCGCGCGAACGGCACCACCCGTTCCAGGATCGCTGGCACCGCCCCGACCGCCGCCCACGCCGCGGCCGCGTCCCGCGGCTGCTCGACCACCGCCTGACCGCGGCCGTCATATCCCAGCCGCCGCGCCTTCAGCCGGGCGGGGAGACCGACGCGCCGGATCGCCTCGGGCAGGTCACCGGGGCGGCCCACCGCCGCGTAGGCGGCGACGGGGAGATCGAGCGCCTCGCAGAGACGCTTCTCGCTGAGCCGGTCCTGGGTGATTCGGAGCGCCCCCACCGGCGGGAACACCGGGCGGCGCTCGGCGACCCAGGCCAGGGTGGCCGCCGGTACCGCCTCGAACTCAAACGTCACCCGCTCGACACGGTCCGCCAGGCGTCCCGCCGCCTCCAGGTCGGCCAGGCCGCCCACGACCTGGTCTGCGACCTGGCCGCAGCTGGCGTCCGGGTCCGGATCGAGGCAGACGCTCCGCACCCCGAGGTCGTGGCCGGCGAGGGCGAGCATGCGGCCCAGCTGGCCTCCGCCGAGGATGCCGAGGCTGGGCCGGCCGCCGGCTCCAGTCATCCCATGGCAGGAGGGTCACGGGCGGGATCACCGGCACCGGTCGCCGGCGGCGGCTCCGTGCGCGGGTCCGGATCCGCCAGCACCCGGGCGGTCTGCCGCGCGCGATAGCCGGCGAGGGCCGCATCCACCTGCGGATCGTGCAGGGCCAGGATCGCGGCCGCCAGCAGGGCCGCGTTCACGGCCCCCGCCGGGCCGATCGCCATCGTCCCCACCGGGATGCCGGCGGGCATCTGGACGATCGAGAGGAGCGAGTCGAGCCCGCTCAGCGCCGACGACCGCACCGGCACCCCCAGCACCGGCAGGCTGGTCTTGGAGGCGAGCATCCCCGGTAGGTGGGCGGCGCCGCCCGCCCCGGCGATGAGGACCCGGAGTCCGCGGTCGCGAGCGGAGGTGGCGTAGGCGAAGAGCCGATCCGGGGTGCGGTGCGCGGACACCACGGCGATCTCATGGGCGACGCCCAGGCCGCCCAGCGTCTCCGCCGCCGGACGGAGCGTCTCCCAGTCCGACCGCGAGCCCATGACGATCCCAACCACCGGCCCCGTCGATCCCACCCGTGCCGTTCCTCCCGATCGTGGTCCCGGCGGCACGATAGCCGATCGGAGCGGCGGTGGACGGCGCGGCGACGTGTCCGGCGCGGCGCCCGCCGACGTCGGACCCCGGGGTCGACCGCGGTGGTGTCGGCTGCCCGCTCCCGGCGACTGGGCCCAGGCCTCGCGGCCCGGCCATGACCGCACCCCCACGGGGGGCCCTCCGTGCCGGCGCCCTCGTGCGGCGGTCCGGGACCCGCTCCGCCTGGGTTCCGGCCTCGCGGCCGCGTGCCATCCACGTGCCGCCGCCCCCGTTGGTCGCCACGGAGCCGGCGGCTGTCGGCCGGCCCCGCCGCTTCCGTCCCCCGCCGTGGCCCGGTGCGGGGAGCGACCGCGGGCAGCTGGGAGCCGACCGATCGGACCAGCTGGCGCCGCGACCGTACGACCCGCCCCGCCGTCAGCCCTGGTAGTGCTCGACGACGTCCACCGGTCGGACGCGCGCCTGGTCAGGGTCCTCGCCGAATTCACGCCGCGCCCGGCGCTGACGGAGGAGGTCCCAGCACTGGTCCAGATGGGCCTGCAGTTCGTGCAGCCGCTCCCGATCGGTGGGGGTGAAGTGGTGCACCCCCTCCGCCCGCCGGTAGAGCTCATCCTCCTCTGCCATCACCGACTCGATCTGACGGATCACCTCGAGGTCGCGCATCGCCGTCCCTCCGTGTGGGGCTGGGGTCCGAACCGGGCTCGCCACCATCGCATGACCCAGCCCGGTGCGGCGTGCCGCAATCCTGCAACGGCCATTGCACCGTGGGGCCGTCAGAGGGAATGATCCCACTGGGTCACGGGCGACGATCCCCGCCGGCTCCCCTCATTCCATCGAACCGTCCCGAGCGAGGCTCCCCCTCCTCATGCCCATGTCCCCGCCCCGGCTCCGTCTGGCCGTCCCCCTCGTCACCGCCGCCCTGGTCGGCGCCGGCGTGGCCGCCCTCCACGTCGGGGGCGCCCCGTCCCCGCACCACCGCCCCCCGAGCCAGCCGCGGCCGCTGCTCGTCAGCCGCTCGCCGGCCCCGACGGCTGCCCCAGGACGCGTCGCCGCCGAGACCACGCCGTCCGCAGCGGCGCCGTCGCCGACGATCGCGAGCCCCACCCGGTCCCGATCGCCGGAACCCACGGCGCCGACCCCCTCCCCGGTCCCGACGCCGCCCCCGGACGGCAAGGGCGAGCCCACCGCCGGCCCATCGGAGCCCGCCGGCTTTCCGTATCCCGTGGACGCCAGCGGGGACGTGCGGGTCGCCACCCTGCTGGTCTCGCCGGGGCGGCTGGCGGTGACCGGCGCACCGGTGCAGCTCCGGGTGCGGGCGGCCGGGCGTGCCTGGGTGCCCGGCCAGGCGATCTTCATCTACGTGGGCCAGCGATTCGCGGTGCGCCTGACCGGACCCGGCGCGTCCGGGACCGCGGCGGTTCTGCCGGCGTCGATGGGCACCGGGTCGGTGGTGGTCAGCGGCTTCCAGTTCCCGCAGAACTCCCCCTGGGCCCCCGTCGACGGCGCGGCCACCGTCTCCCTTCCGGTGATCGGGTGACGGTGCGCGGCCGCCTCCTCGCGACCGCGGTCGCGGCGCTGTTGGCCCTGATCCCGTGCGCGGGCACGGCGGCGGCTCGGGGGATCCAGGCAGGCGGGGGGCCGGCCTCGCCCGGCGCCGCCCCGCGCGCCGCCGCCCCGCTCGGCGTCCCCGCTCCCGCGCGCCCGCTTTTCGGGCAGCAGTGGAGCCCGTGGGGTCGGGACCGCCTGGGCACGAGCCCGGTCAGCGTCGGCAGCTACGGCTGTGCCCTCACGGCGTCGGCGATGCTGCTGCGCACGTTCGGGGTCGACATCGACCCCGGTCGCCTCAACCGCTGGCTCGTCGGCCACGGAGGGTACGTGGCGCAGGACCTCCTCGTGTGGGGGGCCGTCGCCCGAGCCGCCCGCGCCCTGGGCGGCTCGGTCCGGTACGCCGGGTGGCGGCGCTTCGATCTTCCCGCCATCGATGGCTCGCTGGCGAGGGGCGACCCTGTCATCGCTCAGGTCAGCCTCGACGGCAACATGCACTTCGTCCTCATCGTCGCCGTCTCCGCCGACGGGACGATGTGGATCAACGACCCCTGGTTCGGCGACGTGACCACCCTCCAGGCGCGCTACGGCGCGCCTGCCCAGGCGATCCTCTCCATCCGCCTGTACCGCGGTCGCGCGGTGCCGGCCCCGCGGGTGACGCCGCTGCGCCCGGGTGGGCGGGCGGCGATCAGCGCCCCCACCGGCGCGCTGGGGCGGGGCGGACGAGGGTCCGAGGTGCTGGCGGTCCCGGACACGACGCCCACCACCCTGTGGACCAGGGGAACCCCCGCCACGGTCGCGTCGTGGACCACCGCCCGGGTCCGGTTCACCGCTCCCGATCCGCTCAGCGCCGGCTCGCTGGTGGTGCGCACCTCGACCGGCCAGCCCAACTACTGGTTCCCCTTCACCGTGCCCGGCGAGCGCGCCGTCCAGGTCACGGGGATCAGCCCCGCGACCGGTGCGATGCGGGGCGGCACCCGGGTGCTCATCCGGGGGACCGGCTTCATCGCCCCCATGACGGTGCGCTTCGGTCGCGCCCCCGCGCGGGCGGCGATCGTGGTCAGCCCCACCGAGATCCTGGCGGTGAGCCCCGCCGCCACCGCCCGGGGTGCGCCGCCGCCGGCGCCCACCCAGACCCTGAGCCCCGCCCCCTCGGCCAGCCCCACCCCGTCCTCGACCCCGGGCGCGAGCCCCACCCCGTCCCCGACGCCCAGCCCGTCCGCGACTCCGAGCGGGTCCCCTTCGGCGAGCGCGCCGCCTCCGCTCAACCCCTACCGCGGCGCGCTCCCAGCCCACCGGACCGGTCCCCGCCCCGGGGCGATCGCCCGGGTCACGCTCACGGTCGCGGATTGGATGGGGAGGAGCGCGGCCGGGTCGGCTGCCACCTTCGCCTACACCGCGGGGCGGCCGCCCCCCCCGAGCCCGAGCCCCTCGCCGACCCGGGCGGCCACCCCGACCCCGGCGGTCACGGCCGTCCCCTCCGCCACGGCCCCGGTCGCGACGCCGCCGCCGACGGCGCCTCCGGTCGCGACGGTGTCGCCACCCGCGTCACGCGCCTTTCACCCCCTCGACCAGGCCCCGTTGGTCGACACCACCGCCGGGCTGCGCGCACCGCGCCGGCCGCTGGTGCCGGGAACGAGCCTCACCGTGGTGGTGGCGGGCGCGGCGGGGGTGCCCCGCGCTGGCGCGACCCTGGTCGCGCTGGAGCTGACCGTCGCCCCGCCCAGCCGGGCCGGCGCCGTCGCGGTGGCGCCGGCGGGCGCCGCGGCCAGCGGCGGCGCCATCGTCGACGTCCGACCGGGGGAGCCCACCACCACCCTCCTGCTGGTGGCTCCCGGCCGCGACGGCGCGATCACCCTCACCTCCGCAGCCGGGCCGGTCGAGCTGGCGGCCGGCGTCTCCGGCTGGTTCGGACGCGACCTCCAGGGTCGGGGCCGGTACCATCCCGTGGCGCCGACCGTGGTGTGCGACACCCATCCCGGCAGCCCGACCCCCTGCGCCGGGCGGCCGCTCGGTCCCCTCGGCATCCTCACCCTGGCCCTCGACGGCCGCGGTGGGGTGCCCGGCGCCGGGGCCGGCGCGGTGCTGCTCGACATCACCGCCACCGCGCCGAGCGCCTCCGGCGTGCTCACCGTGTGGCCGGGCGCGTCGACCCGGCCGGCGGCCGCCGATCTCAGCTTCGCCGCGGGGGAGACGGTCACCGCGCCGGTGATCGCGCCTCTCGGACCGGACGGCTTCGTCTGCGTCTACAGCCCGAGCGGCACCACCGAGGTGACCGTCCAGGTGGACGGCTGGTTCGCCGCCGGCTGAGCGATCGGGCGGCCGGGCCGGGGCCGGCCGCCCGATCGCTCAGGACCCGTGGGTACCGGTCGCGTCGACCAGCTCGTTGAAGAGCCCGACCACCTGGATCGGGCGGCCCCGGGGGGGGACCACCAGCGCGACCTGGAAGATGTCGTCCTGGCTGAAGCCGGTGTAGTGGCCGGGGGCGAGGTAGGGCGGCAGGGTTCCCCGGTTCGCGGGCTGCACGAAGGCCGACCCCGAGGTGGCCAGCTGACGGACCTGGAACACCACGTCGATGGCGCCGAAGACCAGGGTCCCGCCGCCGCGGAGCCGGAACGCCGCCGGCGCGGCGCGGTCCAGCGTGACCCGCTCCGTCTCGCGGGCGTGGTGCTGCGCCAGGGTGGCGGCGTTGGCCGACCGGAGGCTCGTCCCGACCTGGCTCGTGAACCGGCCCCCTGCCAGCGTGCCGAGCGGGCTCGCCCGCACCGCGCTCGAGCGCCAGTAGGCGGCGACCTGCTCCAGCGCCGCCCGATCGGGAGAGACCGCAGCCCCGTCCGCGACGACCGGCAGGGTGGGGCCGGCGGGGAGGTCGACCTCGTAGGCGACGCGCCAGCTCGCCCGAGCGGAGTCCTTGCGCAGCACGAGGAGCCCGCTGCCGTAGGTGGCATGCCCGGGGAGGCTGACGACGGCGAGGAAGTCGGCCGGCGTCGCGGTCCGGTGGGGGACGTCCACACTGACGCGCCAGGTCGGCGGCGTCGCCGTCGAGCTCTCGCTCTTGCGCCCGAGCAGGCGCAGACCCCGGAAATAGCCGTCGTCCATCCGGGCGGTCACCCCCTCCTCGTGCTGATTCTGGAGGCGGACGTCGAGGGTGAAGGCGGCCTTCGAGTTGGCACGATCATAGGCCCGCACCACGCTGACGGCCTGGTGGACGGTGAGGGCCGGCCCCGGCCCCGGCCCCGGGTTCGAGGCGGGCGCGCCGCCGCAGCCCGCCACCAGCAGGGCCACGCCGAAGGCCGGCGCGAGCCGACGAACGCGCGCGCCGATCGCCATCGACGGAATGACCATGCTCGCGCCGCCTCGCTGTGGGTGGACCTGCCGTCGACCGGGGTCAGTGTAGCCAATCCATCGGCGATGCCTCTGCGAGCGCCGGCGGCGGGGCTGTAACCGGGGACGGAATACCGGGGTGAACGCTGAGCTCTCGGCATCGGGGAGGACGTGCATGCGGGGTGAACTTCGGCAGATCGGACCGGGCGGGAAGGGTTGGGATCGGCGTCTCGCGATCATCCCCCTGGGGTTGGCGGCGGTGCTGGCGGCGGTGGCGACGACCACGGCGACGGCCCAGCCCCGGGCAGGAGGCGCGGTCGCGCGGCGGTCGGCCGCGGTCGCCCCCGCCGTCGTCCGCACCGCCATGGAGAGCGTGCGCGGGCACCGCGAGCTGGTCCTCACCACCGCCGCCTCCCACACCCTCTACTTCTTCAAGCCGGACACCGCGAGCCGGCCCGCCTGCACGGGCGGCTGCGCCGCCACATGGCCCCCCTTCCGCAGCGCCGCGACCCGGGTCAGCCATCCGAGCAGCGTCCGCGGCCGCTTCACCTTCCACCGAGGCGCCAACGGCCGCCAGCTGGAGTACAACGGCCACCCGCTCTACACCTACAGCGGTGACCGCGGCCCGCGGCAGGACCACGGCGAGGGCTTCCTCGGCAAGTGGTTCGTGGCGACCCCCGGCCTGAGGGCTTCGGCACCGCCCAAGGGCAAGCCCACCGCGACCCCGAAGCCGTACGGGTACTGAGGCAGGAGGGGGGGGTCGGCTCCGCCCCCGGGGGCGGAGTCGACCCTCCCCTCGCCGGCTGAGCCGCCCATCGCGAGCCCGGCGGCCCCCGGCCCGGATCGACTCCGCATGATGTAGCCTTACATCCATGGAGCGCACCCAGATCTCCCTCGACGCCGAGGATCGCCGCCTCCTCGACGCGGAGTCGAGACGAACCGGGCGATCGATGTCGGCGCTGATCCGCGGGGCGGTGCGGGCCCGCTACGGCGATCCGCCGCCGCCGGCCGACCACGACCTGCTGGTCCTGCGCGAGGTCTGGGGAGCCTGGGCCGAGGGGGCGGCGGATGCGGCGTCGGCGGGGTCACGGGTGCGGTCGGACCTGCGCTCGGGACGGCGCCTGCCGCGTCGGGTCTGAGTGACCGCCCTGGTCGACACCTCGGTCCTGGTGGATCACCTCCGGGGCGTGGCCGGGGCGGCGGAGCTGCTGCGGCAGCACCGGGTCGGCGGCCCCCTCCACGGGAGCGAGGTCAGCCGGGCGGAGATCCTCGCCGGGATGCGCCCGGGCGAGGAGGTGGCGACCCGCCGGCTGCTCGACATCTTGGTGTGGCACCCGGTCGACGACCGGGTCGCGGAGGAGGCCGGGAGGCTGGGCCGGGAATGGCTGGGGGGCGCGCACGCCATCGACACGGCCGACCTCCTGGTCGCCGCCACCGCCCGGGTGCTGGGGCTGCCGCTCCTGACCGCGGAGGTGGCGCGCTTCCCGACGCTCAGCCCGCTGGCGTCGCCCTCCTGACCCGGTCCCGACCGATGGGGGCGCGGCCGCCCCCTACAGGCCCCGCGGCTCGGGAAGCTTCGGCTTGGGGGCGCGGCTCGCGACGCGCTGGGCCGGTTCGGCCCCAGGGCGTTCGGGGCCGGCCGCCCGCGCGTCCGACCCATCGCCCCCGGCGCCTCCCTTCGGGAGCTGGGCCCGATACTGGCGCCAGACCGTGAGCACGCGCTGGCCGGCGGTGACGTTGGTGAGGATGGCGAGGACCCAGAGCACGATCGTCACCTGCCCGGTGATGAGACCGATGGCGGTGACCACCACCCGTTCGGGCCGGCCGAACCAGCCCCCGTCGCAGGTGAAGCCCAGCGACTGCGCGCGCGCCCGGACGTAGGAGACGAGGAAGGAGCCGGCGAGGGCGGCCGCGATCAGGAACGGCTCCAGCTCGCGGTGCCGGTGGACCAGGAACAGGTAGAGGAGGCCGAGGTAGGTCGCCCCCTCGCCGTAGCGGTCGGCGGTGCTGTCGAGGAAGGCCCCGTACCGGTGCACCTTGCCGGTGACCCGGGCGACCGCCCCGTCGAGCAGGTCGAACGACCCCGCCAGGAGCAGCACGACCCCGGCCGCCAGCAGCTGGTCGAGCGCGATCAGGACGGCGGCGGCGAGGGTGATCCCCAGCCCGATCACGGTGAGCACGTTGGGGCTGAGGTTGAGGGGGCCGAGGGCGGCGACCGCCCGGCCGACCCCCCCCCTAACGAAGCTCTGGAGCCGACTGCTGAACAAGGGGGGTCACCTGTGGCGGGCGGACGGAGGATCGCGCCTGCTGGTACACGGCCAGGACCTCGTCGGTCACCCGACTCCAGCTGTACCGCTGGGCGGTGGACCGGCCGGCCTCGCCCATCCGGCGGCGCGCGCCGGGGTCGTCGAGCAGCCGGCCCAGCGCCGCGGCCAGGCTGGCGGTGTCGCGGGGCGGGACCAGCCACCCCTCCTCGCCGTCGTGGAGGACGTGACGGAAGCCGTCGATGGCGGTGGCGACGATGGCGCGACCGCTGGCCATCGCCTCCAGCAGGATCACCCCGAACGACTCCTTGCCGAAGTTGGGCGCACAGAAGATGTCGGAGCCGGCGAGGAGGGCGATCTTGACCGGCTCGTCGACGTAGCCGGTGAAGGTGACGTCGGGGATCGCCTCCTCCTCCACCCAGCGCTCGAAGCCGAGCCGCATCGGCCCGTCGCCGACCGCCACCAGACGGCAGTCGGCCCGCACCTGGCGCAGCAGGGCATACGCCTCCAGCAGCGCGGCCAGCCCCTTGCGCTCCTCCATCCGTCCGACGAAGAGGATGGTCGCCACCCCTGCCTGGGGGCGGAGCGCGGAGGGCAGGGCGGCGCGGGCGTCGGCAGCGGTGCGGGGGCGGAACAGGCCGAGGTCGATGCCGTTGGGGACCACGTGGTAGTCGGCGGGGAAGTAGCGGCTCACGAAGGTGCGCGCCGGCTCCGACACCGCGATGCAGGCGTCGAGCCGGCGGAAGAGCCGCCGCAGGATGGGACGGCCGTAGTAGTAGCCGAGGTTCTGGCGCGCGAAGGCGTGGAAGGTTCCGACATTGACCCCGTGGCGGTTGAGCCGGAGCGCGGTGACGGGCAGCGCCGGCATCAGCGGCTCGTGGAAATGGAGGACGTCGAACGCCTCCTGGTCGAGGATCTGGCGGATGCGGCGGGCGAGGTGGAAGGAGAGCGAGATCCGGGCGATCGAGCCGTTGGTCGGAACCGGGATCGGACGCCCGAGCGCGCAGAGGCCCTCGATCGCCTCCTTCGCCTCGCCGGCGGCGGGGGCCAGGATGCGCACCACGTGGTCGCGGGCGCGGAGCTCGGCGGCGAGATGGCGGATGTGCTCGCCGACCCCCCCCGGCCGGGTGTAGTCGTAGGGCGAGACCAGACCGATCTTCAGCACCGTGCTCATCCCGTCGCCGGCCCGATCCGGGCGGCGTCGCGGGGGGCGGCGGTGGTCGCCGCGGCGGCCACCGGGGCGGGGCCGGCCCGCTCGACCGCCGGCCCGAAGAGAGGGCTGAGGACGTGCCACTGATCGGCGTGGGCGGTGACCACCGGCTCCAGCAGGCTGAGGAGGCGGAGGGTCACCGCCCGCACCGCCTCGGGATCGGTCCGGCCCCCCGGGACGGTGATGGGCGGATAGGCGCGGGCGCGGTAGGCATCCTCCGCCGTGCGCAGGATCGTCACCGGCAGGATCGCGGCGCCGGTGCGGGCCGCGATCTCCACCGCCCCGAGCGGGATCGATGCCTGGTGTCCGAAGAAGGGGAGCACCGTGCCGGTCCCAAGGAGATCGCGATCGATGGCGATCACCACCACCCCGCGCTGGCGCAGGACCCGGTAGACCGCCCGCGCGGAGGCGGCCCCAGCCCGCTGAGCGGCGGCGACGTCGCCGGCGCGGGCGGCGTCGCAGTCGAGCGGGATCACCTGGCAGCCGGCCCGGAGCCGGGTCTTGGCAAACCAGTTGAAGCAGCGGATCGGCCGCACCCGCTCGGCCAGGAGGGCGAGCCCGGGGAAGACGTCGTTGAGCGAGGCGATCACCGATTCCCAGGCGCCCAGGTGGAAGCTGACGATGATGACCCCGCGCCCGTGGGACCTGGCCGCGGTGAGGTTCTCGTACCCCTCGGTCTGCAGCCACCCCCGCCACGCCGCGGTGGGCCGGTGCGGCATCTGGAGCACGTCGATCCACGCCTTGAGGAAGTTGCGCACATTGGCGCGGAGCAGCCGCCGCCGGCCGGTCGCATCCAGTCCGGGCCGCGCGACGCGAAGGTTGGCCTCCAGGCCGCGGAAGTGGGAACGCCAACCCCAGGTGAGCAGCGCCGCCAGCGGGGCGGTGAGCCGGTAGGCGCCCTTGCGGGTGAGCGCCCGCAGGCCCAGCTCGGCACCGCGCAGGCCGAGGTACGGCCACCACGACTCCCGCGGCGCCGACGTCACGGGGGGGTGGTCCGGGTCACGTCCGCATGGCCGTGCCCGAGCGGGAGCCTTGCCCCGGCCACGACCGCGAGGGCCCGCGCTCCCCCTCTCCGCGAGCGGGCTCCGGCTGCGACGCTCATCACGCTCTCGCTCTCCCGGACGTGGCCCGAGTCCCGTTGACGTCCCGCTCCTCAGCCGATCCCCGCGTGCGGCTCGGCCGGCCCGCTCGCGCCGGGCGCGGCCGCGGCCCGCCCGTTCACGGGCTGGCTGTCGGCGGGCCGGCCGCTGCTGGTCCGCCCCACCTTCGTGGGGGAGGCGCTCTCAGCCTCGCTGATGCACGCCGCCCCGACCTCGCCCGCGATGAAGGCCTCGGTGAGCTCGCGGGCACGGTCGTCGGAGACCTGGCACGGCGGTGACTTCATGAAGTACGACGAGGGCCCCTCCAGGGCCCCCTCCAGGCCCCGGTCCAGGGCCAGCTTGCAGCAGCGCACCGCGTCGATCACGATCCCCGCCGAGTTGGGCGAGTCGTGGACCTCCAGCTTGAGGTCGACGGTGAGGGGGACGTCGCCGAACGAGCGGCCCTCCAGTCGGATGTGCGCCCACTTGCGGTCGCGCAGCCAGGGCACGTAGTCGGATGGCCCGATGTGGACGTCGTCCTTGTCCATCTGGAAATCCAGCTGGGAGAGGACGGAGTTGGTCTTGCTGATCTTCTTGCTGGTCAGCCGCTCACGCTCCAGCATGTTGAGGAAGTCGGTGTTGCCACCGAAGTTGAGCTGGTAGGTGTGCTCGAGCTTGACCCCGCGCTCGCGGAAGAGCCGAGTGAGGACCCGGTGGATGATGGTGGCTCCCACCTGCGACTTGATGTCGTCGCCGATGATCGGGAGGTGGTGCTGGGCGAAGCGACCCCGCCAGTACTCCTCACGGGCGAGGAAGACGGGCATGCAGTTGACCAGGGCGCACCCCGCTTCCAGGACCTGCTCGGCGTACCACTTGGTGGCCATCTCCGAGCCCACCGGGAGGTAGTTAACCACCACGTCGGTGCCGGTGTCGTTCAGGATCGAGACGATGTCAGCCGTCTTGCCGGGCGCCTTCTCGATCACCTCGGAGAGGTACTTGCCGAGCCCGTCGTGGGTCATCCCACGCTGCACGGTGACCCCGGTGCGGCCCACCTCGGCGAACACCACGGTGTTGTTCTGGCCGCGACGGATCGCCTCGCCGAGGTCGAAGCCGACCTTCTCCTTGTCGATGTCGAAGGCGCAGGCGAACTCGATGTCGGAGATGTGGTAGCCGCCCAGGTCGACGTGCATCAAGCCGGGGACGAAGTCGTCGGGCGCGGCGTGACGGTAGTACTCCACCCCCTGGATCAGGGAGGATGCGCAGTTGCCGACCCCGATGATGCCGACACGGACCTTCTTGCTCATCGTGATACCTCTCGAAGCGGACGCTCGGGAGTCCCGAGGGAACCGGCGGGCCGGGCCGGGCCGGGGCTCCCCAGGGTGACCTCCGCCGACCCGCGGCCGGCCACGAGCTCTCGGAAGCGGACCAGGTGCCGCTCGATCGCCTCGCGATCGAGACGGCAGAGCACCTCGCGCCCGTCGCGCCGGGTGGAGATGACCCGGGCTCGGCGGAGGAAGCGCAGGTGCCAGGACATGCGCGGCTGGCTCACCCCCAGCTCGTAGGCGAGGTCGGAGACCCGCATCTCGGGCGTGCGGGCGAGCCGCTCCACGATGGAGAGCCGGGTGGGATTGCCGAGGCCCTCGAAGTGGGCGGCGAGGTCGCCGGCCGGCACCGGGGTGAGGGCGCGGGGCAGGACGCGTCGCCGGGGGCGGGGCGGGACCACGGCTGGTGCCTCCATCAGATAAAGGATCGTTTGATAAAGGATCGGTTATGAATAATAGCCCGACCGCTGACGAGGGTCAACCCCGTTCGGGAGCCTCGGGCTCCGGGCCTCCCCGCCGGCCGCGGCCCCTCAGCGGTCAGCGGCCGGGGGCTGCTCCTGGTATCGGGCCACCGAGAAGCCGAGGAGGCAGGGGACGTCCACCGCGAAGACCAGCAGCATCAGGCTGATCACGGTGAGGAGGGGGCCGCGGGCCCCGTCGGCGACGAAGACGTACTCCAGCATCCCGGCCACCACGACGTAGGCACAGAGCGCCCACCCCCCCACCTGTCGGAACCGCTCCCAGGCGAAGACCGCCTGCCGCGCGAGGCCGGCCACGGCGGCGGCCAGCAGGAGCACGGCGCCGGCGAGGAGGACGGCGGCGGGGACGAGCTCCGGGGGCTTTGGCAGCTGCGCCGAGACGTAGATCCCGCCGGCGACGACGAGCGCCATCGAGGCGACGAGCATGGGAGCGATCGGTGCCACACGGCGCTCCGATGCCCGGCTGGCGTCGACCGGCTTCGCGCCCCCGGCTACCACGTGGCGATGCGGGTCATGATCACCAGGGTCGCGATCTGCATGACGCCGGTGACGCCCGCCGTGTACACGAAGCGGTGCATCAGCCTGCCGACCAGCTGGCCGTCGGGGTTCGGCTTGCGCAGCTCGAAGAGCACGGCGAGGTTGGCCGGCTCCAGGATCCCGAGGGCGATCACCGCCATCACCCCGACCACGATGAACGAGGCGGTAAGCCACCAGTGCCCCGGATAGGCGACGCCGAGATCACCCAGGTGCCGCGCCAGCTGCCATCCCGAGGCCAGCGTCATGGTCACCAGCGTCGGCATGATGAGCAGCATCTTCGGCATGAAGCGGGTGGAGAACTCGACCCGGGCGGGGACCGACAGCCGGCCCAGGATCGGGCCCACCACGAGACCGACGAAGAGGTCGACGCCAGTCCAGAGTCCGCCGCCGACGACGTGATAGAAGTCCAGCGCCCACAGCCAGTTGCCGGCCAGGGCGACGGCCAGGCCGCCGATGACGGCGGCGACGATGGGCAGGCCCCGAATCGGGACGATCCTCACCGCCGGCCGCGGACGGGTCAGAGCCTCGGGGGCCGCGATCGGCAGGGTTGCGTCCGCCATCAGTGTCGGCGATCGTACGCGAGGCCCCGGAGGGTGTCAACCGCGTGGCGCCGGGCGTGGGTGGGTCTGGTCGCCGACCTGGCGGGCGTAGGGAGACGATGTCGGCCAGGTGCCGGGCGATCTGACGGATCGTCCAGGCGCCCCCTCCTGTCCGCATCCAGCGCGATCTCGTCCAAGCTGGCCACGCGCACCGGCCACAGCTGGGACATCCAGGACTCCTGGACCGCCTGGTCTGCATGCTGCGATGGTCGCGTTGGACGCCGGCCGAGCCGGGGCCGAAGGCGCCGACATCGATTCAGGCCATCGACTCCAGCCTGGCTGGACCTGGCTCGTACGCCGCCAGACGATCCGCAGCTGGGACCGACTCCGGAGCACGAGACGACTCGTGTGTCAGCCGGGCCGACGCCGGTGTGCCCTGGTCGTACTCGGCCACCAGTCGCTTGGGGGCTTGGTGGCGCCAGGCTCCTTCGACCAGCCCCCGGATGCGCGCCTCCGATACATCGGAGACCTGGACCTCGAGACCGAGGAAGGTCCACCTCGCATCCATGCGTCGGAGGGCTTCACAGGTCGCGGGATCCGCTGCGGCGGCGCTCCGTGCCGCCTGCTCGCTGAGGCAGAACACCGCGGCTGTCTCATCCTTGCCCATCCCCGCGAAGACCGTGCCCCGCACCTTGAAAAGGGGACCACGGAAGCGGAAGTGGCTGGTTTCCTCGACCTCGGGCAGCGCGGTCGCCCAACCGCGAATGTCCTCCGTCGTGATCACCGTGCGGCTCCGCGACGTGGTGGGGATGGGCCAGGGCCCGGATCCCCAGGGTATCTCGCGCAGTGGACGTCGCCCGGCTGGCACCCCCAGCGAGACTGATCACTGGCGCGCTCCTCGGCGATCAGAGGCCGCCCGAGCCCATGCCGGGAGAAGGGCCAAGGGCGCTCAGGATCGCGGGAGGTGATCAAAGCGGTGGATGGGACCTCGTAGTTCTCCGACCCCTCCACGGGTCTAGGCGGCCGCGGCTGTGCGGCGCGCGCTGCGCCGATCGCCCCGCCAGGAATCGCTGCCATCTGGGCAGTGCCCGGCTCTCGAGGCGCCCCGACGCGGCCGCGGGTGGGCAGGTTGCGCGAAGCCGCCTCCCCTTCGCTCACGGCAGCGTCGATCCGCACGCAGCGACTCGATACCGCACCGCGGCGGCCCTGCCTCAGGATTGGGGCACTTGCCCGGGCGAGGGCGACGCTGCATACTTCACCGGTCGCTATATCATGGGGAAGACTACTCGGACCACCGACCTGTCCGGCCTCGGTCGCTTCGCCGACTCAGCCCTCTTCGTCCTGGCCAGCCTCGCGGGTGGACCGAAGCACGGCTACGCGGTGATGCAGGACGTCCGCGATCACGCGGGGGTGCGGCTGGGACCGGGGACCCTCTACGGCGCGATCGCCCGATTGGAGCGGCGCGGCTGGATCGCGCGCCTGCCCGCCGTGGAGCGCCGCCTCCCGTACCAGCTGACCGCCGGCGGGCGCGCCGTGCTCCGGCGCGAGTGCGCCGACCTGCGCGACTTTGCCGACGCCGTGCTCGGCCTGGAACACGACCGATGAGCCGGCGCTGGCTCGCCCTCTATCCCTCGGCCTGGCGGGCCCGCCACGGCGAGGCGATGGCCGATACGCTGGCGTCGCTCGCGTGGCGACCCGCCCACGTCCTCGACATCGTCCGCGGCGCCGGCGACGCCTGGCTCGAGCTCGCGCGCCGCCGATCGGGGCGGGCTGGCGGCGGGATCGGGCCGCCCGTCGCCGCGGCTCGGCCGGGGCGGGCCGACCGGGCCCGGCTCCGGTCGGGGGCATCGGCGTGCGCGATCGTGGCCGCCGTGCTGCTCACGCTGCGAGCCGCCACCACACCGCTGCTGGCGGTGCCGACGCTCCGGGCCGGCACCGCCGTCCTCTCGATGCCCTGGTCCGCCTCCTGGTGGGTCCCGGTGGTGGCCAGGCTGCTCGCCAGCGGGGCGGTGACCGTGCTGGCGGCCCGGCTGGCGTGGCGGCAGCGGTGGCGGTCCGCCGGCCTTGCCCTGGCCGCTGCCACGCTGGGGGGCGTGGTGCCGATCAGCTGGTCGGTCGGCGGCGCCCTTCGCCTGGCCCACGGTGCTGCGCTGACCGCTGCTGCGCATCCGATCTGGGTCACCCCGCACAGCTCGCCCTGGGCGGCGATCGCCACGGACTGGCCACCCGCCCTCCTTCTGGGAGCGGCCAGCCTCGCGGTCTGCCTGGTGGCGGCGCTGCGACGGCCCGGCCCGACGTCGCGCCGGCCATCGCGGGGACCGCGGGTGGCGGCCGAACTGGGGAGCGGGTAGGCGGTGCGCCTCCAGGCGGGCGCTGCGTCCGGGCTCCTCGTCGTCGTGGCCCTGGCGGTCGTGGCCGCCGTGATCATCGGCGTGGTCCTGTATCGGGGCAGCCGCCGATGAGGCGCGGGGGGCTGGGACCCGGCGGTGGGGTCGGGGCCAGGGGTGGGGCGGCCTGGGCGGCGGAGCGCTCCGTCCCCGGCGCCGCCCTCCCGGGCCCGGCGCACGCCCGGCGGAGGACGCGGCGCGTCCGCCTCCAGGCGTGACCAACGCCCAACGGGTCTCGTCGGGCTCTGTGTTCGAGACGACGATCGGCTTCAGCCGCGCGCTGCGGGTCGGCGACCGGGTGCTGGTCTCGGGGACCGCTCCGGTGTGGCCGGACGGCCACTGTCCCGAGGATCCCGCCCTCCAGGCGCGCCGGTGCCTGGACATCATCACGACCGCCCTGGCCGAGGTCGGGGCCACCCCCGACGATGTCGTCCGGACGCGGATGTTCCTCACCCACCCCGCCGACGCGGCGGCGGTCGGCCGGGTCCACGCTGAGGTCTTCTCCGCCGCCCGCCCGGCGGCAACGATGGTCGTGGTCGCAGCCCTGCTCGACCATCGCTGGCGCGTCGAGATCGAGGCCGAGGCCGTGGTCACCCCGGTCGGCTGAGCGGCTCGCCCCTCCACCCGACGACCCGCGGCCGACCCCTCCGGTCGGACGGGGTCAGCCCTCCTGCAGGACCAGCTTCCCGATCACGTCCCCGGCCTGGAGCCGGCGGAAGGCCTCGCTCGCCTCCCTGAGCGGCAGGACCGTGTCGACGAGCGGGACCAGCCCGGTGGTCTCGGTGAACGCCAGCAGCGCCCGGAACTCCGCGCGGGTCCCCATGGTCGACCCGCGGACCGTGATCTGACGCCAGAACACCCGGGCCAGGTCTGCCGGCGGGTTGGCCCCGGTGGTGGCCCCGGCCACCACCACGGTGCCGCCCGGACGGATCGCCCGGAGGCTGGTGGCCCAGGTTGCCTCACCGACCGTCTCGATGACGGCGTCCACCCCCCGCCCGGCGGTGAGGCCGAGGATCTCCGAGGCCGCTCCTCGCCCCGGCTCGACGGCGTGGTGGACGCCGCGGCCGAGCGCGCGGTCGCGCCGGGCCGGGTCCCGGCTGGCGACGATCACCCGCAGTCCCGCAGCCAGCGCGAGGGCCTCGGCCGCGGTCGCCACCCCGCCGCCCGCACCCTGGATCAGCACCGTATCGCCGGGGCGACAGCCGGCCCGGGTGAACAGCATCCGGAAGGCGGTGAGGTAGGTGGTGGGCAGGCAGGAGGCCTGGACCTCGTCGAGGTGGCGCGGGAGGGGGAAGCAGTTGGCCCAGGGAACGACCACGAACTCGGCGAGCGACCCCTCGTACGGTCCGTCGCTGAGCATCGCGAACTGGCGACAGAGGGTCTCGTCGGGACCGAGACACTCGTCGCAGACCCCGCAGGTGACGACGCTGTGGCAGACGACCGCGGTCCCCCGGGCGAGCGGCTCCGGGGTTCCGGGCCCGTAGGCGTCGACGACGCCGGCCGCGTCGCAGCCCAGGGTCCGGGGAAAGGTGATCGCCCCACCGCCGACCCCGCGCAGGGTCCAGAGGTCATGGTGGTTCAGGCTGGCCGCCCGCACCCGCACCCTGGCGAAGCCCTTCGGCGGGTCGGGGATCGGCCGTTCGCCGACCACGAGGTTCGCCAGGGGGTCGTCACCGCCCCCGGCGGTCGCATAGACCGCGAGCATCGCCCTCCTCCCGCGCCCTCCTCCCCCCGGGGCCCGAGCCCCGGCGACCGTCCTCCCCGGGGGGGCAGTGTACCGGTGTCGATCGGTGCGGCCGGCCGCTGTAACCTCGCGGCGAATGCCAGGCGAGATGCCCGTGGCCCGCGACCGGCCCGCCGGACCCACCGATGCCGCCCCCGAGTGGGCGACGGCTCTCGGCCGCGAGGCTCCGGACCCCTGGCCGCCGGCCGAGACGGCGGACAGCCGCCAGCGCGTCCTCGCCGCCGCCTACGTCGCCCAGGCCCCGGCGATCTACGCGTTCATCGTCCGCCGGGTGGGCAGCGCCGCCGACGCCGAGGACCTGACCGCCGAGACCTTCCTCCGCGCCCTCCGCGGCCACCAGGCCCTCGACCCAGGGCGGGTTCGTGGTCTCCTCTTCGCCATCGCCCGGGCGGCCCTGGCCGACCACTGGTCCCGCCTCTACAGCGAGGCCCCGTCGCCCATGGGGACGCTCGAGGGCGCTCGCGCCCGCGGCGGCGAGGTCGAACGCGACACGGCCGACGGTGACGATGGTGCCGTCTCCGTCGCGGACGGGGCCCTGGACAACCGGATCGCGGCCGTGCTCGCAGGCCTGCCCGCCAATTACCGCCGGGTGCTGGAGCTGCGATTCCTCGAGGGCTGCTCGGTGCGGGAGACGGCCGAGCGGATGGGGCTGCGGGCGGGGAACGTCCGGGTCCTCCAACTGCGCGCCCTCCGGCGTGCGGCCGGCCTGGGGAGCCTGCTGCCGTGACCGGGCCTGAGGTGGACCACCAGCTCGAGGCGGCCGCCGAGCGGCTGGTGCGGGACCAGCGCGCGCGCCCGGCCCGGCCCGGCTCGGCCGAGGACCCCGGCGCGCACCAGGTCGCGGCGGCGCTCGCCGGGCGGCGGCCCGGCGCGACCGCGATCCCACCTCGGGTGCGCCGCCGGGTGGAGACGCTCGTCGGGCGCGAGCTGGCGGTGCGGCCCGAGTCGGCCGGCGGGAGGGGGGTCGGCGGGCCCGGCCCCGGCCCCGGGATGACCCGCCGCCAATGGCTCACCGGCGCCGGGGCTGCGGTCGCCGCGGGCGTCGCCGGCCTCGCCATCGGCGATCTGGCGTCCCACCTCCCCGCCGCCGGGACGGAGCGCCTCGCGGCGGGCGGCGCCACCCAGGAGACCCTGGTCCCGACGGGGGGAACCTGGCATGCGGTGGCGGCGGCCGAGGCGGTCGTGGCGGGCCGGCCCGTCCCGTTCGTCGCGGGGGCGGTGACCGGGGTGCTGGTCCGCGACGACGGAGGCCGGATCCTGGCGCTCTCGGCGATCTGCACCCACCTCGGGTGCCGGGTGGGCTGGGTCGCGGCCGACCGCGCCTTCGTCTGCCCCTGCCACGGCGCCCGCTTCACCGCCCGCGGGCGCTTCACCGGCGCACCGTGGGGGGCAGGCTATCCCGCCGGGCTGCCGCCGCTGCCGCGCCTGCGGAGTCGGGTGACCCCCGCCGGTGTCGTCGAGGTGCTCACCGCACTCTGAGGTGGACGTCCCGGGGGGCGGCCCGCTCGGGCGAGCCCTCCGGTCCCCGGCGATCTATGCTGGAGACGCTATGGGACGTCGTGTCGAAATCGGCGTCGCTCCGGCCACCCTCTCACGCCGCCATGCGGACATGCCGTCCGTCAGCCCGATCATCATCGACTCGCTCCAGCGCCGAGTGGACCGGGTGGCCCGCCTGATGGCGATCGGGATGGGGCGGGCGATCCCGGTCGGGGACACGATGCCCGACGCCGGCGGATCGGCCTTCGGCAGCGAGGTGCTGGCGGCCTGCCGGGATGGGCTGCGGACGCTGCTCGCGCTCTGGGCGGAGGAGCGGCCGCCATCGGCGATCGAACTGCGCCAGCTGGCGCGCATCGGCGGCCGCCTCGCCACCACCGGGATGCCGCTGGATTCCATCCTGCGCGCCTATCGGGTGGCCGCCCTCGTCATCTGGCAGCACGTGGTCGAGATGGTGCGGGTGCATCCCGAGGTGGAGCCACAGTCGGTGCTGACCGCCGTGGGTCCGCTCTTCGACTACCTGGACGCGATCAGCGTCGCCGTCAGCACCAGCTACCTGGAGACCCGGGAACGGATCCGGCGCGAGCAGGACCGCCACCACGACCGCATCTTCGCCGAGGTCCTCGCCGGGGGCGGCGGACCGGAGCTGATGGCCCAGGCGCTGGCCGCCGGGATCGCCCTCGAGTTCCCCTACCGGGTCCTGGCGATCGAGGCTGCCGACGCCGGGGCCGAGGCGGCGATCGCCACCGCCTGGCGCACCCAGCGCGTCCACCTCGTATTGGAGCAGGGGGCGGTGGTGGCCCTGGCGCCCGCCGCCACCCGACCCGAGACCCTGGTGCGCCTGCTCGGAACGGCAGGGCCAGAGCTCCCCGCCCGAGCCGGGCCGGCGGCGTGGCGGATCGCGATCGGCGGCGTGGCCGCCACCCTCGATGCGGTCGCCCCGGCCGCTCGGGCCGCCCGGGAAGCCCTCACCGTGGGGAGGATCCTGATGCCGAACGAGCGCGTCCACCGCGCCGCCGAGCTCCACCTCTACCGCGTCTGGCTGCACGACCTGCCCGGGCTACGCGAATTCGTCGACGCCACCATCGGGCCGCTGCTGGAGCGGCAGCGCTCCCGGCGCCTGCCGCTGCGGGAGACGCTGGAGGCGCTGCTCGCCCACGACGGGCCGAGCGCGGCGGCCCGGGCGCTGCGGATCCACCGCCACACCCTCCTCTACCGGATGGAGCGCATCCAGGACTGCATCGGCACCTGGGAGGCGGCCGAGCAACGGCTCCGGCTCACCCTCGCGCTCCAGGGGGCCCGCCTGCTGGAGGCGCTCCAGACGCCTGCGCCGCCGGGCCGTCTCGCCGCCCCGCCGGCTCGCTGAGGGCGGCCCAGCCGGCCGCCCGGACGGATGCGTGATGATGGCGGCGATGGGAACGCTGGTCGCCACCCGCCGGGCGCGAGCGCGTCGACTGGACCTGGTCCTCGCCGGCATCGGGATCGCCGGGACCATCGACGTCGCTCAGTTCCTCGCCGCCAACGACGGCATGTTCCGGGCTGCTCCGGGGAGGGCGGCGGGATCGGTCCTCGGCCTTGCGATCTGGGCGGGACTCACCTCGGTGGCGATCGCGAGCGCCACCGGCGCCGACTCCCGCAGCCTCAACCAGGCCACCGTCAGCCTCGCCGCCCTCGCCGCCCTCGGCGGGGTCGGGCTCGCCGCGGTGCATGCCGCGGCGCACGTCGGCGGGTGGCGCCCGGCGCTCGGCGGCATGCTCGGCCTCGGCGCCCTGGGGATCGCCCTCGGCGCGCGCGCCGCCCGGGGCGGGTAGGCGCACGGGGCTCCGGGCGGAGGCTGGTCGGACCCATTCGGCGACGGTCGCGACCACACCGGCGCAGGCCCACGCCAGCACCCCTCCGGCACCGCCATGGGCCCCGGGGCGATGTTCTCGCCTCGCGAGGGCTCGTGACCGGTGGCGATCCGCGTCGCCCAGCGGGGCTGCTCCCTCGCGTGACGCGTGCGTCACCACGACCGGCATCGGTGTCGGGCCCCGACGCCGCTCGGCCGAGCGGTGAGCGCCAGACGGACCGCCGTGCCTTCACCCCCGACCGCCCTGACGGACTGCCCGGCGGCGGCCTGCCTACCGCGGCAGGCGGCGGCGGGCACGCCCGCCCGCGCGCGCCCGCGTTCGGGGCCTGATCTGGGGCGGGCAGCCCCGCTACGTGGGCGACGCGACCAGGAGACCGGTCTCGAGTGCGGCCGACGCCAACCGAGCGTCATACGTGACGACGACGCCGAGATCGCTGCCCAGGGCCAGCGCCGCTGCGAGGTGGACCGCGTCCAGCGTGCGTAGCTCGCGCGGCTGGAGCTCGGCCGCACGATCGAGCAGCGGTTCGTCGAGTCGGATCAGCCGCACCGTGGCGAGCAGCCGACGGGTCGCGCCCAGCAGGTGCTCATGACCCGCTCGGCGAAGCGCCCGCACCGCCTCGGTGCGCAGCAGGGCGGCGGCTCCGCGCTCCGGCCAGCGGGCGATGAACCGTCGCAGCTCCACGGACTCGGGCTCCGCCACGATCAACTTCACGAATGCCGACGTGTCAAGGTAGGCCACCCTACCGCTCATCGGAGCGGGCCTCGGCGAGCGCGTGCGACGGCAGACGGGTGCCGGGCGTTGCCGGGCGCGGTAGCTGGAGCTCCTCCATCACGTCGAGGAGGTCGCCGGACACCTCCGTCGCCCGCCCCTCCACGACCAGCTGGTCGAGTGCCGACGGGCGCAGCGGCACGATCCGAGCGATCGGGCGGCCGCGGTGCGTGATCTCCACCACTGCGCCCCCGACCACGCGCTCGAGGACCGCGCTGACCTGCTGGCGCAGCTCCCGCACCCCCACCGTTGTTACCACTGCGTACACAGGGTAGCACAATACGGATCGCGCTGAGTTTCCCCCAAGGAAGCACGGTCGGGCGCACCGGGTTGCGGCCCCGCTCCAGGGTCAGCCCCCACGCGAGCTGGGCCCGGGGTCCGCCCGGCGGTTGCGGGACCAACCGTGCAACACACGGCCTACCCGCACGGAGAGTCGAACTCCGGTTCCCACCTTGAAAGTCCGGCACTGGCCCTAGTGGGCCGACCTCCAGAGCTGCCACGGACGACGTCCTGAATTTGGTTGGAGCGCACCCGGGCGCACCGTCGCCCACCTGCTACCATCCCCGCGAACCCCGGTTGGCGTCAGCGTTGGCGTCAACTGAGGCAGTTCGGGAACCGGGGCAAGAGCGGTTGGCGTCAGGCGCCGGTCGAGGAGGCGGGATGGCGGGCAAGCGGGCTAATGGCACCGGCGGCGTCACCCGGCGGAGCGACGGGCGCTGGGAGGCGCGGTACTCGGTCCGCGACGCCGAGGGCCGGCTTGTGCGCAAGCATCTCTACGGGGCTTCCCGCCGACAAGCCGAGGACCGGCTCATCGAGGCCTTGCGCGACCGCAACGTCGGCATGGTCGTCGCCCGCCGGGGGCGCGGGCCGACCCTCGGCGAGCATGCCGAAGCGTGGTTGACTGGGGTGACGCTCCGATGTCGGCCTCGGACGGTGGAGAAGTACCGGCAACTTCTGACCGCCCACGTCCTGCCCAGCCTCGGCAGCGTCCCCCTCCCTCGGCTGGAGGTGGGGCACGTCAACCGCCTGTTGGCGGCCAAGTCGGCGGCCGGGCTCTCGCCGGCCACCGTCGCGGGGGTGCGCACCGTCCTCCGCGCCACCCTTGAGGCCGCCGTCCGCCACGGGACGGTCACCAGGAACGTGGCCGCGCTGGCGGACGCGCCCCGCCTCCCCGACCCGCAGCGGCCCGCGCTGACACAAGCGGAGGCCGGCCAGCTGCTCGCCGCGGCCGAGACGGATGCGGAGGGCCCCCTGTGGGTGGTCGCCGTGACCACGGGGCTGCGGCTCAGCGAGCTGCTCGGGCTGCGCTGGGACGACGTGGACGCTCAGCAGCGGGTCCTGCGGGTCGAGCGGTCACTGCAACGCGTCAACGGCACCTGGCTCCTGAGCGAACCCAAGACCCAGCGGGCGCGTCGCGCCGTGCCTCTCGCCCCGCTGGCGGTGGCCGCGCTCGACCGCCAGCGGGCTCGGCAGGCCGGACTCCGTCTCCTGGCGGGATCGCAGTGGCGGGACGAGTGGGGCGCCCTCATCTTTGCCGGCCCGCGGGGCGAGCCCCGCTTCGGTCCCGCGATCGCGCGTCGCCTCCGGCGGCAGTGCGCTGCGCTCGGGCTGCCCAACGTCGGGATGCACGGGCTGCGGCGCACGGCAGCTTCACTGCTCGCCGATAGCGGCGTGCCGATCCAGACGGTCGGCGACTACCTGGGCGACGGCGTGGTCACCACCTTGAAACACTACGTCCGGAGCGTCCCTGGGAGCCGTCGGCACGCCGCCGACACGCTCGACCGCATCCTCACCGCCCCCACGACGCCGACGGGCTGAGCGTGGCCAACGACCCAGACGCCGGCGGGTGGCTCACCCGCGAGCAGGTCAAGGCCCACGCCGCCACGCTCGGCCTCGGCGGCTGGCGCAGCATCGAGCGGTACGTCGCCGCCGAGCTGGTCGATGGGGGACGGCGCGGCCCAGGGCAGGGGCGGCCACCCGCCTACCGGTACCCGCGCGAGATATTGGCGCAGCTCACCGACGTCCGCACAGCCTACGGCCAAGCGCAGCGGTCCCCGACACTGACGCTGCTCCGTCACCGCCTGTGGTGGTCGGCCAAGCGACCCGCGTGTTTCCCGCGCTGGCGGGAGGACCGGCTCCGCTGGCAGTGGCGGTTCTGCAAGGGGTGGGAGGAGGACCGAGCGCTGTCGCTCGCCACGCTTGACGATCAGAACGCTTCGCTCGCCGACTACTGGGGCCAGCACCGAGACTGGCCCTATCGCAACCTGATGCGGGGTGCGGACCGACGCGGCGTCTTGGCCCACACCATCACGGCCCTGGGGCTGGGCCACGGTACCGCTGTGGCCCTGGACGATGCCCTGGACCCGACCATCCCCCCCGGGGATCCGGGCCACCTCACCGTCGGCGCCGTCCTCGACCATGCCATGGGGATGGACCGCGCCCGAAGCGCGGGGGTGGCCCTCCCCGGTGAACCGGGCGCGTGGCCCCGTGCCTTGTTCGACTCGATGCCACCGCCGAACGGGTGGCTGTGGGTGCTGGCCCGGCTGACCGAGCCCGAGGCGGCCCGCATCCGCGATCGGTTCACGGGGTTCGACGACCACGCCCGGGCGCGCGGCTTCCGGGTCCACCGCGGCGAGTTGCGCGACCAGCCGGAGCTCGCCGGCGTCCTCGTCGCCACGTACGGCGCCTGGGGCTGGGGCGCGGCGCACGTCCGGCCACTGGAGCCGGCGCCGTGTTTGCGGTGCGGCGCGGCCACAGAGGTGTCACCGGACCAGCTCCTGGCGCGGTGCCCGCACTGTGGCATCTGGCTGACCCAGACCCCGGACCCGTAGAGAGCCGGGCCCGGGCCGGCCCCGTCGCGGCAGGGCCGCATCACAGCACGACACGAAACCGACAAGTTTGCCCGGGGCCATCCTGGTGGAATTGCGGGCGATGGCCACCACCACCCCGGCTCGCCGCGCCGCCACCGTGACCCCCGACCCCAGCGCGCTCCGCGTCGCGGTCGCGATCCGCGGGCTCGATCAGCAGGGGTTCGCCCGGATCGCGGGCCTCAGCGAGGCAACCGTCAGCAAGGCCCTTCGCGGCGGTGCCATCACCGGGCCGACCCTCGGCCGGATCGGGCGGGCGTTGGCCGCGACCCCGGTCGTGGAGCTGCCGGAGGGGATCGCCAGCCTCCTCGCCCCGGTCGCTCCCGCGGCGCCCGTGGGGCCGGGCTCGTAGGGAGGGGGCCGCCGCGGGTCCGGCCCGGACCCCGGCGACCAGGGCCGATGTCTTTCCACCCACCGACCACGCCCCAGATTACGCCGCCGTCAGCGGTCGCGATCCTAGCCGCCCTGGCCTGCGGTCAGCCCGGCTGCCCGTGCGCCGCCTCCGTCAGGCGGGGGTCCGGGCCGAGCCACTGCCCGGCCCCGGCCCACGGTCAGGGTCAGGGCGACCGGTCCCCGTCGCTCAGCGTGCGCCCAGGCGATCGGGCGCCGCTCTTCACGTGCCACGGCGGCTGCTCCCGGCCCGCGGTCGCGGCGGCGGTGCGCGACCGGCTGGGCGGCGCCCCGCCGCCGGCCTGGCCGCCCGGCTACGTGCCCGTGCCGCCGTCCCCCGGGGCGACGCTGGCGCTGGTCGCCCGGCTCTGGGCCGGGGCGGTTCCCGACCACCCCCGGCTCGCCGCCTACCTGCGCCACCGTGGGCTGAGCGGTGCCGTGCCGCCCGCCCTGCGGCTCCACTCGTCGCTCCTGTACGCGGAGCTCGCCCAGCCGCGGCGGTGGTTCGCGGGGATGGTGGCGAGATTCACGCTGCCCGACGGCAGCGTCACCGGCCTCTCGCGCACATTCCTCGACCCGATCGGACTGGGTCAGGCCGCCGTTGCCGTCCCGAAGCGCTTCCTCGGCCGCGTTCACGGGTCGGCAATCCACCTGGGCGAGCTCGCCGACGGTCGGCTCGCCGTCGCCGAGGGCATCGAAACCGCCCTAGCAGTCGCCGAGGCGCGCGGCATCCCGCTGTGGGCGGCGGGGAGCGCCCCCGGGGTGGCGGCATTGGAGCTGCCGGACGGTCTGGTCGCGCTCCAGGTCTGGGCCGACACCGACCCCGCCGGACGTGGCGCGGCCGATCAGCTCGCGGCGCGGGCACGGCGTCGCGGAATCACGGTCGAGGTGTTCGTCCCCCACCCGGCGGCGGCCTGATGGCTGGCGAACCCGACTTCGCCGACGTCGACCCCGACGACATCCGGGGAGCGCAGCCGGAGCCGGCGGCCGACGCGGACGACCCGGCCGCTCCCTCGCCGGACAGCGGCGGGCCTACCCCGAATGGCAGGGGGGCCGGGGTCTCCGTCGTCATCGCCCGCGCCATCGACGTAGTGGCGCGCGCCGTGCCGTGGCTATGGGCGCACCGCATCCCACGCGGTCGACTCTCTCTCATCGCTGGTCATGCTGGCATGGGCAAGGGGTGGGTCGCCATGGCGGTCACGGCGGCGATGACCCTGGGCGTCGCGTTGCCCGACGGCGAGGCGCCCGACGGGCCGCGATCAGTGATGTGGCTGGAATACGAGGACGATCCGCACGACACCTTGCGCCCACGTGCGGAGCTCCTAGGCGCCGACCTCACACGCGTGCACTTCGTGATGGGCGCGCGTGATGCGGAGGGCCGTCCGGTCGTGCCCGACGCGAAGGCCCTGGCCGATCTAGAGCGGCAGTGTGCGGAGATCGGCGACGTGGCGCTCCTCGTGATCTCGCCGCTCAACGTGTTCCTGGGCGATGCGCACGACATGTACCGCGACAACGAAACGCGGGCGGCGCTCCAGCCGCTTCAGGATTTCGCCGCGCGGAGCGGGATCGCCGTCGTCGGACTGGCCCACTTGCGCAAGTCCGAAACTGACGACCCGGTGCTGCGCGTGCTGGGTTCGGTCGCCTACACCGCCGCGGTTCGGGCGGCGCTCCTGGTCGGGCGCGACCCAGACACGGAGCGTCGCGCCGTCGTGCAACTCAAAAACAACCTCGGCGCCGAGCGGCCGGGGATCGAGTTGTTCCTCCCCTTCCCCGATGGGCTCCAGTGGGGCCAGCTTGACCCCGAGCTGACCGCGGATCGGCTCCTGGCTCGGCCGGCGCCACGGGACGCCGCCGAGGCCGGGGAGCGGGCACGGGCGGTCGCCTGGCTCACGGCCCAGCTCGCGGACGGCCCGCGCTGGTCCCGCGAGCTCGACGCCGCGGCCGACGTGGCGGGCCACACGGCGGCAACCCTCCGGCGCGCCCGGGCCGAGGTCGGCGTCGTCGCCGAGCACGCGACGACGCCCATGGGCCTCGCGTGGTGGGTCCGGCAACCGGATCAGCCGGCCGATCAGCCGCCCCCAACACCACCACCGCCTCCCACTGACGCGGGCCCCAGACGGCGGCGCACGGCCCGCGGCGGGGCCGCCGAGGGCCCCCAGGGGGGTGGTGCTCACGCCGGAGGGGTGGTGCTCACCCTCCCCGGGCTCCCGGCCGGGCCCGATTTGATCTCAGAATCTCCCTCCGACGCTCTCCGGGGCGGTGCAGCCGTGGGGGGTGATGCTCGAGTACGTGTATCTGAGCACCACCCCCCCGCAGTCGGGCTGGATGGCCGCGATTCGACCCCGCCCGACCGGGACGAGGGGACGCTGTGACGGCCCCGCCGACTGGCCCGACCGTCGAGACGGTCCGCGCCCAGCTCGCCGCCGTCGGGGTGACGGTCGGCCTTCACCCCGAGCCGGGCAAGCTCCGCCTCCAGCCGTGGTCCGCGGTCACTCCGGCGCTCAAGGCCGCCATCCTCGCCGTCAAGCCCGCCCTCGTGTGGCAGCTCAGCGCCGAGCTGCGGCTCGCGGATAGCTTCGAGGGGCTGGCGGTCGCCTACGAACGGCTGCCCGCGCCCCGCCCTCCGGTTACCGGCCCGGAGTGGCAGAGCTTCCTCGACGTGATCGACTGCGCCTACCGGGCCTGCGACCGGGCCGGCTTCGAGGCGGCCCTGGCCGCGTACCTGGCCTGGGCGCAAGCCCAGCTCACCCCGACGCTGCGACCAGCCGAGGAGGGGCCGTGACCTCGGCCACGCCGCGGTCCCGCCCGGCCGCCGATCCCGCCCGCATCCTCGCGACGCTCCGCGCCTGCTTCGCGGCCGGAGTCGGGTTGGAGCCCGGGGTGGGGCCGGGGACGGTCCAGCTCACCGGGTCGGCACGTCCCACCGTGGTGTCCGAGGTCGAGGCGCTTGGGCCGTCCCTCCGCCAGCTCGTGGATGCCGAGGCGAGGTTGGCCGCCCGCTGCGAGGGGTTGACCCGGCTCCCGCACCCCCGGGCGGCGATCCCCGGCCCGAGCTGGCAGGGCTACCTCGACGTGCTGGAGTCCGGCGTCGCCACCACCGAGCCGCCGAGCTGGGCGGCCGGGGTCGGCGCGTACGTGGCGGAGGTGACGGCGGGGTTGGACGCGGTGGAGCGCGCCGTCCGAGGGGCGGTCCGATGACCCGCGAAGCCGCGGTGATGTTCGCCCTGGGCCGGATGGCGGCAGCCCTCGCGGCGGGGCGGATGCCCGACCCCGCCGACGACCTACGGGTCTACGAGTGGCTCCTCCAGCAGGACCGGCGGTGGGACGGCGTCGAGCCGGACCCAGCGGACCTCGCCCACCTGGCCCGGCTCCGCCGCCGCGCCGCCAGCGGGGCCGGTCGGCCATCGGCCCCCACCGGGGGCGACCATGCCCGCTGAGGTCGGGGGCGGCCGGCCGGTCAAAGCGGCGCTCTATGGCCGCGTCTCCACCGACGACAAGGGGCAGGACCCCGAGACGCAGCTCGTGCCCATGCGGGAGTTGGCCGCCGCTCGGGGCTGGATCGTGGCCGCCGAATACGTGGATCACGCCTCGGCATCGGACCTCCGGGCCGGCGGGCATGGCGCCAGCTCCTCGGGGAGGCCCGGCACGGCCGGATGGACCTAGTGGTGGTGTGGAAGTTGGACCGCTTTGCCCGCAGCAGCCTCGACGCCCTTCAGTTGCGGATTTCGGAGTAATCCGATCAGCCGTTTCGGCTGAATCCGATCAGGCGTTTCGGTCGAATCCGATCACCGAAATCGGCTAAATCCGATCACCCCGGGGGTGGGGTGGCATGGCAGCGGGGGCAGCGGCGGGCTTGGC
>DATLUG010000009.1:0-44911 GCA_035533215.1 Candidatus Micrarchaeia archaeon | reverse complement strand
CCGCCCGCCGCGACGTCCATGGCTACGCCGGCGTCGACCGCCGCGGGCACGGGTGGCCGACCCGCGCAGCCCACGTCCACCACGGCGAGCCAGCGTCTCCCCGCGGTCGCCCACCCAGCGGGCTCAGCTCGGCGGAGCGGCCTCCAGGCTCGGCAGGGTGGCGGGGAGGGCGAGGTGGAAGGGTGCACCCATCGGGGTGTGATCGACGTCGGCGAGCGGTGCGCCGACCGTGAGGGTGATCGCGCCCGCCGGGATCGGGCCGGCGCTGACGGACAGGGTCCGGGTGGACGGGCTGTACGCGAGCTGCAGGCCGGTCACGACGGTGTTGCCGACGGTGAGGCTGACGGCGTGGGCGCTGACCGTCGCGGGATCGAGGTCGGCGTCGAACTGGAGCCGGAAGACGGTGGTGCCATCGGCCCCTGAGACCACCTGCGTCTGCATCACGGTCGGACCGGATGGAACCGGCTCCATCACGCTGGCGGTGACCGCGAGGACCCGCGCCCGCTGACCGGCCACCTGCACCGTCAGCTGCTCCTGGAGGTACTCGGTCGGTTGGGTGGCGGTGGCGTCGCGAATGAGGTGGACGTCCACCCCGTAGGCGCCGGCGGAGGTGGCCAGCGGCGTCGTCGAGAGGATGTAGGCGCGATTGAAGCGGCCTGGGAACAGCGCTGCCGCGGGGACGCGGGCCGACGCGGCGAGGACCCGGGCGGCGAGGCCCGCGGCGCGTGGTCCGGTGACCTGGGCCTGGGCCAGGGTGCTGGCGGCGGCCGCCGCCAGGCCCTGCGGGCTCGTCCCGACCGCGCCCACGTCGCTGAGCTCGAAGGTGAGGACGGCGCCGGCGACGCCGGTCGGCCCCAGCTCCAGGGCGGCGATGGCGCTCCCGGTGGCGCTCCAGACCGGATCCACGATCCCCGGCCGGGCACTCAGCGTGGTCACGGCGCCGGAGGCGGTGCCGGCGACGGTGAGCTCCGGCGCGCCACCCGGCCGGGTCACCGTGAAGGCCACGAACTGCCCTCCCGGGCTGAACGCCAGGTGGGCGATCCGGGCGCCGCGCGCGCCTGCGAACAGCGGCGCCGGGTCGGACCCGTCGGCGTTGGCCCGGTCGAGGGTCTCGACCCCACCCGCCGCCGTGACGTAGGCGAGGTGCGCGCCGTCGGGAGACCAGACCGGTCCGGCGACGAGCCCCGGCAGGCGGACCGTGGTGAGGGTCGTGAGGTTGGTCACGGTCGGGCGGCCACCCGGCACCGAGTAGAGGTCGAGCCCGGACGGGGCGAGCCGGAAGTACCCCTCGTGGCCGAGGCGCACCCCGACGTCGACCGGGGCGACGTGGCGGTCCAGCCCGATCGAGACGAGACCCTCGGCGGTCGACACGAGGAGGTGGCCGTCGTCGAGCCAGGTGGCGGTGGGATCCGCTAGCGGCGAATGGGTGAGGACCTCGGCCGACCGCACCCCGGCGGTGTTGGCGACCTCCAGCACCTGGCTGCCTCCGGCGGCCACCGCCCACCCCGCCACGCTGGTCCCGTCGGGCGACAGGGTGACCCCGTGGACCCCGCGAAGGAGGGGGACGCTGGTCCGGCCGTCCGGGCTGAGGCGGAACACCGTTGCCGCCGGTCCGGGCTGGCCGATGCTCGGCGCGAGGGGTCGGACCCTTGCGCTCGGGCTCGGGCTCGAGGTCGAGCTCGGAGAGGGGACGGCGGCGATCGTGCCGCCGGGGTTCGGGGTCACGCCTGCCGACACGCTGGGAGTGGCCAGCGCGCCCGGTCCCGCGCTCAGCACCGGCACGCCGGCCCCGGTGGGGGTCGGTGAGGGCGACGCCGTGGGGAGGGCGGTCGCGGTCGGAGCCAGGCTGGTGGGGGTCGGGACGATCGGGGCGGTGGGGGTGGCGGTCGTGCCCGGGGACGGAGACGGGCTGGCCGCGACCACGGCCCGCCCCGCCGTCCCGGCGCCCGGCAGGGAGGAGGCGCTCGGGGTGGCCCCGGGTGCGAGACTCGCGGGAGGCGATGGGGTCGATGCTGGCGAGGGGCTCACGGCCGCGGACGGGCTGGCCGTCGGCGACGGGGTCGCCGACGCGCGCCGTGGCCTCAGCGCGCCCAGCGAGTTCCCGATCGCCCCGGCTCCGAGGGTGGCGACGGATCGGACCGCCAGCGGGAGGCGCCGGATGGTCCGCGCCCCGGCCGGGACGAGCGTCCCGGTCGCGGAGACGTAGAGCATGCCGCCGGGGCCCTTCAGGAGGGCCGTGGCCCCGTCGGCGCGGGCGAGCTCCACCACCCGGGTCACCCGGGGACCGATCGCGGTTCGCGCGGGCGTCGGCTTGGCGGCAGCGGTCCCGAAGGGGATCACGATCGACCGCGCCGCCTCAGCCCCGTTCGCGGCCCGGGCCGAGGTGCGGGCGATCGTCACGACGTACGAGACGTCCTGGGCGAGCGCGTGCCGGGGATGGATGGTGAGATGCTCGGGGTCGGTCCAGGTGGTGGTGAAGGGGACGGCCGGCCGAATCCTGAGACCGGCCTCCACCGCGGCCTCCGCCATCGGTCGATTGAAGCTGAGCTCGATGGCCTGGGTGGGGGCGAGGGCGTGGCTCCCGGCCTGGCGGCTCTGGGCCAGGACGGGCCCAGCCGCCGGGGGGAAGATCGCGATCGCGATCGCCACCAGGGCGACCATCGCCAGGCCGGCCATCCCGAGCCCCACCCCGAGCCGCACCCCGATGTCGAGCCGGCGGGCGCGCCGCTGGCGGGCCTCGGCGAGCAGACGGCTCCGGAGGCCCTGCTGGAAGGCGGCGTCAGGGAGCTCGCCGGGACGGTGGGGACGAAGGGAGCGGAGGTGCTGGGCGAACTGGAGGAGCTCCGGGTCGTCGTCGTCGGCGGGGAAGATCGCCAGCAGGTCGGGGTCGACCGTGGACCCCTCCCGCTGTTCTCGCCGTCGCGCGGCCCAGGGCCAGTTCAAAGCGAGCGCTCCTCCTGGATCGGCGGCCGGCCCGGCTGACCGACGAGGAGCGCCGCCCGGACGCTGCGGGTCCCGCGATGGATCAGCAGCTTGATCGCCCCCTCGCTCTTGCCCATGATGATGCCGATCTCGGCGAGCCGGAGGTCCTCCGCGTACTTCAGGGTCATCGCCATCCGCTGCTGCTCGGGGAGGGCGTCGATTGCGACCCAGACCCGCTTCGCCTCGGCGCGGGCGAGCACCGTGTCCTCGAGTCCGGGTCCGCCCTCCGCCAGCTGGCCGGCCTCCTCCAGGTCGGTCTCGGGATGGCGCCGGCCGCGGTGATGGTCGGCGATCGCGTTGGCCGCGATCTGATAGAGCCACGCCGAGAAGGGATGGCCGGTGCTGCGATAGCGGGGGAGGGCCCGCAGGGCCTTGAAGAAGACCTCGCTGGTGACGTCCTCGGCGGCCGCCGGATTGCGGAGCCGCGCCGAGGCGAAGCGGTAGATCTGGGTGACGTACCGGTCGTAGAGGGCACCAAAGGCCTCCGGGTCCCGTTTCGCCAGGTCGATGAGCCGCGCATCGTCGTCGGCACGGGGGCTCATCGGCCGCGAACTCCGGCCGCCGTGGACGGGCGGTTCGCTGCGGTCAACGGCCCGCGGCCGGAAAGGTTATGGTCCCCGGGGGCCGTCGGCACACCTCCACACTACGGGCGGCCGGGCGCGGGACGCGCCGGTCCGGGCCCGGTGTGCACGGTCCGCCACCCGGCCGCGGCCGAATGCCCCGCCCTTCCTATACTCGAACCGTGCAGACCGGTCCCCGCCAGCCCAGTCGGTGATCGACCGGTACGCGCCAGCCGAGCTCCGCGCGATCTGGTCGGAGGGGGAGCGGCTCGCGAGCTGGCTTCGCGTCGAGGTGGCCGCGTGCGAGGGGATGGCCGCGGCGGGCCAGGTGCCCGGCGCCGACCTGGAGCTGATCCGTGGCGCACGGTCTCCGGACCCGGCGCGCGTCGGCGAGCTGGAGGCCGAGCAGGGCCACGATGTGGCCGCGTTCGTCAGCGCGGTGCAGGAGACGCTCGGCCCCGCCGGCCGCCACCTCCACCGGGGGCTCACCAGCCAGGACGTCGTCGACACCGCCCTCGCCCTCCAGCTGGGCCGCGCGGCCCAGGTGCTGCAGGCGGAGGCCGATCGGCTCCTGGCGGCCCTGGGGGCGCTCGCCCGCACCCACGTCCGCACCCCGATGGCCGGTCGCACCCACGGCGTCCACGCCGAGCCGGTGAGCTTCGGCTTCGTCCTCGCCAACCACCACGACGAGATCCGCCGCAGCCGGGACCGTCTCCGCCGAGCGGCCGAGGAGGTCGCCGTCGGCCGGCTGCGCGGCGCGGTGGGCACCTCGGCCACCGTGGCCCCCGAGGTGGAGGAAAGGGCCCTGGCCCTGCTCGGCCTCGACCCGGCTCCGATCACGACCCAGGTGGTGGCCCGCGACCGCCACGCCGCCTTCGTGTGCGCCGTCGCAGTCTTGGGGGCGACCCTGGAGCGGCTGGCCCTCACCATCCGCCACCTCCAGCGGACCGAGGTCGGGGAGGCGCTGGAGCCGTTCGGGGAGCGGCAGAAGGGCTCCTCGGCGATGCCCCACAAGCGCAACCCGGTCCGCAGCGAGCAGGTCTGCGGACTGGCCCGGCTGCTGCGGGGACACGCGATCGCGGCGCTGGAGGATGTCGCCCTCTGGCACGAGCGCGACATCTCCCACTCCTCGGTGGAGCGGGTGATCCTCCCCGACGCCACCATGGCGCTCGGCCACATGCTCCGCACCCTGACCGAGGTGGTGGGCGGCCTCGAGGTCCATCCCGAGCGGATGCTGGCCAACCTCGAGCAGGAGGGGGGCCGCGTCTACAGCCAGCGCGTGCTTTTGGCGCTCATCGACCGTGGCTGCCTCCGCGAGGACGCCTACCGGCTGGTGCAGCGGCTGGCGTCGCCGGACGGCGCCTCGTCGTTCCGGGAGGTCGCCGGGCGCGATCCCGAGCTCCTCCGCCTCCTCGGCCCGGAGGCGATCGCCGGCTGCTTCGACCTGGAGCGCGCGATGGGCGGGGTGGCGGAGGCACTGGCGCGGGTGGGGCTCGACACCGGACCGGCCGCACCGGGAGGGGCCGCGTGACCGCCGCCGCCGGCTTGGAGGCGCTCGGCCTTCGCCTCTGGCGGCGCGGCAAGGTGCGCGACACCTACGACCTCGGCGACCGGCTCCTGATGGTCGCCAGCGATCGGATCTCCGCCTTCGACTGCGTCCTGCCCACCCCGGTCCCCGACAAGGGCCGGGTGCTCACCCAGATGTCGCGCTTCTTCTTCGACCGGACCCGCGCGGTCGTGCCCAACCACCTGTGCGCCGACGATCCCGCGGGGCTGCCGGAGGCGGCCCGCGCCCGGGTGGCGGACCGGGCGATGTGGGTGAGGCGGGCGGAGCGGATCGACGTCGAATGCGTCGTGCGCAGCCGGCTGGCGGGGTCCGGATGGGCCGAGGTCCGCGAGCGCGGCACCCTGGCGGCAGAGCCGGTCCCGGCGGGTCTCGGGGAGGGCGACGCCCTCCCCGAGCCGCGCTTCACCCCGGCCGTCAAACACGATCGCGGGCACGACGAGAACGTCTCCCGCGCCCACCTGCGCAGCCTGGTGGGGACCGAGGTCGCGGACCAGCTGGAGTCGGTCAGCCTGGCGTGCTTCGCGGCCGCGTCCGGGCTGGTCGCCGCCGCCGGCTTCGTCCTCGTCGACACCAAGTTCGAGTTCGGCTGGATCGACGGCCGGCTCCACTGCATCGACGAGTGCGTGACGCCCGATTCGTCGCGCTTCTGGGACGCCAGCCTGCCGGCCAGGGCCGGGGCCCGGTCCGGCTTCGACAAGCAGTCGGTGCGCGACTACCTGCTCCAGCTCGATTGGGACCGCACCCCGCCCGCCCCGCCCCTGCCGCCCGAGCTGGTGGCCGGGGTCCGCGCGCGCTACCTGGAGGCCTGCCGACGGATCACCGGGATCGACCTGTCGCCGACGTCCTCGTCACCCTGAAACGGGTCGTGAACGACCCCCAGGGCGAGGCGGTCCGCCATGCCCTCCACACCCTCGGCTTCGACGAGGTGGTGGACGTCAGGGTGGGGCGCTACCTCGCCGTCACCCTCGACGCCCCGGCCCCGGGCGCCTCCGCCCGGGTTGCGGCGATGTGCGAGCAGCTGCTGTGCAACGGCGTGATCGAGGACTTCCGGTTCACCCTGCGGGAGGCGGGGGAGGCGGACGGGGTCGTGCCGGCGACCGCGCCGGAACCTCCGTGATCGCGAGCGGCCGCGTGCGCTGATGCGGTTCGGGATCGTCGTCTTCCCCGGCACTTGGAGCGACCGCGACTGCGCCCACGCGGCGGCTGCGGTCGGAGCCGAGGCGGTGACGCTCTGGCACGCCGACCGCGACCTCCGCGGGGTCGACTGCGTCGTCCTCCCCGGCGGGTTCGCCTACGGCGACTACCTGCGCGCGGGCGCGATCGCCGCCCATGCCCCGATCATGACCTCGGTGCGGGCCTTCGCGAAGGCGGGCGGGCTGGTGCTCGGGATCTGCAACGGCTTCCAGGTCCTCTGCGAGGCCCGCCTCCTCCCCGGCGCGCTCCTGCGCAACCGCGGCCTCCAGTTCCGCTGTGGATGGACGCGGCTCGGGGTCGAGGGGCGGCCCACCCCCTTCACCGCAGGGGCCCTCGGCGGCCCGCCGTTGCGCATCCCCATCGCCCACGGCGAGGGTCGCTACCACGCCGACCCGGGGACGGTGGCGGCACTCGAGGCCGAGGGCCGGGTCGTCCTCCGCTACGTCGACGATCGGGGCCGTGCCACCGCAGCCGCCAACCCCAACGGCTCGCTCGCCAACATCGCCGGGATCGTGAGCCGTAATGGCAACGTGCTGGGGATGATGCCCCACCCCGAGCGGGCCTGCGAAGCGGTCCTCGGCTCGGTGGACGGGCTCCAGCTGCTGCGGATGGCCGGCCCGTGGCGCGCCCGCGCCGCCGCCCCCGCCGCCGCGGTGGCGACCGCACCCAGATGACCTCCTCCGACCCGGACCTCGACCGCGGACTCGCGCGCCGACTGGAGGCGACCGGGCTGACCCCGCAGGAGTACGACGCCATCGTCGGGGGTCTCGGCCGGACCCCCAATCCGACCGAGCTGGCCCTCTTCGGGGTGCTCTGGTCCGAGCACTGCTCGTACAAGACCAGCCGCGCCCTCCTGCGGCAGCTGCCGACCACGGCGCCGCACGTGCTCCAGGGACCGGGCGAGAACGCCGGGGTCATCGACCTCGGGGGCGGGCTGGCCTGCTGCTTCAAGATCGAGTCCCACAACCACCCCAGCGCCATCGAGCCGGTGCAGGGGGCGGCGACCGGTGTGGGCGGGATCCTCCGCGACGTGTTCGCGATGGGGGCGCGGCCGGTCGCGCTGCTGGACGCGCTGGCGTTCGGCGAGCTGGCGGAGGGCCCCCAGGCGCACCTCGGCCGGCGGGTGGTGGAGGGCATCGCCTGGTACGGCAACTGTGTCGGCATCCCCACCGTGGGCGGCGAGCTGGTCCAGGACGCCGGCTACCGCGACAACTGCCTGGTCAACGCGATGTGCGTCGGGCTGGCCCGGCCGGAGGGGTTGATCCGCGCCCGCGCCGAGGGCCCCGGCAACCCCGTCCTGCTGGTCGGCTCCGACACCGGTCGGGACGGCATCGGCGGAGCCGCGTTCGCCTCCGCCGAGTTCGACGAGCACGCGGCGGAGCGTCGTCCCGCGGTCCAGGTGGGCAACCCCTTCTTGGAGAAGTGCCTGCTGGAGGCGTGCCAGGAGCTGGTCGGCGACCCCGACCTCGTCGCCCTGCAGGACTGCGGGGCGGCCGGGCTCACCAGCAGCTGCGCGGAGATGGCCCATCGCGGCGGGATGGGCCTCGACCTCGACGTGTCACGGGTCAGCCGGCGGGAGCAGGGGATGACCCCGGTCGAGGTGATGCTGAGCGAATCCCAGGAGCGGATGGTGCTGGTGGTCAGCCGCGGCGCGGAGGCGCGCGTCGCCGCCGGGTTCGCGCGCTGGGGGCTGCACACCGACGCCATCGGGACGGTCCGCGACCACGGCCGTCTGCGCATCGCCGACGGCACAGAGCCGGTCGCCGACCTGCCGCTGTCGCTGCTGGTCGACGGCAGCCCGGAGCGTCGGCCGCCGGCGGCCCCGCCGGCCGACCGCGAGCGGCGTCTGGCCGCCGACCCCCTCGCCGACCCGCTCCCGTGCCCGGCCGCCGTCGCCTGGCAGCGGATCCTGGAGGCGGGGAACTGCGCCTCGGCCGAGTGGGTGTGGCGCCAGTACGACCACATGGTGGGGGACGACACCGTCGCGGGCCCGGGCGGCGACGCCGCGGTGGTGCGGCTGCGGGGCCGCGACGACGCCCTCGCCCTCACCGTCGACGGCGGCCACCGCTGCGGCGCCTACGCCCCGCGGCGGGCGGCGGCCATCGCGGTCGCCGAGGCCAGCCGCAACTGCGCGGTGGTGGGGGCCACCCCGCTGGCGGTCACCAACTGCCTCAACTTCGGCTCGCCCGACCGGCCCGAGGTGATGTGGCAGCTGGAGGAGGCGATCAGCGGATTGGCCGACGCCTGCCGCGCCCTCGGGCTGCCGGTGGTCAGCGGCAACGTCAGCCTGTACAACGACACCCTCGGTCGCAGCATCCCCCCGACCCCGGTGGTGGGCGTGGTGGGGCGGCTGGCCTCGCTGGCGCACCGGATCGGGATCGGGTTTGCCGAACCGGGTCTCGCCGTCGTCCTCCTGGGACCGCCCGACCCGTCCGCGGAGGCCGGCGGGGGCCTCGGGGCCTCGGAGTACCAGCGGGTGCTGTGGGGGCGGTGCGAGGGGCCCGCCCCCCACCTGGACCTGGACCTGGAGGCGCGGGTCCAGGAGGTGGTTCGCCGGGCCGCGATCGACGGGCTCCTCCGCTCGGCGCACGACTGCGCCCGCGGCGGGCTCGCGGTCGCCCTCACCGAGTCCTGCGTCTCAAAGGGGGTGGGCGCCCACCTGCGCCCGCCCGCCATGCCAGCAGCGCCGCCCGGCTGGCTCGCCGCCTACCTCTTCGGGGAGGCGCAGTCACGGGTGCTGGTGAGCTGCGATCGGGACCGGGCGGCGGAGCTGGGCGCCCGGGCGACGGCGCAGCGGGTCCCGCACAGCCTGCTCGGGGTGACCGCCGGGCCACGGCTGGCGCTCGACGGCGTCGTCGACCTGGCGCTGAGCGATCTGGCCAGCTGGTGGCACGGGGCGCTCCCCCGCCTGCTCCAAGAGGGGGTGAGCTGACCCTGTCACCGGCCGCCTCCCGCGGATGGCCGCCCTCCCGACCCACCCTGCGCGGGGGAACGACGCGGTCGATGGCGGGAACGGACGCCATCGGCGATGCTCGGGAGAGGTGGTTGGGCGGCACCCGAGCGTCGGGCGACCGTGCGCTCCCGCCACCGCGGTCGCTGCAGCCCACCAGGAGCGGCCCCGGCAGCCATTGCCGGCGCCCGCGTCGGCGCCGTGGAGCAGGCGGGATGCGGCGGGCGTTCGGCCGGGGGCCTCGCCGGTCCGCCAGGGCCGGTTCGTCTCGACCGCACGGTCGGCAGGGTGATCGGGCCCCCCGCGCAGCCGGCCCCGGTGCCCGTGACGCGGCGGAGCCAGCCGGGGACCGCCTCACCCACCGTCGGGTCCGGCCGGCACCGATGTGTCCGTCGGCTCCCACCAGGCGTGTCGTCGCCGGTCCGCTCCCTGTTCGTGGGGTCGTCCGCAAGGACCGTAGCGGGCCGGGGCCGCTGCGCCATCGCCGGCCGGTCGAGGGAGCGGACGTCGCTGGCTGCGTCGTGACGACCCCGGGGTGGGCGGCCACCGCGTCGCCGTCGCGGGGCGGTCACGGTGCCAACGGCCGCCCGCGCGGCGCCGGCTGCGGCTGGCTCCTGCACGTCCAGCGCGCCGCGGAGGCGGGATCGAGCGGCGCGTCAGGATGGTCGCGCCGGTCCGGACGTACGAGCGCGCGCTCGTCGCGCGCCCGCCTGGGACGTGTGCCGGCGTACCGAGGCGGTGGGGGTGCGCTCCCGTCGTGGTGGGGAGGCCCGGGGCCGTGCCACGCTGGGGCCCAGCCGGTCACGACGGACGCGGACGTCGGCACCCTGCCGACGGTGGGAGCCTGCGAGCCGCCGGCCGCCGATCCTCGGGGTCGAGGGCTCCGACCCCGGCCACGACGCGTTCGGCCTCGCCGTCAGCTGCCGGACGTGTTCCGGTCCCGCTCGCGATCGAGGCGCGAGACCGCGCTGGCCGCGTCGTCCACCGTGACCCCTCCCCCGCCCTAGGGTTTCCCGGGACACCTCGCGGGGAGAATGGTAGATCCACGCAGGAGGTGGCCCGGTGACCAGTCGACGGAGTGGACGGAAGCTGGCGGGGAGCCCCGGTGGCGACCGCGGCCGGTGGTCGTCGCGGCGGAAGCTGGAGATGGTGCTGCGGGTGCTGCGGGGCGAGGAGCTGGACGCGCTGAGCCGGGAGCTGGGGGTGACGGGCGCCGCGATCGCCCAGTGGCGGGAGCAGTTTGTCGCCAGCGGGAAGGCAGGGCTGCGCCGCCGCGACAGCGACGAGCGTGACGTCGCGATCGCCCGGATGAAGACGAAGATCGGGGGGATCACGATGGAGAACGAGCTCCTCGGGAGCGGGCGCGGCGGGCGGAGGCCAACCACCCTCTCGTCGCGGCGGCGGTTGAGGCGGTGAGCCAGACCGTCTCGGCCTCCGCCGGCCGGCCCTACGGCGTGGCCCGCACGTGCCGGGTGCTCGAGATCCCGCGCTCGACCGTCTACGCGGACCAGGCTCGGGCGCTGGCGCCGGCGCGGCTCCCGCAGAAGCGCGGGCCGAAGACGGCCGGGAGTGATGCGGGGCTGACCGAGCAGATCCGGGCCGTTCTGCAGGCCTCGCCCTGGCTCGGCGAGGGGTACCGCAAGGCGTGGGCCCAGCTGCGGCGGGACGGGATCCGCACCAGCCAGGCCCGCGTGCTCCGGCTGATGCGGGCGGCAGAGCTGCTGGCGCCGACCCGGGACCGACGCCCGCACGGCCCCAAGGCCCACGACGGCACCATCACCACGGACTGGCCCGACGCGATGTGGGGCACGGATGCCACCAGCACGTTCACGGGTGAGGGTCCGGCGACGATCTTCCTCGCGGTCGACCCTTGCAGCCAGGAGTGCATCGGGATCCACGCCGCGGTGCGGGGAACGCGGTTCGAAGCCTTGGAGCCGATCCGCCAGGGGGGGCGGGAACACTTCTCCGGCTACACCGCCGACATCGCCAAGGGGCTGACGCTCCGGCACGACAACGGCAGTCCGGACCAGTCCCACCATTTCCAGGCCGAGCTGCGTTTCCTGGGCCTCGAGCGCAGTCCGGCCTCCGTCCGAGAGCCGGAGGGCAATGGAGTCGTTGAGCGCTTCATCCGCACGCTCAAAGAGCAGCTGCTGTGGGCGCAGCGCTTCGACACCGTGGCCGACCTGCTGGTGGCACGACACACCTTCCGGGAGCAGTACAACCAGCAGTGGCTGGTCGCCAAGCCCAACGACGGCACGCCCGCGGTGGCACGTCTCAGGCTCACCACGGAGTTGGCAGCATGATCCCGACCCACCCGCGCCAGCACATCGACGCACTGGGCATCATTGACATGGCTTCGGTGTCCAGGAATCCGCGAGCGGTACACCCCGAAGGAGCGGCCCCGGTCCAGGTCGACCACCAGAGCCTCCCCGCGCCGGACCACGACCCGGGTCCGGCGCAGGCCCCGCCGATATCCCCACCCGCCGTATCGGAGCGGCTCCAGGTGCTCGACGCGGGCGCGTCGGATCCTCCCCAGGGCGACGCGGCGGACCGGCCAGCCCCAGGGTCCGAAGCGGACGGCCAGCCCGGCGGGGCCCGCCGTGACCCGGACGGTCGCGGCGGAGAGCCCGAACCCGAGGACGGCGATCGGCATCAGGACGCGCCGCCAGCCCGGCTGTCGCCGGGCGGCGTTGAGCGCCGCCCGGCGACAGCACCCCGGCCACCATCCACCGACTGGTGACCCGCCGCGACCACTCGCGGCCGCCCCCTGCCTGGCGCTGGTCCGACCTCACGGTCGCGTCGACCCTGCCATCGGGACGAGTCTACGCCGGGGGAGGTCGCCGGGCCGACCCGCCGGCCGCCGCTGGTGTTGACGGTCTGTTGTCGCCGACCGGGGGGCGTCTGACGGCACGTTGACGGGGCCGGGGTTAGGCTCGGCCGTGATGCTCGATCTCCTCGCGGTGGTGCTGGTGGTGGCGGGCTGCGCCGCCTTCTACGTGCTGATCGAAGCCCTCGACCGACTGTGACGATCGCCGACGCCATCCTGCTGGTCGTCTCGACGGCCGCCTTCGTCTACCTGGTGGTGGCGATGGTCCGGCCGGAGTGGTTCTGATGGGCTTCTGGCTGACCCTGCTGGTCCTCGCCGCGGCCCTGGCCGTCACCTGGCGCGTCCTCGGCGCCTACATGGCCCGGGTGTACACCGGCCGCAGCCGCTGGCTGGCCTTCGCCGAGCGGCCCCTGTACCGGCTGCTGGGGGTGGACCCCACCATCGAGCAATCGTGGAAGCGGTACGCCGGGGCCATGGTGGTGTTCTCGTTCGGCGGCATCCTGCTCAGCTACGCCATCCTCCGCCTGCAGGGCGGGCTGCCGCTCAACCCCCAGCACCTGCACGGGGTGGCGCCTCTGCTCGCCCTCAACACCGCGGTCTCCTTCGCCACCAACACCAACTGGCAGAACTACGCCGGTGAGTCGACGATGTCGTACCTGTCCCAGATGGCCGCCCTGGTGGTGCCCCAGTTCGTCAGCGCCGCGGTGGGGATGCTGGTGGCGGTGGCCCTGGTGCGCGGCTTCGTCAAGCGGGAGTCCAGCACCATCGGCAACTTCTGGGTCGACCTGGTCCGCACCACGCTGTACGTCCTGCTCCCGATCGCGCTGGTCGCCACCGTGGTGTACGTCTCCCAGGGGGCGGTCCAGACCCTCGCCGGCCCCGCCCACGTGCACGACGCCCTCAACGGCGTCACCCAGGTCCTCCCGCGCGGCCCGGTCGCCTCGATGGCCGCCATCAAGCAGCTGGGGACCAATGGCGGCGGGTACTACAACGCCAACGCCGCCCATCCGTTCGAGAACCCCGACGGGCTGACCAACCTGCTCGGCATCGCGCTCGTGCTGGCGATCCCCTTCGCCCTCACCTACACCTTCGGCCGGATGGTGGGGAGCGTGCGCCAGGGGGTGGCGCTCCTCAGCGCCATGCTGATCCTGTTCGCCAGCGTCCTCGGCTTCAGCCTGATCGCGGAGACCGGGCCCAATCCGGCGGTGGCGGCGGCGGGGCTGACCCGCCAGCCGGGCGGCAACATGGTGGGCAAGGAGGCCCGCTTCGGGCCTGCGGTCTCGCTCCTCTTCGACGTCGCCTCCACCTCCACCTCCACCGGCTCGGTGAACTCCGCCGCCGACTCCTACACCCCCATCGGCGGAGCCGGGCTGCTGGGGGGGATGATGCTGGGCGAGGTCTCCCCCGGGGGGGACGGCAGCGGCCTGTACACGATGCTGCTGTTCGCCATCGTCGCCATCTTCATCGGCGGACTGATGGTGGGCCGGACCCCCGAGTACCTGGGCAAGAAGATCCGGGCCCGGGAGGTGAAGCTGGCCTCGATCGCGGTCCTGGTGATGCCGGTCACGGTGCTGGCCTGCACCGCCGTCGCGGTCGCCACCCCCTTTGGTCGGTCGTCGATCCTGAACGCGGGGCCCCACGGCTTCACCGAGATCCTCTACGCCTTCACCTCCCAGGCCAACAACAACGGCTCGGCGTTCGCCGGGCTGAACGGCGACACCGCCTTCTTCAATCTCACCGGCGCGTTGGCGATGGTGCTGGGACGCTTCGGGATCATGGTCCCGGTGCTGGCCATCGCCGGGTCGCTGGCGGCCCAGAGCAGGGTCCCGCGCACGGTGGGGACCCTGCCCAGCGACACCCCGGTGTTCGTGGTCCTCCTCCTCGGCACCGTGCTGCTGGTGGGCGGGCTCACCTTCCTGCCCGCCATGGCGCTCGGCCCCATCGCCGAGCAGCTGGTGCACGGAGGGCTCCTCGGGTGAGCGCCGCCGGCCCGGGCACAGCGCCCCGCACCCAGCTGGCGCCGTCCGCGGCCGCCCCCGGTGGCGGGCGGCGGCGGCGGGCGTGGATGACCGGCGCCATCCTGCGGCAGTCGGCGGTCGACGCCTTCGCCAAGCTCGACCCCCGGGTGCAGGTGCGCAACCCGGTGATGTTCATCGTGGTGGTGGGCACCGTCATCACCTTGGTGGAGTCGGTGGCGCGGCCGTCGGTCTTCGACTGGGGCGTCACCGCCACCCTGTTCCTCACCGTGCTCTTCGCCAACTTCGCGGAGGCCACCGCCGAGGGCCGGGGACGGGCCCAGGCCGACGCCCTCCGCCGGATGCGGACCGAGACCACCGCCCGCCGGCTGCGACCGGATGGGACCGAGGAGGTGGTGGGGGCGGCCGAGGTGATGCGGGGCGACCTGGTCGTCTGCGAGGCGGGCGACATCGTCCCCTCGGACGGTGACGTCGCCGAGGGGGTGGCGTCGGTGGACGAGTCGGCGATCACCGGGGAGTCGGCGCCGGTGATCCGCGAGAGCGGCGGGGACCGCTCGGCGGTGACCGGCGGGACCCGGGTGCTGTCCGACCGGATCGTGGTCCGGATCACCGCCGAGCGCGGCCACACGTTCCTGGACCGGATGATCGAGCTGGTGGAGGGGTCCAACCGCCGGCGGACCCCCAACGAGGTCGCCCTCACCATCCTGCTGGCGGCGCTGACCCTGATCTTCATCCCGGTCACGGTCGCGCTCGCTCCCTTCACCGGATTCGGCGGCGGCCACGTGTCGGTGGTGGTCCTGGTGGCCCTCCTGGTGTGCCTGATCCCGACCACCATCGGCGCCCTCCTGTCGGCGATCGGGATCGCGGGGATGGACCGCCTGGTCCAGCGCAATGTGCTGGCCATGAGCGGGCGAGCGGTGGAGGCGGCCGGCGACGTCAGCACCCTGCTCCTCGACAAGACCGGGACCATCACCCTCGGCAACCGGATGGCGGAGACCTTCATCCCGGTCCAGGGGGTGGGCGAGCGCGAGCTGGCCGACGCCGCCCAGCTGGCCTCCCTGGCGGACGACACCCCCGAGGGGCGGTCGATCGTGGTCCTCGCCAAGCAGCGGTTCGACATCCGCGGGCGGGAGCTGGCCACCGCCCACCAGGTGGTGCCCTTCAGCGCCGCCACCAGGATGTCCGGCCTCGACATCGGCACCCGCCGGATCCGCAAGGGGGCGGGCGACGCCGTGCGCGCCTTCGTGGCCGCCCAGGGCGGGACGATCCCCGCCGAGCTCAACGCCTGTGTCGAGCGGCTGGCGCGGGCCGGGTCCACCCCGCTGGTGGTCGCCGACGGGAGCCAGGTGCTGGGGGTGGTGGAGCTCAAGGACGTCGTCAAATCCGGCATCCGCACCCGCTTCGAGCAGCTCCGCGCGATGGGCATCCGCACCGTCATGATCACCGGCGACAATCCCCTCACCGCCGCCACCATCGCCGCCGAGGCGGGGGTGGACGACTTCCTCGCCGAGGCCACCCCCGAGGCCAAGCTGGCCCTCATCCGCACAGAGCAGGCGGGGGGGCGCCTGGTGGCGATGGCCGGCGACGGCACCAACGACGCCCCCGCCCTGGCCCAGGCCGACGTCGGGGTGGCGATGAACACCGGCACCATGGCGGCCAAGGAGGCCGGCAACATGGTCGACCTCGACTCCAACCCCACCAAGCTGATCGAGATCGTCGCCATCGGCAAGCAGCTGCTGATCACCCGGGGATCGCTCACCACCTTCTCGATCGCCAACGACGTGGCCAAGTACTTCGCCATCATCCCCGCCATCTTCATCACCTCCGATCCCCAGCTGGCCCAGCTCAACGTCCTCCGTCTGCACAGCCCTCACACCGCGGTGCTCTCGGCGGTGATCTTCAACGCGCTGGTGATCGTGGCCCTGATCCCGCTGGCCCTGCGCGGGGTCCGCTATCGCCCCGCCGGCGCCTCCCAGCTGCTGCGCCGCAACCTGCTCGTGTACGGGGCGGGCGGGGTGGTGGTGCCGTTCATCTTCATCAAGCTGATCGACCTCCTCCTCGCCGCCCTCGGGGTCTCCTGATGGCGCTCCACCTGCGCCGCACCGCGATCGGCCTCCTGCTGCTGACCGCCCTCCTCGGTCTCGCCTATCCGCTCCTGGAGACCGGGCTGGCCGCTTGGTGGTTCCCCGCCCAGGCCGCCGGCTCGCTGACCGCACAGGGCTCCAGCCTCATCGGCCAGCCCTGGTCCGGCCCCGGGTTCTTCCACGGTCGGCCGGACGGCGACCACCCCCTCGCCAGCGGCGGCACCAACCTCGGTCCGCGCTCGGCCCGGCTGGCGCGCGCCGTCGCCAGCGCCATCGGGGCCGAGCGCAGCCTGGGCGTGCGGCACCCCACCAGCGACCTCGTGACCAGCTCCGGCAGCGGTCTCGACCCCGACATCTCCCCGGCCGCCGCCCTCGCCCAGGTGCAGGGGGTGGCGCGGGCCCGGGGACTCGCCCCGGCCCGCCTGCGCCGGCTGGTGTGGGCCAACGTCACCCCGCCGACGCTGGGGTTCCTGGGCCAGCCGGTGGTCGACGTCCTCCAGCTCGACCGGGCGCTCGCGCGGCTGGCGGCGCACCCCCGCCGGTCCGCCTGACCGCGGAGGTGAGGACCGCGCACCCGCCGAGCGTGCCCGGCCGCTCAGTCGCTTCCGACGCCCGGTCGGGTGAGCTCGTAGCCGATCCCCGGATGGGTCACCAGCAGCCCGGCCGCCTCCGGGCCCAGCTTGCGCCGCAGTCGGCTGGCATAGACCCGCAGGTAGTGGGGGTCGGCCCCGTAGCGGCCGCCCCACACCTGGCGGAGGAGGAGCTCGTGGGTCACCACCCGGCCGGCGTGCTGGGCCAGGTAGGCCAGCATCGCGTACTCGGTCGCGGTCAGCTGGAGCCGCGCGGCGCCCACCTGGGCGGTGCGGCCGGCGAGGTCCATCCGCAGCCGGCCCACCACCACCACCGGGCCGGCGTCGCCACCGCCGCGGGCGCGCCCGTGCCGCAGCGCCACCCGGATGCGCGCGGCCAGCTCGGCCATCCCGAACGGCTTGGTGACGAAGTCGTCGGCACCTGCGTCGAGCGCCTCCACCTTGCGTGCCTCCTCACCGTGGGCCGAGAGGACGACGATCGGGACCGGGCTGAAGGCGCGCAGGCGACGGCAGACCTCGAGGCCGTCGATGTCGGGCAGGCCGAGGTCCAGGATCACCACATCGGGGCGGGTGTCGACCGCTGCCGCCAGCCCCTGGACCCCGCCGGCGGCGGTGTCCAGCTCGTGCCCCCGCGCGCGCAGACCGATCCCGAGGGCGCGCACGATCGCGGACTCGTCGTCGACGAGGAGGATGCGAGCCACCTCAGCCCGGGCTCGGACCGGGCGGCGCCGGGAGCTGGAGACGGAGCCGCAGACCGCCGGCCGGGCCGCGCCCGGCTGCGATCCTCCCGCCCTGCACCTCCACGAACGTGCGCGCGATGGTGAGGCCCACCCCGGCCCCGATCGCCGAGCCGGAGCGGTCGGGGGCCGACCGCGGGCCGTCGAAGTATCGCCGCAGCCGGTCCGGCTCCACCCCGGGCCCCTGATCGGCCAGCGCCAGCTCGACGAACGGGCGCCCGGCCCGCGCCGACAGCACCACCGTCGTCCCCTTCGGTGTGTGGCGGGCGGCGTTGTCGAGGAGGTTGGCCAGCGCCTGCACGGTGAGGGTGTGGTCGACCTCGACGGCGACGTCGGGGGGGATGTCGACGGTGACGGCGTGGTCGGCCAGACGCCCTCGCAGCATGTCGAGCGCCTCCAGCGCGATGTCCAGGAGCGGCTCGCAGCGGCGGTCCACCCGCAGGGTGCCGGCCTCGATCCGGTGCACGTCGAGCAGGCTGGTCAGCAGCCGGGTGAGCCGGTCGGTCTCGCCCTCGACGGTCGCCAGCAGCTCCTGCCGTTCGGCCGCGGTGAGGGGCAGGGTGGGGTCCCCGAGGTCGGACACCGCGGCCTTGATCGACGCCAGCGGGGTGCGCAGATCGTGGGCCACCGACCCCAGCAGCGCCCGCCGCCAGCCGTCCACCTCGGCGAGGACCCGGCTCTGCAGCGCCTCCTCCCGGAGCCGGCCCCGCTCCACCGCCAGGGCGGCGTGGTTGGCGTAGATGGCGAGGAGGCGCTGGTCGTGGGCGGCCAGGGCACGGCCCTGGATGACGAGCAGCCCCACCGGTTGGGCCGCGGTCACCAGCGGCAGGGCTCGGACGCCCGCCTGGCCCATCCGGGCGATGGGGGTGCCGGTGGCATCGGGGGCGAGACGTCCCCCGAGCGCGCCCTCCGGCAGCGGCTCTCCCGCCTGGGCCGCCACCGCCAGGCGATCGTCACGGGGGAGGAGGAGGGCGGCGCCGGCGAGGCCGAAGCCGGAGCAGACCGTCTCCGCCACCTGTCGGAGGAGGTCGGCCAGGGGTCGGTCGCCGATGAGCAGGTCGGAGACCTCGAACAGGCGGCGGGTGTCGGCCTCGCCGGCGCGCGACTCGGCGCGGGCCCGGCGCAGGGCGGCGACCACCCGGGACACCACCAGCATCACCACCGCATACACGCCGAGGGCCACCCAATCCTGGGCCGCGGAGACGTCCAGGGTCCCGTAGGGCGGGATGAACAGCGCGTCGTAGGTGAGGAAGCCGACGCCGACGCCGACCACCCCGACCGGGAAGCCGCCCACGGCCACCCCGACCACCACCGGGATCGCCAGCACCAGCGCGGGGGTGGCGGCGTCGAGGTGGCCGCGGAGGGGCAGCAGCGCGGCGACCAGCACCGCGGTCAGCGCGAGGGTGGCCAGGAGCCCCAGGCCGACCGCGACCCGGTCCGCCGCCAGGGCGATAGCGGCGCGGGCCCCCGCCCGCCTCAGCGGCGTCGGCACCCGGCCGGCCCTCCTGGCACCGGGCTCAGCTGGGTGGGGCGATGACGTGGACGTCGATCCCGGCGGCCGTCGCCGCGCGCACGATCTGGCGGGTGAGCCCGCCGCGGCCGGGCGGCCAGCCGGCCTGGCGCCCGGCCCCCACCACCAGCTGGGTCGCGTGCTGGGCCAAGGCCTCGTCCACCAGGGCTGCCGCCACCCCGTCGCCGTGGACCAGGCGCCAGCCGGCGCCGAGGTCCTCGGCGAGCCGGCGCAGGTCGCCGAGCGCGCCCCCCCCGTCGTCGCGGCGGGCGGCGTCGGTGACGACGTGGACCGCGTGGACATCGCACTTGGTGCGGGCGGCGAAGCGGGCGGCGCGGCGGAGGAGATGGGCGGCCAGGGGGTCGGCGGGGACCCCCACCACCACGTGCTCGCAGGTCTCCATCCCGGTCGCGGGGGCGGCCGGGTCATGGAGGAGGAGCTCCTCGGTCTCGTCGGCGACGAAGCGGAGGGCGAGGTCGCGCAGGACGGCGAGGTTGTGGGTGCTGAAGAAGCTGGTGAGCGCCTGCGGCACCTGCGCTTGGGGATAGATGTTGCCGTGCACCATCCGCCGCCGCAGCTGCTCCGGCGAGGAGTCGATCAGCTCGGTCTGGTCGGCCCGCCGGACGACCGCGTCCGGCACCCGCTCCCGGACCCTGGTCCCGGTCATCCGCTCGACGCTGTCGGCCAGGCTCTCCAAATGCTGGATGTTGACCGTGCTGATCACGTTGATGCCCTGGGCCAGCAGCTCGACGACGTCCTCCCAGCGCTTGGCGTTGCGGCCGCTGCCGGGGACGTTGGTGTGGGCGAGCTCGTCGACCAGCGCGAGCTGGGGGGAGCGGGCGAGGACCGCGTCGAGGTCCATCTCCTCGAAGGTCGAGCCGCGATACCGGACCAGCCGGCGGGGGACCACCTCCAGGTCGCGCAGCCGCTCCGCGGTCTGGGGGCGCCCGTGGGTCTCCGCGAAGCCCACCACCACGTCGCGGCCGCGCTGGCGGCGGCGGGCGCCCTCGTCCAGCATGGCGCAGGTCTTGCCCACCCCAGCGGCGGCGCCGAGGTAGATCCGGAACTTGCCGGCCGGCGCGACCAGGGTGTCGGCCGGCTCGGGAGCCGGGGGCGGGTCTGATCGCATCATGCGACGGGCACCCGCAGAGCGTAGCGCCGGCCGCTCCCCCGCCGTGGGCGGCCCAGCGCTGCCGACCACGGGTCCGGAGACGGCCCCGCGCCGCCGACGCGTGACGGGGACCCCACCGGGCGTGGGGCCCGGAGGCGGCCGCGTCGTGCCCCCACCGCCGCCCCGACGACGACGCCGGCCGCCCCGAGCGGTCCAGCGCACGCGGCGGGGCCGGCGCCGACCGGGAGGTCCCCCGGCGTCCCGGGCCGCCTGCGAGCGCCCCGCGGGCGGCCGCCCCCGCGGCGGCTCAGGCCGCCGAGGAAGTGCGCCGCGCCGCGGGTGCCGCCCCGTCCCCGGTCTCCGGCAGTCCCGTCAGCGCCTGCTCCAGGACCTCGCGCACGTCGCCGACGAGGTGGAACGTGATCCCTCCGCGCACCGCCTCGGAGAGCTCCTCCAGCTCCGGCTGGTTGCGCTGCGGCAGCAGCACGTCGGTGATCCCGGCCCGTCGGGCCGCCAGCACCTTCTGCTTGACCCCGCCGATCGGCAGGACCCGACCCTGCAGGGTCACCTCGCCGGTCATCGCCACGGTGTGGCGCACCGGGCGGCCGGTGAACAGGCTCGCCAGCGCGGTCACCATCGCCACCCCGGCCGACGGGCCGTCCTTGGGCACGGCGCCGGCGGGGACGTGGAGGTGGACGGCGCGCCGCGCGGTGCCGGCGTCGATGCCGAAGGCCTCGGCGTGCGAGCGAACGTACGACAGGGCGATCTGGGCCGACTCCTTCATCACGTCGCCGAGTTGGCCGGTGAGGGTGAGGCCGCCGTCCTCGGTCAGCCGGGTCGCCTCGATGAACAGGATGTCGCCACCGGTCCCGGTCACCGCCAGCCCGGTGGCGACGCCCGCCACCTCGGTGCGCTCGGCCACCTCCGACTCGAAGCGGGCCCGCCCCAGCACCTCCCGCACCTGGGCGGCGTCCACCGCCACCGGCGGGGCGAGCTCGGCGCGGTCGATCCGGGTCGCGACCTTGCGCAACAGCCGCGCCAGCTGGCGCTCCAGCCCGCGCACGCCGGCCTCGCGGGTGTGCTCGGCGATGATCCGACGGAGGGCGTCGGCCGTGACCGTCACCTCCTCGGGGTCGAGGCCGCTCTGCTCCAGCTGGCGCGGGAGCAGGTGGTCCTCTGCGATCGCCAGCTTCTCGTCCTCGGTGTAGCCGTCGAGGGCGATCACCTCCATCCGGTCGAGCAGCGGCTGCGGGATCGTCTCCACCACGTTGGCGGTGGGGATGAACAGCACCTCCGAGAGGTCGAGGTCGACGTCGAGGTAGTGGTCGCGGAAGCTGTGGTTCTGGGCGGGGTCGAGAGCCTCCAGCAGGGCCGCGGCGGGGTCGCCCCGCCAATCGTTGCCGACCTTGTCGATCTCGTCCAGCATGACGACGGGATTCTTGGTGCCGGCCTCGCGCAGCGCCCGGGCGATCCTGCCCGGCATCGCCCCCACGTAGGTGCGGCGGTGGCCGCGGATCTCGGCCTCGTCGTGGACGCCGCCCAATGACACCCGGGCGAACTTGCGACCCAGGGCGCGCGCCACCGACTCCCCGAGCGAGGTCTTGCCGACCCCGGGGGGCCCCACCAGGGTGATGATCGCGCCCGAGCCGCGCCCGGACACCGCCTTCATCCCGCGCGCCTCGCGGCGACGCCGGATGGTGAGGAACTCGATGATGCGGTCCTTGACGTCGTTCAGGCCGCTGTGGTCGGCGTCCAGGATCCGGCGCGCCTCCTGGATGTCGAAGCGGTCCTCGGAGCGCACCCCCCAGGGCATCGCCAGCATCCAGTCGAGGTAGCCGCGGATCCAGCCGTGCTCGGGGCTCTGCTCGCTGGTGCGCTCGAGCCGGTCCAGCTCGCGCAGGACCTCGCTCTTCACCGCCTCCGGCATGGCCGCGTCGTCCAGCTTGCGGCGGTACTCGGCGACGACGCTGTCGTCACCCTCGCCGAGCTGGCGCTTGATCGCCTCCAGCTGCTGGCGGAGGAGGAAGTCCCGCTGGGTCTTCTCCATCCGCTCGCCCACCTCGGACTTGATCTGGTCCTTGACCGAGATCTCGGCCAGGATGTCGCGGGTCCACTTGACCAGCCGCTCCAGGCGCTGCTCCACGTCGAGCGTCTCCAGGACCTCCACCTTCTGCTGGAGGCTGAGGTCGGGCGAGTAGCCGGACATGTCGGCGAGCTGGCCGGGATGCTGGATCCCGCGCACCATCTGCACCGCCCCGGGCGCCCCCCGAAACTCCAGCACGTTCTCGATCAGGGCCCGGTACTCGCGGGCCACCTCATGGGCCCGCTCCGAGGTGGTCTCGGGGTCGGGCGCCGGCTCCACGGTGACCCACAACGCCCCCCCGGTCTCGGTCGCGGCGCCGGTCAGGCGGGCGCGGTGGAGGCCGCGCAGCACCACCGCCTCCACCCCGGTCGGCAGCTGGCCCACCTCCTCGATCCGGGCGACGGTGCCGATCCTGGCGTAGCGGCCGTCGATCCGGGGCACCACCAGCACCTGCTGGACGCCCGACCGCCCGGCGCCGATGGCGGCGGTGGCCTCGGCCCCCTCGACGACGGTGGTCACCACCATGTGGGGCAGGACGACCCCCTGGCTCACCGGCAGGATCGGCAGCAACTGGCTCTGCAGCTCGGACACGGGCGCTCCTCGTGGGCCGGCCCCGATGGGGCCGCGGGCCGCCCGGGCCGCCCGGCTCGGGTGCCGGAGCGGAACGGGTGGCGTTCCCTTGGTGGGTACCGCGCCGCGTTCGCCGCCAAACCCGGCGGTCTCGGAGGGCCTCCCGGGTATCCTGTGCGGTGGTGAGGGGTGAGCGCCGCCACGACGCGCCCGGCCCTGTGGCTGGCTGTCACGGAGACGACCCGGACAAGCCCCGGGACGCCTGCGGGGTGTTCGGGGTCCTCGGGGTCGGCCAGGACGTCGCCAGCCTCACCACCTGCGGCCTCTACGCGCTCCAGCACCGGGGCCAGGAGTCGGCCGGGATCTGCGTCAGCGATGGCGAGCGGCTCCGGGCCCACCGCGACATGGGGCTGGTCGCCCAGGTCTTCGATGACGCCGCGCTGGCCCGCCTGCCCGGTCACCTGGCCCTCGGCCACACCCGCTACTCCACCACCGGCTCGCCCCACCTCGGCAACGCCCAGCCGTTCACCTTCGAGCACGGCCAGCTGGGCCCGATGGCGATCGCCCACAACGGCAACCTCACCAACGCCCGCGCGCTGCGCCTCGACCTGCTCGAGCAGGACTACCCCTTCCAGACCTCCAGCGACACCGAGGTGCTGGCGGCCCTCCTCGCCCGCACCCCCGGCGACACCCTCGCCACGGTCCTCCAGCGCGCCCTGCCCCGGGCGGTGGGGGCCTACTCGCTCGGGCTCATCACCCGGGACCACCTGGTCGCCGCCCGCGACGAGTTCGGGTTCCGGCCCCTCTGCATCGGCCGACTCGGCGACCGCACCGCCCCCGGCGGCGACGGCTACGTCATCGCCAGCGAGACCTGCGCCCTGGACGTGATCGGCGCCCACTTCATCCGCTCCGTCGCCCCCGGCGAGATCGTCGTGATCGACCGCGGCGGGCTCGCCAGCCACCGCTTCGGCGGCAACCACCGGCCGGCCATGTGCTCCTTCGAGTTCATCTACTTCGCCCGCCCCGACTCGGTCCTGGAGGAGCGCAGCCTCTACGAGGTGCGCCGGGCGATGGGACGCAACCTCGCCCGGGAGGCGCCCGCCCCCGGTGACATCGTCATCCCGCTGCCCGACTCCGGCACCCCGGCCGCGATCGGCTACGCCGAGGCGACGGGGATCCCGTTCGCCGAGGGGATGATCAAGTCGCGCTACATCACCCGCACCTTCATCCAGCCGCAGGCGCAGCTGCGCGAGGCCGGCGTCCGGCTCAAGTTCAACCCCATGCGCCACGTCCTGGAGGGGCGGCGGGTGGTCCTGGTCGACGATTCGATCGTCCGCGGCAGCACCTCCCGCCAGATCGTGGACGCGCTGCGGCGGGCGGGCGCACGCGCGGTGCACATGCGGGTGGCCTCCCCGCCGATCCGCTTCCCCTGCTTCATGGGCATCGACATCGCCTCCCGCAGCGAGCTGATCGCGACCGGCCGCACCCCCGAGGAGGTCGGCCGCGTGATCGGGGCCGACTCGCTCGCCTACCTCAGCCTGGCGGGACTGCGCGACGCGCTCAACGCCGGCCGCGAGGGGGCCGGGTTCTGCTTCGCCTGCCTGGACGGCGCGTATCCGGTCGAGGTGCCCCAGCAGCTCGAGATGGACAAGCTGGCGCTCGAGGGATGATCGGCGGCCGGACGCCCGAGGAGGTGACACGGCCCTGGGGGGAGGCGGCCGGGTCGGCCGAGGGCCGGGGCGGCCGCCGGCCGGTCCGCTACGCCGATGCCGGGGTGGACCTGGGCGCGGCCGGCGGTCTGGTGCCCCGTCTCGCCGCGCTCGGCCGGACCACCCACGGGCCCGAGGTGTTGGGCGGGATCGGCGGCTTCGCCGGGTGCTTCCGGCTCCCGCCGGGGGCCCACCGGGAGCCGGTGCTGGTGAGCTCCACCGACGGGGTGGGGACCAAGGTCAAGGTGGCGGTCGCCACCGGTCGCCACCGCGGGATCGGTCACGACCTCGTCAACCACTGCGTCAACGACGTCCTCACCACCGGCGCCGAGCCCCTCTTCTTCCTCGACTACTTCGCCACCGGCCGGCTGGACGGATCGGTCCTGCTGGAGCTGGTGGGGGGGATGGCCGACGCCTGCGGGGCCGCCGGGTGCGCCCTCCTGGGCGGCGAGACCGCCGAGATGCCCGGCGTGTACGGGATCGGCGACTACGACCTCGCCGGCTTCCTGGTCGGCGTCTGCGAGCGCGACCAGCTGCTGGGCCCGGAGCGCGTCCTCGAGGGGGACTCGCTGCTGGGCCTGCCCAGCAGCGGGCTCCACACCAACGGCTACTCCCTGGTGCGCCACCTCTTGGCCGAGCGCGAGCTGGGGTACGACGCGGTGGTGGCCGGCCTGGACCGGCCGATCGGGGAGGTGCTGCTGGAGCCGCACCGCTCCTACCTGGAGGCGGTCCGCGCCCTCCGCCGCCTGGGCGAGGTCCACGCCCTCGCCCACGTCACCGGAGGCGGGGTCCCGGAGAACCTCGCCCGGGTGATCCCCGAAGGGCTCTGCGCGAGGGTCGACACCGCCGCGGTCGCGGTCCCGCCGGTGTTCGCCGCGATCGCCGCCCTCGGACCGGTGGCGGAGGGCGAGCTGTGGACGACCTTCAACATGGGGGTGGGGATGGTCTGCGTCGTCCCCGCGGCCACCGCCGAGGCGGCCCTCGAGGGCGGGCGGGACCTGGCGGGACTCTCGGTCCAGCCCCTCGGCCGGGTGGTCGCGGCGTCCGGGCCGGACCGGGTGCGGCTCGACCACGGTCGGCCCCGGTGACCGCCTGCGGCCGCCGCGCCGCGGGGGTGCTGGTCTCGGGGGCGGGCACCAACCTGGCGGCGCTCCTCGCCGCCGCCGCCGACCCTGCCTACCCGGCCGCGATCGTCGCGGTGGCCTCCAACCGGCGGGACTGCCCCGCGGTGCGGCTGGCCGCCGCCCGCGGGCTGCCCACCCTTGCGCTGCCGACCAGCCGGGCGGGGGGCGACCCGGTGGCCCGGGACGCCCAGCTGGCCGGGTGGCTCCGCAGCCATGGGGTCGAGATCCTGGTCTGCGCCGGCTACGACCGCATCCTCCAGGCGCCCCTGCTCGAGGCCTTCCGGGGACGCATCCTCAATGTCCACCCCTCCCTGCTCCCGGCCTTCGGCGGCGGGATGCACGCGGTCGAGGCCGCCCTCGCCCACGGGGTGCGGGTGACCGGCTGCACCGTCCACCTGGTGGACGAGGAGGTCGACGCCGGCCCCATCGTCGCCCAGGAGGCGGTGGCGGTGCTGCCCGGGGACACCACCGAGCGGCTGCGGGAGCGGATCCACGCCGTGGAGTGGCGGCTGCTGCCGGAGGCGCTGGCCGGCCTCGCCACCGGCCGGCTGGTCCGCGACGGGCGCCGGCTGACCATCCGCGAGGGGGGGGGGTGAGCGGCCCCGACGCCGACCGGGGGGGGCTGGCCCCGGTGCGCGCCCTCCTCGGCGTCGCCGACCGCACCGGGGTGGTCGCCTTCGCGGCCGGGCTGGCGGCGGCCGGGGTCGAGCTGGTCGCCACCGACGGCACCGCGGCGGCGCTGCGCGCGGGCGGGCTGGCCCCCCGGTCGGTGGAGGAGCTCACCGGACTTCCCCCGCTGTTCGGAGGACGGGTCAAGACCCTCCACCCGGCGATCCACGGCGGCATCCTCTTCCGCCGGGGGGACCCCGCCCACCAGGAGGAGGCTCGGGCGCGCGGGATCGCGCCCATCGACCTCGTGTGCGTCAACCTCTACCGGTTCGCGGAGGCGGTCCTGGGCGGGGCCGACGAGGCGCATGCGCTGGAGGCGGTCGACATCGGCGGCCCCACCCTCCTGCGGGCGGCGGCGAAGAACCACCCGGAGGTGGTGGTGGTGAGCGCGCCCGACCAGTACGACGCCGTCCTGGCGGCGGTCCGCGACGGCGGGGTGCCGGCGGCCCTGCGACGGCGGCTGGCGGCGGCCGCGTTCGCTCACACCGCGGCCTACGACACCCAGGTCGCGCACCACCTCGCCGGCCCCGGCGGCGGCGACGGCTGGCCGGCGGAGCTCACCGTCGGGGGGCCCCGACGGGCCCGGCTCCGCTACGGCGAGAACCCCCACCAGCAGGGTGCCCTCTACCAGGTCGGCCCGGGCCCGAGCGGCCTCGCCGCCGCCGTCCTCCACCAGGGCGCCCCGCTCTCGTTCACGAACTGGCTCGACTGCGACACGGCCTGGGCGGCGGTGGCGGGGTGGCCGGAGCCGGCCGCGGTCGTCGTCAAGCACGCCATCCCCTGCGGCTTCGCCACCGCACCGGAGCTGGCCCAGGCCTTCCGCCTCGCCCGCGCGTGCGACCCGCGGTCGGCCTTCGGTGGGATCGTCGGCTGCAACCGCCCCCTCGACCTCGGGACCGCGGAGCTCCTCCTGGAGGGGTTCCTGGAGGCGGTGGTCTGCCCCAGCGCCCCGGCGGTCGTCCTCGATCGGCTCGCCCGCAAAGCCCGGCTGCGCGTCCTCTCCCTTCCTGGGCCGGGCCCCGCGGACGTGGGGGCCGAGACGGCCCTGGACGTCCGCAGCGTGGCGGGCGGCCTCCTCGTCCAGACCCAGGACCACGGCGGCCCCGACCCCCGGAGCTGGCGCTCGGTCGCCGCCCGTCCCCCCACGGCGCCGGAGCTGCGGGACCTCGCCATCGCCTGGCACCTGGTCCGGCTGGTGCGCTCCAACGCGATCGTCCTCGCCAGCCGGGGGCAGGGCGTGGGGGTCGGCGCCGGCCAGATGTCGAGGGTCGAGGCCGCCGAGCTGGCGGTGGCCCGGGCGGGCGGCCGCGCCCAGGGCAGCGTCATGGCCTCGGACGCCTTCATCCCCATGCCCGACACCGTCGAGGTGGCGATCCGGGCGGGGGTGACCGCGATCGTGCAGCCCGGGGGCTCGGTGCAGGACGCATCGGTCACCGAGCGCTGCACCACCGCCGGGATCGCCATGCTCCACACCGGCCGGCGCCACTTCCGGCACTGAGGCATGGCCCCTCGCGCGGCCCCGGTTGCCTCCGGGCGGCGGCTCGGCTATTGTCCGTCCAGCGTCGGGGAACCGGATGCGCCCGCGCAGATCGGGCCCGAGCGGGCCGGCGGGGCGGTCCAGCGAGGGGCAGGACGTGAGGGACGGGGCGGCCCAGGTGCAGCCGAGCGGGGGTGGCAGCGGGTGGGAGCCGGTCGTGGGCGGATGTGACTACCCGGGCTGCACGGTGGCCGAGGCCTACCGCTGCCGCTACGTCGACCGCCGCCGGGTCGAGTGCGGCCGGGCCGGCTGCCGTGACCACATGCGCCTCGTCGACGGGCTGGGCTACTGCATGCGCCACGCCAGCATCGTCGAGGTCCTCCGCCTGGCGGCGGAGCGGGGCACCCCGCTCCAGCCTCCCGACCTCGACAGCCGGGCCGCGTCACTGGTCCTCAACGTGTCCCGGGCGGTGGAGGCCGGACTGGAGTCCCGCCTCCGCCGCTGGGCCGGACTCAGCCACTCGATCTTCGACGACCCCACCATCCGCTACACTCGGGCGGACCGCGGCCGCGCGGAGCACGGGCGATGGGAGCGCATCTGGGCGCTCGCCGGAGCCAACGGCTATCTCCTGCGGGTCATCGTGCGGGTCGACGACGGACGCCCGGAGCTCGTGGTCCTGATCGCCGACGGGGCCGTCCTGCACCAGGAGATCCCACCCTGGATCATCCACCGGGGCCCGGAGTGGCCGGTCCCCGGCTCGCCCGCGGCGGAGGCCGAGCGCCATGCCTTCCACGAGCGGCTGCTCGCCATCGTCGACGCGTACGCCGCCCAGCAGGGGCTGACCGGGGAGCGATCGGGGCCGGCCAGGGGCCGCTGAGGGCGGGACCGGCGGGGGCAGGCCCGCTCCGCGATAATCAGCTGGCGATGGCGTACGAGGCGACTCCCTCGATTCCGCTCGGGGCGGTGACGCGGCACGTCCCCGCCTACGAGGACCGCTGCCTCACCTACAGCCGCAGCTACACCGTCGACGTGACCACCCGCTGCGCCAAGCGCTGCGGCTACTGCGAGTACCGCACCGACGGGGGCGGCCTGCTCCCCCTCGCCGAGGTCGACCGCATGCTCGACGAGGCGCGGGCGCTCCACTGCCGCGAGGTGCTGGTGATGTCGGGCGAGGAGCCCTGGCGGCTTCCCGACCTCCACCTCGCCGACGAGGCCGCCTACGTCGAGCGGGTCATCGAGGTGTGCCGCCGCGCGATGCGGCGGGGGCTGCTGCCCCACACCAACGTCGGGCTGCTCTCGCGCCGGAGCCTCGCCCAGCTGAAGCCGTGGAACGCATCCATGGGGCTGATGCTGGAGAGCGGCACCGATGACCTCGCCGCCCACGCCCGCGGCGGCGGCAAGCGGGCGGCCGACCGTCTCCGCCACCTCGACGACGCCGGCGAGCTCCGGATCCCCTTCACCACCGGCCTGCTGGTCGGCATCGGCGAGACCGCCCGGGACCGTCGCCGCTGCCTGGAGTGGATCGCCCAGAGCCACGCGCGCCACCACCACGTGCAGGAGGTGATCGTGCAGAACTTCGTGCCCAAACCGGGGACGCCGATGGCAGCCTGGCCCGCGCCGGACCCCGCCACGATGCGGGACGCGGTGGCGATGGCGCGCGAGCTCCTGCCCGCCGACGTCGCGGTCCAGGTGCCGCCCAACCTCAATCCCGACAGCTGGCCGGAGCTGGTGCGGGCGGGGGCGCGGGACCTCGGCGGGATCTCGGCGGACGGGGACTCGATCAGCCCCCGGCTCCCCTGGCCGGCTGGCGAGGAGCTGGCGGAGAAGGCGCTCGGCCTCGGGTTCCGCCTCCAGGAGCGGCTGCCGGTGCATGCCGAGACCGCGGCCGACCTGCAGGCCGCCGCCGATCAGCTCCGCCGCGAGCTGGTCGGCGACGTCGTCACCTACGTCATCAACCGCAACGTCAACATCAGCAACGTCTGTGTCGGCAGCTGCACCTTCTGCGGCTTCAAGCGGAGCTCGATCCGGGCCAAGGGCGCCTACCTGCACGATCGCGCCACCGTCTTCGCCAAGATCGAGGACGCGGTGCAGCGCGGCGCCACCGAGATCTGCATGCAGTCGGGCCTGGCCCCGGCGCTCGACCTCGCCTTCTACGACGGGCTGTTCCGCGACATCCGCGCCCGCTGGCCGGACCTCCACCTCCACGCGCTCTCACCGGAGGAGGTCCGCTACGTCGCCCAGCTGGCGGGGCGCTCGCTTCACGACGTGCTCGCCCAGCTCCAGGACGCCGGGCTCGGGACCCTGCCCGGGACCGCCGCCGAGGTCCTGGTGGAGGAGGTCCGGCGGGTGCTGTGCCCGGAGAAGCTCACCACCCAGGACTGGGTCGACGTCATGCGCGCCGCCCACCGGCTCGGCATCCGCACCACCAGCACGATCATGTACGGGCACATCGAGACCTGGTCCCACCGGCTCCGGCACCTGGAGGTGATCCGCGACCTCCAGCGGGAGACCGGGGGCTTCACCGAGTTCGTGCTGCTGCCCTTCCAGGTCGAGCACAACACCCTCGGCAGGTACTTCGGGATCGAGCGGACGGTGGGGCTCGAGGAGTCGCTCCGCTTCACCGCGTTCGCCCGCCTGTACTTCGGCGCCGACCTCCCCAACATCCAGACCTCGTGGGTCAAGCTCGGCGCGGATGGGGTGGCGGACTCGCTCAGCTGGGGGGCCAACGACTTCGGCGGCACCCTGATGGAGGAGTCGATCACCCGGATGAGCGGGGCCAGCCACGGCCAGAACCTGGAGCCGGCCGCGATCGAGGCCGCCATCCGGGGCGCCGGTCGCGTCCCCCGGGAGCGCACCACCTGCTACGGGGAGGTGACCGGACGGCCGCGCGACCGCGCGCGGGCGGGGTGGGTGCCGTTGCCGGCGGCGGCTGCGACGTGACCGGCCGCGCCCCCGTGACCTCCCCGCCGCGATCGATCTGACGGTCGGTCGACAATCCGGCACGGCCCCGTCGCGGATGGGCCGGGCCGCAGCGGGGCGGCGATACTGGGCTGGTGGACGCGGCGGCCTACCGCCCAGGCTCGGCGGCTGACTTCGATCGCCTGTACCGAGCGACGCGCGACCGGCTCCTGCACACGCTCCTCGGCGTCCTCAGCGACCGGGACGCGGCCGAGGACTGCGTGCAGGAGACGTTCGTCCGCGCGCTGGGGGTGTGGGACCGCTGGCGACCCGATGCGCCGGCGGAGGCCTGGCTGCACCGGATCGCGCTGAACGTGGCGATCTCCCACCGCCGCCGGGAGAAGATCCGCGGGGTGGGGGAGCTGGTGCGCAGGATGGGCCGACCGCAGAGCCCTCCCGACCCGGCCGACGGGGTGGGTGCCGAGGTCCTGCTGCAGGCGCTCCGCACGCTGCCCCCCAAGCAGGCCGCGGCGATCGTCCTCCGCCACCATCACGGCTACAGCAACCGTGAGATCGCGGTGGCGCTCGGGGTGCCGGAGCGGACGATCGCGTCGCGCCTGGCGGCGGCCCGCGGTCGGCTCGCAGCCGAGCTGGGCGCGGGGGCGATCGAGGCCGGCGGCCAGAGCTCGGCACGATCAGGTGCCAGCGTCCAGCCGGTCGCCGGCCGGGTGACCGAGGAGCCGGCCCGATGAAATCCGAGGAGGAGGTCGGCCGCTGGCTCGACGCGAGCCTTCCCGCCCAGCTCACGGCGGCCGCCGAGGCGGCGGAGGAGCCCGGAGCGCCCCGGTACCGGCGTGCGGGACCGGGGCGGTCCGTCCGATGGCGCACCGTGTGGCTCACCACCCTCGGCCTTCTTCCCGCCAAGCTCCTCCTCACCGGGGCCGTGATGGCGGCGGCCCTCGCCGCCGGAGGCACCGCGGTCGTGCTGACCCACGTCGTGACCGGCCATCCGCAGGTGGGCCGACACACGGGTTCCGGGACCGGGAGCGGTCGCGGCAAAGGTCCGGGGAACGGCGCGGGCGGTTCCCGCGCGGGCGTCCCGCCCAGGGCTCCGCGCGGCGGTGCCCGGCCGGGCTCGCCTCCCGCGCGCTCGGCGTCCGGGACGGCCACCGGGCGACCGACGCGGGTGCCGACCCGGGTGCCGACCCGCGGCCCGGGGACGACCCGGCATCGGGCCCGGCCGGCACGGCCGGCGGCGGAGACGCCGTGGCCGACCCCCACGGTCGACGCGTCAGAGCCAGCACCGGTGACGCCCACGCCGACGGCGCGGCCCTCCCGGGCCACCTTTGGTGGGGCATCGCCCACGCAGGCGATCGCGCTCCCGTCGCCGTCCCCGGCGGCGACGCCATCCCTGGCGACGACGCCGTCCCCGTCGAGCTCCAGGGCGACCGCGAGCCCGAATGGGTCGGGCGCCTCGCATGGCAAGGGCAAGGGTGAGGGCGGCGGGTCCGGCAGGGGCAGGGGTCAGGGCGTGGGGAAGGGGCCCAAGGCCACTCTCACCCCCGACCCCGGGGCGACTCCGACGGCGGCCCCGTCCCCGACGCCGACCCCAACCGCGGCGCCGACCCCGGTCCAGACGCCGACGGCGGCGCCGACTCCCGGGACCACGGCCAGGCCGGGCGGCGGCAACGGCACCGGTGGCGGGAACGGTGGCGGCAAGGGGCACGGCCACTGAGGTGACGACGCCGCAGGGGACGCCGCTCCGCCGTTGGCCACCCCCCGGGGGTCCATCGGGCACTGCCGACGGTCCTCCGCCGGCGGCGGAGCCCTCCGCCTCCCCCGGCGGCGCGACCACGGATGCGGTCGAGCGGTGGCTCGATCGAGAGCTGGCGCGGCTGGTGCTCGGTCCTCACCCGCGCCGGCCGAGGTCGGTGCGGCCGCGCCCCGGCGTCACCGAGGGGCCAGCCCGGGTGCTGGCGGCTGGGGCCGGCTCGGCTGATCGCGCCCGACGGCGACGTCGGCGGGGCGGAGCCATGGGTGCCGCCCCGATGGTCGGTCGCGGCGCGCCCTCGGCATCGGCCGACCGTCCGGTTCGGCTGGCGGACCCGGTCTCGGCGACCCCTGGCGGCGTCGGCGCCGTCCGCCCGCGCGACCCGACCCCCGCCACCGGTCCGGCTGAGATCATCGTGCCCCCTGCCTCCCGGCCCGTTGCCCCGGCCGTACCGCGACGGGCTGTCACCGACGCCATCGTCCCCGGGGGCGCGGCCGGGCGACCGAGCCCGCGAGGGGGAGAGGCCCTCGGGGCGGACCCGCTCCCGACGGGCCCAGATGCCGTCGACCTCCCAGCGGACCACGCGGGCGCCGGCCGGCGGCGGCGCTGCCACCGACCTGGCCACGCGCGACCGGGTACTGGCGCGCCCTCGGGCGTTCTTAGAGGTGAGAGGCAGGCTCGGAGAGGGGAAGCCCACGTTAGGAGGGCGCTGTGACAGCGGCCGGGGACCATGGGCACGCGCCGGCTCGACCGCGCTCCCAGCGACGCCGGGCGGCCGGCGGTCAGGTGGTGGTCCTCTTCGCGCTGGCAGCGGTCGCGGTGGTGGCCGTGGTCGGCCTTGCGTTCGATGCCGGCCGAGCCTACGTCGACCAGCGCGGGCTCCAGGCCGCCGCCGACACCGCCGCCGATGGCGGGGCTCGGATGCTGGCCCAGGACTACGACGACTGCCTCAACGGAGTCCCGCTCTCCAACGGCGGCGCGGCCATCAACAGCACGGTCGGATCCCTCATCGCCGCCGGGGTGGCGGGCCAGAGCAAGGCCACCAGCTTCACCGCCGTCCTCACCGACAGCTCGGGAGCGTCGATCGGCTCGGTGAGCGGCAGCTCGAGCACGGGATGGTGCAGTGCCGGGACCTGGGCGGCCGGCGCACCCCGGGGGGTGGGGGTGACCGCGGTCGACGCCCATCAGACCGAGCTGCTGCCGGTGGTGGGGATCACCCATTCCCAGGAGACCGCGAAGTCGATCTCGGTGTTCACCCACTTTTCCGGGATCGGGGCGCCCTTCATCGCCTGGTACGAGAACTGCATCACCAAGACCGGGATCAGGGTCGGCGACACCATCGACTACCACGCGTCCAATCATTGGTCCGACCTCGTGCCGTGTGAGACCAACTACGTGAACAGCAAGTTCAAAGGCGACCTCAAGCCGGAGGGGCTGAACCCCAATCCTGTCAAGGTTCCCGGCTGGATCAACGCCCAGCCGGGCCAGGGATCGTGGGGGCCGAACCTGGCTGCCGGTCAGCTCATATGGATCCCGATGGTCGATGTGATCTGCGACGGGGTGACGCCGGTTTCGCCGGGATGCCAGGAGCCGCCGGCGTCCGTGGTCCTTCCCCGCGCCCCCTACTGCGGCGCCTATGGGCTGGCCACCACGGAGGAGCTCTACCTGTGCTCGGTGGCCCAGGTCGAGGTCCTGACCGGGAACGCCTGCACCAAGAGCGCAACCTGCTCCGGCACCGTCGAGCGGATCGTGTGGGGCACCCCGGGCTCGACCGTGAATCTCGGGCTGCAGGGGGTGGCGGTCGTTGAGCTCCTGCAGTAGCGGGAGCGCCCGTCGGCGCCACCCTCAGCGCGGTCAGAGCCTGGTCGAGTTCGCGATGGTGGCGCCCTTCGTGCTGCTCCTCCTCGTCGCCGGGTCGGACCTGGCCCGGGCCTACTTCGTGGGGATCCAGGTGGCCGACGGGGCCCGGCAGGCGGCGCTCTTCGCCGCCGACAATCCCGGTGTGTCCGCCGGCGCCATCGCCGCGGTGGCCGAGAAGAACACCGGCAGCAATGGGAGCGGGCTGGCGGCGACGGTGTTGGACTGTCCCGCCGCGGCCCTGGCGGTGAGCGCCCCGGCGCCGTTCGCCGACACCGGTGGGGCGGCGGGCTTCGACGACCAGAAGGTCACCGTCACCTGCCGCCTTCCCCTTTTCACCCCGCTCCTCCCGTCGCCAGTCTCGGTCAGCGCCACCGCGGTCGGGCTGGTGGCGGTGGGGGTGCTGTCGGTGACGCCCGCGACGCTGCCCGACGCGGTCCAGGGTGCCGGCTACTCCGGCCAGCTGAGCGCTGGCGGCGGCGTCGCACCGTACAGCTGGACCCAGCTCGCCGGGGCGCTCCCCCCGGGGTTGAGCCTGGACCCTGCCGGTGCGATCACCGGGACGCCGACCTCCGTCGGGACCTACACCTTCACCGTCCTGGTCACGGACAGCACCAGTCCGAGCGCCGAGACCGCCACCGCCACGATGTCGATCAACGTCCGGGCGCCGCTCGCGATCACCACCGCGTCGGTGCCGAGCGGGAAGGTTGGCTCGGCGTACTCGACGACCCTCGCCGCCAGCGGCGGGGCCACGCCGTACCGGTGGACGATCAGCACCGGCAGCCTTCCGTCCGGGCTGACCCTGGACCCCGGCTCCGGCACGATCAGCGGCGTGCCCAGCGCCGCCGGGAGTTCCACCTTCACGGCCACCGTCACCGACGGGACCGCCCCGACCCCCCAGAGCGCGGGCCAGAGCTTCACCCTCGCGGTCGGTCCATGACACGAGCGAGCGGACGGCGGTGACCCGACGCGGGAGCCGGGTCACGTTCACCTCGGTGAGTCGGCGCCGAGGTGAGGCGCTGGGCGCGACCCTGGTCGAGTTCGCCCTCGTCGGCGGCCTCTTCATCTTCACCATCCTCGGGATGATCACCCTGTCCCTGTACGTGTTCGAGGTCCAGGCCGCCAACCAGGCGGTGCAGGCTGCGGCGCGCTGGGCGGTGGCCGGGATCCACCTCCAGTCCCCCGGAGCCGGTCAGATCGCCCTGCCGCCGTGCGGGCGCAACGCCAGCCCGGCGGGGCAGCCCCCGGCCGGGATGCTGACGGTGGCGCAGGCTGCGGTCGGACCCTTCGCGGGGAGCATCACCACCACCACCATGCAGACCGCGACCCCGGACACCGCGCAGGGGACGATCGGCTGCGTCGTCACGGTGACCCTCCCCTACCGGAGCTTCGGGCTTCCGTTCGGGCTCAGCCTTGGCGACGTGACCGCCAGCGCCACCGATTACGTGACCTGAGCCCGGTGCCGAGCCCGGCCAGGCAGGCCGCCACCTCGACCGCCCGGGTCAGCCACTCGTTCCATCCCTGGGCCGGGATCAGGAGCACCGCCAGCACGGTGGGGAAGATCAGCCATCGCTGCGGGTACCGGCTGGCGGCGATCGCCCGCCGGTACCGCAGGGCGAAGGCCGTCCCGAGGGCGCCGCAGACGACGGCCAGGGCGCAGTACCCGACCAGATAGACCCGCAGCGGTGCGCCATCGCCGGGCCCCAGCCAGCGCACCGCCAGGGGCGGGAGGTAGTCGGTGGCGTAGAAGACGACCAGCACCCAGCAGAGGGTGTGGAGGATCGCCCGCGACGCCTGCGCCGATCGGGCCTGGCTGACCGCCCGCCGCCGGTCGCGCCGGGGGCCCGCGGCCGCATCCGCCCCGGCCAGGGTGGCGTCGGCAGCCGCCCCCGCCTGCCGGCGGTCGGGCCTCGGTCCGCCCGCGGTGCCCATGACCCGGCAGTCTGAGGGCTGGGCGATGGCCCCCGCCGCCGTAGAATCGGCCGAGCGGTGCACACTCCTCCCGGCGCCGGCGCGCCCACGCTCCGGTCCCGGGTGGCCGCTGGGTGGCGGTGGTGAGGCGGGCGGGTCGCACCTGGGTCGTCCCCGATGGCCCGGCGCCGCCGTGGCCGGGACGCTCGCCCGTCTTCGCCCAGGTGGCGCGGAGCCGCGGCCTCGACCCGAGCGGGGGCGAGATGGTCCTGCGTGCCCCGGTCGAGCGCGACCCGGCGGGGCTCGAGGACATGGACCGGGCGGTGGCGGTCATCACCGAGACCATCGCCGCCGGCCGGCCGATCGCGGTTTACGGTGACTACGACGCCGACGGCGTGACCGGGTGCGCCCTGCTGGTGCGCACCCTCACCGCCGCCGGCGCCACCGTCCGGCCGTACATCCCCAACCGCGAGGCGGAGGGCTACGGGCTCAACTCGGAGGCGCTGGTCGAGCTCGACCGCGCCGGGATCGCGACCGTCGTCACCGTCGACTGCGGCACCACCGCCCTCGACGTCGCCGCCAACCGGCCACCGGGTCAGCGGCTGGTGGTGACGGACCACCACCTGCCGCTGGCCGGCCCCGACGGCCGCCAGCGGCTGGCGCCGGCGGACGCCCTGGTGAACCCGCGGCGCCACGACGACCGCTACGGATTCAAGGGTCTGGCCGGGGTCGGCGTCGCGTTCAAGCTGGCCCAGGCCCTGGAGGCGACCCACCTGGTCCCCGAGGGCACCGCCCGGGCCCAGCTCCCCCTGGTGGCGCTGGGGACGGTCGCCGACTGCATGCCGCTCACCGACGAGAACCGCTGGCTGGTGCGATCGGGCCTGGAGCAGTGGCCGACGGCGCCCCCGGGGCTGCTCGCGCTGGCCGAGCTCGCCGGGTGCCGCCGCACCCCGACCAGCTCCGACCTCGCGTTCAGCCTGGCGCCCCGCATCAACGCGGCCGGGCGGATGGAGGACGCCGTGGTCGCGCTCACCTGCTGCCTCGCCGACGACCCCGCGGAGGCCCGCGCCGCGGCGGCGGCGCTGGAGGGGCTGAACCAGCGGCGCCGCACCGCTCTCACCGCCGCCCTCGCCATCGCCCACCGCCAGGTGGATCTCGCCGCCGACGCGCCGGTGATCGTCTGTGGCGATCCCGGCTTCCCGCCCGGGGTGGTGGGGCTGGTGGCCGGTCGCCTCGCCGAGGAGTTCGGCCGGCCCGCCTTCGTCCACAGCGAGTCGGGGGAGGAGTGGCGCGGGTCGGCGAGGGGCGTCGCCGGCCTCAACGTGGTCGAGGTGCTCCAGGCCTGCGCGCCCCTGCTGCGGCGGTTCGGCGGCCACGCGGCGGCCGGAGGCTTCAGCCTCGCCGCCGACGCGACCGCGACGGCGGCCTTCCACCGCCGGCTCGCCGAGGTGGTCGCGACCGCGACCGGCGACCGACCGCCGCTGCGGACCTTCACCGTCGACGCCGTCTGCCCTCTCGACCGCTGCACGACCCAGCTCGCCGACGAGCTCAGCGCCTTCGAGCCGGTCGGCCAGGGCAATCCCCCCGTCCTGCTCCTCGCCACCGACCTCCGGGTGGTGGCGACCGCCGCGTTCGGCGCGAGCTCCCAGCACCTGCGCGTCCAGCTCCACGATGGGACGGCGACCGCCGAGGCTCTGACCTTCAACCGACCCGGCCTTCGCCAGCACCTCCCCGACGGACGACGGGTCGACTCGCTGTTCGTCCTGGAGGCGGACGAGTGGCGGGGCCGGCGCCGCGCCCGCCTCCTCCTGCGCGACCTCCGCCCCGCCGGACTGGCCCCGGTCGGCTGAGGCCGGCGCGCCGGAGCGCGCCGGCGCCCTCTGTATCCTCGACCAGGTCAGGCTGGCGCGCCCGCCCGCGCCGCGGTGGACCGATGAGGAGTGGCCATGCCCGCACGGATGATCGAGTTCCCCAGCAACGGCTCCCGCGCCCCTGGCCACCTCAGCGTCCCCCCGGCCGGGCCCGGGCCCGGGGTGGTCGTGATCCAGGAGTGGTGGGGTCTCGTCGACCACATCACGTCGGTCGCGGACCGGCTCGCGGGGGCGGGGTTCACCGCGCTCGCCCCCGATCTCTACCACGGCCGGGTGGTCGGCCTCCGGGAGCCGGACGAGGCCGGCAAGGCGGCGATGGCGCTGGACATGGGCCGAGCGGCCCGCGACCTCTGTGGGGCGGTGGACCACCTGGTCTCGTCCGAGGAGGCTCGGGGCGGCCTGGTGGGCGTGATCGGCTTCTGCATGGGCGGCGGCCTGGCGGTGCAGCTGGCGACGCTGCGGGAGGCGGTCGCCGCCTGCGTCGACTACTACGGGATCCCCGGCGCCGACGCCGAGCTCGCCCGCATCCGCGGCCATGTGCTCGGCCACTTCGCGGAGCAGGACCAGCACGCCAGCCCGGCTGCGGCCGCCGACCTGGGCCGCCGGCTGGACACCGCCGGGGTGGTCCACCAGTTCCACACCTACCCCGGCACCCAGCACGCGTTCTTCAACGACGACCGGGAGGAGGTCTACGACGAGGGGGCCGCCAGGCAGAGCTGGGAGCGCACCCTGACGTTCCTGCGCGACCGGCTGGGGTAGGGGGGCGCGGCGGCGGCCGCCGCGAGGATGCAGGGCCGCCCCAGCATCGGGATCACGTCCTCCCGGCCCACCACGATCGGCACCGGCCGCCCGAGGTGGCGCTGGTCGCCGGGGCCGGGTCCGATGGCCGCTGGGCACCCGACCACCTCGTCCCGCTCGGCCCGGTCGAGCAGCGGGGACGTCCTCGCGCCGTGGACGCTGCTCACCGCCATGGCCCGGTCCATCTGCCCGGTCCGCGTCGGCGCCATGGTCGCGGGCACCCGCCGCCATTCGGCGGTGCTGGTCAGACGACGGTCACCATCGACCACCCCTCCCCATCCCGACCCGAGCTGGGGATCGGTGCCCGGGGCGACCGGGCGGTCGACGTCATGGACGGGCGCGCGCCCGGGGCCGACGCCGATCCGATCACCGACCGACGGTGGTCCCCATCCCGGCGGGCCCCGGCCCGGACGCTCGAACCCGGCGGGTCCCCCGCCGGAGGGGAGGCTATAGTGGCCGAGGGGGTGGCGTGGGCGTCGCCCCCCTCATCGCCATGACCCTCCCCACCACCATCGGCGAGCTTCGCGGCAGCGAGTACCGGCAACGCTCCGTCCGGGCCGAGCTGCGTGACAACCTGGTCCGCATGCTCCGCCAGGGCGAGTCCATCTTCCCGGGCATCGTCGGCTACGACGACACCGTCGTCCCCCAGATCGAGAACGCGATCCTGGCCGGACAGGACATGATCCTGCTCGGTGAGCGGGGACAGGCGAAATCCCGGCTCATCCGTCTGCTGGTGGGCCTGCTCGACGAGCGGATCCCGATCATCGCCGGCAGCGAGGTCAACGACCACCCCTACGCGCCGATCAGCCGCCACGGCCGCGACCGGGTCGCCGAGCTCGGCGATGCCACCGCGATCACCTGGGTCGAGCGCGAGCAGCGGTTCGGGGAGAAGCTGGCGACCCCCGACACCTCCATCGCCGACCTGATCGGTGAGGTGGACCCGATCCGCGTCGCCGAGGGACGCTACCTCGCCGACGAGCTCACCATCCACTACGGCCTGCTGCCCCGGGTGAACCGCGGCCTGTTCGCCATCAACGAGCTGCCCGACCTCGCCGAGCGCATCCAGGTGGGCCTGCTCACCTGCATGGAGGAGCGCGACGTCCAGATCCGCGGGTTCCGGGTCCGGCTCCCACTCGACGTGGTGGTGATCGCCACCGCCAACCCGGAGGACTACACCAACCGGGGACGGATCATCACCCCGCTCAAGGACCGCTTCGGCGCCCAGGTCCGCACCCACTACCCGAGGGAGCTGGAGGAGGAGGTGGCGATCATGGCGGCGGAGGCGTCCGCCTTCGACGACCTGCCCGTCCCCCTCCACGTGCCGGCGTACATGCGCGAGACGGTCGCCGAGGTGACCCAGCTGGCCCGACGCAGCCCCCAGGTGAACCAGCGCTCGGGGGTGTCGGTGCGGCTCTCCATCGCCAACTACGAGAGCCTGTGCGCCTCCGCCGCCCGCCGCGCCATCCGGCTGCAGGAGGCGGAGGCGGTCCCGCGGGTGACCGACCTCGGCGCGCTCGCCGCCTCCACCTGGGGCAAGCTGGAGCTGGAGACGTTCGAGGAGGGTGAGGACCAGACCCTGCTGCCCAAGCTGCTCCGCACCGCCTGTGGCAACGTCTTCCGCCGCCACTTCTCGCTGCAGGAGTTCAGCGACTGGGTGGCGCGCTTCGAGCAGGGCCTCCACCTCGAGGTGGGCGAGTCGCTGCCCCTCGAGCGCTACGCCGCCGCCGCCGCCGAGCTGGGCGGGGTGGAGCGGGTGCTGGCGCTGCTGGAGGAACCGGCCAGCCCGGGGACCACCGCCGCCGCCCTGGAGTTCGTCCTCGAGGGACTGCACGTCAGCAAGCGGCTCAACAAGACTCAGGTCGACGGCACCACCGTCTACGGGAGCTGACGATGGCGGTGCGCCACCGCTACTCGAGCTGGGACGGCACCCAGGACGACCCGGGGATCGACGTCGATGACAGCTTTGGACGCCTGGCCGAGGACGTCTTCCACGGTTGGGACCTCGAATCGGCGCTGCGCCGGCTGCTGGGCCAGGGCCTGCGCGACGGCCGGGGCCGGCGGCTGCCGGGCCTGGAGAGCCTCATCGACCAGCTCCGCCGCCGCCGCCAGCGGGAGCTCGAGCACTTCAATCTGGAGGGGCTGTTCCGCGACATCAAGGAGCGACTCGACCGCATCGTCGAGCAGGAGCGACGCGCGGTCGGGGAGCGCTCCCGGGGCACCGATGACCGCGGCGACGCCGCCGCCTCGCGCATCCGACAGCGGATGGCGACCGCCCGCGAGCGACAGCTCGACGCCCTCCCGCCCGAGCCGGGGTCGGCGATCCGAGCGCTGCAGGCCTACGAGTTCCTCGACCAGGGGGCCGCCCAGGCGTTCCAGCAGCTGGTCGCCGAGCTGCGCGACCAGATGGTCGGCGCCCACCTCCGCGAGGTGGGCGCAGCGATGCGGTCGATGGCCCCCGACGAGCGCCGCCACCTTGGGGAGATGGTGCAGGCGCTCACCCAGATGCTGCGCGAGCACGCCGCCGGCCGCGACCCCCACTACCAGGAGTTCATGGCGCGGTGGGGTCGCTTCTTCCCCGACCACCCCGCCACCATCGAGGAGTTCTGGGCCCGGCTGCAGGCGCGGATCGCCGCCATGCAGTCCCTGCTGCGCTCCCTGCCGGCCACGGCGCGCCGGGAGGTGGAGGCGCTGCTCGAGGCATCCCTCGCCGACCCCGGTCTGGAGGCCGCGCTGGGGGAGCTGGGGCGGCTGCTCCGTCAGCTCGGCGGGGGCGGTGACGCGCCGCCGCGCTACCGCTTCTTCGGCGACGAGCCCCTCCCCTTCGGGGACGCGTTGGGGCTGCTCTCGGAGCTGCAGGCGATGGAGGAGCTGGAGCGCGCCCTGCGTCAGGCCTACCAGGGCGAGCCCGTCCCCGAGGCGATGCGCGAGCGCCTCCGCGCCACCCTCGGCGCCGACGCCACCCGCACCCTCGACCGGGTCCAGGCGCTCACCCGGGACCTGGAGCGGGCCGGCCACCTGCGCCGCGGCGCAGGTGGCCTCGAGCTCACCCCGAGGGGGATCCGCCGGATCGGCCAGAAGGCGCTCCAGGACATCTTCCGCCGACTCGCCGCCGACCGCTTCGGCCAGCACCCCACCGCCGCCCGCGGCGCCGGTGGCGACCGGATCGGCGACACCCACCCGTACCGCTTCGGCGACCCCTTCGACGTCCACCTCGGTGAGACCATCCTGTCGGCGGTGCGCCGCGGCGGGGGCGGGGTGCCGGTGCGGCTGGACCCGGAGGACTTCGTCGTCCACGCCAGCGAGCGCACCACCCGCTCCAGCACCGTGCTGATGCTGGACATGAGCCGGAGCATGCCGCTGCGCGGCTACTTCTACGCCGCCAAGAAGGTGGCCATGGCCCTCGACGCCCTGATCCGGACCCAGTACCCCCGCGACCACCTCTACGTGGTGGGATTCTCCGACTACGCCCGCCAGATCCCCGCCGGGATGCTGGCCCAGCTCTCCTACAACGAGTACGTGTACGGCACCAATCTGCAGCACGGTCTGCTGCTGGCCCGGCGCCTGCTCGGCCGCCACCCCGGCAGCAACCGGCAGGTCATCATCGTCAGCGACGGGGAGCCGACCGCCCACATGGAGGGGAGCCGGGCGGTCTTCTACTACCCGCCCTTGCCGGAGACCTTCAAGCGCACCCTGGAGGCGGTGCGCGCCTGCACCCGCGACGGCATCGTCATCAACACCTTCATGCTGGAGACCAACCAGCACCTGGTCCAGTTCGTCCGCCGGATGACGCGGCAGAACCGGGGGCGCGCCTTCTTCATCAGCCCCGACCGGCTCGGCGACTACGTCCTGCTCGACTACGTCGCCGGACACGGCCGGGCGGCCTGAGCCGCGGCCGCGCCGGCGCCCCAGGCGTGGCCTCCGGGATTGCCTTCGCCGACCGCCAGGCCTTCGCGGCGCGCCTCGCCACCCAGCTGCGCGCCCGCTACCCCGACTGGGACTTCCACCCCGACGCCGACGCCTTCGCGGTGCGGGCGCGGCGGCCGGCCCCGCCGGCGGCGGAGGTGTCGCTGGCGCTCACCACCCTGTTCGTCGACGCCCATCAGCCGGGCGCGTCGGAGCCGGCGGCGATCGCCCGCTTCGTGGGCTCGGCGGCGGCCCGACTGCTGGCCGCACCCGTACCGGGCCGCCCCCCCGGGCCCGATCCCGGCGCGCTGCTGTGGTGCGTTCGGAGCCGGGCCGGCGTCGACGCCTACCAAAGGGCCGACGAGCTGTGCCGTCACCCCCTCGCCCCCTCCCTCGTCGCATTCGTGGCCGAGGCCCTCCCCGAGGAGGCGCTGCGGGGCGTCTCCGTCGCCGAGGCCGGTGCCGCCGGTCTCGATCCGGCCGAGCTGCGGGCGCGCGCCGACCACAACACCGCCGCCCGCTTCGAGCGCTGGCTGGCGGCGCTGGAGCGGACCGAGGGAGCCGGCCCCTGGCAGTTCGGCGGCGACCGCCTCTTCGTCTCCAGCCTGCTGATGGTGCCGCAGCTGCGTCGCATCCTGGCCCGGCGCGGGGACGGGCGGGCGCGGCTGGCGGCTCCCGACCGCGGCCTGGTCCTGGTCGCGCTCGGCGACGACGGCGGTCCCGATCGGTTCACGCGGGCGGTGGCTCGGGCGCACCGCGAGGCGCAGCACCCGCTCTCGCCGGTGATCCTGGTGACCGACGGGTCCGGGCTGGCGCCGCTGGCCCAGGGACCTCGAGCCCGGCTGGGCGAGGTGGGGGGCCGCCGGCGGTGGTGGCGGCCCGGCGGCTGATGGACGCGGCCGCCGTCCGCGCGGAGCTGGCCCAGCTGCGCCAGGCGATGGCAGCGCGCTACCCGGACCCGGTGTTCGACCTCCGGCTGGGGGCCGAGGGGGTCCGCGGGGTGGTCGGGGTGGCCGCCCAGGCCGAGGTGGCCAGGGCTCGGCTCGCGGCGCGGTGGCCGGAGCTGTCGGTGCGCCTGCAGGTCCTCGCCGAGCGGCGGCCCCGCCGGGCGCTCTGGGCGACCCCGCCGTGGCTCGAGGTGTGGCGCGACCGGCCCGCCCCCGGAGGCCGGGGGAGCTCGCTGACGACCGAGGTGCTCCCCCACGACCCTCCCGCCGACCTCCTCGCCGTCCGCGGCGGCGCCTGTCTGGTGCGGGCGCCGGGAGGGGCGGTGGGCTGGGTCGCCCGCGGCGGACCGTTCCAGCTGGGCCCCCGCCGCGACCCCGCCGCCGGCGGACTGGCGCCGGTGGGTCCGGGGCCGCTGCCGGCCCGGTGGTCCGTTGCCGAGGTGCGCTTGTGGCTGCTGGACCAGGTCGGCCGCCCCTATGTCTGGGGGGGCACCGGGGGCGCGGGCTTCGACTGCTCCGGGCTCACCTGGCGTGCCTTCGCCCGGGTCGGTCTCTGCCTGCCCCGCAACAGCCGCGGCCAGCGCGGGTGCGGCGAGCGGGTCGCGGCCGCGGCCGTCGGCGCCGGCGACCTGGCCGGGGCCGTGTCCCGCCGCCGGCGGGTGAGCCACGTGGCCCTGGCGCTGGACCCCGTCACCGTGGTCCACGCCTGCAGCGAGACCGGCGCCGTGCGGGTCGAGCCGCGGCGGGACTTCGAGCAGCGCTACCAGGTGCTGGGGTGGCGCCGGGTGGGGCGGGCGGCCCCCGCCTCCTCCCCCGCCTCGGCGGGGGATGGCCAAGCCCCCGGCCGGCACGGGTAGGGTATGCGACATGCTGTACGGCCGCGACCGGCCGCGACCGGCCGCGACCGGCGGCGCCGGTGGCAGAGGTGACCGCGGCCGCCCCGAGGCCACCCCTCGAGGCGGTGGAGATCCCCGGTGGCCGCGGGGCCGCCCGGACCGTGCGCCCGGGCCAGCTCTCCTGGAGGACCCGGTTGCGGGGGTGGAGGAACCAGGCCTGGGTCGCCACCGCCACCGTGGCCTCCCCGATCCCGGCGCGGTAGCGGTCGCCCAGGCGCAGGTCGCGGACCCCGGCGAGGAGCGCCGCGCGCCGCTCCGCCCGCAGGGCGCGCGGCAGGCCGGCGTGGGCCCGGTCGAACGCCGCGCCCAGCTCGGCAGCCGGGGCGAGGTCGTGGCCGA
>DATLUG010000008.1:0-11461 GCA_035533215.1 Candidatus Micrarchaeia archaeon | reverse complement strand
TGGACGAGGCGTACGCGAGGAACACCCCCACTTGGCAGTTGTCGGTGCGACCCAGCGTGCCCGAGTACTGGCGGCCGACGCCGGCGGACCACATCCCCTTCTTGGCAAAGCCGGTGTCGTCGAGGATGAGCACGCCGTCCTGCCCGCCCAGGTGCTCGCTGACAAAGCGCTGGACCTCGTCAATGCACTCCTCGTCATCCCACGGTGAGACGCTGATGAACTGCTGCAGCCCGCGGATCGGCAGGCCTACCTGCTCGGCGACGTTCTCGATGTTCTTGCGCTCGAGCGGTCGTAGCAGTCCGCCGAGATAGCTCTCGGCCATGGTGCGACCCTCGCTCCGACAGAAGTACCGGCTGAACCGCGCGTGGAAGGCCTCCAGGTCCGGCAGCAGCAGGTCGAGTTCGCCACGCTTCATCGGGTGCCCCCGTACAGGGACACCATGATGACGGCGTTGGGAAGGCGGCGCCCCGTGCCGTGCACTCTACGATGGATCCGGCTCGGGTCGCAACAGTAACTATCGTTGTAGTACTAGGACGCCGCCGCTGGTCCGTAGATGCGCAGCCGCCGGCGGGGCTCCTTGCCGGTGGAGCGGGCGACCAGATCGTGTTCCTCCACCAGCTGGTGCTGGAGGCGGCGGACGTACGCGTTCTGGGGCGCCAGCTCCACCACCTCGCCCTGGCGGGCGCGTTCGATCGCCGACCGCACCTCCCGGAGGGCACCGTCGGTGGGGTCCTGGGGCTCCACGTCGTAGAGCCGTCCCAGCACCTGGCGGATCTGGGCCACGGTGTTGCTGCGCAGAACCGAGATCGGGATCCCCTCGGCCTCGGCGGCCCGGAGTGGCGAGTCCTTGCGCCGGTAGTAGTTCTTGAGGGTGAGGACCATGTCCGCGTCGTCGACGTGGTGCTGGATGCGCACCGGCACCCCCAGCTCGCGGATCGCCTGCTCCAGGTAGGTGCGCGAGACGCCGTACGGGAAGAGGCTGGCGCCGCTGCCGGCGGCGGCGCGGCCGGGACCGAGGTCGGCGAGGCTGGCGGGGCGGCGCGCGCGGATGACGGCCGCCCCGTCGGCGGGGCGGCGATCGCGCCAGCTGCGCTCACCGTGGGCGCGCTCGCCGGGCCACCGCTCGCCCAGGGCCCGCTCGCCCTGCTCGCGGGCCCAGCGCTCGACCACGTCGCCGCCGCCGTCCGGCCACCGTCCGCCCTGACCGGGGTCCCCCATCCCCTCGCGCCAGCCGCGCTCGAGCAGCCCCTGGGCGCCGCGGTCGTCGAAGGCCGGCGGCGGCGCCAGACGGGTCTCCACGCTGCCGTCGGGACGGAGCTCGCGCAGCTGGGCACGGCGCGCCCGCCCGCGCAGGACGTCGTCGACGACATCGGCGAGGGGCAGGTGGACGGCGACCTGGCGGCGGTCGACGATCTCCACCAGGACGTCGAAGGTGGGGGGCGCCTTGCGCTCCAGCACCGACTTCTGGGTCCCCCGCCGACGCGCCTCCTCGTCGGAGAGCGTGACGCTCTGGATCCCGCCCAGCAGGTCGTTGAGGGTGGGGTTGACCAGCAGGTTGTCGAGGGTGTTGCCGTGGGCGGTGCCCACCAGCTGCACCCCGCGCTCGGCGATGGTGCGAGCGGCATGGGCCTCCAGCTCGGTGCCGATCTCGTCGACGATGATGACCTCCGGCATGTGGTTCTCCACCGCCTCGATCATCACCGCGTGCTGCTGCGCCGGCGTCGAGACCTGCATCCGCCGGGCCCGCCCGATGCCGGGATGGGGAATGTCGCCGTCGCCGGCGATCTCGTTGCTGGTGTCGACGATCACCACCCGGCGGTGGCACTCGTCGGCGAGGATGCGGGCGACCTCGCGCAGCATGGTGGTCTTGCCGATGCCGGGCTTGCCGAGCAGGATCAGGCTCTGGCCGCCCACCACGATGTCGCGGATGATCTCCACCCTTCCGGTGATGGCCCGACCCACCCGGCAGGTGAGGCCGACGATGCGACCGCTGCGGTTGCGCATCGCGCTGATGCGGTGGAGGGTGCGCTCGATGCCGGCGCGGTTGTCGCCGCCGAAGGCGCCCACCCGACTGCAGACGGTGTCGAGGTCGGCGGCGGTGACCGGGTCCGGGCCCAGCAGGACCTCGGCCCGGTCGAGCCGGGCGGCCGGCTCCCGTCCGAGGTCGAGGACGATCTCCAGGAGCTCGCCGGCGTCGCGGGGGAGCCGCTGCACCGCCTGGTACAGCTGGGGCGGCATGGTCCGCACCAGTAGCTCCAGCTCCTCCTCCCACGACAGGAGCGGAGCCACGAGGGCCTCGCTCAGCGACGGACCCCCGGGGGCGTCGCCGTCATCCCCCCGGGACGGCGCGACCGGACCCCGGCGGTCCGGAGCACCGTTCTCTCAGCACGCCGCTGAGTGTACCGCGGCGGCTCAGCCGGGGGGCAGCGGCCGGGCGGCCGTGCGGGCGCCGGCGAGGGGGAGGGCGGCCTTGGCCAGGACCGCGCGCTGGCGGGCGGGGGCGGGGCTCCGGAGCTTGAGCGGGAGGTCGCGGACCATGAGGAGCTGGGTGGCGATGGCCTCGAACCCCCGGGCGGCGACGGCGCGGGTGAGCTCGCTCTCGTAGTGGCGCAGGACCCACAGGGTGGGGCCCTTGGGGATCTGGGTGAGCAGGCTGTGGACGGCCTCCACCGCCAGGCTGGCGTCCTGCGGATCGAGCATGGCCGCGACCAGCGAGGGACGGGCCCGGGCGGGCAGGCGGACGCCCGCCCACCCGACCACCCCGGCGCCGCGGTCGATCACCCAGTGGCGGCTGTCGCCGGCGCGGGCGTCGACCCGGGCCAGCCACCCCAGCTGGAAGGTGGCCCGCCACTGCTTCAGCGAGGGTGCCTCCACCGCCGCCACCGCGTGGGGCGCGGTGCGGAGGTAGAGGGAGTGGATGCCGCCGAGGTCCTGGGGGCGGGCGGGGACCCAGGGGCTGGGGTCGTCCCCCGGCGGCGCGGGCAGCTCGCGGAAGCGGATCTGCTCGGTGACGTAGGGGTGGAACCCCTGGGCCCGGAACGCCGTCTGGAGCGGGTGATCGGCGGGGATCCGGACCAGGAAGCGGTGGACCCCGCGGCCGAGGCCCTCGGCGAACAGCTGCTCCAGGAGCCGTCCCGCGACCGTCCCGTCGGTGGCCTCCGGCGCTGTGCAGAGGTTGAGCACCTGCCACGAGCGGCCCCCGGGTGCCGGCTCCGCCTGGATGAAGCCCACCACCCGGCCGCAGTCCTCGGCGACGAAGAGCTGGTCCGAGACGTCGGCCAGGGGGACGAAGCTGGAGAGCCCCTTGGTGAGGATGTACCAGGCCCGGGCCAGCGCCGCTCCCGGCACCGGGCTCTGCGGCCCCGCCCCCTGCAGCCGGCGGCCGAGCTCGGGGTCGGCGAGCTCGGTGGCCCGGTAGAGGTCGTCCACCTGGCTGAGGTCGCGGTAGCTGGCCAGACGCACGTGCACGGGACTAGTGTGCCGGGCGGCCGGGGGCCGTGACACGGGGGAGCGGCGGCCTGGTTCAGCCCAGGCTCTCGGTGGCGGCCCAGAGCCGCGCCCGCGACCGGCGGGGGCCGCGGACGACGAGGATCGGCACCCCGTCCTCCTCCGGCATGCAGAACCGGCACCGGGAGATGCCCGCGGCCACCACCCGGCGAAACGACTGGCGCGCGCTCGCGGCCGGCACCCCGACCTCCACCACGGTGCGGCCGCGGCAGCTCCCCGGGCCCCAGAAGTAGAAGCTGTTGCTGCCGCTGATGGCGGCCGGCAGCCCCACCGCCGGCCCGAAGCGGTCGAGCGCGGCGGCCTCGCCGTAGTTGGCGGCGAAGACGCAGGCCCCCCGCCGCTGGTCGGCCGGCAGCCGGCGGAAGACCGCCGCCACCCGGTCCGTGAGAGGGCGCCAGCCGAAGCGGTCGGCGAGCCACTGCGGCAGGGGGGCGGCGTCGCTCCGCTGCAGCTGGGCGCCCCCGTCGGTGCCGAGGAAGCCGTAGAGGGCGGCATAGCCGGCGGGAGGCAGGATCGGCATCGCGATCGGGGCCAGCACCGCGCCGCTGGCGAGCAGGCCCGCGAGCACGGTCGGTCGCAGCCACCGCCGGCGGCCCAGCTCCAGCCCGCGCCCGAGCGCGACCGCGCCGGCCGCGAACAGCATCGGGTAGGCGGGGGCGAGGTAGTAGGACTTGGTGGGGATGACGCTGAACAGGGCGAAGAGCAGACAGAAGGCCAACCCCAGCACCTGGGGCCCGCGCCCGGCCCGGCCGGCGACCAGGGTCACCAGCCCGGCCAGCCAGACCGGCAGGGTCAGCGGGTTCATGGTGTAGGCCTGCTGGAGGGCGAACCCGATCGGTGACGGGCTCACCAGGGTGCCGGCGTAGGCGTGCCAGTAGGCGAGGCTGGCCCACCCGTGCTGCCATTCCCACAGCGCCGTGGGGACGAGGAACGCCAGCCCCAGCACCGCCCCCAGCCAGGGCCAGCGGCTCCGCAGCTGGGCCCGGGCGGGGGCGGCGAGCATCGCCACCGCCAGCGCTGCGAGGAAGAAGCCGATGGTGAGCTTGGTGAGCAGCCCGATCCCCGCGACCAGTCCGACGACCAGCCACAGCCGGGGCCGGCCGCGCACGGAGAGGCGCACCACCAGGTAGGCGACGACGGTCCACCAGAGCTCGTCCCATGCGTCCATGGAGAAGATGGACCCGGTGGCAAGGAAGGTGAGGCAGACGAGGGTGCAGGTGGCGGCGACCGCCTGCGCCCAGCGACGACCGCCGAGCTCGCGGGCGATCAGGCCGGTCACGATCACGAGAGCGCCGTTGGCGAGCGCCGGGAGCACGTGGATGGCGACCAGGGACTCTGCGTGCAGCCGCTCCAGCGCAAACGCGATCGCCGCGATCCCGGCCGGGAAGTCGACGTAGGCGAGCTGGAGGTGATGGCCGGCGGCAAGGTAGTAGAGCTCGTCGCGGAAGTAGCCGTACCGACCGGCCACCGCCAGGTGGGCGAGGGTGCCGGCCAGGCCCAGGACGGCGAGGATGGCGGTGGCGCCGGCGGCCCTGGGCGGGCCGGCGGCGAGCGGTCGGGTCGAGGGCAGCGGGCAGGTGGAGTCCATCGCCGCATCGTGCCCCGGAACGGCGCCCTCGTCGTCCCGCCCGCGGACGGCTCCGGCTCCCCCCCAGGTCGGGTGCGCCCTCCGTCGCCGGGGGGATGCCGGTGGCGGGAGGGGCGGATACGATGGCCCGGTGAAGCGTGGCCTCATCCCCGGTCTGCTGGCGGGGTCGTGGCCGAGCTGGGCGCTGGCCGCGCTGGTCACCGCCAGCGCCCAGCTGCTGATCTGGCTGCAGCCGAGCGGCGGCGGCGATGGCCGCGGCCTCGACATCCTGCTGGTGCTGGCCGCGACGGTGCCGCTGGTCTGGACCGCGCGCTGGCCGCTGCTGAGCTTCGGCGTCAGCGGCGCCGCCGCCCTGCTGCACGTCGGCCTCGGCTACCAGAACCCCTTCCCGGTGACCTTCGCAGTCCTGGCGGCGCTGTTCTGCGTCGCCGCCTTCAGCCGCCTCCGCTGGGCGCTCGCCTCGGCCGCCGCCGTCGCGCTCGCGCTTCCCCTCAACTTCGCCATCACCTGGCACACCGCCGGCCACGTCACCCTCGGCGACATCCCCTACAACTACGGCCTCTTCGCCGCTGCCTTCATCCTCGGGGACGATGTCCGGCAGCGGCGGGCACGGGTCGCGGAGCTGCAGGATCGGGCGGCACGGCTGGAGGCGGACCGGTCAGCGGCCGAGCGACGCGCCGCCGAGCTGGAGCGGCAGCGCATCGCGCGCGAGCTGCACGACACCATCGGGCACCACCTCAGCGTGATGGTGCTGCAGGCGGGCGCCGCCCGGCGGGTCGCCGCCGGCCGCCCGGAGCAGGCCGCCGAGGTGTTGGACGCGATCGAGCGCACCGGCCGCCAGGCGCTGGCCGAGGTGCGTCGGCTGCTGGGGATGGAACGCCCCCCGCTCCCCGAGTCGGCGCTGGCGCCGCAACCCGGTCTGGCCGACCTCGACCAGCTGGTGGCGCAGGTGGCGAACACCGGCCTTATGGTGCAGCTGCAGGTGGAGGGCCGGCGGCGACCGCTGCCGCCCAGCCTGGAGCTGTCGGCGTACCGGATCGTGCAGGAGGCGCTCACCAACACCCTGCGCCACGCCGGGGCTCGCTCCGCTGCCGTCACGGTCCGCTTCGACGACCACGCCCTCGGCCTCACCGTGGCCGACGACGGCGACCGGCCCGCGCGCGCCAACGGGGGGGGCGGACAGGGGCTGGTCGGGATGCGCGAGCGCGCCGCCCTCTTCGGGGGCCGGCTCGACGCGGGACCGCAGCGTGACGGCGGGTTCCGGGTGGTCGCCAGCCTGCCGCTCGGTCCCGCGCCGTGATCCGCCTGGTCATCGCCGATGACCAGCCGCTGGTCCTCTCCGGGCTGCGGATGGTGTTCGACCCGGAGCCCGACCTGGAGGTGGTGGGAGCCGCTGCCGATGGCGCGGAGGCGATCATCCTCTGCCGCCGACTCCGCCCCGACGTCGCGGTGCTCGACCTCCGGATGCCGAGGCTGGACGGGATCCAGGCGACCGCGGCCCTGCTCGGCGCCGGGGGCCCCGCCGGACTGCGGGTCCTGGTCCTCACCACCTTCGATGACGACAGCTCCGTGTACGGCGCGCTGCGGGCGGGAGCGAGCGGCTTCCTGCTCAAGGACGCGCCACCCGAGCAGATCGCGGCCGCGGTCCGGACGGTGGCGGGGGGCGAGGCGCTCCTCGCCCCCCGGATCACCCGTCGCCTGATCGCCGCCTTCGCCGCCGGGCCGCGGCGGGACGGGGAGGACCGGCGCCTCGAGGCATGCACCGAGCGCGAGCTGGAGGTGTTGCGCCTGATCGCCCGCGGGCTCTCCAACTCCGAGATCGCCGAGACGCTCCGCCTCGGGGAGTCCACGGTCAAGACCCACGTCGGGCACCTGCTCGGCAAGCTGGAGCTGCGCGACCGGGTCCAGGCGGTGGTGTTCGCCTTCGAATCCGGCCTGGTGGGGGCGGGGTCGGGCTGAGGCCCGCGGCCGGAGGGCGGAAGCCGCGCGGTCAGCCCGGGCGCTGGGTCAGCCCCCGGCGGCGGGGGCGGGCTCCAGCCCCCGCAGGAAGAGCGCATGGAGCCGCGGGTCGCCGGTGATCTCGGGGTGGAAGGTGAGGGCGAGGTGGAGTCCCTGGCGGACGGCGACCGGCGTGCCGGCGTGGCGGGCGAGGACCTCCACCTCGGGTCCGATCGCCTCGATCGCGGGGGCGCGGATGAACGCCACCGAAACCGGGTCGGGTCCCAAGGCCGGCACCTGCACGTCGGCCTCGAACGATTCCCGCTGGCCGCCGTAGGCGTTGCGGCGGACGGCGATGTCGAGGACGCCCAGCGTCAGCTGACCGGGCAGGCCGTCCTGGATCGCGCGGGCCAGCAGGATCGTGCCGGCGCAGGTGGCGAGGCAGGCGACGCCCGCGTCAATGGCGGCGCGGAGGGGGGCCTCCAGCCCGAAAGCCTCGATCAGGCGAGCCATGGTCGTGCTCTCGCCGCCCGGCAGCACCAGGGCTCGGCAGCCCACCAGGTCCGACGGGGTGCGCACCGTCCGGGCCTCGGCACCCAGCCCCCGCAGCAGGGTGAGGTGCTCGCGGACATCACCCTGGAGAGCCAGCACCCCCACGACCGGGCCGGCGGCGGACGCGGCCCCGTGGACCGTCCGGCCGGCGGCGGCGGTCGCGGTCCGCGTGTCCGCGACCAGGCCCGCCGTCACCACCGATCAGATCCCCCGAGCGGCGAGCAGCTCCTCGCGGGCGAGGGTCGCGATCTCGATCCCCACCATCGGCTCGCCCAGATCGGCCGAGATCTCGGCCAGCATCTCGGGCTTGTCGAAGTAGGTGGTGGCGGCCACGATCGCCTTGGCGCGGCGCTGGGGGTCGCCGCTCTTGAAGATGCCGCTGCCGACGAAGTTGCCGTCGCAGCCGAGCTGGATCATCAGCGCCGCATCGGCGGGGGTGGCGAGACCCCCGGCGGAGAAGTTCACCACCGGGAGGCGCCCCAGCCGGGCGGTCTCGCGGACCAGGTCCAGCGAGGCGCCCAGGTCCTTGGCGGCGGCCGCGAGCTCGTCCTCGCGCAATCCCTGGAGCCGGCGGATGCCCTGGCTCACCGCCCGCATGTGGCGGACCGCCTCCACCACGTTGCCGGTGCCGGCCTCGCCCTTGGTGCGGATCATCGCCGCCCCCTCGCTGATCCGCCGCAGCGCCTCGCCGAGGTCGCGGGCCCCGCAGACGAAGGGCACCGTGAACGGCCACTTGTCGACATGGTGCTCCTCGTCGGCGGGGGTGAGGACCTCCGACTCATCGATGTAGTCGACCCCGAGGGCCTGCAGGATCTGCGCCTCGACGAAGTGGCCGATGCGGCATTTGGCCATCACCGGGATGCTGACCGCCCCGATGATCGCCTTGATCAGGGCGGGATCGCTCATCCGAGCCACCCCGCCGTCGCGGCGGATGTCGGCCGGGACCCGCTCCAGCGCCATCACGGCGACCGCCCCGGCCTCCTGGGCGACCTCCGCCTGGTCGGGGGTGACGACGTCCATGATGACGCCGCCCTTCAGCATCTCCGCCAGGCCCCGCTTGATGCGGGGGCTGCCGGTGACGGGGTGGCTGGTGGTCTCGGCGGACATTGGGTGCGCTCCATGGCGGGGGCCCGCGCCGCCCCTCGGGGCACGGACCCCGATCGGCCCTCCCCTGATTCTACGCGGCGACTGGAGCGGCCCCCACCCCATCCGCGGGTCGGCGAGCGACGCCGACCCGGCCGAGGGGGCGAAGACGGGGCGGGACACCGGCCCGGGGCCGGGGCGGGGACCCGCGCCGCCCCGGCGCCCGGGTGCTAGGCTGGCCCCGCCTGCCGCCATGGCGCAGTGGTAGCGCAGGGGCCTTTTAAGCCCAGGGTCGCAGGTTCGAATCCTGCTGGCGGCACGACTCGCTCCCTTCGACTGCTGCTGCCGCGTCGGCTGGCTGGTCCGGATCCGTGCACACCTCGCGGCAGGGCTACGTGCGAGGTTTCGCGGCCGCTCCGGAGCGGCCGCGGATGGACGCCGGTCGGCGCGGCAACCGCGAGCGGTCCCTCCGCCGGCGTCGCGAGGCACGGTGGCTCGCAGCGGTCAGCGAGCGCAGCGGACGGCACGCCTCCGGCTACGGACGCCCCTGGCCGAGGCGGTCGCCGCACGGGCGGGGGCTTAGGGAGAGCGACCACGCCGGGTCGACCGGCCCGCGCGCGCCGGCGGTCCGTGTCCGCCCACGGGCGGGGGCGTGGACAGCGCATCAACGTGGCCCGGTCATGCCCAGATGCTCCCCGACTCCCCGCTCGAAGACCAGGTCTCGGGCGGCGGCCCATCCGGTCCCGGGCAAGCGCCGTGGCCACCCCTCCGTCGTCAGCCGAGCCTGAGCTATGGTGGTCCCGAGTGGCCGGCAAGATCCTGGTGGGAACGGCGTCCTGGACGGATCACGTCCCCTTCTTCCCTGCCGGGGTCAGGGGAACTGAGAGGCTGACCTGGTACGCCCAGCGGTTTCCCTATGTGGAGATCGACTCCTCCTTCTACCACGTGCCCAAGGCCAAGACCACCGCGGGCTGGGCCGAGACGACGCCCGCCGCCTTCGTCATGGGAATCAAGGCCCACAAGTCGATGACCCTCCACGAGCGCACGGACGGCGTGCCGGTGCCGGCATCGGACACGCTGCTGGGCTGGTTCGAGGAGGCGGTGGCTCCGCTCCGTGACCGTGGCAAGCTCGGCGCCATCCTCTACCAGTGGCCGCCGTGGTTCAAGCCCAGCCCGGCCAGCTTCGAGGAGCTGGTCAAAGCCCGCGAGCGGCACCCTCAGGACCAGGTCGCGATCGAATTCAGGAACCGGGCCTGGGCGGAGCCGGAGACCTGGGCGCGGGTGACCGATCTGCTCTCCGAGGCCCGGCTCACCTACTGCTGCGTGGATGAGCCCCAGCATGGCTCGGGAACCATGCCCCCCCTGGTCGCGACGACGACCCCCGGTCTGGCGATGCTCCGCCTCCACGGGCGGAACAAAGAGACCTGGTACAGGCGGGTGGAGAAGACAGGCCACCGGTTCGACTACGTCTACTCGCCCAGCGAGCTCGACGAGATCGCCGCCACCGTCCACGTCCTGGCGGAGGCGGCGGACGCCGTCCATGTGGCGGTCAACACGAACAATGGCGCCCAGGGCCCCGTCAATGCGCTGGCGCTGGCCGAGGTCCTGAACCTTGCGAATCAGAATCCAGACCTGTTGCGCGAGCTTCGCCTGGCCTCCGATCCCACCCCGGGGACCCCCACCCGTTGACCGCCCCGGTGGGGGTGACCGGGGCCGCCCCCGGGGTGGTCGCAGCGGATCACCCGGGCCTCGGGTCCGGCATGCCTCCGACCCGTCGCCGCCGTGGCGGCCGATGTCCCAGCGGACCACCCCAAGGGGCCCTCAAAAGACGCCCGCGGAGGACCGGCGAGCAATGCCAGGGTGCCGGCACGCACGTCATCTCCACTCGACGCTGACGGATCGCACCTCCTCCCCCAGGCGCCCGAGCGGCTCCCGCGCCTCCTCGACCCCGCCGATCCGATCCGCGATCAATCTCCTGCCGCCGACTGGGTGCGCCGCTCGGGGGCACGGCGCATCGACCGCTCGGCCATCCAGCCCGCCGCCTCGTGGATCGCGGTCGCGCTCCTCGGCTTCGGAGGGATCGGGCCGCACCGCGTGGGCGCCGGGCGACTCACGGATGCGTAACAAGAGCGCACATGGGTTGACACGCGACCACTCCTCCCCACCTATCCACGATTGGGGTGGCGGGAGTCCCTCCCCCAGGGTCGGCGAGATGGGCGCCCCTCGGAGGTCCCTCGATTGAACCGAATCCGGCGCCCCGTCGCCGGCCTGGCGGCAGCGGCCCTCTTCGCCGCGGCGGCGAGCGGCGCCGTGGCGGAACCCGCCGCCCGCAGCCGGACGGTGAACGGCGGCACGGTCTCCCATCGGGGCCGCGGATGGCATGCCCCGCGGGCCACGATGCCGGCGGCGGCGCGCCGGGTGGCGCTGTCGATTCGAGTGCAGCTCCTGCTCGGGGGCCGGGCACCCTGGCTCACGTGCAACTCCGCGCCCACCAGGGTGTCGCTCGAGGGTCGTTCGATCGCGTATCGCTGCCGGGCTCGCGGACGGGCGCGATCGCGCTGCTGGCACCGCGTCGGCACACCGCCACCGGGTGGTGGGAGAAAGCGGCCACGAACTCCCGCCACGACACAATCGTCTACCCGGTGTTCCGCCGAGCCCGCCTGACCGAGGCGTCCAACCGCCGGCCCTGGGGGGTTACCTCGAAGCCCCAGCGGATCCGGCTGCTGCTCCCGCCCACCCACAGGACCGAACCGACCCCCACCGCGACGGCAGGGGGCGGGGGCGCACCGCATC
>DATLUG010000007.1:0-34712 GCA_035533215.1 Candidatus Micrarchaeia archaeon | reverse complement strand
TGTTCGTGAACTCGATGGTGATCTTCCCGGGCCGGGGCGCGGTCAGCTGCGACTGGGTGTACCGAAGGGCGCCATCGGGCTCGGCTGCGATCTTGAGCACCTCGGCCGCCCCGCTGACGGGCGAGGTGGCGGTGATCGACGGCACGCGCCCCGTGGTCACGTTGAAGTGGTCCCACATCCCCCGGGCGGTCTGGTTGGAAACCAGGCTGGCGATGAGGAAGTGGCCCAGTCGTGTGGGGGTAAAGGTAAAGCTCGCGGTTCGACCGGCCGCGATCCCCCGCGTGGGGACGGGGTCCGAGGCGCCCCGGAATGCTGGCGTCTTGGCCTTCGAGTTGACCACGATCGCACATGAGTGGGTGCCGGCCCCGCGACTCTCGCAGTGGGCGAGGACCTTCCAGCCTTTGGGGACGTTGACCGTCATCGTTCCGTTCGCGTAGCCGTTGAAGTCGAGGCCGGAGACAGTGCCGTTCCCGGGCACCACGCCCGCAAGCAGCGTCAGCGTGGCCGTCTTGTGGGCAGTGCTCACCGACAGGTACCGGGCCACCGGATTGACCGTTCGCGGGGTCGCCGCCGAGGCTGCCATCGCCGGTCCGGTGGCAAGCGCGACCGCCGCGCCACCGGCCGCGAGCACCACGGTCGCCAGGCCCGTGGTCAGAGCCCGCTGCAACCCCAGACCCCGGTGATCAGCCGCTCCGATCGATCCTGAAACACGACGCGCACGATAACGGTGCATGTTGTCCTCCGAAGGCGCCAACGGGCTCGCCGTCGCGCCGAACCGGCCAACTCTTCTCACGGCCCCCACCGCCTCGAACGTCGGGGTGCCGCCCCGCGACCTCTCTCATAAGCCAGCTTGGATGATACACCGAATCCGCAGGCCCGATCCGGTTCCGATCGGGGCGGGAGGTGGGTCAGCGTCCCGGCGGCCCTCAGCCGGGAAGGTGCCATGGGGCTCCGAGGCGGGCCGGACCTGCGCCGTCCGGCCGCCGCCTCGTCCTCAGCGGCGCTGACGTGGGGCGGGCCGCCGTGGAGAGCCGCCGCTGCCAGACCGGAGCCGAGCGGCATTGCCGCCACGGCCGCGCTCTTCTTCTCCCTGCGCGCCACAGTGCGCGGCAAGCGGGTTGACCTGGGAGCGGATACGCTCGCCCAGCCGCGTTGCTCGCGGGCGCTCGGGCGGGGCGGCGCGGCCTATCCCAGCGCCGCCGAGGCCGATGCCGCCCACGGGGTCGCGCGTCGCCCCGGCGGAGCCGATCACGTGAGAGGCATTGCCGCGACCCACGCCGGGGTCCTGGGCCGGGACGCGGTTGCGGGCGCAGGTAACGATCGCCTCGAGCGGATCGCGCCGGAGTTGCACGTCATCGCGGCCGGCACCGACCGCGGCTCTAGCGCGCAGGACCCCTCGGCTACGCTGGGCTGGTTCGGCCCCGTGCCTCCTTCCCGCGGCCGGGGGGCTTGGGCCTGGACGCGGGAAGGGCGAAAGGGGTTGGGCCGCGCGCCGTCCACCGCGTTCCATTCCCAGTCGATGCCGCGGTCCGCGCCATCCTCGAGCACCCGTGCGTGAGTCGCGCCGAAACCGGATCGCGTGCGCGGGACCAGGTCCGCCACACCGCATCCGCCACCTCCCGTGGGGGGCGGCCGCTGCAGGCCTCCTGGCAGAGCGTCACCCGGTGCCCTCCCAGCGCGTGTCCGCTGCCGGTGGGATGCCTCCACCTGGAACGGGGGAGGCTAGCCGCCGTTCACCGCCCGGCTGACCGGCGCCCCGCCCAGCCGGAAGACGAACACACGCGCGCCGATCGGGCCCAGGTGGCTGGCGGCGGAGGTCGCGGCTCCGCCGACGGCGACCGCGATGTACTCCCGACCGCCCACCGAGTACACGATCGGAGCCGAACCGAAGGCCAGCTTGAGGTTGGCCGTCCAGAGCGTCTTGCCGGTGCGCGCGTTCATGATGTAGAAGGTGCCGTGCTGATCCCCGGTCATGACCAGGTTGCTGGCAGTGGTGGTGGCCCCACCGATCATCGGCGTCGGCATGGTGCGCTTCCAGAGAAACCGGCCGGTGGTGAGGTTGACGGCGGAGAAGGTGCCGGTGGGCCGCTCCTTCGAGGGCGTCGTGCGGTCTCCCCCGAAGGCCTTCTCCCCACCCGTCTGCTTGGGGTTGACGGTGAGGATCTGGCACAGATTGATGCCGGACACATAGGCCGACTCGGTCTTGGGGTCGAACGCGAGGGGGGAGTACTGCGACCCCCCGACCGCCCCCGGACACTCCAGCGTCCCCTTGGTGGTGGGCGGGCGGTGGTTCTCCTTGACGAAGGCGAGTCGTGGGAAGAGGTCCCTGCCCGTCCTGGCGTTGATGATGAAGAGATAGCCACTCTTGCCCGCCTCCACCACGGCCCGCACCGACCGTCCGTGGACGCGGGTGTCGACGATCATCGCGGGCGACTCGGCATCGTAGTCCCAGAGATCGTGGGCGACCTCCTGGTGGTGCCAGACCAGCTTGCCGGTGCGCGCGCGCAGGGCCAGCACCGAATCGGTGTTGGGGTCGTTGCCGGGCCGGGAGGCGCCCACGATCACCGGCGCCGGGTTGCCGGTCCCGACGTAGATCAGGCCCTGCTTGCTGTCCACCGTCGGCGGCATGTAGATGTCGCCGCCGCCGCCCCCGGGCGGGACCCAGCTGGTGCCGGCCTTGGGGACGGTGTAGAAGCGCCAGACCAGGCGTCCGGTGGTGGCGCTGTAGGCGGCGACGAAGCCCCGGACGCCGTCCTCCGAGCCGGAGTCGCCGACGAACACCAGGCCGTCGTAGACGGTCGGGGCCATGGTCTCGTAGGCGCCGGTCGCCGGCGACACGACGCTGGACGCCCACAGCTCCTCGCCGGTGGCCTGGCTAACGGCCAGCAGGCGCCCGTCGAAGGTCACCTCGTACACCTTGCCGTGGCTGATCGCGACCCCTCGGTTGACCGTCACCCCGTAGCCACCGACCCCGGTGGACAGCGAGAAGTCGACCTGGGGCGCGTACTGCCACTTCAGCCGGCCAGTGGCGGCGTCGAAGGCCAGGATCTCGTCGGTCGAGGTGGTGACATACATGGTTCGCCCGACCACGACGGGGTAGGACTCGACGAGGTACTGGCCGGGGCCGAGCCCGGCGCTCCAGGCGACCCCGAGTCGGTGGACGTCGGCGGCGTTGATCTGGGTCTGGGGCGCATACCGGGTGGCGTTGCGATCACGGCTGAAATAGGGCCAATCCCGGTAGCTCGGGGCTCGGTAGGCGAGGGTGTGGCCGGTTCCCCCCGCGCTGCATGCCGCCAGCACCAGTCCAGCCAGAAAGACCAGCACCGTGAGGGCCCCGCCGCGGCGACGCGGCGCCCGTCCCGTCACAGCCCCCGGCATCGGATCATTCGCGTTCACGACCCGGCGGGTGGGCTCAGCGACGCGCTCTGCGGCCCGCCTGCGCCGCCCGTGCGGAGCTTGGCACTCACCGCCGCACCATCCCGGGGCCGGCAGGATTGCAGGCCGTCCGCACCTTCGCTCGGGGCAGGCGCCGCATGCCGACGCCGCTGGGCCATCCGCTCCCGCCCGGACGTCCGGTGGCGGCCGTCGCGCCCGCCTCCACCGCTCAGGTCGTCGCGCACCAGTGCCCACCCCCCGCCTGGTCTCGAACGGCCGCGCCAGCACCGCCGGATCCGTGGCCGAACTCGGCCACGGTCGCCGAGGCGGACCGGATGATACCATGCCGAACACTGCTGGGAGCACCAAGGGTCTGACACGATGAGCGTCGCCGCTGTGGCACGGTGGCTGCGGGCCGATGCTCCCGACGTCCTGCGGGTGGTCCCAGCCGGGTGCGCGCCCTCCGTCCACGCCGGCGGCCTGGACGATGGGTTGCGGCGTTGGTCGGACCGCCTGCAGCGAGTTCGCCTGGTGGCCGTGGCGCGCCGGTACCTGCTCCTCGCGCTGGGGCTCGCGGTGGGCTTGGAGCTGCTGGCTCTCGCGAGCGGAGCGACCGAGCGGGCGCTGTGGTTGGTGGGGCCGGCCCTGGTGATGCTCGCCGGCATCGGGTGGGGCTGGCGGGCGCGGCCCCGGGCGGCTGCGGTCGCCCGCCTCCTCGACCGTGAGCTCTCGCTCGCGGCGCTGGTGGCCACCGCCGTCGAGGTCGGTGCGCGCGTCCGGCGCCCGGCCGGGATGTCTGCCCGCGTCGTGGAGGACGCGACCGCCACCGTGGCCCGCACCCTGCAGGGGGCGCGCCCGATCGGTCGGCGGGCTCCGGCCGAGTGGACCCTCGTCGTGGTCGCCGCGGCCTGCCTCGCGCTGCTGCTGGCGGCCCCCCGGAACGGCGGCCTTCCCCTGCTTCTGAGGTCGGCGTTGGGGGGCACCTCCCAGCCTCGCCACCCGCTGCGAGGAGTCACCCCCGCCGTACCCAGCCCCGCCTCCCGACGACCCGGCCCCGGGCAGACCCATGCTCGCCATGGTGCCGCGAGCACACCAGGACTCGGGCACAAGCCCTCCGCCATCCCCGATCCGCACACCCGCCCGCTCGCCGGAGGGCCGTCGACCGCCGCCGCCCCGGACCGGCACCCGGCTGCCAGCCGCCGGGGTGCCGGCGGCGCCCGCACCGGATCGAACCGCACCGGTGCCAACCCGGGGGGGAGGAAGGCCGGTCCCGGCACCATCGGCGGGACCGGTGCCGGCGATCGGAGCCCGACCGCCGCTGCCTCTCCTCGCGTGCCGGGTCGGACCGCTTCGCGGACCGGCTCGCCCGGGCGGCGGGGCGGACACCGCGGCGGGACGCCGGCCACGGCCAGGCGCGCGGGATCGCCGCAAAGTCCCCGCCGGAAGGGCGGCACCCCAGGGGGAGAGTCCGCCGGCGCAGCGCGGGCCCGCTCCGCCGGCGCCCACTCCAGCCCGTCGGGATCCGTCGCGCACGGGCGGGGGCTCCCGATCCAGGCCGGATACGCACCGACCCGCGCGGGCGGCGCCGCCGCGCACGCGGGCGGCCCGCACAGCCGCGGCGGCGGCGTGGGGGCGCCACGGTCGGGCCGACCGGGTGGCTCCGCAGCTGGGGCGCCGGGAACGGGCCAGCCCTTCGTTCCGCCGACGTCGGGGGGAGTGGCGCTCACCGATCGATCGCTGGTGGTCCGCTACTTCCACGGGCGGCGACGGCTGCTGGCCACGCCCTGGTGATCGCTTCAGAACGCCGCTGAACGCGCGACCCCCGGCCGGACCGGCGTCGCCCGGCGCCGGGGAGCCGCCCCCCGCCCGTCCAGCAACGATCACCGGGCGAGTGGGGCCGTGGGCTGCGGGCAGCTCGGTGGACGCGCGCTGGGGCCCGCGGGGGTGAGCGTGCGCCTGGCCGACCCACTCCTGCTGCTGCTCCTCGCGCCGCTGGCGGTCCTCGCCGCGCTGGTCGGCCGGCGCGGTCAGCGGCAGCACCCGGCCCGCTGGGGGCGGTGGTCCGCCGCCCAGGGGCTGGCGGCGGTGCTGGTGGGCCTCGCCCTGGCGCAGCCTCAGCTGGGCATCGGGAGCCGGCCGGCCGTGGTGCTGGCGCTCGACCGGTCGGCATCGGTCGATGGGGCGATGCGCTCGGCCGAGCTGGGCTGGGTGCGGCAGGTGCGGTCCGCCTGCCCGCACCCGTGCCGCATCGTCCAGTTCGCCGCCAGCGCCGAGGTGCTTCCCCCCTCGCGGTCAGCGCTCGCCGCGCACCCTCCGGGCGGCACCGCGAAGGGGTCGACCGACCTCGCCCGCGGGGTGCGCACGGCGGTGGCGCTGGCGCCCCAGGGGGGGCGGGTGGTGGTGCTCGGCGACGGAGTGGACACCGCCGGCGACGTCTCGACCGCGGCCGCGCTGGCGCGCGCGCGGCACGTCTCGGTGGACTTCGCCCCGCTCACCGATCGGCATCTCCGCGACGCCGCCATCACCCAGGTGCTGGCCCCGAACGTGGTCCGCAGCGGAGACCTCATCCCAGTCCTGGTCACCGTCCGGAGCACGGTGAGCGGGGCAGCCACCCTGTCGGTGCAGCGCGACGGGGGGTCGGTCGAGTCGCAGACGATACGCCTTGGCGTGGGCGACACCCCGCTGCTCCTCGACTACACGGCCGGGCTGCCCGGCTGGGCCTCCTTCTCGGTGAAGGTCGCCCTGCCGGCCGACCGCGTGCCCCAGAACGACGGCCTCAGCGCGGCCACCCGGGTGCTGGCCCCGCCGCGGGTGCTGGCGGTGGGGGCGAGCCGGCCCCCGCCGGCGACCCTCGCCCGGATGCTCACCCGGCTCGGGCTGCGGGTCGGCCGCACCGCCGCGGCGGGACTGCCCAGCCGGGCGGCCGGCTTCGCCGGCATCGATACGGTCCTCCTCGACGACGTGCCGGCGGCCGCCCTCGCCCCTTCGCAGGTGGCCGCCCTCGCCGCCGCGGTGCGCGCGGGTGGGCTGGGGCTGGTGGTCCTCGGCGGCCCCCACAGCTTCTCCCTGGGAGGCTACGCCCACTCGGCCTTGGAGTCGGTGCTACCGGTCTCGAGCCTGGTCCCCGGCAACCGGCAGCGACGCAACGTGGCGATCGAGCTGGTGCTCGACCACTCCGGCTCCATGGTCGACCTCGCCGGCGGGGTCCCCAAGATCGCCATGGTGCGCGTCGCCGGGAGCCAGACCGCGGAGTTCGTGGCCGCCCACCAGGACCAGCTGGGGGTGGTCGACTTCGACGTCCGCGCCCATGTCCTGGTCCCGCTGGAGCGGGTCACCCGCGGCGCGGTGGAGCGGCGGGCGATCGGGGCGGTGACCGGTCTGCAGGCGGGCGGAGGCACCGACATCGTCGCCGGGCTGCGGGCGGGCGCCCAGCAGCTGGAGCAGAGCCGGGCTCCCCGAAGGCGCCTGATCCTGATGACCGACGGCATCAGCGAGCCCGGGAACCTGGGGCCGCTGCTGCAGAGCCTGCGCCGCCACCACATCGCCGTCACCACCGTCGCCCTCGGGAAGGGTGCCGACCGCACGCTCCTGGCCCGGATCGCCGCCGCCACCGGCGGCCATGCCTACGCGACCGCCGACGCGCGGCAGCTGCCGCGGATCTTCGCCAAGGAGACACGGCTCGACGTCAAGCCGGTCAGGGTCGACGGCGCCGTGACCGTGCGTCCGGCCAGCGACAGCCCGGTGGTGCGCTCGCTCGCCGGCCGCCCGATCCCGGGGCTGCGCGGGAACGTCGTGACCACCCTCCAGGGCGGCGCGGAGGCCGACCTGGTGGCGCAGGGGCCGGGCGGCGGCCACGATCCGGCACTGGCCCAGTGGCAGGTCGGGCTGGGCCGGGTCGTGGCCTGGACGCCGGGCCTCGGCCCACCGTGGGCGGGGGCCTGGTCAAACGAGACCTCGATGTGGAACGATGTCGTGCGCTGGGCCGACCGCGCTCCCAGCCCGGCTCCCCTCGCCCTGTCGGCCATCCCGGGGTCCCCGCCGACCCTCCAGGTCGACCTCTCCGGTGAGGGCGCGGCGGCCCGAGCGGTCACCGCGGTCACCGGCGCGCTCACCTCCGCGGGCGGCGTCATCCACCCGATCCGGCTGGCGGAGGTCCAGCCGTCGCTGTTCCGGGCGGCGCTGCCCAGGGTGCCCCCCGGCGTCTACCGGTTCCGGCTCGCGGCGGCGGCAGCTCACGGCCCCCGCGCGACCGGCGTGATCGCGATCCCATACCGCGACGAGTACCTGCCCCGTCCGGCCCGCGACACGCCCGTGTACCAGCTGGTGGCCCGGACCGGCGGTCGGGTGCTGGCCGCCGGCGACCCCGGCGTGCTCACCCGCGGCGGGTGGCTCGGGCTGTGGTGGTGGCTGGCGCTGGGAGCCCTGGCGCTGGTCCTGGTGAGCTGGTTCGGGCGGCTCCTGCGACGGCCGGCAGGACCTGCGGCTGCGGGCCCAGCCTGATCACGGAGCGGGCACCGCCGCCCACCGGTCTCCGTTCCAATGCTCCACCAGCGGCCGGGTCGGCCCGCAGCGCCGGGCGGTGTATCCGCCCACCGCCCACACGTCGGACCGGCCCGCCACGGCGATCCCGTCGAGGCCGAGGTCGAAGCCGGGGCGCGCGCCGGGACTCGGGATGGGCACCGAGCGCCAGCTGACGCCGTCCCAGTGCTCCACCAGGGCGATCCCGCTCGGCGCCGGCGGGAGGCCGTCGCCATAGGCGCCGACGGCCCACGCGTCGGTCGGCGAGGCCGCCCCGACGGCGGCGAGTTCGCTGTAGAGGCGTCCAGGGCTCGGAGCCGGGGTGACGAGCCAGGCCCCCCGGGACCGGCGCGCCACCTCCAGGCCCTGGGAGCCGCCGTGGAAGGCGCGGGCGGTCCCGACCGCGAACGCACCGCCGTTCGCGGTCAGGGCCACCGCGGTGACGGACCGCATCCGAGCCTCCAGCGCGACTGACCGGACCGCGCGCAGCGACCGTCCGTCCCACCGCTCGAGCAGCGCCCGCTGGGCGTCGCCGTCGCCGGCGGCGCCTCCGGCCAGGACCTCGGACGGGGCGCGCACGGCGACGCTGACCAGGGAGGCGGTGGGTCGGAGCGGCGCGGCGCCGGGCGGTGCCGAGACCGCCGTCCCGGAGGACCTGGCCCAGCGCTCGACCAAGGGCTGGAGCGGCCCCCCCGCCCCCGCGATCGACCCGACCGCCCAGACGCCGGGGCCCGCCTCCCCGGCGACCGCGAGCAGGGCGGCCCCCGAGCCCGCCGAGGGCGGCCGCGAGCCGCCGCCGTCGACGATCCGCCAGCGTGCCCCGTCCCAGTGCTCGACGAGCGGTCGCGAGCCGCGCCCGACCCCGGCGACGCCGACGGCCCACCCGTCGTCGGGACCCAGCGCGGCCACCCCGTAGAGGATCCCGGTCGCTCCCGTCGGGCGGGGGCTCTGGACGATGGCCCATCGCCGCCCGTTCCACCGCTCCACCAGCGGGCGCTCCGGGGCATCCATCCCCGCCGCCCGCTGCCCGCCGACGGCCCAGACGTCCGCAGACGACACGACCGCGACGGCGAGGAGGAGCCGGGACCCGGCGTCCCAGCACCACGCCGCGGTCGCCGCGGCGGTCGCCGCCGGCGCCGGCCGGGACGACGTGGCCAGGCGTGCGGTCGCACGCGATGGCGGCCGGGCGCTCCTGGCCGGGGCCCCGGTGAAGCCCCCGGCCCCGCCCGTGGCTGCGGCCACCAGGGCCGCCGCCACGGCCGTCCGGCGGACGGGCTCACGGGACCAGGAGCCCCGGAGCCCGCTCCGCACGGTCAGTGCGCGGAGATCGAGGGTCGTCCCCCAGCCGTGACGTTGAAGTGGTCCCACATGCCGGTGGGCTCGTGGCCGGGGACCACGCACGCGAGGATGTAGTGGCCAGGCTTGCCGGTGGTGAAGGCGAAGGTGGCGGTGTGCCCCGCCGGGATGCCCTTCTTGGAGTTCGGCGTGGTCGCGCCACGGAACACCGGCGCGGTCCGGTGCAGGCCCGACGTGATCACGCACGAGTGCGGGATGTTGCCCTTGTCCTCGCAGTGCACGACCACCCGCCAATGGGCGGGCACGCTGATGGTCATCCTTCCCTTGGCGTACCCGTTGAAGTCGAAGCCGTAGTTGGCCGACTTGAGGCCGGCCAGGATGGTCAGCGTCGCCGTGTGGTGCGCCATGTTCACGCTGAGGTATCGAGCCAGAGGGGAGCCGGCTCGCGGTGCGCGCCCCGACGCGGCCTGGGCGATCACCCCCGATCCGAGAGCGGCGGCTCCGCCAGCCAGCATGGCGGCGGCAACCGCGGCGCCGAGCAACCGCCTCCGCATTCCCGCTCGGTTTGACTTCGATGCGCCGATAACTGACATGCTAGCCTCCGTTGACACTGCGATGCGCTGGCGTCGCGTCCGGCACGCGACCGCGAACGCACGATGACGCCGCGCGGGCGGGCGGCACCCGCGCGATCTCTGCTGAGCTCGAACCGCCCCGCCTGCTCCCCCTCTCTGTCGTCACGGCCCGGGCGCGCGGCGAGTCGACAGCGGCCAGTCGCCCAGCCGCACTCGACCCTCTGTGCCCCCTGAAGCGGGCTCGATTCGATCCATGGTTGGGGAGAGCATACCATCACCCCGCGGGACAGGCTCCGAACTGAGATGGCCCATCGTCGCCGCCGGAGGACCTCGGCGATCGCGATCGAGCACACCGACGTGACCGGTGCGGCCGCGCGTGCACGTGCCCGACGTCCATCGCTGCCGAGCTGAACGCGCGCGGCGACCACGACCGTGCATGGCGGTCGGATCCGACGCCGCACCGTCACCGAGCAGCCGGAGGTCCAGGGCCGCGGAGGCGGATCGACCGTCCCGAGAGCCGCGGCCCACCGGCCGCGGTCGTGGTTGCACCGGGCGCTGCCGCGGGCGCCGTCACCGGCTCTCCGTCCGCGCACCGCGGGCAGGCCTCCCGGCGGGCCTCGCCTCGCCGCGTCGAACCGGATCCGCTCCGCTCCGCCTGCTCGGCCCGGCTTCGGTGCCGCGCCAGAGCCTCCCTGCCGGGCGGCGGGGCACGCCGCGGCGGTCAGGAGGCGAGGGCTCCGTCAGCGCCGGAAGCTGCCGCCAGCACCGCCGCCAGCGCCGCGGCGGTCTCTGCACGCGCTCCCTGGGCCACGGCGACACCCTCGGCGGCCAGCAGGTCGTGGGTCTCCCAGGTCGTGAGCCGCAGGGTTCGCCCCAGCTCGCGGAGGGTCAGGCGTCCCTGCCCGAAGGCGGCGAGGGCTTCTCGCTGCGTCAGCTGCCGAAGGGCCATCTCGGCGAGCTGGCGCAGGGCCGTCGAGCGGTCCTCGTGGCGCGAGCGGGCGAAGGCGTCGATGCGATCGAGCAGGTCCGCGTCCAGGGTGGCGTTGATCCGGACGGTGCGCCTCATCCCACCTCCTCACGGTAGGCGGCGGCCAGCCCCGGCGTGAGGTGCCCGGCCGCCTCCAGGGCGTCGAGGGCCTGCAGGCCCTCGCGCCGGCTGAGCACCGACGACCGCACGACCAGGACGACGAGGTCCGCGGTGCGGAGCCAGGCAAGGCCAAGGTTCCGGGCCCGCCGGCCCAGGGCGAGGTCGTTGGCCACCAGGCCACCGGCGCCCTGGGCCGCGATCAGGACGGCCGCGTCGGCGGAGCCGGGCGTGGGCGATGTCTCCTGGACCGGCAGCCCGGCCAGCGCCGCCTCGATGGCCGCGGCGTCCGCGTAGCCGGCCGCCAGTCCCCCGGCGACGGTCTCCGCTCGGACGGTGTCGATGACGACCGACTCGAGGGGCAGGCGCCGAAGCAGGTCGAGCAGTCCTGCGCGGGCCAGCGAGATCAGGGTCGAGCTGTCCACCACCAGTCGCATCGCGCACACGGCGCATATGATTGCACATGAATGCACACGCCGTGTGTGCTCATCAGCTGACAGGCACGACGCACGCGGGAACCTCACCGAGCCGGGCCGCATCATGGGGACATGGTCCTGACAACCACGTCCGCCCCGGGACGACATCTCGGCCGAGCCGGGTTGGGGCTCGGTCTGCTCGGCGGCGGCCTCCTGCTGGCCGGGTGCGGGACCGCCCGGGGGGATGCGGCCTCGGCGTTCTCCCGTCCGGCCGCTGCGACGTCCTCGGTGGTGCCGGCGGCGCCCATCGCCTCCCCCCCGTCGCCGTCTCCGGACGCGACGTCCGGCTGGGGGACGGCCACCGGAACCGTGGTCGCGGTCCCACCGGCCACCGTCAGCCCCTCACCGACGCCGCGGCCCACGCCACTTCCGGCGGCCTGTCGGCGGTCCCCCGCGACGCGCTGTCTCGTCAGCGTGTCCATCGCCGACGCCGGCCGATCGTACCGGCTCCCGGTCGGGGCGCGGATCCGGCTGCTGCTGCAGGGCTCCAGGGCGTGGCCCTGGCACGGCGCGAAGAGCTCCGACCCGCGGGTGCTGCGGGCGGTCCCCGATCCGCTCATGATCGCGATCCCGATCGGGTGGGTGCGAAGCGACTTCCTGGTGGAGCGGCCCGGACGGTCCACCGTCAGCGCGCTCCAGTCCCCCGCGTGCGCCACCGCGCACCCGCCCTGCCTCGCCCCGGACCGGCTCTTCGCCGTCACCGTCGTCGCCACTCGCTGACCGACGCCCTCGCCGGCGCGGCGCTCAGCGCCGTGACGGCGTCCGCAGAGCGCCCGCATCGGCGCGCTGGCGGGCGACCCCGGGGGCGACCCGCTACGCTCCCCTCGGCGACGCTGGCGGGCCGCCGCCCCGGATCGGATCGGGCGGAATTGGAGAACGAACCGGCGATGGACGACAGCGAGGGCCTCTCGGCACCGGTCCGGGACGACGTCGGCGGCCCGAGCGGGGCCCTCGACCCGACGGCTCGCCGCCGCCGCCTCCTCCACGCGCTGCTGGAGCTCAGCGCGGCCGGCCCCCTCGGCGGGGACCTGGAACCGGCGCTCCAGCGCCTCGCCGAGCAGCTCGCCGAGGTGGGGGGGTTTCCCCGAGTGGTCGTGTTCCTGGTCGATGGGCTCACCGGTGAGCTGTGGCCGGCGGCCGCGGTGGGGGTGACCGCGGAGCAGCTTCAGGCCCTCCGCCAGGAGCCGGAGAGCCCGCAGGTGGTCCGGTCGCGTCTGCGGGCGGCCTCGATCGGACGGCGGACGCTCCAGGACGACTCGATGGAGACCCTGGTGGTGCCGTTGCGCGATGCCGACGGCGGCTGGACCGGGATGGTGGCGGCCGACCTCGGCACCACCGAGGCCGACGCGGTGGCGGCGGCCACGGTGGAGCTGATCGCCGACCGGGCCGAGGCGCAGGTCGTCCGAGCCCAGCTGGACGAGGTGCTGACCCGGCTGGCCCTGGTCGACGTCGACACCGGCCTGGTCAACCGCCAGGGGCTGATGGATGCCCTGGCACGGGAGCTGGTGCGGGCCGAGCGCAGCGGCCGTCCCGCCGCGGTGATGGCGCTGCGGCTCGATGCGGGCCGGGGCGCCGGCCCCGGCTCCTCGGCCGTGAGCCCGCAGATCGCGATGGTCCCGTCCCTGGCCGCCGCCGTCCGCGACCGGCTCCGCCGCGGCGACCTCGCCGCCCGGCTCGACGAGTCGACCCTGGCGCTCCTCCTCCCGGAGACCGTGGAGGCGGCGGCCCGGGTGGTGGCCGACGACCTCCACGCGCGGATCCGGGACCTCGCGGTGCAGGAGCCGGCCGATCCATGGCCGACCGTGTCGGTGGGGCTGGCGTGCTCCTCCGGGCGCGGCTCGACCGCCGACGACCTCCTCGGGTCCGCGCTCGACGCGCTCGACCGGGCCGCCGCGGCCGGCGGCGACCGCGTCGCCTACGTCTGACGGGCGCTGCGGGCGGCGAGCCAGGCCGCCAGCGCCAAGAGCAGGCTGGCCGCCGCCACCCCGACCGCGGTCGGAGCCGCCCCGCCCGCGACCGCCGCCCCGCCCGCGAGCAGGCACGCCGCGGCGAGCGCCGCCGCGGCCACCGCGGCGGTCCCGATCCAGGCCATCCGGCGCAGCAGGGCGGCCGGCGACTCGCGGGCCTGGCGGCGCAGCTCCACCGCCCACCAGCCGAGCTCGGCGGCGAGGAAGAGCGCCCCGGCCACGAGGGGCGCCGCCGCCGTCGCGCCCGCGGCCAGGCGCGGCGCACCCAGGAGGACCAGGGCGTAGTCGAGGGCGACGATGGCGATCGCTCCCGGCAGCGCCACCCCCTCCGCCCGGCCCAGCCCGAGCGAGCAGGCGAGCCCGACCACCGCGGTCCCGGCGGCGCCGGCGCCGAGCGCACGGAGGGGAGCGGATGCCGGGCCCAGGACCAGGAGGGCGGCCGCGGTCCCGGCGACGAGGGCCACGGCCAGCCCCCCGACGCCGAGCCGCAGGCTCAGGCGGGGACGCGCCATCTGGGGCGCCGCGCCGCCAGCAGGCCCGCCAGCACCGGGTCCAGGGGCTCGTCGCGGGCCCAGGTGCCGACCCGGATCCCCGCCTGGCGCAGCTCCCGGCGGCGAGCGTCGCGGGTCAGCCGCCAGAGGCGAAGGGCGAGCTGCTCCACCCGGTCGCGGGGGGCCGGGGCGAAGCGCTCGGGGTCCACCTCCACGATCGCCAGGTCGTAGCCGCGGGCGGCGAGGTCCAGCATCGCCCGGATCCCGCGGGGATCCAGCAGGGGGGTGAGCGCCACCACCATCGCCGCCGGGGGGAGCATCCGTCGGGGCAGGACGTCGAGGTCCTTCCAGGCGTAGCTGAGCACCACCTCGGTGTCGAGAACGGCGTCCACCACCCGGTAGAGCTGGCCGATCCCGGTTCCCGGCTTGAGCCAGCGCAGGACCCCGCCGAAGCCGATGAGCCCGACCCGATCGCGTCGCCCGAGGTGGCCGGCCGCGAGGCTGGTGAGGGCGCGGACGGCGAGGTCGAGCGTCCCCTCGGTGCCGAGGCGGGCATCGCGGAAGCTGTCCAGGAAGAGGATGACGTCGCTGTTGCGCTCGGGGTGGCGGAGGGTGACGAAGGGCGCCCCGCGGCGCGCCGTCACCCGCCAGTTGATCCGCCGCACCCGGTCACCGGGGACGAACGCGCGCAGATCGCTGAACTCGATCCCATCGCCGCGCTGGCGCGCCAGCTGGTTGCCGGTGTGGACCAGGGTGCGGGCCGGCTGCAGCAGCGCCCGCAGACGCGGCGGCCGCGGGTAGACGCGCAGGGTGGCGCCGCCGGCGGCCCAGCCGCGGTGGGCCACCAGCCCCATCTGGTCCCACGCCCGCACCTCGACCGGCCCGATGCGCTGCGCCCCCCACCGCAGGCATCGGAGCTCGATGGCGGCCGCGGCCTCGCCCCCGGCACCGAGGCGCAGCGCGGCCCGGGCCGGTCCCTCGGTGGCGACGGCGTCCGGCAGCGACAGGGTGAGCTCGACCCGGTGGACCGGTTGCGGGCTGCGGACGGCGAGGTGGGCCGTCACCCGGTCCCCCTCCACCGCCCGCTCTCGGTCCAGGGTGACCGCGACCGCGACCTCCGGCGTGGCGGCCAGGGCCAGGCCGATGGCGAGCGCGACCGCGAAGGGGGCGGCGACGGCCACCAGCACCGGCAGGCCCAGGGCGAGCGCCAGGACCAGCAGCACCGCGACCAGCCAGGCGGTCCCGGCGACGCGCACGACCGAGCGTCCCCGCAGCGGCGTCATCGGAGCGCCTCCAGCGCCGACACCACCTGCTCCAGCTCGGCGATGGTCGGCCCGCGCCCGCCGGCGCCGCCGCGGCGCGCGCTCGCGGGCCGCCCGGCGGTTCCACCCAACCCGGCTGTGCCGCCGGGAGCGCTGGGGATGGCCGGCGCCGTGGCGGGGATGGTCGTCGCCCCGGCCGGCGCCGCCGCTCGCCCGAGAGCGGCCGGCCCCCGCCGGCCCGGCGACTCCGGCAGGGCCGGATCGCGAGGCGTCCGCTCCGCGAGGAGGAGAGCGGCGACCGCCTCACCGAGCGCGGCCCGCAGCCTGGCGGTCGTGGCCGGGTGGCCGAGTCGGCTGACCGCCAGCTGGAGCAGGAGGGGCTGCAGACGGTCCGTGAACTGGGCGGCGTCCGACGAGCTGCTGCGGCAGCCGTCGACCAGCCGGGTCAGCTCCTCCAGGCCCTCGGGCCGCGCCGGCTCGGGGGACGGCCCGCCAGCTTCGGGGGCACGGGAGTGGTCGGCGGCGAGGGTGACGACCGCGCCCGCCAGCACCGCGAGCACCAGCGCGCCCAGCCACAGCAGGCCGGCCCGGACGGCCATCCCGGCGCCGGAGACCCCGCGCAGCAGGAGCGCGCCGACCACGAGGGCGTCGGCGACCGCGAGCGCCGCCGCCCACCCCATCCCCCGGCGCAGGCGGTGTGACCCCGGCACCGCAGTCCGAGACCGGTCAGTCATCCGAGGACCGCGGCGCCCGCGGCCCTCGGATGGCGTCTCCCAGCTCCTGGGCGGCCGCCGTCGCCGACCTGGCCGCCCCGTCGTCGACCTCGTGCTCGGAGAAGCGGGCGCGTTCGTACAGGGCGGCGAGCCGCTCTGCCGCGGGTCCCCGGCCGGCTGGGTCCGGGACCGCTCGGCCGAGGAAGGTGCGGGGGCCCTCGTGGGCATGGCGGGGGGAACCCCAGGCCGCGCAGCGCTCCTCCAGGTCGTGGACCGCGCACCAGATCACCTCGCTGGGGGTCCGCGGGGACCGGCGGCGGGTCCGGTGGAGGCTCCAGGCGGCGGGCTCGGCCGAGTCCGCGCCCAGCGCCCGGGCGACCCGACGCTGGGCCCGCAGCCGCGCCACCCACACCAGTGTCGCCGCCGCGATCAGCCCCGCCGCCACCACCGTCGCCACCACCACCGCCTGGTTCCAGCTGAGGAAGCCCGCCTGGCCGCCCCCGGCGCCGCGCAGTGCGCGAAGACCCCGACCGACCCCGTTGGCGGCGGCCGCGCTCGGGGGTCGCCGCCTCACCCCCGCGAACTGCTGGAGGACCGTGATCAGCACCACCACCAGGACCACGAAGACGAAGGGGCCCATCGACTCCAGGATCCGCCGCCATGCTCCGAGGCGCTGGCCCTGCGGCCCCGGGCGCGTGACGAAGAGCCGGGAGAAGACCAGGGCCGCCAGCACCAGCTCGATCGCGAGGACCAGGCCGACCGCCCCGAGGGTGGCCAGGCCGCCGGTGAGCGGCGTGGGCAGCGTGAGGTGCGCGGGCGCGGTGGGGACGAGGAGGCGATCGGCCGAGCTGGCGGCGGCGACCACCAGCAGCAGCCCGAGCGTGCCGGTGCCCACGAGGACGGCCCGCGTGGCGCGGCCGCGCCGGCTCCCCCGAGGAGCGGATGGGGGCACCTGCGCCGGCGCCACGGCGACCCTCCTGTCGGCTCACCCCGCGCCCCACCGGTCCTTCGTCCGGCAAGCCCGGGGGCGGTGGCGCGATCGTACCAGCGGCCCAGCCGCGAGACGGCCGTCGTGGCCGGGAGGCGGCTCCCCTCCAGGGCTTGCGCGCGACGACCGACGCGTGCACGATCGGCCGATGCGCCCGGAGCTCGTCGTCCCTCCCAAGCTGGCCCCCGGAGACCGGGTGGCCGTCGTCTCGCCGTCGTTCGCAGCCCCGGGGAGGTTCCCCGCCGTCCACGAGCTGGCGATGCGACGGCTGCGCGACGAACTTCGGCTGGAGCCGGTTGAGTATCCGACGACGCGGAAGGTGGGAGCGAGCCCGAGCGAACGATCGAGGGACCTCATGGCGGCGTTCACCGACCCCGGCATCCGGGCGGTCCTCGCCACCATCGGCGGCGATGACCAGATCACCGTCCTGCCGTTCCTGGACCCGGACGCGGTCCGGCGGACGCCCAAGCCCTTCCTCGGGTACAGCGACAACACCAATCTGCTCAACTGGCTCTGGACCCTCGGAATCGCCGGGTACCACGGGGGGTCGACGATGGTGCACCTGGGGCGTCCCGGTGGACTCCACCCGGTCTCCACCGACTCGCTCCGCGCTGCGCTCCTCACCGGCGGCGACATCGAGATCCGTCCCGTCGAGACCTTCAGCGAGGACGATTGCGATTGGGCTGACCCGGCCGGGTCGGGCCGCCCCGCCCCGACCCAACCGGGCGGCGACTGGATCTGGCATCAGCCGACCCGGGTCGTGACCGCACCGACCTGGGGAGGCAACCTCGAGATCGTGCACTGGAACCTCGCCGCCGGTCGGTGGATCCGCCCGGCGGCCGACTACGCCGGCTGCGTGCTCCTCCTGGAGACGTCGGAGGAGATGCCGTCCGCGGTTGAGGTGTTCCGGATCCTGCGCGATGCTGGCGAGCGCCAGCTCTTGGGTCAGTTCCCTGCCGTGATCGCCGGCCGGCCCAAGGCCGCCAGCCTCGACCACCCCACCCCTCCCGAGGAGCGGGTGCGCTACCGCGCCGACCAGCGCGCAAGCATCCTTCGTGCCTTTCAGACCTACGCGCCGGACGCCATGATCGTCTTCGGGGTGGACTTCGGCCACACCGATCCCCAGTGGATCCTCCCCTACGGCGGCCGGGTGACCGTGAACGGCCCGGAGCGCCGCATCATCGCCCACTACTGAACGGGTCCGCGGCGGCACGGTCCGGCGAGAGGCCGACCGTCGCGGCTCCGCGGGAGGTGCGGATCGTCGCGCCCCGTCACCGCTCGAGCGTTCGGTGGTCCTCGGCGCGCCGCGGCGAGACGGGTGGGATCTCGACCGTGAGGCGGGGACGACCGGCCGCCAGGTCCGCCGTCGCACCGATCCGGGGACGGTGACGGCGGCGCCCGGGGGAGGCGGTCGGCCCCCGGCCGCCGCGCGTGCCCGTGCTCGCCGGCGGTCCGGGCCGGGCCCAACGGGTGGGACCGGGGACGTCTCCGCGAGGCAGCGCTGACAGGCCGGGCGGCACCCCGGGGACGCCAGAGCGGCACCGCCGCCGGCAAGGCGTCGACGGCACCCGGGCACCCCTGGTGTCACGCTCGCCAGCTCAGCCCACGCGCCAGATCGAGGACGCCGCCAGGAGGCGAGGCCGTCGGCCGAGGATCGCGCCCACGCCGCGGGGGCGAATGGCCGCCGGCCCGCCCCTGCCCTACCCCGCCGGGGGCGCCTCCACCGGGACCGGGACGCGGCGGAACACCCGGAACAGGGTCACGTCGTAGACCACCTTGAGGCCGCCGCCGATGAGGAAGATCAACCCCAGCTGCGGGAGCGCGACCGCCGCGCCTCCCACCAGCGGGCCCGCCATCGCCCCCAGGGTGCGGGCGGCGCCGGTGGCCCCGGCGGCGGCGGACCGCTCGGACGGGTCGACGAGCGCCATCGTGTAGGCCTGCCGGGTGGGGACATCCATCTGGGAGAGGCCGGACCGTGCCACCAGCAGGACCACCGCCAGCGGCCACACCGGGGCGGCCGCTACCGCCATCAGCAGGACGTTGGAGGGGAGGTGGGTGAACACCATGGTGTTGAGGAGGCCGAACCGTCGGGCGAGGCGGGCGGCAACCAGATAGGAGAGGGCGGCGGTGACGTTGGTGGCGAAGAAGATGGGCCCGAGAGCGCCGAGCCCCAGCCCGAATCGGAGGTGGAGGTCGAAGGCGACCAGCCCCTGGACCGCCACCCCGCCGGCGAAGCTGTCGAGCGCGAACAGCCCGGCGAGCTGGGCGACTGTCCGCCGCGAGCGATGGAGCCCGGTCCATGCCCAGAGGGACGGTGGCCGCAGCGGGCGGGCGGCGGCGGCGGCGGGCCCGGCCCCTGCCGGAGGACCGTCAACCCCGGTGGAGAGGCGCGTGTACGCGGCGAGGCCGAGAACCGCGCAGGCGGCGTAGACGCCGACCAGCCCCCGCTCGGCGGCGAGCCCCACGCCGCTGCCGCCCCCGCCGAGGAGCCCGGGCAGCCCCGCGACCAGCGCCCCCAGAGCGGCGGCCAGGGACCCCGCCAGGCTGTACCAGGCGAAGAGATCGGCCCGGCGACGGCCCCCCTCGACGAGGTCCGCGAGACCAGCCTGTTCCAGGGCCTGCTGCGGGCCCACGTCCTGGCCGCTGGCCGAGACCGAGCCGACCGCCGCCGCCAGGCCCAGGGCCAACGGCGTTGACTGGGTGAGGAGGAGGACCGCCCCGAGGACGCTCAGCGCCGCGGCGGAGACGAGGGAGCGCCGGCGTCCCCATCGGTGCGCCAGGGTGGCGAGCCCAGCGGTGGCGAGCGCGGCTCCCAGGAGACCTCCGGCCAGCACCGCCCCGATCACCGCCGGCCGGAGCCCGAGCCGGGCGAGGTAGAGGCCGAGGGTGACGGACAGGACCCCGCTGCCGAAGAGGCGGGCGGCTCGGCTGGCGAAGAGCCAGAGGAGGTCCGGGGGCAGTCCGAAGGGCCGGCCGGCGCCGACCCGTGGTCCGCAGCTCCCGGTCACACCTCGCGTTCGGCGGGCAGCGCCGGGTCGATGTCGAGCTCGGGGGCGGCCGCCTCGTGGTCGGCGAACCCGCTGACGACGGCGGCGCGCTCCAGGTCCAGGTCCGCCGGGAGGCCGGGCTCGAAGGCCGCATCGCTCCAGGCGCTGTCCTCCGGCTCGGCCGCCGCCTCGGCGGCGGCGACCGGGGCCGGCGGAATGTCCTCGTCCAGGGGGTCGTGCTGCGCCTGCCACCGGCAGCCATCGGCCCGCCGCCGGGCGACGGCCGCTCGCCCCTGGACGTGCTCCAGCTCAGACCCGAGGGCCGTGATCTGGGCGAGCACGGAGTCGCGCTCCGCCTCCAGGTCGGCGACCACGGCGTCGAGCATGGCGAGGGTCTGTCGCATCCCGGTCAGCTCCCCGAGCGACCGTGCCTCGGTGGTGGCCTGGCTCAGCTCCGCCCGCCGCCGGGAGCGCTCACCGGGAACCTCGGCCAGCCGCTCGAGAAGCGCGTCGTGGCGCCGCTCGGCGTCCGCCAGGGTGGCGGCCGCGACCTCGGCGGCGGCCTCGGCGTCGGCGGCCTCCAGCTCCAACCGCTCCGCCTCGGCCTCCAGCCGGCGGCGGGCGCCGAGCATCGCCCAGGCGTGATCGATCGCGTCCGCCCGGGCCCGCAGGTCGCGGGCGCCGGCCTGCGCCTCGTCGCGCCGGGTCCGGATCTGCTCCGCGAACTCGCGGAGCATGCGGCGGAGCTCGCGGATGTCGCTGGCCGCCTGCGAGCGGACCGCGCGCGCCTCGGCGCGCAGCTCCTCGGCGGCGCCCGGCTCGGGAAGGCCGGAGGGTCCGAGGTGGGTCATGACCCGGGCCCGTGGCTCGTCGCCGGCGTCCGCCCCGGGCTCGGCCCCGGACGCGCCCACCTCGACATCGGTCGCGGCCACCTCCGCCCCGCCGTCCTCATCGTCGTCACCCTCGCGGTCCGGGTCCTGGCGCTCGGCTCCCTCGACCGGGTCGAGGCGCTGGCCGCCGCGGTCGTCGTTGGCCGGCTCGTCGCCGGGGCGGTCCCTTCCGGGCGCGACCTGCCCTTCCGCCCCGTCGGGTGGTGGCCCAGGTTCGGCCTCGACGCGGCCCTCGGACCGCCACCACGCAGCCCCGCCGGCACCCCGGCGCACCCTGGCCCTCATCGACCGCGGCGCGGCTCGCGCCGCGCCCCGTCGCCGCGCGGACGGCGCGACCTGGGCGAAGCAGGACTCGAACCTGCGGCATCCTCGGTGTAAGCGAGGCGCTCTGCCACTGAGCTATTCGCCCCGGGTACCGCCAGGGTAGCGCGCCCAGCCCCCATGCCTCAGCCGGCGGCCACCAGCCGCGAGGGCGGTGGCACGGGACGGTGGCCGCGGGTCTTGGCGCGAATCGCGACCGGGTGGAGGAGGTAGTCGCCCTGCTCGTTGAGTACGCGATCGATCACCGCGGCGGGCGGGTCCCCCGCGGGGCAGACGATCCCGCACTGGTGGAGGACGTCGTGGATGGGGGCGGGGACGCGCATCTCACCCTGGAGGTTCATCTCCTCCAGCACGGTGAGGACCTGGTCGAGGAGCAGGAGTCGATCGCGCCGTGAGGCCCGTTGGCTCCTGGTCTCATTTTCCCAGGTGATGGGGGTCAGCGATCGCGGACGCGGGGCCATGACACCATCCGTGTGGTGAGCGCAGTAGCGCCACTATGCGCCCGGCCCCGGCCCCCGGCAAGACACGGGCCGGCGACAGCCTCACGGCCCCCGTCACCGCCGTGTGACGGGAGCGGCACCGTCCGGCGCGACCGTCCTCCGCCAGCGGTGTCTCAGGGCCGGAGCGCCGCCACCTGCTGCGGTCCTTGGTCCGCGCCCTGCGGTGCGGGCAGCTCCGCCGCGCCGGCCGCCACCGCCCGCAGGCCGAGCGCGTGGGCGACGAGCGGCGCCGACAGCTTCGCCAGGCTTTCCGGGTCCACCGGCCTGGAGGCGCCGCAGCGCTCCAGCGAGGTCGCGGTCCGTCCGTCGATCCCGCAGGGGACGATCCGCTCGAACGGGGCGCAGTCCACGGTGCCGTTGAGGGCGAAGCCGTGGTACGTGACCCCGCCCCGGCTGAGGCGGACCCCGATGGCGGCGAGCTTGCCGGTGCGGTGCCACACCCCGGTGTGGGGAGGATCCCGGAAGGCCTCCACCCCGCAGAGGGCGCAGGTGTCGATGAGGGCCTCCTCCAGCTGGCGCAGGTACGCGATCACGTCCAGCCCGAGCGGGGCCAGGTGGACGATGGGATACCCCACCAGCTGGCCGGGGCCGTGGTAGGTGGCCGATCCCCCACGGTCGACCGCGAAGTACTCGGCCCCGGTCGCGCGGAGGGCCTCCTCCCCAGCGCCGAGGTGGGAGGGCCGGCCGCCCCGTCCCATCGTGTACACGGGGGGGTGCTCCACCAGCAGGAGGACGTCCTCGTCCAGGCTTCCGGCCGCGCGCGCCGCCGCCAGCTCCCGCTGCCAGGCCCACGTCGGGCCGTAGGGCCGCCGCCCGCACCAGAGCACTCGCAGCGGTGGACGCCAAACCCCGGCCATGCGAGCGGTCGCTCCGGCCTAGCCGGTGGCCGACCGGGCGCGGCGCACCTGATCGTGCGCATGGTACGAGCTTCGCACCAGCGGTCCAGCCTCGACGTGCGCGAACCCGAGCGTCATCCCGAAGCGGGCAAGGGCCCGGAACTCGTCCGGATGCCAGAACCGCTCGCAGCGGATGTGGCGCAGCGAGGGTCGCAGGTACTGGCCGATCGTGACCAGCTCCACCCCGTGCGCACGCAGGTCGAGCAGCACCGCCTGGACCTCGGTGTGGTCCTCGCCCAGGCCCACCATCAGCCCGGACTTGGTGGTGACCGCGGGCCGAAGCCGCTTGGCCAGCCGCAGGACGGCGAGCGAGCGGGTGTAGGTGGACCGCGGGCGCACCCGCGGGAACAGGCGTGGCACGGTCTCGATATTGTGGTTGAAGACGTCTGGAGCGGCCGCGAGGACGACGTCGAGGGCGCTCGGGTCGCCCTGGAAGTCGGGGGTGAGCACCTCCACCGTGACGCCAGGGATCCTCCGGTGCACGGCCCCGATGGTGGCGGCGAAGACCCTCGCCCCACCGTCGGCCAGGTCGTCGCGGTCGACGGACGTGATCACCACGTGGCGGAGCCCCATCGCGTCGGCCGCCGCTGCCACCCGCTCGGGCTCGTCCAAGTCGAGGCCCTCCGGTCGGCCGGAGCGGACCGCGCAGAACGCGCACGCGCGGGTGCAGACCTCGCCAAGGATCATGAACGTGGCGGTCCCATAGCTCCAGCACTCGCCGAGGTTGGGGCAGCGCGCCTCCTCACAGACCGTGTGCAGCCGCTGCCGGCGCATGGCCTGGCGGAGGGCCTCCGGCCTGTCGTCCGCCGGCATCCGGACGGTGAGCCAGGGGGGCCGCCGGTCCACCCCCTCCGGGAGGAGCTGCTGCCACAGCGGCCGCCCGTCGCCGACGGGCCCGCGCCCCGGGATCACCGTCGGACGACGGTCGGGCACCCGGTGCGGCTGGGGTGCGGCCGTCTGGATCACCGGGAGCGGATGAGCAGGAGGGCGCGAGGGCGACGGCACGCCCGACACCGAAGCCGTGGCGGCGGCCGCCGGGTCCTGCTTCCTCACCGTCCCATCGTAGCGCGGCCGTCGAGCCGCTCGCGGCCCGGTCCCGACCCGGCCGCGAGCGGGCCGGCTCAGTACAGCGGGTGGTCCGCGGTCACCGCCTCCAGCCAGTCGCGGACGCAGCGCAGGAAGCGCGCCGCGCCGGCCCCGTCGTTGACCCGGTGGTCGAAGCTGAGGCAGAGGTTCATCACTGGCCGGATCCCGACCGCGTCACCGACCACGACCGGTCGGCGGATCACCGCGTCCATCACCAGGATCCCGGCCTGGGGTTGGTTGATGATCGCCTGCGAGACGACGGTCCCGAGCGCCCCGGCGTTGTTGAGGGTGAAGGTCCCTTGCTCCACGTCCTCCAGCCGGAGCCTCCCGGAGCGGGCACGGGTGATGAGGTCGTGCGCCAGCTGGGCGAGCCCCGCGCAGCTGAAGCGGTCCGCTGCGCGCAGCACGGGGACGATGAGCCCGTCGTCCACAGCGACCGCGATGCCGAGGTTGATGTCGCGGCGAAGGACGATGGCGTCGCCGTCGAAGGCGGCATTCATGGAGGGGACCTCTCGCAGGCCGAGGGCTGTGGCCTTGAGCACAAATGGCAAGAACGTGAGGTCGGTGCCGGTATTGGCCCCGAAGGACGCTCGCTGGCCGTCTCGCGCCGCCACCACTCCGGCCATGTCGACTTCCACCATCGTCCAGGCGTGAGGGGCGGTCTGTCGGCTGCGGCTCATGTGCTCGGCGATGGATCGCCGCATCGGGGTGAGGGGGATGCGCTCGTCGGAGCGATCACCCCCCTCGGCGTGGGCCTCGGCAGCGGCGGACGACTGCCGGGGCGCGGGCGCTCGGGTGCCTGCGAACGCCCCCGCCGGAGCGGCCGCTCGCCGCTCAAGGTGCAGGAGCACATCCCGCTTGGTCACCCGGCCCTGCGAGCCGGTGCCGAGGACCTCGGCGAGGTCCAGGCCGTGCTCGGCGGCGAGGCCGCGCACCACCGGGCTGACGAAGGGGGGGGCGGTGCCATGGGCGGTGGTTTGGCGAGGGCCGTCGCTGGCACCCTCGGTGGGGGCCGCCCGGGCGACCGGCACCCCATCCTCTGAAACCGGCGCGCCGTCCTCGCCGTCGCCCACGAGCCGGCAGATGGGTTCACCGACGCGCAGGAGCTCACCCTCGGAGGCGAGGAGCTCGCCCACCGTCCCGTCCGCCGGGGACGGCACCTCCGCGGTCACCTTGTCGGTGATGACCTCGACCAGCGCGTCGTACTTGCGGACCCGGTCCCCCGGGTGGACCAGCCAGCTCCCGATCGTCCCCTCGGTCACCGACTCGCCCAGCTGTGGCATCGTGACGGTGACCGTCATCGCGGGACCCCGGCCCTGGCCGGTCCCCGGTCTCCCCAGTCGCCATCTCCCCTCGCCGTCACCTGAGCGGGCCCCCTTGCGGCCGGTCGTCCGGCCCATCTTATCGCCGGGCTCGAGGCGCGACCAAGCGACGCGGCCCCGGGCCCCGCCGGTCAGCCGGAGCTCAGGGACCGGGGACTCCACCCTCCCAGACGGCACCGCTCAGGCCGCCCGGCCGGGCACACGATCGCCTGCCGGCCGGGGGCGGTCGTGGTCAGCCCGGCCCATCCGTATACTCGGGCTCCACCCCCAACGGTCTCCGCGTGCATCCAAGTACGATTCGTCCTCCCAGCCACCCTCCGGGAACACCGTCCACCCGGGCGACTCCGCCTCCGGTCGAGATGGAGACGTCGGCCGCCTCGCACCGGCGGTGGCGTGACCCGCGTCAGATCATGGCCAGCTGGGGCGCCGCCGCCTCGGTGGACCGGGACCTGCTGCAATTTCGCAGCGTCGGGCGCTGGTGGGAGTTTCTCGACCGCTCGGGTCTGACGCTCCTGGTCGGGAGGGAGTACGAGCACCTGGTGGTCGCCCTCTCCATCTGGCAGGGGAGGCCACACGTCTCGTACCTACCCCTTCCCCACCCCTCGGGGATCGCGTACGACTCGCCTCGGGGGCTCCTTCACGTGGCCAGTACCCGCAATCCCAACCAGGTGTTCACCCTCGCTCCGATCACACAGGTGCTGCCGCTGCGGCCGCCAGCCCCGTCCGCGGACCTCTCCACGTTCCGACCCCTGGCGCCCCGCTCGACCACCATCTACCCAGGGTCGCTCTACCTGCACGACCTGGCCATGATCGGTGGCCGTCTGCACGGAGCCGCCGCCGGACGCAACACGATCGTCGCGCTGGACCGGCTCTCCCGCTTCCACGATGTCTGGTGGCCGCGATCCATCGCTCCAGCCGGCCGTCCGCTGACCGACCGCAATTACATCCAGCTCAACTCCATCGCAGCCGGGACCACCCTCGATGCCTCCTGTTTCACCGCCTCCTCCGTCGCCCCCTCCACACGCCGCCCGGGGCACCGCAACTATCCCGTCAACCGTCGCGGCATCGTCCTCGCCGGCAGGTCCGGAGAGCCCATCGCCTTCGGACTCACCCGGCCCCACTCCGCTCGCTTCTGGGCCGACTCCCTCCTCGTCGCCAACAGCGGCTACGGAGAGCTGGTCGCCACCAGGGCCGGCCATGCCGGCTTCGATGTCGTCGCCAGGCTCCCGGGCTGGACCCGAGGCCTCGCTGTCGTCGAAGATGCGGCGGTGGTCGGGACGTCCCGGATCCTGCCCGGCTTCGAGCAGTATGCTCCCGGCCTCGATCCTGCTCGAGCGGTCTGCGGACTCCACGCGGTCCGCCTCACCACCGCTGAGGTCATCGGCAGTCTGCTCTGGCCGGCCGGCGATCAGATCTTCGCCATCGAGGTCGTCCCCAGAGCATGGTCGCACGGGTTTCTACACGCCGCGCGTCAGTCCGCACCTCACCTCGATCCACCCCGCATCCTCTTCGCCTACTCACCCTAAAACTGAGTTCGCTTCACACCACCTATCGAGGGCTCACCATGGGACCGCTCCGACTGCTGATGATTGGCGCCATGTACGAGAACGGAGGCAATGTCGTCCATCGCCTCCTCGACGGCCATCCCGATCTGTTCGTGTATCCCTTTGAGTCGCAACTGGGCACCGCCTATGTCAGCGACCACCTCACGTCGGTCTTCCCGGCCAAGTACCGCTGGCCGTCCTTCCGCCTCGATGCCACTCCGAGCGACGACTACCGCGCCATCATCGACGAAGAGTGCCGGGTGCGCGCGAACACTCCCGCAGTGAGCAAATTCCGCCACGTCGAATTCGACTTCTCCGATGCGGTCCGCTCCCAGCACTATCTGCAACTTATGGAGGGCCTCCCACGCAGTCGCCCGCACAACGTCCATGCCTTCCTGCGAGCCACCATGATGGCGTGGCGCAATCGACTTGGCACATCACCTGACCCCGTCATCGTCGGGTACAGTCCCATCATCACCGTCGACAGCACCACCATCCTGTCCGAGGTGCCCGAGGCGCAGTTCGTCCACGTGGTGCGCAATCCCTGGTCCGCCTACGCAGACACAAAGAAGCGCCCAATCCCGCTGCCACTGGCTCACTACGTCTTCGGGTGGGTGACCACACAACTCGCGGCCCTCCACGCGGTTCGCACCTTCCCCAACCGCGTCCACGTGGTGCGATTCGAGGATGTCGTTCGCGAGCCCATCGAGGTGCTCGGGCGCATCTGCTCCGCCCTCGGACTGAACCCAGCCGCCAGCCTCGCCACGCCCACCTGGAACGGAGCCGCTCTTCCCGAGGTCTTTCCCTGGGGGACGATCCGAACGCCGACCGAGGAGCAGAATCGTGCCACCGCCGCCGAGCTCTCCCGTGCGGAATGCGCAGCGATTGCGGCGCGCGCCGATCCCCTCCTCGCGACCTTCGGATACCAAGCGTTTCTCGACACGCCCGCTGCCCCCGTGCAAGGGTAGCCCCCCGCTCCACCTCGCGGATTTCGACCTCCGCCGCGCCATCCCCCGGACGGGTGCACCGCACCTTCCGTCGACCTCCCGACTCCGATCCAGGCCCGGTCGCAGTTTCGGGCTGCTGATCGGCGTCGCAGCACGCACACCGGCACCTCGGCCAGGCGTCCGCCGTGGCTCGCGCTGCGAGATGCACCCCTCCCAGTCTGCGGGCTCGAGATGGAGAGGACGCACGAGCGCAGCCGATCGGGCTAGACGCTCACGCACCGACTGCGGCCGAGGGACCTGGCGTCTCCAAGCGGCGTCGGTCGGTGGGCTCACAGCTTCCCACTCACACCTCTCGATGGGCGCCCCCAGCATCACAGGACGGCGCGCTCAATGATCCGGTGGACCGGGCGGCGACACGGTCCGAGCCACCCTTCGCCAGCGAGCCACTGCGCCGGCAGTGAGGGCGATCGCGATCCACGCCACCGCGGGGAGGGCGATCCGGCGAAGATCACCGATCAGTCGCGACTGGACTCCCGCCCCGGCGAACTGGGGGCTGAAATACCCATACCCGACGTGAGATCCGGAGGCAACATGGAATGGCTGCCAAATGACCAGCGAGACGAGTATCGCGAGGACCAAGTTGAGGTCTCCCGAGCGGCGGGTGGCACAGCAGCCGAGTGTGATCGCCAGGATGAAAGGCGCACCAGCATAGAACAGATGACGCTGTTCGTCCCCACCCACCGCCACTGACTCTAGAAGGCAGCATGCGGTCATGACCAGCATGGGCGCGGCAAGACTCCTGGCGCTGGCACCATGAGTCGGTGCTCCCGCCAACCGGCGGCGCTGGGAGATGGCCGCGCCGATCAGTGTGATGGGGAGCAGCCCGAAGGAGACAAGCATCGCAAACGTGAGGTTCTCCACCCCATAGGACGTGTGAACCATCGAGCCAATGTGACCGATCATGCTGTTCAAGGTGTCGGATGGGTCTCTGCCATGAGTGGGCACGGCAGCCGAGGCGAGCACCCCGACCGCGGTCGAGGCAATACCTGCCAGGAAGATGCGCCTGTCGGACCGATCTCTGGCCAGGACAATGCGCGCCAGCGCTCCAGCCACGATGATCGGGCCCCAGAACTGATGGGTGGCCGCAGCCAATCCGGCCAGCGGCACTCCCAGCCACTGACGTGTGCGCGACGGGGTGGTGGCAGATGCGTACCACCAAACGCCCAGCGCTGACGCGAACGGGTCGACCAGAACGGGGTAGAACCAGATCCATCGGAATCCGGCGGTCATCGAGATCAGCAGCGACCCCACGATCAAGGCCGCGGCCCGTGCCCGGACGGGATCGGCCCCACCTGCCAGGGCGAGTCGCCGGGCAAGGATGAAGGCTCCCGCCACGATCGCCGCGAGCGCGGCCATGTTGACGAGCAGGAACGCTCGCGGAATGTCCTGGCTGGGCAGATGCAAGAGCCGAATCAGCTCTGGCAGAACGATCCGCTGCCCCCACGGAGCTGGCTGCACCACCCCACGGACCATCCCATCGTAGTTGATGCCGTCGTACCCCAATCCGCCGTTGGCGTTGATATGACCCGCGAGGAGTAGCGTGCGGACGACAGCGATGAGTGCCACCGCGACACTGATGCCCGCGGCTATCGTCATGAGGTCGACACTGCGGCGCGGTCGCAGCCGGGGCGGGACCAGGGAGCGGCTCGATCGGAGTTGCATCGGCGCACCTATGGTAGGGCGATGCCCGGGTGGTCCGCGGCAGACGATCATGAGGGGTCAGGAGTCAGGAGACGGGCCGAGCACGGGTACCCGCCGTGGCCCGATGGGGCGGTGAAGAGCCGGCCCACGGCCACCGAAGCGCGTCTTGCCTCCGTTGCCGCGTGCGCCCCCGCCCCAACGCGCGTGGCATGGGGACGCCCCTCCAGGCCGGCACTCTCGGTTCTCGGACAAGCAGATCCGTCCCGCGCGGGATGGCCCGCCGCCGCTCGACCCCGGACGGCCACGGGCGGTGCGCCCGATGGGCCTGCGTCCCGTGCCGGTGCCCTCTGCCGTCGAGCCCGGCAGCCACCCGGAAGCTCGGCGGGAGGGCCGGCTGGGCCTGTCGCTGGCGCCGAATCTGAGCGACCAAGGGGTTCCGCTTGGACGACCGACCCCCGCAGCGGTCGGCCCCGGGGCTGCTCGGCGCCCGATCGAGCGCTGGTGATCGCCGTCGCCTGTGAGCGGCCCAGTCAGCGCGGACTGCCCGTCGGGCGCCACGTCGCCTCCAGGATCCAGGAGGTGGCAAGGGCGAAGCGTGTCCGATGGGCCGACGCACGGTGGAGCGGCGCCTCGCCGCTGATCAGCTCTGGCCCTGGCGGTGCCAGAGCTGACTGCACCCCGGGACCCTGCCATTCGCGTGACGGCCGAGGTGGTCCTGGGGCTCGACGAGGACGGCTGGCCGGGCGCCGGCTGTGCCCTCCGACGTGGTGCAGGCGGCGGACCAGAAGTCGAGCATCCAGGCGCGGCCGCTGGCGGTCCTGTCCCCGACCCGGCCGCGCCGGGCGCATCGAGAGTGGCTGCGATCGCTGCGGCGCCGTGCCGTACCCCGGCGCCTGGGATGTCCGCCGGGGTCTCCTCTTGGGCCGCCGCGAGCCCACGAACGGGCTTGCCACCCTTGCCCGGCTGGTGGAGCAGGTCATGCGCCAGCCACGCCACCGCCGTGCGCCCCACGTCTTCTGGATCGTCGACAGCAGCCCAGCTCGTCTCGGACCGCGAGCCGCCACCCGGCTGGGCCGCCGTTCCCCAACCGCGTCCTCGCCCGCTCCCCTGTGCACGCCCCCTGGCCCTCGCACGTGGCGATCGCCTTCGGGGTCGTCCAGCCCAAGGTGGTCACGCCCGCTGTCGCGCACGACTGCTCCCAGCTCGGCGCCCGCCTCTTGGCCTTCGAGGCCCCTCCTCCGCTGACATCCGCACCCCTTCCGGCGGAGGCTCACCCGCGCCGACGTCCGTCAGCGATGCCCCGATCGCGCCGCATCACGCCCCGCATCAACTTCTGCCACGGACCACCAACCCCTACTATGTCCTCGATGGTGTCCACCGACCCCGGACCTCCGGGATCGAGGTGAACGTGGCCTGGCATCACGAGACCTCCGATGTCCGCATCGCCTCGCACTTGCTGGCTGACTCCTCCCTTGCCACCTCGGGTCGCGGCGAGTGCGGGCGGACTGCTGTCGTGAGGCCGTCGTCCGTACGCCCCGCCCCCACCCCCGGGGTTGGATGATGTCCATCAACCGTTCCAGCTCGAGCCCCAGCGCGACTCAGGCGAACATCCGCGGAGCGGATGGAGGCAGTCGGGATCCAGGTGAGGAACCCGCATCCGAGCTCCGGCTCCGGCTCCGACCCGGCCGCCCGGGCACGTCCAGGGCACCGAGCGTCGGATGACCTCCCCCAAGTCAGCGTGCGCCGCAGGCGCGGTGCTGAGCCTGGGTGTCAACCCGGGCGTGGCCTCCGCGGAGGTGGAACCGACTGCCGGCCAGGTGCCGGGGTCGCTCGCCAGCGACGCCGGACGGCTCGGCTCCGCGACCGATCCCGCCCTCGACGGCGACCGTGATACTCGCCCTCGATGGGAAGGCTCCGGCGAAGCGGCCCCTACCCGTGGGCAGGCGGGTGTTGCGCCAGCTCGGTCCCCACGACGCAAGCGGCGGAAAGACATTTCTCGGCCGCTTTGGCCGGCGCCATCTGTGCCGCGCTGCCCGGAGGAGCCGAGCGGGTGCGCCTGGTCGGGCCGAAGGGGACTTTGGCACGCGCTCAGCCACCCCGCTCCGGATCGGTGCCGTTCGCCGCGACGCTTGCTTCATGGTCGCGGTCTACCTTCATGGCGGTTGGATCGCCTGCTTCGCCGCCGCCCGCTTCCGGCTGATGCCCCCTCTGATGCCAACCCGCCGACGGCGCGCTCTGACCGGCCCCGCCGACGTCGAATGAGGCACGCCATCCGCGTTCGAGTCCCCTCGCGTTGGCCACTCCCTCCCCTCGAGGCGGGCCTTGTGGGCCGACACCGACTGCTCGTGGCGATGGCGACCGCACTCGGTGCCGGAGCGGCCTCGTCCCGGCGACGTCGCCGGTGAGCCGGATGGGCTGCGGCATTCGGACGCCCGAGGGCAGGGTTCCGGGGATGTCCCGCGCCGCGGGCTGACCCGTCACGATGGCGTCACCGACCGTGCTCCGCACGTTGCGGCACCCAGCTCGCTCGACTCGGGTCAGTCGTCGCCGGGACTCGCAGGCGTGCGGCTAGGCTTCGGCGGCGAGGGGGGCCGGGCAGTGCGACGAGAGATGTGATGGCTCACGCGGCCGAACGTCGTCCGCGTGTGGGTGCGGCCATCGAGCGGGTCCCCGAAGCGGTGCGGGTGGCGTCGCTCTATCTAGCCCTGGCGATGCTCTGGACCCTGCCGGCGTGGCTGACCCGAGGCGGCGCCATCCCCCATGTTGCATGGAGTCGGTTCCCATCGGACGCCTGGACGTACATCTGGTTCCTCGGCTGGGTCCCTTATGCAATCGGTCACGGGCTCATCCCCTACTACTCACACTGGTTGGACTTCCCCGGGGGTGCCAACGTGGCCTTTCCGGGGCCTCCACTGCCATGGATCCTGCTGATGTGGCCGGTGACGGCGGTGGCCGGCGTCGTCAACTCATACAACGCGCTGGTGGTGTTGGCCATCACCTCAGCGGCACTGGCCGCTTGGTGCGCATGTCGCCGTTGGGTCTCGCGACCGCTGGCGGCAGTGGTCGGGGGGCTGATGTTCGGATTCTCCCCATACTTGCTTGGCCAGGCCCTCCAGGGGCACGCCAATCTGATGCTGGTTGCGACCATTCCGCTGTGCGCCGTCGTGTTCGATGAGGCGGTGGTGCGCCAGCGATGGCGCCACCGCCGACTCGGGCTCATCGGAGGGACGCTCCTGGCGGTTCAGCTGCTGACCTCCGAGGAGGTGGCGGCGATCATTGTGCTGACGGCGATGACCGCGGTCGTAGCGCTGGCCCTGGTCCACCGACGGGAGATCGCCGGCCGGTGGCGCTATGTCGCTCGCGTCGTGGGCTGGGGTCTTTTGCCCTTGGTGCCGGCGGCGGGGCTGCTCGCCTGGGCACAGCTGCTGTTGCCAGGCTCCGTCCACGGCCAGGTTGGCTTGGGGGCGGCGTACGGATCGCCCGATGCCTTCAGCCTCATCCTCCCGGGGTTCGGCGAACTGCTGACCCTGCCCGAGTTCGTGCGGTTCCAACTTACGAGCAGTCAATTGCCGACCGAGGCGCTGGGATACATCGGCCTGCCGCTGCTGCTGGTGCTGGCTGTGCTCCGGCGGCAGTCCGATGGCGTCGCCCGGTGGCTGGTTGCGATAGTGGCGCTGACCGCGGTGCTGATGCTGGGATCGACCCTGCAGATAGGGGGCTATCTCTCCCCCGTGCCGTTGCCATTTGCGGCGCTGACGCACGTTCCACTCGTCGGGAACCTACTCCCCGCGCGCATCAGCGCGATGCTGGACTGGTTGCTGGCCCTGAGCCTGGCCGTGTTCGTCGATCGGCTCGGCCCGCTCCGACGCGATTGGCGGAGAGCGGGGCTGGCGGCCCTCGCGGTTGGGTGCTGGCTGCCAAGTCTGGGCACCCCCGTGACGTCGGCCCGCACCCCGGCATACTTTGCGGGTACGCGAATCGCCGTCGGGTCGGTCCTGTTGGTCGTTCCATTCGCGCAGCTGGCACCGGGGGCGGTCAGTGAGCTCTGGCAGGCGCAGTCGGGGATGCGCTTCAGGATGACCGGGGGGTATTACCTGCGAGTCCCGCTGGGGATGGGCGGCCTGACTCCGTTTGGACCGAAGCTCACGCCCCTGACTCGGGCGGTGCTCCTCGAAACCGTGGGGGGGGCTCCGATCTCACCCAGTGCTCCGTTGCGGGCAGCAGCTCGATCCTATCTCCGCAGCCACCGGGTGTCGGCGGTGGTGGTCGGTCCGGGGCCTCACCGGGGCGAGCTGGTTCGGCTGTTTCAGGGATTGCTCGGCCGGGCGCCACGGCGCGAGGCGGGGGTGGACGTCTGGTCAGTGCGGATGCGGCCACCACTGGCCAGGGCAGGCGGACCCCGAGAGCCCCACGACGTGGGCCCGGCGGCCTAGGGGTGTCGGCAAGCGAGCCCTCCGACATGTGTCTGGCCCCCAGCCGCCGCGCCGTTCGGGCCCCGGCAGGGTCCACCAGCGGCTCCTGCGGGTGCCACCCGCCAGTGCCGGACCGCGTGACCAGCCGGTCGCGGCGTCTTGCCCCCGGGACCTGGGGTCGGGCCTTTGCGAGCGGGTTGGGAATGCACTCGACCTTGTCCCTGGGGGCTCGAGGGGCTCGTCGATGCCGGGAGGTGCTTGGTGCCCCGCCTCCTACACCGACGCCAACACCTTCATCTGGCATCGTGGCTGGGTGCCGCATGCAATCAGCTCGGGCATGTCACCCGGCCTGACCCATATCCCCGACTATCCGGCCGGCGCCAGCCTCGGCCACCCCGGGCCTCGCGGCTCTGGACGCTGCTCCTCTCCCCGGAGGCCATCTGGAGCGGGGGTGTCGCCGCGTACGACCCACTCCCGGGTCGGCCCGGTCCCGTCGACCAGACGTTCGTGATCCGGGTGCACAGCTCGACGCCGACCCCGGCGTGGTCGCCCAGTCGGATGCCGCTGCTCGGCGATGCCAGCACGGTGCGCGCGAGCCGCGCCGCACCCGGTTGCGGGCATCTAGCTGCCACTGCGGCGTCGAGCTGGGTCTGGATCTCTTGGCGGACGACGCGGGCATGGTCGCCGGCGAAGCGGCGGAACTCGGGGTCGGCCAGGTCCATCTGCCAGAATGTCAGGTGCTTGGCCAGTGCCTGGGGATGAAGTTCACGGTCGGCCCGGCGACGCCGTCGATGATCGAGGCGAGTGGGTCGTCCGGGTCGGCAGTGGGCTCGGAAGCGCTGGCCGACTCCGGGGGTGCTGGGGCGGACGAGGGCACGAATCAGGCCGGGCGTGGACCCGACGCGCGGCAGCCGGGCCGCGGGGGACGATCGCGTCGGAGCGGAGCAGCTGCACCTCGATGTGATGATCGACGACGTCCGGCGCCTCGACCCGCTCACCGAGTGGAGTCCGCCTCTGGCGGCTGAGCCTGGCTACGGTCCAGGCGCTGTGGGAGCGCGCCGTCACGACCCACCTGACCACGTCCCAACTCGCCCCCTTGAGGACCACGTCCCCCCTGTCGAAGGTCGGTGATGACGGTGGCGGCACATCCTCCAGAGGCGCGCAGGGACCGCCCTCAGCGTCGACGGACGGAGCCGGTGAGTCGACGTGGCCCTCGTGGCAACTGCGGATTTCGGAGTAATCCGATCAGCCGTTTCGGCTGAATCCGATCAGGCGTTTCGGTCGAATCCGATCACCGAAATCGGCTAAATCCGATCACCCCGGGGGTGGGGTGGCATGGCAGCGGGGGCAGCGGCGGGCTTGGC
>DATLUG010000006.1:0-82392 GCA_035533215.1 Candidatus Micrarchaeia archaeon | reverse complement strand
GCAGCGCTCCGACGTGAGCTGTGGGCGACGAGACTTTTCGACACAACCACGCCGGCGGAACTCCAACGCGAAAACGTCCGCGACCTCCTGGAGGTACTTGCCCTGGCCGCGTGACCTCACCGTGAATCCGCAAAAGTCCAGCTGATCGCTTTGCTCCGGAATACGCACCCTGGCACAGCCCGCGCCGGCTGGCCCGGCGCCTCGAGCACCGGATCGCCCAGCTGCGGCGGACCCGCAAGCGGGGCCCGGCCCGGATCGGCGCGGTCCTCGGGCTGGCAGCCTCCCCCGTGCACCGCGTGCTGGTCCGCCTCGGGCTCAACCGGCTGCGCTGGCTGGACCGGCCCACCGGGCGGGTGATCCGCCGCTACGAGCACGCCGCCCCCGGGGAGCTCCTCCACGTCGACGTCAAGAAGCTGGGCCGGATCCCGCAGGGTGGGGGCCAGCGGGCGCTGGGGCGGGGCCTGGGGGGCCGCCACCGCCGCGCGGATCGGCGCGCCGGGGCTATGAGTTCCTGCACTCGGCGCTGGACGATCACTCCCGGGTGGCCGACACCGAGATCCTGACCGATGAGCGGGCGACCACCTGCGTGGCCTTCTGGGGCCGGGCGGCGGCCTTTCTGGGCACCCATGGCATCCCCGCCCACCGTGTCCTCACCGACAACGGCTCCGGCTATCGCAGCCGCGACGTCGCCCAGGCCCTGGCCGCGACCACCACCACCCACCGGCGCACCCGCCCTCCCACCCCCAGACCAACGGCAAGGTCGAGCGCTCCCACCGGACCTTCTTGGATGAGTGGGCCTCCGTCCGCCTCTACCGCTCCAGCACCGACCGCCGACAACCCGCGAGCGGGGCCTAGGAGAGGTGAACCGTCGACAGGCACGCGCCGAGCCGCCGGCAGGAGGTGGCGGCCGACCGCCCGTTGCGGTCCGGCCGGCGGAGCAGTTCGTGCGGGACCGGATGGCTAACTCGCGGGCCTATCCCCGATGCCAGCGGATCGGGAGCCGTGCCAGCCTTCGATGATCCTGGCCCGCCCGTCGCCGGTCAGATCAGGTCGGAGGACAGCCATGCGCCATCCAGGGCCGGTCGGGCTCATGCCCGGCGACAGCACCGAAGTGCCCAACCGGGGTGATCACCGTGTGGGTCACCGACGGAGGCCAGGCTCGACCGTCCGACACATCCGGGTGAGCGCGGCCGGCATCCTGGTCGCTGGGATGGCCGGCCTGGCCCTCGTGCCTGCCGTGGCTGTGGCCGCCGGCTCGCGGGGGACATCCCGGTCGGCCGCCGTCGCGGCGTCCTTCTGCTCGCGCATCAGCCTTGCCAGCATCTCGTCGATTGTCGGGCACCGCGTGTCGTTGCTCTCCGAGGTGTCGCGGCATGGGAGCATCTGCATCTACCGCGGTGGGACGGGGGCGACCGCGTTCGAGCAGGAAGTGACCATCAGCATGGCCACCCATATCAGCACCAAGATCACCAGCCAGGAGGCGGCGATTGCCAAGCAATACGCCAAGCAGCGCGCGCACTGCAGCTTCTCTCGGTTGCCGTCTCTCGGCACGGACGGGTTCGGGTTCAGGTGCTCCTATGCCATCTTCACCCTGAGCGGTGTCGGCGCGACCAGGGGCACCACCGGGTACTCGCTCTTCACACTGGGTCGGCTCTCGGTCGCGAAGGAGGAGCAACTGCTGCGCCTGGGGATCCACGCCGGCTGAACGACTTCCCCCAACGGTCGCAGACGGCGCGGGGCGTCGCGCGCGGATCCCGGAGCGGTCGTCGTGCGATCCGCCCCCGCCGCCTGGGGACCGCGCGTCCATGCCGGCCCCTCCCGCGCCTGGCGCGGCCGGCCGGGGCCCTGACCGGGCCACCGGGGCGGTGGCGACGCATCCCGACACCCGGCGTGGAGCTCCGTGGGCGACGGCCCGGTCAACCCTTGCCGTCGATGCCTTCGGGTCGATTCACCGGATGCTCGTCCGGGATCGCCTGCGCTGCTTCGCTGACTCGTCCCATCGCAGCTGCCCGGGTGACCGCCTCGGCGGCCACATCGAGGTGCCCAGCGTGGGTCGCGGCGATGAGAGGGGCATCCCCCACCGCGACGACCGCGCGAGCCTGGTCCCGGACGGATTCGATCGCGGCCCGCCGCGGCTCCCGACGCTCGCGCTCGACGTGCGCCCCCTGCCGGCGCTCGTCCCCGGGTCTGGTGCGGGCCTCGGGCCGCCGGCCCTCCCACGCCGCGTCGGTCCGGGCCTGGATCGCGGCCTCCGCGTCCACCTGGGTGGCGAACGTCTCGTCGCTGTCGGGAATCAACCACAGTCCGGGGGCGGCGCCCTTGCGCGCGGTTTCCGGCGCCCCGACGGGGACCCGCAGCAGTGGCGTCGGCAGCCGCTGGCCAAGGACCGACCCCGAGAGGTCGCACCCCCGGATGCCCCTGAGCTACGGGGCAGCAAATCTCCCTCGCTAAAGCCCCGGATGATCGCGGCAGCCCTGGCCACCGTGCCGGCTACACCACCCCCGTACTCGGGTGGCTCGGACGACATCGCGGAGGCCACCTGCGCCCCCACTGCGGCGGCGGTCATGGGTGTCCGGGCACCGCCCGGAGCACACCGCCTGACAGATCTCCCACGGGAAGTCCGAGTAGACCGGCGCCGGCTCGTCGTGACTGGGCGGTAGGGCCGATCCAACTCCAGGCCGCGGCTGGTCGGGCAGCTGCGGTGTTTTGGGCGCACTTCCTCCCGAAGCCAGCGCGCTGGTGGCTCGGTGATCAGCTTGCGGTCGAGCCTCCAGATAGGCGAGGCTGCCGTCGCGCGGCCTTGACCGACCGGAGGCGTCCCGAGGCCGCCAGTGCTTGCCGCAGAACGAACTCGATCTGGGCATTGGTACTGCGGAACTCGTCAGCAGCCCATTGCGCCAGTGCGTTGTAGACCATGGGGTCAAGGCGCAGAAGAACGGCTTTCCTCCGCGCGGGCAGCACTTCATCGGCTCTCGCGACCGGTCCCATAATCAGTAGAGGGTCCCGGAGTTGACGACGGGCTGTGGGTCGTGGTCGCTGCAGAGGACAACAAGGAGGTTGCCCGCCATGGCGGCCTTGCGTTCCTCGTCGAGGTCAATGACGGCGTCTCTCGAGAGGCGGTCGAGAGCGAGTTCGACCATCCCAACCGCCCCCTCGACGATGCGGTGTCGAGCCGCCACCACGGCGTTGGCCTGTTGTACCCGCAGCATTGCCTGGGCGATCTCCGGCGCAAAGGCCAGCCGGGTCAGGCGGGCTTCGATCACCGTCACGCCCGCGTCGGCAACCCGAACCGCGATTTCGGCCGAAAGCTCCTGATTGACCTCCACAGGGTTGCCGCGGAGCGATGGGTCGTCCTGGCCGCGCGTGTCGTAGGCGTATCCGCTGGCGACGTGGCGGACGGCGGCCTCGGCCTGGACCCGGATGAACTCCCCGTAGTTGTCGACGGCGAGCAGGGCCCGGGCGGCGTCCCCTACGCGCCAGACGACGGCGGCAGCGATCTCGATGGGATTCCCTTCCGCGTCGTTGACCTTGAGCATCCTCGTCTCATGACTTCGGATCCGGGTGGAGACGCGAGCTCTGCGGGAGGCGGGATGGACCCACCAGAGCCCTGGCCGGCGAACGGTGCCGAGGTAGCTTCCCGCCACTCGCAGGACCACCGCCTCGCCGGGGCTGATGGAGAGGAGCCCTCGGAAGGCGGCGCCGCTGAGGACCAGCAGGCCGGCCCCTAGTCCGAGGAGAGAGCGCAGGATTCCTCCGGGCCTGGACACAGCATGGAGACTGCGTCCCACGAGGCTCATTCGCACGGCCAACAGGATCACCCCGAGGAGAAGCACAACCCAACCCGAGATCGCCCAGGCCGGGCGTTCTCCGAGGTCGTCTCGAGTATCCGCGATGACGATCCGGACCGACGACGTCGACGATGGCATGGCTGACCTCCCAGGACTTGGCCCGGCGCCTATCTAGAGGATTTCATATAGATATGTCGCTTGCCGATGCTCTGCCGTCGACCCGGGACCAGCAGCCGCCGACTGGGGTCGCCCTCGCTGCCAGCCACCTCACGAAGCGGTTCGGCGACCGCACCGCGTTCGAGGACGTCTCGTTCGAGGTCCGCCACGGGGAGGTGTTCGGCTTTCTAGGCCAGAACTGAGCGGGCAAGACGACGACGGTGAGAACCCTCGGGACGCTGATCGCACCGACGGCGGGCTCGGCGGTGGTGGCACGGATACCCATCTCGGCAGCCACCGGGGCGGAGATCCGGCAGCGCATATCGATCATGCCTGAGAACCCGGGCCTCTACCTTCGGCTTACGGTCCAGGAGAACATGGAGCTGTTCGCTAGCCTCTACGGGCTGCGCGCCCCTGGCGCTCGGATCAGGAGGGCGCTGGAGGCGGTCAACCTGGCCGGGCGGTCAGGTGATGTCTGCGGCCGCCTCTCCAAGGGCCTGTGCCAGCGGGCGGGCCTGGCGCGCGCGCTGCTGAGCGAGCCGACCGTCATGTTCCTCGACCAGCCGACATCGGGCCTGGATCCGGTCGCGTCCCGGGGGGTGCACGATCTCATCAACGGACTGCGCGAGCGTGGAGTGACGGTCTTTCTCACCTCCCACCGCCTGGAGGAGGCCGAGCGGCTCTGTGACCGCGTTGCCATCCTCAACACCAGGCTTCGCTCGGTTGGGCGACCCGAGGAACTGAGGACGAGTCTGTTCCGCAGATCGCTGGTGGTGGAGACAGCGGCGCCAGTCGCGGTCCCAGAGGCCGTCTTCAGCAGCGGATCGGGCGTCGACAGCTGGACGTCCGAGGGCACGACTTCCTACGTCCTCGACGTAGCTGACCCGAGGCTCGCCGCGCCCAACGTGACCCGAGCGCTGGTGGCCGCCGGGGTCGACGTGGTGTCGATCACCGAGGCGCGCCACTCCCTGGAGGATGTGTACCTGCAGCTGATCGAAGACGATCCGGAGGCACGTCGATGATGCATCTCAACGGCGGACGCCTGGTCGCGATCGCCCGGAAGGAGGTTCGCGAATACCGGCGCAGCCGCTTCATCATCGGCACCATGGTCGTACTTCCGCTCATCTTCATGCTCGACCCGATGATCACCATCTTCGCCGTGGGCCCGACCGCGCGCGCCGCCCTGGTGGCGAGGGCGGTGGGGTCCACCTTCCTGCTCCTCTTGGTCGTGCCGGCGGTGGTTCCGGCCACCATCGCCGCCTACTCCGTGGTCGGAGAACGTGAACAGGGAACGCTCGAGCCGCTGCTGACCACGCCGGTGCGACGCGAGGAGATCCTGCTCGGCAAGGCGCTGGCCTCGATCGTGCCGTCGGTCGGCATCGCCTACGCCCTGTTCGCGGTGGTGGTGGTCTGCGCCCACCTGTTCGCGAGCAATCCGACGGTCGCCTCGACGCTCACGGAGGGACCGCACATCCTCGCCGAGGCTCTCTTCGCGCCCCTGCTCGCGGCCTGGTCGATCTGGGTCGGGACCGCCATCTCCGCTCGCTCCAGCGATGTCCGCGTCGCCCAGCAACTGGGCTCGCTGGCCAGCCTGCCTCCCCTGGGGGTGACGGCCCTGGTGTCCTTCCAGATCCTCGCCCCGAGCGTCGCGCTGGCGGTCGAGTTCGGGCTCGGCCTGCTGGCACTCGACGTCGCGCTCTGGCTGGTCGTGTCGGCGATGTTCGAGCGCGAGCGCCTGATCACCGGCGCTCGCGCTCAGCGGGCGGATGGGACCGGCGGCGGGCCTCACGGTGAGGTTCGACGCATCCGACGCACAGGAGGAGATGATGGCGGGCGAAGCGACACTTAGAGAGGTTCGCGTAATACAGTGACAGGTGGTCACAGGTCGAGCCCGCAATGGCGGAGGAAGGCGAAGCACAGGTGGGCATCCGACCCGATGCGCTGCAGCCCGTTCTCGGCGTGATCGGCGGCCTCGTCGATGGTGTCGGGACACAGGTTGGCCAGCTCACTCGACTTGAGGTTGCCCCACACCAGCTCAACGGGGTTCAGCTCGTGCCCGTAGGCGGGAAGCCGCTCGACCACCAGCCAGCCTGTCTGCCGCGCGATCCAGGCCTGCATTGTCCGCGAGCGGTGTGAGGGCAGCCCATCCCAGATCAGGGTGAGCTTGTCGCCGCGGAGGTGATCGTGCAGGTCCTCGAGGAAGTCGATCAGGGTGTCCTCGGTGTACGCGCCAGGGCGCATGTTGAACGCCAGCCAGGCGTCGGCGCCGTTGGGGGCGTAGCCAACCGCAGCGGCCATGGACAGGCGCTTCCAGCTGAAGCGGTGGTGGAGCACCGGGGTCTTCCCCCGAGGCGCCCAGGTAGCTCTCACCGAGGGGAGGAGACTGAACCCGGACTCGTCCTGGAAGCAGATCCAGGCGTGGCGGCGTCTGGCGTTTTTTTTACCCGGGGCCACTCGTTCTTGACCCAGTTCGCGATCGCCTGCTCGTTCCGCTCCACGGCCCGACGGGCGGGCCGCTGGCGGCTCCAGCCCATGTCACGGAGGAGACGCCAGACGTGCCCGGGGTGGTAGCTGACCCCGGTCTCGGCCTCGATCACCTCAGCGACCCGCTGCAGGGTCCACATGTCGGTGGCATAGCCGTTGGCAAGGGGGCCCTTCTCGAGCCGCCGCTCGACCCGTCTCAACTCGGCTCCGTCCAGGTGGGGCCGGCGCCCTGCTCTGCCCGCGCCGCGCAGCGCGCTGGCGCCGCCACGCTGCCACTGTGAATACCACCGGCTGACGCTCTGGCGCGAGACGTCCAGCGCATGGGCGACCTCCGCTTGAGTTCGGCCCCGGCGAAAGAGTGAGGCCGCCTCCTGGCGGCGGCGGTCCATGGCACCGAAGTCACGGGGTGCACCGACGCGGGGGATGGCCAGGACGAGCAGGAGCAAGACGCGTAGGAGAAGCATGGGGACAGTATCCGGCGTCGACGCCGGAATGTCACCATATTACGCGAACCTCTTTAGGCTGTCACGGACGTGGAGCGGGATCGGCATCGGCGGACAGAGCGATGGGTGGAAGATCGCGATCGACGGCACAGTGGTGGGCGCTATCGCCAGCCGCGAGACGGTCGAGGTGGAGGTGGCGCCAGGCCATCACACGCTGAGGCTCGGTTCAGGTCGGCGTCTCAGTCGACTGCGGTCGTTCGATGCCACGGCGGACGAGGTTGTGAGCTATCAGTGCCATGGTCCGAGGATCTGGCCGCTGCTTCTGGCGGCTCTCATCAAGAGCGACCTCTGGATAACCCTGCGGCCGGCCTGAGGCCGTCGCCCCTCGGGACGGTGGCCCTCACCGGGCGAGGGGGCTGGCGATGGCCAGCTCGCCCCCGTTCGTCGCGGGGCCCGTCGGCGCTGTCTCGGCCGCACCATCGCTGGGCGGCGCGAGGGCGACACGGTGAGGTCCGTCGGGGCGAGACGCCCGGTGGGCCGCGACCGGGTGAGCGCTCGCCGCGTCCCGGTCACCGCGCTCGGCGAAGGCGGCGGGCCCCGGCCCGTCCGGGCCCGGGGTCCCGGTCGCGGCGACCGGCCAGCGGGATCCCGGCCCAGCCCGGCGCCGGATCTCGGGGCGGGCTCGCTGGACCGATCGGCCGACCACGTCCGGGGCCGGGTGGCCCGGCAGCTGCGCCGGTGCCGGGCACCGCCACGCGGAGGGACGCAGCCGAGCGGCATGATGGAGCCGATGGGATGGGCTTCGCCGGCGCTGCGTCCAGCGCGATCGCGAGCTCCGGGGCGCGCCGGCGGGACGGGTGGGCGGGTCGGCTGACGCCGTGGTCGTCGGCAGCGGGCCCAATGGTCTCGCCGCCGCGGTCACGCTGGCGGCCGCCGGACTTCAGGTGCTGGTGATCGAGGGCGCGGCCACCTGGGGGGGTGGGTGCCGGACCGAAGCCCTGACGCTGCCGGGCTTCTTGCACGACGTCTGCGCGGCGGTGCATCCCCTGGTCCTGGCCTCGCCCTTCTTTCGCCGCTTCGACCTGCCCGGCCGGGGGGTCCGCCTGCTGCAGCCCGAGGTCGTCTTCGCCCATCCGCTCGACGGCGGCCGGGCCGCGGTGGTCCGCCGGTCGGTTGCCGCCACGGCCGCTGGCCTGGGGCCGGACGGCGACGCCTACCTTCGACTCCACCGGCCGCTGGCGCAGGATGGGCTGACGATCGCCGACTGGGTCCTCTCCGTCCGGCGGCGCCCGCCGGGCCGTCCTCTGGCGCTGGCCCGGTACGGGCTCAATGGAGTCCGGTCGGCGACAACCGTGGCGGAGCGCTTCGCGACCGAGGAGGCCCGCGCGCTCTTCGCCGGCGTCGCCGCCCACTCCGCCCGCCCCCTCGACACGGCCCCCACCGCCGGCATCGGCCTCCTCCTCTCGGCGCTGGCCCACCGGGTCGGCTGGCCGGTGGTGGCGGGCGGCAGCGGCCGTCTGTCCCAGGCCATGGCGGACGCCGTGGTCGGCGCCGGAGGCGCCGTGGAGACCGGTCGGTGGGTCCGGTCGCTGCGAGAACTTCCGAAGGCGCGGGCGCTGCTCCTGGACGTGACGCCGCGCGGCCTGCTCGACCTCGCCGGCGGGCGGCTGCCCTCGCGCTATCGGCGCCGGCTGGAGCGGTTCCGCTACGGCAGCGGCGTCTGCAAGGTCGACTTCGCCCTCGCCGGCCCGGTCCCGTGGACCAACGAGGGATGCCGGCGCTCTGGCACCCTCCACCTGGGAGGCACCCTGGAGGAGGTGGCGGCGGCCGAGGCGGCGGTCGCCGCCGGACGTCATCCCGACCGCCCATACGTGCTCGCCGTACAGCCGGGCGTGGTGGACCCCGACCGGGCACCGTCCGGCCAGCACACGCTCTGGACGTACTGCCATGTTCCACGGGGCTCCGGGGTCGACATGACCGCACCGATCGAGGCGCAGGTGGAGCGCTTCGCCCCCGGGTTCCGCGATCTGGTCCTGGCCCGCGCGCGGCGCACGGCCCGCGACCAGGAGCGGCACAATCCGAACTGTGTCGGCGGCGACATCGGCGCCGGGCTGCTGGACCTGCGGCAGACCTTCTTCCGCCCCGGCCTTGCCTGGAACCCCCACCGCACCCCTCTCCGCGGCGTCTATCTCTGCTCGGCGTCGACCGTGCCCGGTCCGGGGGTGCACGGTCGCTGCGGTGAGCTCGCCGCGCTGACGGCGCTGCGCGACGTATTCGGCCTCCGGGGGGCGACCAGCCTGGAGCCCGTCGGGGGTCGCCCCGGACCAGGCACGGCCCCGTCCGATGGCCCGCACGCTTGACCCGGCCGCCACCGGCCCATCAGGCGCCGTGAGACGCGCTGGGCGAGGGCGACCGCGATTCGGGGCCGCGGAGGCATCGACCCCCACGCCCGCGGCGGACCACGCTCCCAGTCCGGCGGGTGGGCAGCGGAACCCGGTCGAGTGGCGCCGCGGCCGTGGGCTCCACCCGCCGCCGGGCGCGGTGCGTTGACTCCTGGCGGGGCCGCGGGCCCGCGGAGGTGGACGCCGCCCTCCCCCCGGCGGCGCCCGCACGTGAGCGGCGGGGCTGATCGCGGAGGTGGAGGAACCGTGTGTCCGGCACCGCTCGCGGTCGGCGACGCGGAGCTCACGGGCCGTCCCCGGTGGTCGGGCCTGCGCGCCGCCCGGCTTCGGTCACCCCAGCCCTCTATCGGCTGACGGGCGACGGAGGCGCGGACCCGCCGCACGGTCCGACCCCGGGCGCGAGGCACCACGCTCGCGCGCGGAGACGCCGCCGGCGCTCCCGTCCGGGGCGCCGGGGCGGTTCGGCCTTGCGCCCGGAAGACCGGCTCACCGGTTCAGCGGCCGCCGCCCCAGATCGTCGGCCACGGTCGGCGACGTGCGAGCAGGAGGGTGGGGGAGACCACCACCCACGCTCCGAGACCGGCGAGCAGGGCCGCCGCGGCGCCCGCCCGGATCGCCCACAGCCGGACCGCGGCGAAGCCCGCCAGCCCGAGCGAGCCGACCAGCGCGCCGCGGGCGTCCGCCACCGCCTCGGCGTCCCGCCCGCCCGCGCCACCAGGGTGAGGATGGCGGGGACGGCCAGGAAGACCTCGCCGACCCTGGGTCCGAAGCTCAGCCCGATGAGCGCCGCGACCACCGAGAACGCGGCGCCGAAGGCGAACCGGACGGGTGCGACGACAGGGGTACGGGGCCGCCTCCTCCGATCGGACCGTGATCGGCTCTGGGCCCGTCCCGCTCACCGGAGGAGCACGAACGCGGCCACCGCCGCGGGCCCGGGCCCGGCCGGCCACGCCAGCCCCGAGCCGCCCGGCGCTCCCAGGCGCCGGAGGGTCGAGGCCGCAGCAGGCGAGGCGGTCGATGGCTCCGGCGATCATGCCGGGGCCGGCGTCCCGGCGGCTCGGTCCCCGGGACCAGCGCGGTGACGGCGAGGCTGGCGATGGCGATCGATGAGGCCGCCCCGAAGCGGACGGCGAGGGGCGCGGGCGAACGGCGTCCGAGCTCGTGGAGACGGCGGCCATCAGGGTCTTGCCGGCCGTCCCATCACCGGCACCTCGACCACGGCCTTCAGCCTGAGCGGCGAGGCTACCAGCCCCGAGGGCCCGAGCCCAGGGCGGGGGAGGCGGCCTCGACGGGCGTCGGCCGTCTGGGTGGCCGCCGCCCGTCGAGGCTGTTGTCGGTGAGCACGGATGGCTGGCGCTGCGCCACCATGGGCGACGATGGGAGCCATCGGCGCGACCGCCCTCGTGGATCGGACCGGGAGGACGGCGCGGCATCGTGGATCGGTCGGCGGGACGATGGCCGCCGGTGGCGGCGATGGGGCGCGGACCCGCGGTGGCTGACCGGCCGGGCGACCGCGAACGGGCCTGGGCCGCGATCCGGGTCGTGGACGGCCACAACGACCTGGCCTGGGCCCACCGGACGCTGTTCGGAGGCGACCTCGCCCGGCACGACATCGCCGCGCGGCAGCCACGGCTCCACACCGACGTTCCCCGGCTGCGGCGGGGCGGCGTCGGCGGCCAGTTCTGGTCGGTGTTCGTTCCCGCCGAGCTGGAGGGGGCGGCGGCGGTGATGGCCACCCTGGAGCAGATCGACTTCGTCCATCGCCTGGTGGCGAGCCATCCCGCCGTCTTCGAGCTGACCGGATCGGCGGACGCCGTGGTGGCGGCGATCGGGCGGGGCAGGATCGCCTCGATGCTGGGCGCCGAGGGCGGCCACTCGATCGGGGAATCGCTTGCGGTGCTGCGCCTGTTCCACCGGCTCGGCGTCCGCTACCTCACCCTCACCCACAACCGCAACGTCCCGTTCGCGGACTCGGCCACCGACGTGCCGAGGCTGCGGGGCCTGTCAGCCTTCGGCGAGACGGTGATCGCCGAGATGAACCGGCTCGGGATGCTGGTCGACCTGAGCCACACCTCGGCCGAGACGGCGGCAGCCGCCCTCGACGTCACCCGGGCGCCGGTCGTCTTCAGCCACTCGTCGTGCCGGGCGCTCTGCGACCACCCCCGCAACGTGGACGACCGGCTCCTCGCCCGCCTGCAACGGAACGGCGGCGTGATCATGATCACCTTCGTGGCCCAGTTCATCTCCCCGGCCGCGGCCGCCTGGCACGAGGATCTCTCTGCGGAGCTGGAGCGGCAGCGGCGTGGCGGCGAGGAGGAGGAGGAGGATCGGGCCGCCCTGGCGTTCGCGCACGCGCGCCCCTGCCCGCCGGTGACGGTCGCCGAGGTGGCCGCTCACGTCGACCACGCCCGCCAGGTCGCCGGCCTCGACCACATCGGGGTGGGAGGGGACTTCGACGGGACGCGCCATCTCCCGAAGGGACTCGGGGACGTGTCCGGTTATCCGCGCCTCTGGGCCGAGCTCGGCCGCCGTCGATGGTCCGACCCAGAGCTCCGCCAACTCGCCGGCGGAAACGTCCTGCGGACGCTCGGCGCCGCCGAGGCGGTGGCGTCCGAACTCAGCCGGGGCTGAGGCGCCGCCTCCAGCGCCGCACCCGTGAGCCGTCGCCGCCGGGGATGAGCCAGTTGGCCCCCAGCTGGACCGCTGCCAGCACCAGCAGCCAGAACGCCATGGCAGGGAGGAGCAGCGCTCCCAGCAGCCACACCACGGTCTCCACCATGGGGCCCAGCTCCCACGCCCGCAGGAGGCTGGCCACGGGAGCGTGGCCCGGCTCGAAGCGCCACCCGATGCCCTGCCAGCGCACCGCCGGCCGGACGTCGACGTCGGCCAGCCGCAGGCCGACTGCGTGCGATCCCTCGTGTGCCACCAGGGCGGCGGCGGCAACGGCAAGGGCCCCCCACCTCACGCTCCCCAGCAGGAGCACCGCGGTGAGGCCCACGGTGACGGCCGCCCACGGCCAGGCTCGCCGCACGATTCCCTCCTCCGGCCGCAGCCGCGCTCCCGCGTCCATCGTACGCCCATCGGCGGATGCCAACGGGCGGCGCGGTCGGAGGGGGGGCGCCCGCGCCTGCGCTCAGCGCGGCCGGACGGCGACGCCCGCGTCGAGGGCGACCGTCGTGGTGTCGCCCACGACGGTCGCCCTCGCGGTCGGGCCGATGACCCCGGACCATCGGCTGGTCGACGCGACGGCCGCGCTGGTGGTGAACCGCTGGGTGGCCGCCGGCGGCGGGGTGGAGGAGGTCGATCGTGCTGCGACTGGTCAGCGCGACCGCCACCACGTTCACGTGGCGCGGGTTGACCATCGAGCCGTGCGCCACCGCCGCCGTCAGGCTTGACGCCATCCACTGGCTGGTGGCGCCGCCGGCCGCCTCGCTGGCGAGCACCGTCCCACCCCGTCTCCCCTTCCACGACAGGGCACGGCGGCGGTGGCAGAGGCTGCGGCGGCGACGAGCGCCCGCCCCTCCGCCCAGGGCGGGGACGGAGCCGTCCACCCTCACCGCCGCCCGGGACCTGCCGGCGCGGTCGGCGATCGCGATCCGGCCGCTCCGGCGGGCCGCCACCAGGGTTGCGCCGAGGGGCGACGCTGAGGGCGCGGGTCGCGGTCGGCCCGGGGCGGTCACAGGCGAGTCCCATCCTCGGCAGGGCGTTGCCGCCGAGGTCCGGCGAGGGTCGTCGCGGTCAGCCGGCGGGTGCGGGGACCGTCTCCGGGGTGACCCCGACGTCGAGGGTGAGCCAGCCCCGGCTCCCCCCCGGGCCCGCTGCCAGCAGGCGGTAGTAGCCGCGGAGGGGCAGGCGGACGGCGAGGGTGGCCTCACCGCGGGTGAGGCGGACCGCGACAGGGAAGTGGGCCGGCACCGGGGTGCCCGCCGGGGGGACGAGGCGCAGAGCCACCGGGCCGGACAGGCCGCGGTCCAGGGCCAGCCCGGCGGTGTTGGCGCGCAGGTGGAGGACGAGCCCCTGGCCGGGCGCGACCGGAGGTGGGTCGCTGAGGGGGGTGGCGCCGGTGAAGACCAGCGTCCGGGGGGGGACCGTGGGCAGCCGCGGCGGCGGGAGGGGCCGCTGGCGGTAGTCGAAGGCGGAGGCGAGCGTGTCCTGGCGGGCCGCCAGCTGGTCGAGCGCAGCGAGCCGCCAGAGATGGGCCATGAAGGCGAGGACCGACAGGTTGGTGGTGGTCCGGGGATCGAGCCCGCGGCGCGCCCACGGCGACACCATCACCATCGGGGTCCGGGTGCCGTAGCCGTAGCGGGTCACGACCGGGGGCTGGACATGGTCCCAGAACCCACCGCCCTCGTCGTAGGTGATGAAGAGGGCGGTGCTGCGCCAGTACCGGCTGTGCGCCACCGCCTCCACCAGCTGGCCCAGCCAGGCGTCTCCCTCCTGCACATCCTCGGGCGGCTCCTGGCTGTAGCCCACCCCCGGACGGACCAGCGAGAAGTCGGGGAGAGCGCCCCCGCGGAGGTCCCCCAGGAAGGCGCCGGTCCCGGTGATGTCCGGCGCGGTGCCGGGTGGGATCAGCCGATACCAGACCGAGCCCTGCAGCACCGAGGGGGGGACCCCGTAGTAGATGCGCCAGCTGCGATGGGCGCGGGTGAGGGCGTCGAAGATCGAGTGCCAGCCGAGCTGGGGCGGCGGGGTGGCGTTCACCATCCAGCCGTTGGCGGTCGCCGCCAGCGCGTACAGGACGTTGGGCTGGGTGGGGGCGATGGCGGGCTGGAAGTTGCGCTCGGCCAGGGTGTACTGGCGGGCGAGGGCCTGGAGGTTGGGGTCGTCGGCCGGCGGCGTCAAGGTGATGGCCGCCATCCCGTCCTGGCGGTGGAGCGTGTAGCGGTCCATCCGGTAGCCGCTGCCGGGGTGCCCGTCCATCGCGGCGAGCTCGCCCGCCCGGCTGTTGTCGATGACGCCGAGGACATCGCCCTCGTTGGCCGAGGCGACGACCGGGTGGACCGCGGGCAGCGCCGGGGTCGTCACGACGGGGTTGGGCAGGGTCGCCCCCTGGGGGACGCCGTCCGCTCCGGGGAAATGGCCGAAGAGATTGTCGAAGGTGTGGTTCTCCAGCATGATCTCGATGACGTGCTGGATCGGCGCGGGGGCGCCCGGGCGGTGGGCCGCGGGCCGGACCGCCGCCCCGCTCGGCGCCCACCCGCCGGCGACGATGGCCAGCGCAAAGGCCGCCAGACGGGCCATCCGGGGACGGGGAGCGCGCACCACAGGTGGACCTCCAGCCGGCGGGGCGCCGGCGGGGCTGGGATGGCCGCCAGGGTGACAGGCGGGGCCGAGCGCCAGCGGGCCGCCGTTCACCGGCCGTTTCGAGCCGTCATCAGCGTCGGTGGCGTCGCCGCCCACCGCCGGGGCGTCGTCGCGCGGTGCCGGCTGGACACTCTGTCCCTTGCCCGCGGGGTCCGGCGGTCGTAGCCTGGCCCCTGGTGGCGGGGAGCCGCCGCCGTCGACGTCGACGGCGCCGACCCGGGACACCCACGGAGGCCCGACCCATCATGACCGTCACCACCGAGAAGGCCGCGCTCACCGCGGAGGCGACCGTCGAGCTCTGCCGCCGCTACACCCTCTACGACTGGTCGGTGCAGCAGGACGTCCACCCGATCCCGGTGGCGGGGGCCAAGGGGGTCTATTTCTGGACCCCGGACGGCAGGCGCTACCTCGACTTCAACAGCCAGCTGATGTCGGTCAGCATCGGCCACGGCGACCCCCGGGTGGCCGCGGCCATCGCCCGCCAGGCCGCGGAGCTGGCCTATGTCAGCCCGTTCTTCGCCCACGCCCCGCGGGCGTTGCTGGGCCAGAAGCTGGTGGGGCTGCTGCCCGGGGACCTGGACCAGGTCTTCTTCACCCTGGGCGGGGCCGAGGCCAACGAGAACGCCGTCCGCATGGCCCGCCTCTACACCGGTCGCCAGAAGGTGCTCGCCCGCTACCGCTCGTACCACGGGGCCACCGCGGGGGCGATCAGCCTCACCGGTGACCCCCGCCGCTGGCCCAGCGAGCCGGGGATCCCGGGGGTCGTCCACGTCCTCGACCCCTACCACGGCACCGACCGGCCCCAGGACTCGGCCGAGACCGCGCTCGCCCGCCTCGAGGAGACGATCCAGCTGGAGGGGCCGGACACGATCGCCGCCTTCATCCTGGAGCCGGTCACCGGCACCAACGGGATCCTGATCCCGCCCGACGGCTACCTCCAGGGGGTGCGGACGCTCTGCGACCGCTACGGCATCGTCATGATCGCCGACGAGGTGATGACCGGGTTCGGGCGCACCGGGGAGTGGTTCGCGGTCAACCACTGGAACGTCGTGCCCGACCTCCTCACCATGGCCAAGGGGATCACCAGCAGCTACGTGCCCCTGGGGGCGGTGGCGCTGCGCCGCCCCATCGTCGAGCACTTCCGGACCCACATGTTCCCCGCCGGCCTCACCTACAACAGCCACCCGGTGTCGTGCGCCGCGGCCCTCGCCACCCTGGAGGTCTACGAGCAGGACGACCTGGTCGGCAACGCCCGCCGCCTGGGCGCGGTGATGACGCGCCACCATGCCGCCCTGCGGGCGCGCCACCCCAGCGTCGGCCTGACCCGCAACCTCGGTCTCTTCGGCGTCCTGGAGCTGGTCCGCAGCCGAGCCACGATGGCCCCGCTCGCCCCCTTCAACGGCTCCCATCCGGCGATGGTGGAGCTGAACCGATTCCTGCTCGAGCACGGCCTCTACACGATGGTGCGCTGGAACACGGTGATGACCAATCCCCCGCTCTGCATCACGGAGGCCGAGCTGGCGGAGGGGTTCGACACCCTCGACCAGGCCCTCGCCATCACCGACCGGGCGGTGGAGGGCTGAGCGCGGCGGCACCCTGGGTCGACCCCGGCCCGAGCTTCTGGCTCCGGCAGGACCCCTGGCGGCCCGGTCCCCGGCTCGTCGGCCGCCACCTGGCCGACGTGGCCGTGGTGGGCGCGGGGTTCACCGGCCTGTGGACGGCGATCGAGCTCCGCCGGCGCGCGCCCCACCTGCGGGTGGTGGTGCTGGAGCAGGGGGTGGTCGGCTACGGGGCCAGCGGGCGCAACGGGGGATTCTGCGAGGCCTCGCTGACCCACGGGTTCGCCAACGGGCTGCGCCACTTCCCGGACGAGATCGAGGAGCTGGAGCGGCTCGGCCAGGAGAACTTCCAGGGACTCTGCGACTTCGTGCGGGACCACGCCATCGCCTGCGACCTGGAGACGACCGGGCTGCTGGAGGTGGCGACCTCTGCGGCCCAGGCCGAGGCGCTCCGCCTGGAGCACGAGGCGCGCGGTCGCCGGGGGGAGGACGTCAGGTGGCTGGAGGGGGAGGCGCTGGCGAGCCACCTGCGCTCGCCCCTGCTCACGGCCGGGCTGCGGAGCACCGCCGGCTCCGCCCTGGTCAACCCGGCCCGGCTCGCACGCGGGCTGGCGCGGGTGGCCCGGGAGCAGGGCGCCGCGGTGCACGAGCAGAGCCGGGTCACGCGGATGCTCCCGCGGGCGGCCGGGATCGAGCTGCGCACCGCCGAGGGCGCGGTCCGCGCCCGCCGGGTGGTGCTGGCCACCAACGCCTACAGCGGCCAGCTCCTCGCTCGCCTGCGACGCCGGTTCGTGCCGGTCTACGACTACGTCCTGGTCTCCGACCCGCTGACCCCGCCGCAGCGGGAGCGGGTGGGCTGGGCGCACCGGGAGGGGGTCGCCGACCGCGGCAATCACTTCCACTACTTCCGTCTCACCGCCGACGACCGCATCCTCTGGGGCGGCTACGACGCGATCTACCATTTCGGGGGGCGGGTCGGGCCCGGGTACGACCATCGCCCCCAGACCTACCGCCTGCTCGAGTCCCAGTTCCGGGCGATGTTCCCGGCGTTGGCGGACCTCCGCTTCCCCCACCGCTGGGGCGGGGCGATCGCCTCCACCACCCGCTTCACCTGCACCTTCGGCTCCGCCTTCGGCGGCCGGCTCACGTACGCGCTCGGGTACACCGGGCTCGGGGTCGCCGCCACCCGCTTCGCCGCCCGGGTGCTCACCGACCGCCTGCTGGCCCCGGCGTCGCCGATCCTGCGCCTGCGGCTGGTGCGCCAGCCGCCCCTGCCCTTCCCGCCGGAGCCGCTCCGGACGGCGGCGCTGGCCCTGGTCCAGGGCGCCATGACCAAGGCCGACCGCACCGGCCGCCGCGGATGGCTCCTCACCACCCTGGACCGCCTCGGGATCGGCTTCGACTCCTGAGCCGGTGACCGTCGGGGGACGCGGGCTGGCGATCGGAACGGATGCCCGGGCGCGGGCGTTGTAGGGAGTGATGCCCCGGGGACGCTCCGCTCTCTCCCAGCGCCCCCAGGGCGGCGGCCGCCACCCGGTTCGATGGCTGGCCCTGGGGCTGGCGTCGATCGTGGTCGCCGTGGTGGTGCTGGGGGCGGTCCAGCTCCTGCGCCCGCTCCCCCGGCTGCAGCTGGCGGCGGCGCGATCGCTCACCTTCACCGTCCGGGGCCCTCGGTCGGCGACGCCGTGGCCGGCCGGGGGCCAGTCCGCGGTGGGGGTGGACGGGATCGGCCTCATCGGCCGCGCCGGCCCGGACCGGCCGCAGGCGATCGGCAGCCTCGCCAAGATCATGACCGCCTATCTCGTCCTGCGCGACCACCCGCTGCCGCTGGGGGCGTCCGGCCCGATCGTGACCATGAGCGCGGCCGACGTCACCCGCTACCGGGCCGACCGGGCGGGGGGCCAGTCGGTGGTGCCTGTCGCCGTCGGCGAGCGCCTCAGCGAGTACCAGCTGCTGGTCGGGCTCCTGCTCCCGTCGGGCAACAACCTCGCCACCACCCTCGCCGGGTGGGACGCCGGGTCGCTCGCGGCCTTCGTCGCTCGCATGAACCGCACCGCCCGGCGGATGGGGCTCTCCGGCACCCACTACGCCGACGCCAGCGGGGTCTCCAGCGCCACCACCAGCACCGCCCCGGACGAGATCGCGCTGGCGGAGAGGGCGATGGGGATCCCGGTGTTCGCCCAGGTGGTGGCGATGCCGCAGGCGACCCTGCCGGTGGCCGGCACCGTCTACAACGTCAACGCGCTGGTCACCCACGACGGCATCGTCGGGGTGAAGACCGGCTACACCGCCCAGGCCGGCGGCTGCCTGGTCTTCGCGGCCCGGCGGCTGGTCGCCGGACGACCGGTGCTGGTGGTGGGGGCCGTGCTCGGCCAGGGCGGTCAGCGGCCCCTGCCGGCGGCGCTGACCGCCAGCCTGCACCTGCTCGACGCCGTCACCCCGCGACTGCAGCTGGTGCCCGCGGTCGGGGTGGGCGCCGTCCTCGGCCGGGTCGCGGTGCCGTGGGGCACCCAGGTGGCGGCGGTGAGCACCCGGGCGGTGACGGTGGTCGGCTGGAGCGGCCTTCGGGTGCGGGGGCGGCTGCTGGCGCGCCGGCTGGGGACGACCCTCCGCCGCGGCGAGCGGGTGGGGCAGGAGGTCCTCACCATCGGCGCGCGCCGCTTCACCCTCCCGCTGACCGCGACCGGTGCCGTCCGCCACCCCGGTCTGCGCTGGCGCCTGCTGCACGGCTGACGAGGGCGTTGCCGATGGCGCGCCCTGGATCCCGGCGCCGGCCCGGTCAGTGGCCGAGCCGGTGGAGGAGGGCCGGCACCAGCACCAGCAGGCCCACCACCGCGGCCGCGGTGGCGGCGACCAGGACCGTGCCCGCGGCGAGGTCCTTGAGCCGGCCGATGGCGGGGTCGGGAGCCGGGTGGGCGAGGTCGCTCAGGGTCTCGACCGCGGTGTTGACCAGCTCCGCCACCACCACCAGGGCGATCGCGAAGACCAGGGCCGCCCAGGCCGCCGGGGGGATCCCGATCCCGAGCCCGGCCGCCACCACCGCCGCCGCCGCCGCCAGGTGGACCCGCATGTGGCGCTCGTGGCGGGCGGCCCATGCGACCCCGCGGCCGGCGTCGCGGAAGGCCGCCCGCCAGGGGCGGAGCGGCCGCCGGGCCCGGTCGCCCTCAGGGCGCGCCGGCTGGTCGCGGAGGGGCCCGCGGGGCGGCGAGGAAGGGCTCAGCGGGACTGCAGGAGCGGGCCGGCGATCGGCCGCAGCTGGTCCAGGAGCGGAGCGTCGCGCCCGGGGGTGAGCACCTGCACCGCGACGTGGTCGGCTCCCGCGTCGAGCTGGGTGCGGACCCGCTCGGCGATGGCGTCTGCGGAGCCCCAGCCGATCAGCGCGTCGAAGAGCCTGTCGCTGCCGCCCCCCTCGCAGTCGGCCGGGGACCAGCCGAGGCGCTCCAGGTTGCGCCGGTAGGCGGGCAGCCCGAGGTAGGTGCGCAGGTGAGCGTCCGCGACGGCACGGGCGGCCGCGCGGTCGGGGGCCACGACGCATCCCTGCTCGGGCGCCAGCAGCGGGGAGGGGCCGAGGAGCTGGCGGGCCCAGCGGGTGTGGCCCACCGGCACGAAGTAGGTGTGGGCGCCGTCGGCGCTGTCGCCGGCCAGGTGCAGCATCCGCGGACCCAGCGCCGCCAGCACCGTCGCCGGCGGCGGCTCCGGCAGGGGGGCGGTGTAGGGGGCGGCGGCGAGCTGGGTCAGGTACCGCCGCATCGCCGCCAGCGGCGGCAGGTAGCGGTGGCCGCGGGGCTCGACCAGGCGCGCGTGGCTGGCGCCCAGCCCGAGGACGAAGCGCCCGGGCCAGGCCTCGGCGAGCGCCCGCGCCCCGTTGGCCATCGCCACCGGATCGCGGGCCCAGATGTTGGCGATCCCGGTCGCGACGACGATCCGCTCGGTCGCGGCGAGGACGATCGCCGCCTGGGTGAGGGCCTCCCGGCCGGAGGCCTCACCGCACCAGATGGCGCCGAAGCCGAGCTGCTCGATGGTGCGCACCCCCTGGCGGAGGGTGGCAGCGTCGGCGAGCGCGAGCTGGCCCAAGGAGACGCCGACCGGGCCCAGGCGCCGCGCCAGCCGGCGACCGTCGAGGGCCGCCGCCGCGGGGGCGGCGACATCGTGGCACGGGCCGGCGGCGCCCGGGGTCGGCATGGCGGCGATTGTCCCACCGCCGCCGATCCGGGCCCGCCCGGCGGGGCCGCCGCCTACCAGTCGAGGTCGGTGACCGTCGACGCCCGGACGAGCACCGGGCGGGGGGGCCCGCCGGCCGGGTCCCAGAGCAGGTAGGGGCCCGCCGGCAGGCTGGCGAAGACCGCCGCGTGGACCGGCCCCGCGGGGAGCGCCCTGGGGAGGACCGCCACGTGCTGGCGGCGCTGGGGTGTCTCCTTCGGGCTGATCTCGATCTCCCGGCCGGCGAGGCCGGGAGCCCGCACGACGACGGCGCCGTGGGTGGCGCCGATGTCGATCATCACCGGACCGACCGGCTGGGTGGGGATGGCGGGGTGGTCCATGGCGGCTGGTCCTCTGGTGTTGGTGGGGGTGCTCAGGCGGCCGACGAGCGGGGGGCGCCGTGGGCGTTCGCGGCCCTGGTCCCGGTCACCGCGTCGAAGCCGTCGTAGGGGGTGCCGAGGTAGGGGAAGCTGGACAGGTAGCTGACGCCCAGGGTGCTGGCCAGCGACTGGGGGGTGTGCTTGGCGGGGTCGACATCGTCGTAGACCAGGCTGACCGCGGCGTCGGGCTTGAACGAGGGGTCGACGAGGGGAAGGGTGGCTCCGGCCACGGCCCGGAGCTCGATGGTGGTCACGTCATCGAAGACCCGGCGTCCGTTGGGGAAGCCGGCGGCGTCGCCGCCCAGGAGCCCGAGCAGGCTCGGCTTGGCGGTGGGGGAGACGGCGCAGTTGAGGCGGAGCATGTCCGCCTGGACTGTGCCGGTGTAGTTCTGGAAGCCCTTGATGATGCCGGCCGGGATGCCGGTCAGGAGCACCGCCACCAGGTCGGCCCGGGCGGTTCCGGCCTTGACGACCGCGGCGAGGTTGGGGAACACCGTTGGGTAGAGGACGGGCAGGAGGCCCGCCAGCTCGGGGTGCTCGACGTACTGGAGGTAGCGGGAGTCGCCCGCGGGCGGATACGAGTTCCAGGCGTCCTTGACCCCGAGCGGGTTGATCACCTCGTTGACGAGCGGGTTGCCCATCCGCGAGACCTGCACCCAGGGACCGATGTTGAGGTTGGCTCCGTCCTTGCTGTCCCAGACCCGGGCCCGCTGCCGGCTGGCAGAGGTCCAGACCCCGATCACCGAGGTGGGGCTGGTGGCGTCGGTCCCAGCCGCGCCGCCCCGGGTCAGGTCGCTCTTGGGGACCTGGAGGGCGATGCTGTGGACGTTGAGTCCGGCGAGCCCGTTGACGCCCGCCGCCGCCGGGCGGGGGGCGATGTTGAGGTTCTGGAAGGGACGCAGGTCGAGGAGGTCGAAGACCGAGCCGAGGTCGACGTAGAAGCCGTCCGCGCGCTGGCCGGCGAACACCCGGCGGCCGCCCGGGAGTGGGTGGATCGCCTGGCCGGCCAGGCCCGCGTAGTTGGGGGTGGACAGCGGGCCGATGTTGCACGGGGGGCAGCCCAGCTTGGCCGCCAGGACCTCGCTCGTGCCCGGGGTCACCCGGGTGACCCGGTAGTACTGGCGCCGGTTCCAGGTGGAGCTGGTGAGCGAAGTGATCGGACCGGTGTTGTAGAGGAAGGTGTTGCGGTCCTCGACCTCGGTCCAGAACCGGAACTGATACCAGACGTCGGCCTTGCCGTCGCCGTCGTTGTCGACCAGGATCTGGTACATGACGTCGTCGCCGAACTCGAAGAAGTTCGGCCCGCCGGCGGGGTCCTGGAGGGGGACGTAGTTGGCGATCAGGGTCACCGTGTCGGGCCGGTCGGGGCTGACGAACGCGTAGACGTCAGTGCTGTCGGCGGCGGGGTCCTTGGAGATCGCGGGCGCCTCACGGTGGGAGGACATGCGGATACCTCGGTGGGGTGGTCTGGAACTGAGGACGGTGGATCAGGCGAGGCTGCGGAGGAGGTTCGCCACCAGCTGCGGGTCGTGGCGGGTCACCTCGCTCTCGCCGGAGAAGAAGGAGAGGCTGCCGTCGCGCGGGTCGGGGATGGTGATCACCAGCGGACCCGAGCGGGTGAGGTGACCGGCGGCGATCGCCGCGCCGAGGGGCGCCGCCTGGCCCTTGCGGCGGGTGGCCGCCAGGACCCCGGCTCCCGGGATCGTCGCCATCGCCCCGGCGGCGGCGACGCCGAGCGAGGTCCGGGTGAGGAACGTCCGCCGAGTGATCTTCTGCATGCCGTGTGCCTCCGAGTCCGCCGGGTCTGGATGGAGCCCGCCTCGGGGGCTCGTCAGCGCATACGAGCAGTCGGGCCGGAGCGGATCACCTCCCGTCCCGCGGCGGGGGAGCCGGGCCCGGGTCGGCGGGATGCCCACCGGAACGGAGCCGGCCATCCCGATCGGCGCGCCGATCGGTCGGCGCCGGTGCCGCCCCGCCCTCCGAGCCAGGACCCCGCCGGTGCCCTCCCTCCCGCCCCACGGTGCCCGATGATGGTCCGGTGATCCGAGACGGTCCCCCTCGCGAAGGAGCGGACGAGGAGATGCTCGCCGCTGCCCCCGCCCCGCCCCAGCAGACCGACGGCGACGAGCGCCTGATGTGGCGGCTGCGGAGGCGCGACGAGGACGCCTTGGGGGCGCTCTACGATCGCCACGCCAGCGCCGCCTACGGCCTCGCGCTCCGGATGCTGCGCGACCAGGCGACCGCCGAGGAGGTGGTCCAGGACGCCTTCCTCGCGCTCTGGCGACGGGCTGACGTCTACCAGCCGGAGCGGACCAGCCTTCGGACCTGGCTGCTGACCATCGTCCGCAACCGGGCGGTGGACCGGCTCCGGCGTCGGGTCGGCGCCGGATCGGCCGTCCCCCTCGATGACGGCCCGGAGCTGGTGGCGGCCAGCGACACCTGGCTGGCCGTGACCGAGGGGGTCCGGGCGGCTGCCGTCCGGCGGGCGATCACCGAGCTGCCCGCGACCCAGCGGCAGATCCTGGAGTGGGCCTACTTCGCGGGACTGTCGCAGCGGGAGATCGCGGTCCGCACCGGCCTCGCCCTGGGCACCGTGAAGAGCCGCACCCGTCTGGCCCTCGACCACCTCCGCCGGGTCCTCCGGGGCAGCGCCGCGGCCGAGGTGGGGGAGTGGTGATGGGCGGTCCCCCCGGCACCGCCGGCGGCCCGGGCTCGGGCTGCGACTCGGTGCGTGACCTGCTGGGCGCCCATGTGCTCGACGGCCTGGAGCCGGACGAGGCGGCGGCGGTGACCGAGCATCTGCAGGGCTGCGCGGACTGCGCCGCCGAGGAGCGGGCGTTCCGAGGGGTGGCGGCCTGCCTGGCGATGTCCGTGCCCCCGGTCGCGCCTCCCCCCGCTCTGCGCGCTCGGGTGCTGGCGGCGGCGCGGGTCGAGGGGGGAGCCGCCGCGCCGGCGCCCCCCGTCCCCGCAGCGCTGCCGTTGGTGCCACCGCCGGCGGCGGGGCCGGTCCCGGATCGGGCCCCGGGCGCGCGGTGGTGGGCCCGCTCCCAGGCGGGCTGGACGGCGGCGGCGGCCGCCGCCGTCCTGGCGCTGAGCGGCCTGGGCTGGGGGGTGGCCGAGCACCTGCAGCGGCCGCCGGCGGCGCCCGGCGCGGGCGGCCCCGGCGTGGTGGGGATCACGGGACTGCTGAGCGGGGGCGCCACCGTGGTGGCGCTGCAGGCGACCGGGCGGGCCCCGGGTGGCGCCGCCCTGGTCATGCGCCCGAGGGCCGGGGCCGCCTACCTCGTCGTCACCGGCGTCCGTCCAGTCCGGGGCTCGACCGTGTACATGCTGTGGTACGTCCGCCACCGCGCCGGCGGCTCCCGGCCGGTGCCGATCGCAGCCGTGACCCGCGCCGGGGTCTTCCGGATGCCGCGCGCGCCGAGAGGGTTCGCCGCCGTCGCGATCACCCTGGAGCCGTCCCGCCACGATCGGGTGCCGTTGGGGCCGGTGCTGCTGCGGGCGAGCCTGGCCTGACGGGGGACCGGCGGCGGCCGGGGTGATCCGGGGCGGGGCCGGGCGCGTAGGACGGGGTGTGAGGCTCCGGCGGGCCGGGGCGTGCAGCGCTCCCCGGACCGCCCGAGCGACCGTCGATCCAGGAGGGTTTCCCATGCTCGCGCCGTCCCATATCGCGCTCCTCGGCCTGCTGGTCGTGCTGGCCCTGGTGGTGTTCGGCCCCAAGCGGCTGCCGGAGCTCGGCCACAGCGTCGGCCGCGCCATCCAGGAGTTCAAGCACGCCTCCGCCCAGGCCGCCCATCACATGACCGAGGTCACCGACCTCGCGGGCGCCTCGACGACCACGACCACCGCCACCACCCAGCCCGTCACGGCGGCGGTGCCGATGGCGAACGGCGCCGGCCCGGTGCCGGCCAGCACCCCAGCCGGCGACGCCGCCGGTCGCTGACCGCCCCCAGGGAGGCGACCCACGATGGCCACCCGCTCCATCGCCGAGACCCTCGTTCCCCCGATGTCGGGGGCGGGGGCCGGCGACGAGGACCCCGCTCCGGGCCAGACGGTGGTGGAGCACCTGGAGGACCTCCGCCGGGTCCTCATCGTCTGCCTGATCGCCTGGGCGGGGACGACCGCCCTGGCATTCATCTTCAACCACGCGCTGATCCAGCTGCTCGAGCGTCCCCTGAAGCTGGCCCTGCTCCATCGCGGCCCCTCGCCCTTCGGCAGCACGGTCATCGTCACCAGCCCGATCGAGGGGCTCTCGATCCCGTTCAAGGTGGCGGTCCTGGCCGGGCTGGCGGGGGCGCTGCCGATCGTCGCCTGGCAGGCCTTCACGTTCGTCGCGCCCGGGCTGCGGCGGGCCGAGCGCCGGCTGGCGGGGCCGTTCATCGCGGGCAGCGTGGTCTGCTTCGCCGTCGGTGCCACCTTCGCCTACCTGGTCATGCCGGTCGGGCTCAGCTTCCTGGCCGGCTTCCTCGGCACCGATGCCGTCTATCTGCCCGACCTCAACGCCTACCTCTCGTTCTTCACCCTGGTGATGGTGGTCTTCGGGGTCACCTTCGAGATGCCGGTGGTGGTCAGCCTGTTGGGGGCGCTGGGTGTCGTCAGCAGCGCCACGCTGCGCCGGTGGCGCCGTCCGGCGATCTTCAGCATCGTGGCCGTCGCGCTCGTCATCACCCCCGGGGCGGACCCGTTCACGCCGGCGCTGCTCTCGACCGCGCTCATCGTCCTGTACGAGCTGAGCATCCTGATCGTGCGCCACCCGCTCCACCGGTAGGCTGGAGCCGGGTCGGGGACGCCGCCCTGGTCAGCGGCCGCCGCCGACCGGGGTGGCCGCCGCCCGACGCGCCTGCGCCGCCGGGCCGCCGAGGTCGGCACAGGCGGCGCAGACCTCCGCCGGCACCCATCCCCACCGCATCAGCACGGCGAAGATGCGGCAGCCCAGGCAGAGGCCGAGCGCCGATTCCAGGGTCGCGGCCGCGACCAGCACGCCCAGCAGCACCTCGGTGACGGTGGTGGCGCCGAAGCCGAAGAAGGCGACGGTGGCGGCCACCGTCAGGACCGCGCCGATCGCCTGCGCGAAGCGCTTCGGGGGTCCCGCCACCAGCCGGGGCCGTGGGGAGAGGCGGGGCGCCACCACCCGGGTCGCCAGCTGGCCGAGGGGGCTGAGGGTCGGGCCGGCGGCCACCCGGGCGAGGAAGCCGTAGGCGAGCACCGCGCTGAGCCAGGGTTGGTCGAGGGCGATCGCGAGCACGGCCACGACCGCGACACCCCCCGCGACCACCCGGGCCGCGACCTCGTTCACCGGGTTGGGGAACTGCATCCAGACCCGCGCCATCAGGGAGCCTCCTGCGGATCGAAGCCGACCGCTGAGATCAAGCGTAGCGCCGCACGGTCAGGAGCCGCGGAAGGTGGGGCGGCGCCCGGCCACGAAGGCAGCGATGCCCTCGCGCCCGTCAGCCGTCCCTGACGCCTCGACCTGGAGGTCGGTCTCGATCGCGAGCTGCTCCTCGAGGCTCGCCGTCCAGGACCGGCTGAGCGCCCGCTTGGTGAGACCGAGCGCTCGGGTGGGACCCGCCGCGAGCTCGGCCGCGGCGGCTGCCGCGCCCGCCGCGAACGTCGCCGCCGGGAAGACCCGATGGACGAGGCCGAGGTGGAGCGCCTCGTCGGCGTCGACCCGGCGGCCGGTGAGGGCGAGGTCGGCTGCGGCCGACCAGCCAACGGCACGGGGCAGCAGCAGGGTGGCGCCGGCATCGGGGACCAGGCCGACCCGGCTGAACGCGCAGGTGAAGGTGGCCTCGTCGCTGGCGACGCGCAGGTCGCAGGCCAGCGCGAGCGAGAGTCCCGAGCCGGCGGTCACCCCGTTGATGGCGGCCACCACCGGGAGCTCCAGCCCGACCAGGGCGCTGACGAGCGGGAGGTAGCCCTGCTGGAGGATGGTGCGGACTCGATCGCCGAGGTTCGCTGCCTCACGGACCTCCTCGAGCGACTGCCCGGCGCAGAAGCCTCGACCGGTCCCGGTGATGACGAGGCAGCGGCAGGTGCCGGTGTGCGCGATCTCGACCACGCGGCGGTGGATATCGGTCAGCAGCGCCAGGGTGAGGGCGTTCAGCCGCTCCGGCCGGTTGAGCCGGAGCCTGGTCACCGCGCCCTGGGTCTCGACCACCAGGTCGGCGTCCGATCGAGGGCGGTGCTGGGTCTCGCCCACGCGCAGCCTCCTGTGGTGGCTGCGCCGTCCGGCCCTGGGCCCCGTCCCCGGCGCCGCCCCGTTGCCGGGCATCGTAGGCCGGCCGAGACCCGCCCGGGCGCGCCGGCGGCGGGTCTCGGCTCCGGCCCACCCGTGCCGGCTGGGTACAATCGGGCGGCGCTGCCCGGGCCAGCCGGGCGCCGGGCGACTTAGCCAAGTGGTAAGGCAGCGGTCTGCAAAACCGCGATCCCGGGTTCGATTCCCGGAGTCGCCTCCACGCGACCCGAGATCGCAAAGATGGGGATGCTGCGTCAAGGGCCTGGGTCGCGGAGGCGAGGCGCGGGCCTGCGATTCTCCCATCGGGGCTGACCCGGACCGTGTAGGGGGCACCAACGCGCCACCCCGGCGCGGCTCCCCAGCCGCGGCGGACGGATGGCGGCGGTTCGCCACCCCCGGTCCCAGGACCGCCCACCCCCAGCCACCAGGGTTGGGAGCGCACCGAGCCGGTCACGGCCTCCACCGGGGCCCGCGCCCGAGGCCGACCGAGGTCGGCGCCGACCAGTCCTGGTGCCGGCGGTGCCTGTCTCCCGATCCCCCGCCCGCCCGCCGGGCTCCTGGCCGTGGCCCGCTGCCCGTGCCCTTCGACGGCCGCCGAGATCCGGGCGGGCCGCCGCCGGGGTGGCGGGGCCCTCGCCCAGCGCGTGCCTCCGGCGATCGCCGCCCGCTGCGCGTGTGGGCATGACGGGCGCGACCGAACGCCGTACCTGCCTCGTGACCGGCATGTGACCGGTGGCCGAGCGGCACGCGCCTACAAGTGAGTGGGGCAGCCGTGCCGTCGCCCCGCCCTCGGAGCATGCCCATGACCCAGGCCACCCGCCGACTCCTCACCCTGGCCGCGGCCGCGTCCGTCGGCTTGGCCGGAACCACAGCCGGGCTGGCGCTGGCGGCGACTCGGTCCACGGCCCCGCCGCCCCGAGGGCCGACGACCGCCCAGCGGCACCACGGTGCCTCGGGCCAGGCGCGGATGTCGGTGGCCGTCAGAACGCTGCCCGGCGCAGCGCTTCCGCGCGACTGGCAGGACCACGGGACCTGGTGGCCGGCGCTCGGCCAGCGCGCGTCGCACACGACCCGGGTGGCGCTGTTCCTGGGCCCCACCGCCGGTTGGCTCCCGTGCCAATTCGAACCATCGAGGATGTCGGTGGCCGGCCGGCCGATGACGTACCGCTGCCACTCGCTTCGCGACTCCGCGGCGGGGGCGATCATGCTCGTGGCCCCGCTGGTGCGCACCGCCGCCGGCTGGTGGGAGGCCGCCGCGACAGACTCGCACCGGGATCGGCTCACGTACGCGGCCTTCCGGCGGGCGACCCTCACGCGCGCGTCCAACGGACGGCCATGGTGGCTGACGACCAAGCGAGCTCGGGTGAGGATTCTCCCGCCGCCGGTGGCACTGACGGTTGGGCTCCGCCCTGCGAGCCAGGAGATCCCTGCTGGTCGGCGCGCTGGAATCAGTATCGATGGCTCGGGCTGGCCCGCTGGAGCCTACGCCGTCTTGTGGGATCTGACCGACCGGGTCAGCCTCACTCCGACGCCGAGCCAGCGGTGCACGGCGAACTGCCAGTGGATGATCTCGTCCCCCGGGCGTTCGCCGGGGACCTGGCGGCTCGCGGCCTATCTGCACGCCGCCTCCGGTCGCCGGCTCGAGCCAGCGACCCAGCCGGTGACGGTGACATGGAGGCCGGTGGCGCCGACCTCCACTCCGACGCCCGCCGCGCCGCCGCCGCCGACGCCCGCGGCGACGCCGACGCCGACCCTGACCCCGACCCCGACCCTGACGCCGGTCGCGACACCGACGCCGACGCCGGCAGCCACCACGCCCCCGATGCCCGGGGGAACGGTCTCCACGCTCCAGAGCTCCAACTGGTCTGGCTATGCTGTGGGTGACGGTCCCTACACCCACGTCGCCGGGACGTTCAACGTTCCATCGATCTACTCCTCCCCCACGAACACGGACACGGCGGAGTGGGTCGGCATCGATGGCGACTGCGTCGGGGTCACGGGACCGTGCTCGGACTCCGCCCTGATCCAGGCCGGCGTCACCGAGGCGTACGTCGCCAGTACGAACATGTACACGATCTGGCCGTGGTGGGAGATCCTCCCGGCCCCATCCACTCCGATCCCGACGATGGTGGTTGCTCCGAACGACACGGTGACGGTCGCCATCGACCAGGTGAGCGGATCCGTGTGGCAGATCGCCGTTTCCGACAACACCACCGGTCAGAGCTTCACCATCGACCAGACGTACGGCGGCCCACTCACATCGGCCGAGTGGATCCTGGAGGCGCCGAACGTCAACGGCGCGCAGAGTACGGTGGGCGACTATGCTCCGGCTGTGACGTTCAGCAACCTTCGGCTGGGAGGGCCGGTGGCGGCCTGGCAGGAGGTGGTCATGGTCCAGGGCGGTGCCCAGGTCTCGACGCCATCCACGCTGGCGGGGAACTCCAGCGGTGTCCTCGGTTTCACGGTCGCCTACGGCGGCGTTCCGCCCCCAGCTCCCTGAGGTCTCGGCGGCCCGCCGCGCGTGGCGAAGCGGAGAGAAGGCGGCGGTGCCGGTGATGGCGGCCCGACGGCAGGCGGCGCCGTGCCCTCACGGGGACCGCGGTGGTCGGGAGATGGGCGACGGGGTGCGACTGCCGACGAGTCGCCCCGCTGGTGCCGGTCCGGGATCGGCCGGGGGTCGTCGCGCGGCTCGATCCGCACGCGGCGAGGGTGGAGGCGATCGCAGCCTCGGCGCCGACCCCGCGGACCGCAGGCGACGCCAGGATCCCGGCGCCGAGGATGGCGGGCACCGCGACGGCGGGTGTGCCCGGTGCCCGGTGACCCGCTCGCCCCTCGCGCCGACCGGTCTCGGAGTCCCCGCCGGCGTCGGCCTGCGCCTGGATCGCGCCGCCCGACGCCAGCGCCTCACTCCCGGACGAGCGCGCCGAGGGTCGATCTCGATGCGGGTCGGCCCCGCGCCGCGAGATCACGTGCTCGGCGTGGCCGCAGTCGGTGAGCCGCCCTCGCGATCGCCGGCCCCGAGTCCGCGCCCACCGCGCCGGCGGGGTCGGCGCTGAGACGGGCCTGGAGACGCGGCCCCCTGGTCATGCGGTCCGGCCGGACCGGGGGGAGCCGGCCCGCGAGGCCGGAGGTCGTCCAGAGGTGAGGGCCTCGGCGCGGTCCACCCCAGCTCCCGGAGCTGGCCCCGTCAGGCGAGCGCCGGTGTGACCCGGGACAGCTCCGACTGGATCACCTGGTAGCACTCGCACGCGGTCGCCTCCAGCCCGTCGCGATTGACGATCTCGACGTGGCCGCGGTGGTATCGGATGAGTCCGGCCCGCTGAAGGATGCCCGCCGACAGCGTGACGGTCGCCCGCCGCGAGCCCAGCATCTGGCCGAGGAACTCCTGGGTGATGAGGAACGAATCCACCCCGACCCGATCGTGACTCATCAGCAGCCAGCGGCTGAGGCGCTCCTCGTTGGAATGGAGGCGATTGCACGCCGCTGCCTGGGAGATCTGGCCGAAGAGGGCCTGCACGTAGCGATCCACCAGCGCGGCGAGAGGCGGGGTGCGCTTGATGGAATCGAGGAAGGGGCTGATGCCCATGGTGAGCGCCCGCCCCGCCACCTGGGTGATGGCCCGGACCGCGAACGCTCCCCCCGGCACCGCCGGGACGCCGACCAACCCCTCGTTGCCCACGGTGGCCACCTCCACGATCGCCCCGTCCTCGAGCGGGGTGACCAGCGAGATCACGGCATCGATCGGGAAGCACACAGAGTCCACCGGCTCGCCCGGTTCGTAGAGGACCGTCTTCACCTTGAGGAACACGGCGGCAAGGCGCGCCTCCAGCTCGACCCGGTCATGTGGATCCAGGGCCTGGAGGATCCGGTTGCCGCGCTCCGCCACCGCGCCCGACGTTCCGTTCCGTGCCATTCCAGCCTCCGTCCGCCCCGGCCGGTCATCCGTTCGCCACCGTACCGACCACGGCCGATCCGGCCGGTAGTATCGGGTTGTCTGGCCCGCTGTGGCAAGTGGTTCGGCTTCTCCGGCGCTGCGGGTGGAGGGTGGCGATGCGACCCGACCCGACCCCGTGGCTGACGCTCCCCCGGCCGCTGCACCGGCCCGTGGGCGCTCCGGTCATCGATGCTGGGGCGGCTCGCGCCAGCTCTCCGCCGTCCTCCCTCCCGGCGGCCGACGGGGCCGCCGGGACCTCGTCGGGCTGGGGCGGCCACCCGCCGGCCGGGCTGACCGGCCGGGCTCCCGCCGAGCGTCCCGCGGTGGCGGCCGCCACCGCGGGGACCGACGTATGGCACAGATGGTGTCGGCGAGCGCTGCTCCATCTGGACCTCGTCCTGTCCGAGTTGGAGGAGGCTCGACTGGCCGGGCTGGAACGGGCTCCGATGCACGTGATCGAGCGCCTGCGGACGGAGGAGGTGAGGTGGGTGGCCGTCAGCCTGGCGGCGACGACCGCTCTCAGGCGCCCGAGCATCAGCCGGCTGCAGGATGCCGTGTTCGATGCGCAGCGGACCGTGCTGGCTCAGCTGACCCGACGGGAGGGACCGCCGGCGGCGGCGTCGCGGATGCTCGCAGCCGTGGGCGGGGCCGAAGGGGTGGCGCGACGCCCGCGCGACCGTCGGCCGCCGCAGGCCCCACTCCCGCGGCCGTGGGTCTGGTACTCGGTGCACTGACCCAGGTCGGCCGGCGACTCGCGCGCCGGAACGACCGCGGCCGAGCCCACCATCGTTCGGTCGAGCACCACGACCATGGGATTCCGGCGACCGCCGGGTCGCCGCGGCGGCCTCGCATCTGGCTCGCGACCGCCGATCGGACGACGGCCCCGCATCGAGCCGGCGCGCGGCGCGATCGGGGCGGGCCGGGAGCACCCTGCGCCGGGGCGGAAGCAGGGACGGGCGGAGGAGGCACGGGGCATCCATCACGTCGGGCCGTCTCCGCTGTCCTTCGGGCGTGGGCGCCCCCGGGGTGGCAATCCGTGACCATCGACCCCGGCGCGCGCCGGTCGCCCGGTCGGCGCGCCACATCCGGGGCGGGCCGCCACGTGGTCCCACGGACGAGCGCGGTCGTGATCAACCCCGCCCGGGTGGCAGATCCGGCGGCGCTCCGGCGGCTGGTCCAGACCGTGCTCGCCCAGGACGGCTGGCCCGAGCCGGTATGGCTGGAGACGAGCGTCGAGGACCCGGGCGGCAGCCAGGCCCGCCTCGCGATCGACGCCGGTGCCGAGGTGGTCTTCGTCGGCGGCGGTGACGGCACGATTGGCGCGGTGGCAGCCGAGCTGGCCGACACCGAGACCGTCCTGGCGGCGCTTCCCTTCGGAGCCGGCAACGTCCTCGCCCGCAACCTCGGCCTGCCCCGCGACGTCACCGCGTTGGTGCGGCTCGCGACGAGGGGCGGCCGTCGCCGCATCGACCTCGGCGTCGCGGACGGTCAGGCGTTCACCGTCGCCGCCGGGATCGGCCTCGACGCCCAGATGCTCGCGGTCACGTCCTCCAGGGTGAAGCGGCTGATCGGTTGGCCGGCGTACGGTCTCGCGGTGCTCCGCCACCTGCACGAGCCCCACTTCGCCGTGTCGCTGACCCTGGATCGCACGACCACCATCGTCCGGCGCGTCCGGGCGGTCGTCGTTGCCAACGTCGGGCGCCTTCCGGGCGGCCTGGCCCTGGTGCCGGGTGCGCGTCCGGATGACGGGCGGCTGGACGTGGTCCTGATCGCGCCGCACGGACTGCGCGACTGGGTCCGCCTGCTGGCGGCGGTGGTGCGCCGCCCCGGTGCGCCACCGGTCGAGACCTTCGCGGCCGCCGAGGTGCAACTGGTCGCCGACCATGTCCAGCCCCGCGAGGTCGACGGCGATCTGATCGCGCCCTCCGATCGGCTGACCGTCACCATCCGGCCCCGGGTGCTCACCGTCTGCGTCGAGTCCGGCGGGGCGAGCTCGACCCTCGGAGGGGCGTCCTGACGGCTGGCGCGGGAGGCGCGCTGCGCTGTCACGGCCGCTCCGCCGAGTCGCCGGCTGTCTGACTGGCGCCCACGTCCGGACCTCCCGCCCATCGGGCCGGCGCTCCGGGGGCGCCGCCGCTGCCGGGCTGGCTGATCGGGACGCCCGGGCGTTCCTCCTGGGGTCCGTCACCCGACCGTGGGCGAGGCGGGCGGAGATCCCGGTGCCGGTCGTCCCCACGCCGGCGCCAGCGCGTCTGGCGGCCTGAGCGAGCCGGGTGCGGCAATACGCGAACCGGCCGCGCGACCCTGGCGCGCGGGATCGGAGGAGCCCGGCCCTCCTGCCTACCCCGAGGGGTCGGACACGAGGGCCCTGGTCTCGCCGCGCTCGCGCTTGAGCTCGAAGAGGTACGGGCGGCGCAGGCAGCGAACCACATCCCGGAAGAGCTCCACCGACTCGGCGTCGTCGGGCACCGGGCTGACCACGGGGCCGAACATCCCGGGACCGGCCCCCCCGTCGAGGATGAGAGTCGGCACGCCGAACGCCCCGCAGCGATCGACCGCCGCCCGGTGGTCTTCGAGGACGATCTCCCAGAGACGGTCGGCCTCGCGGTCGGCACGGCCCAGCAGGGCGGCACCGAGCCCAGCCTCGGCGAGGGCGGCGCTGAGGGTCTGGTCGTCCGCGAGCGCCTCCCCACGGGTGTGGCGGGCCTCGCCGAGCGCCGTGTACAGGCGGCCGATCGCGGGCTGCCCGCCGGTCTCGCGGACGAGCGCGAGGAGCTGGAGGGCGCGGCCGCTCGCCGCCCGCTGGCGGGCGGCCGTCGCCTCGTTGTCCCGGTTGATCTCGGAGAGGGCGAAGAGCGCCCAGTCGACCCGGACCGGCTCCTGGGCTGCGACCCTGACGATCCACCGCGAGGTCACCCACGCCCACGGGCAGAGGGGGTCGACGTGGAACCGAACGTGCTCGGTCACGGCCGCGGTGGGAGGGGTCATGCTGTCAGTCTACGGACCGAGGTGGAGGATCGACGGCCGCTGCCTCGCCGTCGCCGGTCTTCGGGGTTGGGAGTCGTCAAGGTGGGCCACCCGGTTCGTTTCCGCGACGCTGCCGCGCTCGCCGCCGCCGTGGTCGCGCTCGCCGCCTGCGGCGCCGCCCCCGCCCGCCGACCGGCGCCCACCCCGCACGCGACCGCTCGCGCCACCGCCACGCCGACGCCGACCCGGCCCCGCCCCACCCCGACCGCGAGCGCCACGATCCCGGCCGGGATCCAGCTCACCGACGTCAGCTTCGTCTCGCCCACGCTGGGGTTCGCCCTCGGCGAGAACTGTCGGGCGGCCCAGAGCTGCCTGGCGGTCACGCTCGCCACCGCCGACGGAGGCGGCCACTGGCGGGCGGCACCGGCGCCGGTGGCCGCCGTCGGCAGCACGTCGGTCAGCGCCGTCCCCGGCGAGTCGGCGGACAGCGTGTCCCGGATCACGTTCGCCAACCCGCAGGACGGCTGGCTGTGGGGGCCCGGGCTCTTCGCCACCAGCGACGGCGCCGCCACCTGGACCCGGGTCGCCACGACCGGGCCGGTGCTGGCGCTGGCCGCGGTGGGCGCCGACGTGTGGGCGGTCCAGGCCGACTGCGGCGGGGCGGGTGCCGGGGGGGCGTGCCCGCTGGTGCTGGAGAGCGCGCCGCTGGGGGGCGGGAGCTGGAGCCCGGTGGCGGGCCTGCCGTCGGTCGACGGCATGGCGGCCGCTCTCACCGCCACCGGGGGCGGCGACGCCTGGATCGAGGCCGTCGTCCCCACCGCGGGCGGGAGCGGCACCGCGCTCCTCATCTACGCGACCGCGGACGGCGGGAGCACGTGGGTGCGACGGGCCGACCCCTGCCCGACACCGCCCGCCGGCAGCGCCGATCCGCTCGCCGCCTACGGGTCGGCCACGGTCTGGCTGGGGTGTGTTGGCCAGGAGGCGGCGGGCAGCCAGGCCAAGGCGATCTACACCTCTGCCGACGGCGGCAGCAGCTGGACGCTGGCGGGGTCGAGCGGCCCCGCCGCCGCCGGGGTGCCGGCCGCCCAGGGGCGGGTGCCCGCGGGCGGCTACCTCGACCAGCTGGCGCTGACCGGCCCCGGGGTCGGCTGGATGGCCCTCGGCCGCGGCACCCTCGTCGTCAGCCGTGACGGCGGCCGCAGCTGGACCCCGGCGATCGCCGCGGGAGCGGTGGCGGCCGGCTCCGGGATCCTCCGGGTGACCTTCGTCGCCGGCTCCGGGTGGGCGATCGCCAACGGCGTCAGCCTGCCCGGCGGCAGCGCGGCGGCCGTCGTCTACCGAACCGGCGACGGGGGCGGCAGCTGGTCCCCGGTGCCGATCGGCTGAGGCCGCCGCGGGAGCCGGGACCGGCGACCGCCGCCGCCGCTACTTCTTGGTCGCCGCGAACACCCGGGCGAACTCGTCCACCGCGCGCCGCAGCTCCGCCGCCGTGCCGGCATCGATCGACTGCTTGCAGGCGGACGCCAGCTTGACCGTCTTCCACACCATGTCGTGCAGGTCGGGAGCGGCGGCGAGGTGCTCGGGCTTCATGTAGTCGCCCCAGATGATCAGCACCTCGCGCTTGACCCGCTCGGCGTGGGCCTCCTTGACCGCCACCATGCGGGTGAAGCTGTTGCGCGCCGACTCCGAGTTGTCGTTGGGCAGGGCCTGCAGCTTGGTGACCATGGTCTCCACCGTCTGCGCCGCCAGCTGGGCCTCGTGGGGGTCGTAGATCCCGCAGGGGATGTCGCAGTGGGCATGGACGACGCGGCGCGGCGAGAGCCGTGCACGCAGCGCGGTCAGCATGGGATGAGCCTCCTGTCTCCCTCGGACGCTGGTCGAACCGTACCATTCGCCGATGACGAGCGGCACACCCGCCCCCATCCGCGGTGGCCGCCGCGGATGGGGGATCGGACGGGTCCCGGCGGTGGCACTCCTCACCCTGGCGGGGTGGGGCGGGTGGCGCTGGCGGCCGTCGTGGGTGCGGGTGCTCGGCCCCAGCATGGCGCCCCTCCTCCCCGCAGGGGCCTGGGTGGTGGTGTCGACGCCGCCCAGGCGGGGGGTCCGGCTGGGGATGGTGGTGGTGGCCGTCCACCCGAAGCGGCCCGAGCTGGAGGTGATCAAGCGCGTCGTCGCCCGGACGAGGGACGGCTCCGCCTACTGGCTCGGCGGCGACGACCCCCTGCACAGCACCGACAGCGACGAGTTCGGGCCGGTGGCGGCGCACCACCTGCGGGCGGTCGCCCGACTGCGGCTCCGTCCCCTCCCGCCGACCTGGCTCGGCGCCGACCCGAACGCCATCCGGCGCCGGGGCGCGCCCACCGGCCGGGCCGATCTGCGAGGATGACGGGGTGAGCCAGGAGCCCAGCACGCCCGCCCCGCCGCCGCCGCCTCCGGCTCCCCCCAGCGTCCCCGCGGCGCCTCCCCTCGGGCAGGTCCAGCCCCAGCGCAAGGACAAGAAGCACAAGAAGAAGGTGTCCCGGGAGCCACCGCGGGGGCGGGGTCGACGCTGAGCGTCGACCGGGACACCGGCGCCGCTCAGCGCTGGCGTCGAGCGGCGGCGATCGCCCGCTACGCGGCCGCAGCCGGGGCCGCGGTGGTGCGGGCGGCCGGGGGCTCCGGCCAGGCGACCGAGCGCAAGGGACCGGGTGACTACGTGACCGCGACGGACCGCGAGGCCCAGCGGGTCATCGTCGCCGTGCTCGCCGCCGCCACCCCCGACCTTGCCATCGTGGCCGAGGAGGTGGACCCCGGCGACCCCGACGGCCGTCCCCCCCCGCGTGACGGCTGGCTGGTCGACCCCCTGGACGGGACCACCAACTTCAGCCGCGGGTTCCCCGTGGTCGGGGTCTCGGTGGCCCTGTTGGAGGGCGGGGTCCCGGTCGCCGGGGCCGTCTGCGCGCCGTTCCTGGGGCGGAGCTGGCGGGGATACCTCGGCGGCGGGGCCCACGACGAGTCGGGGGCCCGGCTCCAGGTGGGGACCAGGCCGCCGGGCGAGGCGGTGGTGGCGACCGGCTTCCCGTTCAAGGCGCCCACGCGCCGGGCGGGATACCTGCGCATGCTGGCCGAGGTCCTCGGCCGGGTGGAGGACGGACGGCGGGCGGGCGCGGCGTCGGTCGACCTGGCCCTGACGGCGGAGGGGGTCTTCGACGGCTTCTTCGAGCTGGGACTGCGTCCCTGGGACATCGCGGCGGGCATCCTCCTCGTGCTGGAGGCGGGCGGCCGGGCGGGCGACTGGGGCGGCGGCGACGCGGCTCGTGCCCTCGCGAGCGGGGACGTCCTCGCCGGCAGCCCGCCCGTCCACGCCGAGCTGCTCGTGGCGGCGCGCGCCGCCGGGATGGGGTAGGGGAGGGGCGACCTCACCCGCCGCCGGCGACGATCGTCACCAGCCCGCTGGTCCCGCTGCCGACCCGCCGGTGCCGGACCGCGGGGACCAGGTGGATGGCGTACCGACCGGGAAAGCGCGGCACCACCGTGATCACCACCGGCACCACCGCCCGCGCCTCCAGGATCCCCCCACAGCTCTCGCCGCTGCGCCAGGCCCCCGACCTGGTGTCGAGCACGGTCACCCGCACCACCCGGAAGACCGGGGTGAGGTTGCCGGCGACGCAGGCGGGGCTCATGGCGCCGCCGGCGGTGAGGTCCAGGGCGAGGTCGAGGGTGGCGGTCCGGCCGACCACCAGCGGTCGCCCCGGCAGCCGTCCGTTGAGCTGCGCCCGGGGGGCGCCCGCGCCGGAGGCAAGGCTGCTGGGCAGGCTGCTGAGCACGTCGCCGCCGACCGCGGCCACGACGAAGACGACGACGCCGAGCAGCACCCATTGCGAGCCGGTGAGGCGGGGGCGTCGGACGGTCATCGATCGAGGGTAGCGAAGCCGCCCGGGTGGCCCCGGTCGGACCGCACCGGGGGGCTCGGATAATGGCCTCGTGCACGACCCCATGACCGAGATCGACGACGTCCGGGCCTTCGAGATCCTCGACTCGCGCGGCAACCCGACCGTCAGCGTCGAGGTCGCCCTCGGCGACGGCACGCTGGGGCGCGCCTGCGTGCCCAGCGGGGCCTCGACCGGGCGCCACGAGGCGGTGGAGCTTCGCGACCGCGACCCCGCCCGCTACCGTGGTCTCGGCGTGCTGCAGGCGGTCGGCCACGTCAACGACACCATCGGGCCGGAGCTGATCGGCCTCGACGCCCTCGACCAGGCGGTCGTCGACCGGCACCTGGTGGACATCGACGGCACCAGGGACAAGCACCGGCTCGGCGCCAACGCCCTGCTCGGGGTGAGCCTGGCGGTGGCCCGCGCCGCCGCCGCCGCCCTCGACGTGCCCCTGTACCGCTACCTGGGCGGGGCCGGCGCATGCGAGCTGCCGGTGCCGTTCTTCAACATCCTGAACGGCGGCGCCCACGCCCGCACCAGCGTGGACTTCCAGGAGTTCATGGTGGCGCCGGTCGGCGTCGCCACCTTCGCCGAGGCGGTGCGGGCCGGCTCCGAGGTCTTCCACGCCCTCCGCCAGGTGCTGCGCGAGCGGGGACTGGGCACCGGCCAGGGCGACGAGGGCGGGTTCGCCCCCGAGCTCCCCGGCAACGAGGCGGCGGTGGAGGCCGTGGTCGCCGCCATCGAGCGGGCCGGCTACCGCCCCGGGACGGAGGTGGCGATCGCCCTCGATCCGGCCGCGTCGGAGCTCTACGAGGGCGGCGCCTACCGGCTGCGGGGCGAGGACCGCACGCTCAGCAGCCACGAGATGGTGGACCTCTGGGCCGACTGGGCCGACCGCTACCCCATCGCCTCCCTGGAGGACGGCCTCGCCGAGGACGACTGGGACGGATGGGCGGAGCTCACCGCGCGGCTGGGCGACCGGATCCAGCTGGTGGGCGACGACCTCTTCGTCACCAATCCCGAGCGCCTGCGCCTGGGGATCGATCGTGGGATCGCCAACGCGGTGCTGGTCAAGCCCAACCAGATCGGCACCCTCAGCGAGACCCTCCTGCTGGTGCGGCTGGCGGGCCGGGCCGGCTACGCCACCTGCGTGAGCCACCGCTCGGGCGACACCGAGGACACCACCATCGCCGATCTCGCGGTCGCGGTCGGGTCCGGCCAGATCAAGTCCGGCGCCCCCTCCCGCAGCGAGCGGGTGGCGAAGTACAACCGCCTGCTCGCCATCGAGGCCGAGCTGGGCGCAGCGGCCGCGTTCGCCGGCGGGACGGCCCTGCGCCGGGGCCGGCCGTCCATCCCCCGCACCCCCGCCGCGGCCCCGTCCGACCTCGGCGAGGTGCCAAATTCCTGACTGGTAGACTCGGGAATATGGTGCCGTCGTCCGCCTCGCCGCTGCGTCTGGTGCTGCCCGAGCGCGGTCGCGGGATCGCCGACTGTGTCGGCAACACCCCCCTCCTGCGCATCCGCCTGTTCGAGCGGGAGGCGCCCGGGCTGGCGGTCTACGCCAAGGCCGAGTTCATGAACCCGGGCGGCTCGGTGAAGGACCGTCCCGCGCTGCGGATGCTCCGCGAGGGCGAGCGGACCGGGGCGCTGACCAGGGATCGGGTGATCCTCGACAGCACCAGCGGCAACACCGGGGTGGCCTACGCGATGCTGGGGGCGGCGTTCGGCCACCGGGTGACCCTCGTGATGCCGGCCAACGTCAGCGAGGAGCGGCGCCAGCTGTGCGAGGCGTACGGGGCCACCATCGTCTTCAGCGACCCGCAGGAGGGCAGCGACGGTGCCATCCTGCGCTGCCGCGAGGTCCACGACGCCAACCCCGACGCCTACTTCGTCCCCGACCAGTACAACAACCCCGCCAACTGGCAGGCCCATTACGACACCACCGGGGTGGAGATCTGGGAGCAGACGCGGGGGACCGTCACCCACTTCCTGGCGGGCCTCGGGACCAGCGGGACCTTCGTCGGCTGCACCCGGCGGCTGCGTGCCTACAACCGCAAGGTGCAGTGCATCAGCCTGGAGCCGGACGACGCCTTCCACGGTCTGGAGGGCCTCAAGTTCATGGCCGCGGCGATCGTCCCCGGCATCTACGACCCCGCCCTCGCCGACCGGCGCCTGTACGGGCCCACCGGCGACGCCTATGCGCTCGGCCGCGAGCTGGCCCTGCGCGAGGGGATCCTGGCCGGGCACTCCTCCGGGCTGGCCCTGTGGGGGGTGCGCGCGCTGATCCGAGAGGGGCTCACCGATGGCGTGGTCGTCGTCATCTTCAGCGACCGCGGCGATCGCTACCTCAGCTCCGGGCTCTTCGGGGCCGCGGGCCGATGACCCTGGTGGTCGAGGAGGGCGAGGCCGGGCGTCTCTGGCGCCTCGCCGCCGCCGCCTATCCCGAGGAGGGGTGCGGGGTCCTGGTCGGGGCGGCGGCGGGCGATGTGACCCGGGTGACGGTGGTGGTCGAGGGACGCAACCTGGTCCAGGAGCGCCGGCTGGACCGCTACGAGCTCGACCCCGCCGACATCCTGCGCGCCGACCGCCTCGCCCGCCAGCGCGGCCTGGAGGTGGTCGGCTTCTACCACACCCACCCCGACCACCCCGCCAGACCGAGCCCGTTCGACACCGAGCGCGCCTGGCCCGGCTACCACTACGTCGTCATCGCGGTCGAGCGGGGCCGGGTGGCGGCGGCCACCGCCTGGGTCCTGGACGAGCCCGCCCGCCGCTTCGACGCCGTCCCGATGGTGCCGGAGGTGGCGGTCCCCGGGCCGCCGGGCACGGGTGGTCCCCCGGGGCAGGACGGGCCGGGACCGGGAGCGCCTGCGGGCGGGGCTATACTCCCGGCTGACATGACGGTGGAGCGAGGATGAAGACCCTGTTCGGCGCTCTGGACGTGGCCATCGCCATCGTGATCATGGCCACCATCCTGCTCCAGACCCCCAAGGCCAGCGGCCTCGGTGGGACCATCGGGGGCGGCTCCGACGGCGGCGGCGGCTATCGCACCCGTCGCGGGCTGGAGCGCACGCTCTTCCACGTGTCGATCGCCCTCGGCTTCGCGTTCGCGGTCATCGCCCTGATCCAGATCCGGATCAGCTGAGCCGCCCGGCCCCCCGGCGCTGCGATAGCATCTCGGAGCACCGGCCGGGATGGTGGAACTGGTAGACACGCAGCGTTCAGGGCGCTGTGCACGTCAGTGCGTGCGGGTTCGAGTCCCGCTCCCGGCACCAGGTCGGCCCAGACGATCGGAGCGGGACGCCGTCCGCACCGACGGGAGTGGAATGCCATGACCAGCCTCCGGGGAGCGGGAGCGGCGGCGGTGCCGGGCGAGGGCCCGGCCGACCCGGCGGACCCTCCGCCGCAGGGAGCGCCCCTGCCCTGGGTCGCGGCCGCCGCGGCGTCGCCGGCGCCCCCGGCACCGGTCGACACCCCGCCGGCCCCCGCCGGCCGGCGGGGGCGCGCCTGGCGACGGGCGGGGACGGCGGTGGCCCTGGTCGTCCTGGGAGCCGTGGGCGCGACCCTGGGCACCGCCGTCTGGGCGCTCCACCGCGCCGGCGCGGCCGACCTCGCCGCCGCGCCCAGCGTCGCCGCCCTCCGGGTCCTGGCGCGGGTGGCGTCCGGCGACCTCCCCGAGGTGGTGACGGTGGTGGCGCTCGGACGCAGCACCGAGGAGCTCGGCACCGCCTGGCCGATCGACGGCCGGGGCGACTTCATCACCAACGACCATGTCGTCCGCAGCGGGGTCACCATCCACGTGCTCGCGGCCGACCAGCGGGAGTACACCGCGGTGGTGGCGCGGGCCGATCCCCGCCGGGACCTCGCCCTGCTGCACGTGTTCGGGCTGGACGAGCCTGCCTTCCCCCTCGCCCCCTCGGCGGCACCGCTGGGCGAGCCGGTGGTGGTGCTGGCCGCCGAGGGGGCGACCGGGCGGCGGCCGGTGACCGAGTCCCGGATCGTGGGGCTCGACGAGGCGGCCACCGTGGTCGGCGGCGACCGCGGCGGGAACCGGGACTACCGCGGCCTCCTGCGCATGCCCTCCCGGATCTTTCCCGGCAACAGCGGCGGGCCGGTGCTCACCGAGCGGGGCCAGGTGGTCGGGGTCCTGACCCTGGCCGCCCGCTCCGGCACCGGCGCCTTCGCCATCCCGGTCGCCATCCTGCGGCGGGACGTGGGCCGCTGGCGGGGTTGGCCGGGGGCCCGGGCTGGGTAGCATGAAGGCACGATGGACGAGCGCCACTACGACGTCGCGGTGATCGGGGCCGGTCCCGCCGGCATGACCGCGGCCATGTACGCCGCCCGAGCGCTCAAGCGGACCGCCCTGTTCGAGGCCAAGGTGCCCGGCGGCGAGCTCCTCAACACCGAGCTGATCGAGGATTACCCGGGGTTCGAGAGCATCAAGGGGGTCGAGCTCGCCCAGCGGATGGCCGACCACAGCCTGCGCTTCGGGGCCGAGCTGGTCCAGGCCCGGGTGACCCAGGTGGTCCCGCTGCCGGACGGGCGGCACCGGATCGAGGTCGAGGAGGGGCCGCCCGCCACCGCCGATGCGGTGATCATCACCGCCGGCGGGGTGCCGCGCAAACTGGAGGTCCCCGGCGAGCAGCCCTACGCCGGCCGCGGGGTGTCGTACTGCGCGATCTGCGACGGCGCCTTCTTCCGCGGAGAGCACCTCGCCGTGGTCGGCGGCGGCGATGCCGCCCTGGAGGAGGCGGGCTTCCTCACCCGCTACGCCTCGCGGGTGACGGTGATCCACCGCCGCGACCAGTTCCGTGCCCAGCCCCTGCTGGTGGCGCGCGCGCGCGCCAACGAGAAGATCGACTTCGTGCTGGACCATGTGGTCGAGGCGGTGCTGGGCGACGGCCAGCGGGTCACCGGGCTGCGCCTGCGCGACGTGCACAGCCAGGCGCCGCGCGAGCTCGCCGTCGGCGGCGTGTTCGTCTTCGTGGGCTTCCTGCCCAACACCGGGCTGGTCGCCGCCCACGTCGACCACGACGGGCAGGGCTACTACCGCACCGACGACGTCATGCAGACCAGCGTCGCTGGGATCTTCGCCGCCGGCGACGTCCGCGCCCAGCTCACCCGCCAGATCACCACCGCGGTCGGTGACGCCACCACCGCGGCGGTGGCCGCGACCAAGTACGTGGAGGAGGAGCAGGCCCCGCGGGCCGCCGCCGGATGAGCATCGTCACCCGCGGCGGCGACCGCGGCGAGACCCAGCTCCTGTATGGCGGGCGGGTGGCCAAGGACGACCGCCGCACCGAGGCCTACGGCGCGCTCGACGAGGCGATCTCCGCGATGGGGCTGGCCCGCGCCCTCAGCACCCGCGAGGAGACGCGGGCGCTGCTGCTCGCGCTCCAGCGGGAGGCCTTCACGGTGGGCGCCGAGCTGGCCACCGGGAAGGACGCGCGCGACCGTCTCCTCGCCCACTTCCCGACCCTCGGCCCCGACGCCGCCGACCGCCTGGAGGCGCAGGTCCACGAGCTGGAGGCACGGCATCCCCTGCCGGCGAGCTTCGTCCTCCCGGGGGGAACGACCGCGGCCGCGGCGCTCGACCTGGCCCGCACGGTGGTGCGGCGGGCCGAGCGCCGGGCGGTGAGCGTCGAGCGGGCGGGCGAGCTCGGCAACCGCGAGGTCCTCCGCTACCTCAACCGTCTCTCCGACCTCCTCTTCATGCTCGCCCGGGTCGAGGAGGGGCCGGCGACCACCCTCAAGTGAGGGACCGGCGCGACGCGTCGCCGGCCCCGGTTTCGCTACCCTCCCACGATGGGAAGGGATCATCCGCCTGCGCCCGGCCCAGGGCCGGATCGGGTCCGGCGTCAGCTCACCGTCCGCGGGCGGGTGCAGATGGTGGGCTTCCGGGTGTTCGCCGCCCGGGTGGCCGAGCAGCACGGGGTGGGCGGCTGGGTGCGCAACACCGACGCCGGCGAGGTGGAGGCGGTGGTGGAGGGGCCGGCGGACGCGGTGGACCGGGTGGAGCGCCGGATCGCTCGGGGGCCGGCCGCCGCCGAGGTGACGCAGGTGGAGCGGCGGGACCTGCCGATCGACAGCCCCCTCACGACGTTCCGGGTGGTGGGGTGAGCGGGGGCCTCGGCTCGGCCGCCGCTCCCGTCCGCCCGAGCCGCCGTCGCCGCACCCCCGGCCGCGGCTGAGCCCTGGCGTTCGAGGTGGCCGCCCTGCCGACCCCGCGCCCGTCGCTGGAGGAGGTGCGGGTGCTGGCCCGGGACCACGACCTCATCCCGGTGGTGGTCGAGCTCCTCGCCGACTGCGACACCCCGGTCTCCGCCCTGCTGCGGCTGGGGGCGGAGCCGCCGGCCTTCCTTCTGGAGAGCGTCGAGGGCGGGGAGCGCTGGGCCCGCTACTCGGTCCTCGGCCGCGACTTCGTCCAGACCCTGTCCTTCCGGGACGGCGTCTGCCGCCACACGGTCCGCGGCCAGACCACCGAGCTCCCCTACGACGACCCGCTGGCGGTGGTGGACCGCCTGATCGGCGACCGGGTGGTGGCCGCGGTCGCGGGGCTGCCACCCCGCTTCCACGGCGGCGCGATCGGCTACCTGGCGTACGAGGCGAGCCGGTGGTACGAGCGGCTGCCGCCGCCGCGGCAGGACCGCCTCCTGGTGCCCGACGCCTGGTTCGGCATCGCCGAGACCCTGCTCGTGTTCGACCACCTCGCCCAGCGGCTCCTGCTCGTCACCCACGTCGACACCCGCCAGCACCGCAAGGTGGAGAACGGGTACCGGCTGGCGGTGTCGCGCCTGGAGCAGCTCCACCGCCGCCTCCAGCGGCCCCGCCCGCCAGGGCTCGCCTCCGTCGCCGCGAGCCGGGGCGCGCCGCTGCCGGCGACCCCCAACTGGTCGCGCGCCGACTTCCTGGCCGCGGTGGCGGAGGCCAAGGCCCACATCCTGGCCGGCGACATCTTCCAGGTGCAGATCGGGCGGCGCTTCTCGGTGCCGCTGCGCTGCCCCCCCTTCGACCTCTACCGCGCCCTCCGGCACATCAACCCCAGCCCCTACATGTTCCACCTGGCCCTGCCCGACCTCCACGTGATCGGGGCCAGCCCGGAGCCGCTGGTGCGGGTCGAGGACCGCCTCGCCACCTACCGTCCGATCGCCGGCACCCGTCGCCGGGGTGACACCCCGGAGCGGGACCTGGCGCTGGAGGCCGAGCTGGCCGCCAGCGAGAAGGAGCGGGCCGAGCATGTCATGCTGGTGGACCTCGGCCGCAACGACCTGGGCCGGGTCGCCGTCGCGGGCAGCGTCCGGGTGACCGACCTGATGGTGGTGGAGCGCTACTCCCACGTGATGCACCTGGTCAGCCAGGTGGAGGCCCAGCTCCCGCCCGGGGTCTCCGCCCTGCGGGTGCTGCGCGAGTGCTTCCCCGCCGGCACCGTCACCGGGGCGCCGAAGATCCGGGCGATGGAGCTGATCGCCGAGCTGGAGCCGGAGGCCCGCGGCGTCTACGCCGGGACGGTCGGCCACGTCGCGTTCGGGGGCCGGGCCCTGGACTTCGCCATCGTCATCCGCACCATCGTGGTGAAGGACGGGGTGGCCTACGCCCAGGCCTCGGCGGGCATCGTGGCCGACAGCGACCCCGACCAGGAGGCGCTCGAGATCGACAACAAGGTGTCGGCGCAGCTCCGGGCGGTGGCGATGGCCAACGCCGGCCTGCAGCCGGGGCCGTGACCCTTCCGCGGCCCCGGCCGCTGCTGGCGCCCCCGTGATCCTGGTCCTCGACAACTACGACTCCTTCACCTACAACCTGGTCCAGCTGCTGCAGGCGCTGGGCGAGACCACCACCGTCGTCCGCAACGACCAGGTCGATGTGGCGGGGGTCCTGGCCTCGGGCCCGGAGGCGATCGTGATCTCGCCCGGCCCGGGCATCCCCGAGGACGCCGGCATCTCCGTCGAGCTGGTCCGCCGTCTCGGCGGCCGGGTCCCGATCCTCGGGGTCTGCCTCGGGCACCAGGCCATCGGCGTCGCCTACGGCGGCCGGGTGGTGCGGGCGTCCCGGGTCATGCACGGCAAGGTGAGCGCGATCGAGCACGGGGGCGACGGGCTCTTCCAGGGGCTGCCCCTGCGGTTCGCGGCCACCCGCTACCACTCGCTGGTGGTCGACCCGCAGGGGCTGCCGCAGGAGCTCCTCGTGACTGCCACCGCGGACGACGGCGTGATCATGGCCCTGCGGCACCGGGCGCACCCCAGCTTCGGGGTGCAGTTCCACCCGGAGTCGATCCTCACCCTGGAGGGCCCCAGCCTGGTCCGCAACTTCCTCGCCCTGGCCGCCGCCTGGCGCGGCCAGAGCGGGGCGCTCGGGTGAGCGGGCCCACCGGCGGTGCGCTGGGCCCGCTCCTCGACGGCGCCCGCCGCCGGCTCGAGGCGGCGCGCCTCGCCCGGCCGTCGGCGGTCCTCTGGGACCACGCCCGGGCCCGGGCGGCGACCGACCCGCCCCGCCCCTTCGCGGCCCGGCTGGGGGAGCCGGGGCTGACCGTGATCGCGGAGATCAAGCGCCGCTCGCCGTCGGGGGGGAGCCTGCGGCCGGACCTCGACCCGGCCGCCCTCGGCCGCGCCTACGCCGCGGGCGGCGCCGGCGCCCTGTCCGTCCTCACCGAGCCGGAGCAGTTCGGGGGCCGGCTGGAGGACCTCGGCGCGGCTCGGGAGGCGAGCGGGCTCGCCTGCCTGCGCAAGGACTTCGTCGTCGACCCGTATCAGGTGGCGGAGGCCCGCGCCGCCGGCGCCGACGCGGTCCTCCTGATCGTCGCCGCGGTGGCCCTGCCGGTGCTGGTGGCGTGCCTGCGGGCGGCCGGCGAGCTGGGGATGGGCGCCGTGGTCGAGGTTCACACGGAAAGGGAGGTGGAGACCGCCCTGGGGGCCGGGGCCGGGTGCCTCGGGATCAACAACCGCGACCTCGACCGGCTGACCACCGACCTCGCCGTCACCGAGCGGCTGCGCCCACTGGTGCCGGCCGGGGTGGTGGTGGTGGCGGAGTCGGGGATCCGGGACGCCGCCGACCTGGGCCGGATGGAGGCGGCCGGGGCCGACGCCGTCCTGATCGGCGAGGGGCTGCTGCGCGCGGCCGACCCCGGCGACGCCTGCCGGGTGCTGGTGGCGGCCGCCCTGCGGGCGAGCGGGACGGCGGGCCGCCGATGAGGGCGGGAGGGCGGGCGGCCGCGGCCGGGGGGACGCCCCTGTGGGTGAAGGTGTGCGGGGTGCGCGACCTCGCCACCGCCGAGGTGGCGGTGGACGCCGGGGCCACCGCGATCGGACTCGTCTTCGACCGTCGCAGCCCCCGCTGGATCGACGACCGCACCGCCCGGGAGCTGGTGGCCGCGGTCGGCAGCCGGGTCGACTGCATCGGGGTCTTCGTCGACGCCGACGCCGACCAGCTCAATCGGACCGCTGACCGGGTCGGGCTGCACGCGCTCCAGCTGCACCGCACCGACGGGCAGGTGGACCCCGCGATCGTCACCTGCGTGGACCGGCCCCTGATCCCGGCGTTCAGCCTCCGCGAGCCGGCGCCCGACCTCGCCCCGCTCCTCGCCTGGTGGCCGTCCGAGCCGATCCTCGTCGACGCCGGCACGCCGGAGCGGCCCGGCGGCACCGGGGAGCGGGCGGATTGGGACGCGGCCGCGGTGGTCGCGTGCCACCGTCCGGTCTGGCTCGCGGGCGGGCTGGGGCCGGCGACGGTGGCCGCGGCGCTGGAGCGCGTCGCCGCGACGGGGGTGGACGCCTCCAGCCGCCTGGAGAGCGCCCCCGGGGTGAAGGACCCCCTGCTGGTGCGGGCCTTCGTCGCCGCCGCTCGCACCGCCGCCCGGGCAGGGGGGTGCCCCCGTGGCTGACCGCGACCAGGCCGCCCCGGTGCTGCTGCCGCCGCCCCCGGGCGGGCGCTTCGGCGCCTACGGCGGCCGCTTCGTCCCCGAGACCGTGATGCCCGCCCTGGACGAGCTCGCCGAAGCCGCCCCCGCCGCCCTCGCCGACCCGGCGTTCCAGGCCGAGCTGGGCCGGCTGCTGCGGACCTACGCCGGGCGTCCCACCCCGACCTACTTCGCCGAGCGGCTCACCGCCCACCACCAGGGCGCCCAGCTCTGGCTGAAGCGCGAGGACCTCCTCCACACCGGGGCCCACAAGCTCAACAACGCCCTCGGCCAGGTCTTCCTGGCCCGCCGGATGGGCAAGCGCCGGATCGTCGCCGAGACCGGCGCCGGCCAGCACGGGGTGGCGACGGCCACCGCCTGCGCCCGCTTCGACCTTCCCTGCGTCGTCTACATGGGGGTGGAGGACATGGAGCGGCAGGCGGTCAACGTCAGCCGGATGCGGCTCCTGGGCGCGACGGTGGAGGCGGTGGCGAGCGGCACCGCGACCCTCAAGGACGCCACCTCGGCCGCGATCCGGGATTGGGTCACCCACGTCGCCGACACCCACTACGTGATCGGGTCGGTGGTGGGACCCCACCCCTACCCGTGGCTGGTCCGCACCTTCCAGGCCGTGATCGGGGTCGAGGCCCGTCGCCAGATGCTGGACGAGGCCGGGGGGCTGCCCCACACGGTGGTGGCCTGCGTCGGCGGCGGCAGCAACGCGATCGGGATCTTCGCGGGGTTCCTCGGTGACGACGGGGTGCGGCTGCTCGGCGTCGAGGCGGGCGGGCGCGGGCTCGCGTCCGCCGAGCACGCCGCCTCGCTCAGCGGGGGCCGCCCCGGCGTCCTCCACGGCGCGTTCTCGTACCTGCTCCAGGACGCCGAGGGCCAGGTGCGCGCCACCCACAGCATCTCCGCCGGGCTCGACTACCCCGGGGTGGGTCCCGAGCACAGCCAGCTGAAGGAGTCGGGCCGGGCCCGGTACCTGGCGGTCGAGGACGGGCGCGCCCTGGAGGCCTTCCATCGCTGCGCCCGGCTGGAGGGGATCCTGCCCGCGCTGGAGACGGCGCATGCCCTGGCCGCCGCCGGTGACCTGGCCGGCGGGCTGCCGGCGTCCGCACGGGTCCTGGTCTCGTTCAGCGGACGGGGGGACAAGGACCTGGAGACGGTCCTGGCCGCGCCCGCTCCCGAGCTCTCGTGAGGGCAGCGGGCGCCGCCGCCTGGGCGGCCGCCCTCCCCGCCGGCGGCGAGGTGGCGCTGGTCCCGTACGTGATGGCCGGGTTCCCCTCCCCGGCCGCGACCGCGGGGTGCCTCTTGGCGACCCAGGAGGGCGGCGCCGCCGCGGTGGAGCTGGGGCTCCCGTTCTCGGACCCGCTGGCCGACGGGCCCACGATCCAGCGGGCCGGTCAGGTGGCCTTGGAGCAGGGCATGACGGTGGCGCGGGCGCTGGGGATGGTGGGGGAGGCGAGGCGGGCGGGCCTGGTCATCCCGGTGGCCACCATGACCTACCTCAACCCCATCCTCCAGTACGGCCCGGAGCGCTACTGCGGGGCCGCCGCCGCCGCCGGCGTCGACGGCCTCCTGGTCCCCGACCTCCCGGTCGACGAGGCCGGCCCGGTGGCGGCGGCGGCGGCCGCCGCCGGCCTCGGCTACGTCACCATGGTCGCCCCCACCTCGACCCCGGAGCGGATCGCCGCCGCCGCCGCCCTGGCGACGGGGTTCGTCTACTGCGTCGCCCGGGTCGGCGTCACCGGCGCCCGCGCGTCGGTGCCGCCGGAGGCGCTGGACCTGCTCCAGCGGGTGGGAGCGGTGACCCGGCTCCCCCGGGTGCTCGGCTTCGGCCTCTCCCGGCGCGAGCACGTGTCCGGCCTGCGCGGCCTGGCCGAGGGGGCGGTGGTCGCCTCCGCGCTGCTGGACCGGATCGGGACGGCGCCGGACCCCGTCTCCGCCACCCGCGCGGCGGTCGCCGAGCTCGCCGGCCGCTGAGCCGGCGGGGGCGGAACGTGGCGGCCGGCGCGGCCGGTTCGTGTACGCTCGGGGCTGAACGTCGGGGACCGCCGGCGGGGGGCCGGGGCGCCGGGCCGTTGCGGGGCCGGTCAGGCTCGGAGGAGGGTGGGTGACGGCGGTGCGCGGCATCCGCGGGGCGACCACCGTGGAGGCCGACCGCCCGGAGCTGATCGTGGCCGCCACCCTGGAGCTGCTGCAGGCGCTGGTCGACGACAACGCGATCGAGCCGGAGGCGGTCGCCGCGGCCTGGTTCACCACCACCGAGGACCTCCGGGCGGAGTTCCCGGCGGTGGCGGCGCGGCGGATGGGGTGGGTCGACGTGCCGCTGCTCTGCGGCCACGAGATGGCGGTCCCCGACGACAATCAGCGGGCGGTGGCCCGCTGCGTCCGTATCCTGCTCCTCGTCAACACCGACCGCCCCGCGGCTGCGATGCGGCATCGCTATCTGCACGGCGCGGCGGCGATCCGGCGCGACCTCGACCGCTACCGGGAGAACCAGCCGCGATGATCGTGGTGATGGAGCCGGGGGCCACCCCCGAGCAGATCGCCGACGTGGTGACCTTCGTGGAGCACCACGGCCTCCACGGGCACCTCTCGGCGGGCGAGGACCGCACCGTGATCGGGGTCATCGGCCACGAGATCAGCGAGGACCTGCGGGCCGGCTTCCAGAACCTGGCCGGGGTGGAGGACGTGGTCCGCATCACCCGTCCCTACAAGCTGGCCGGGCGCCAGTTCCGCCGTCAGGACACCGAGATCCCGGTCGGGGAGGCGGTGGTCGGCGGTCCCGAGCTGGTGGTGATGGCGGGGCCCTGCGCGGTCGAGAACCAGGCCATGCTGATGGAGACGGCGACGGCGGTGCGGGCGGCCGGGGCCACCATCCTGCGCGGCGGGGCCTTCAAGCCGCGCACCTCCCCCTACACCTTCCAGGGCCTGGGCGCGGAGGGCCTGCGCATCCTGGAGCAGGCGCGCGCCGCCACCGGGCTCCCGGTCGTGACCGAGGTGATGACCCCCGGCGATGTCGAGCTGGTGGCGGCCAGCGCCGACATCCTCCAGATCGGCGCCCGCAACATGCAGAACTTCAACCTGCTGGCGGCGGTCGGCGAGACCCGGCTGCCGGCCCTGCTCAAGCGGGGGGCCAGCAACACCCTGGAGGAATGGCTGCTCTCGGCCGAGTACATCCTCTCCCGGGGCAACTACGCGGTGATGCTGTGCGAGCGCGGGATCCGCACCTTCGAGACCGCCACCCGCAACACCCTCGACCTCTCCTGCGTGCCGCTGCTGAAGGAGTGGACCCACCTGCCGGTGGTGGTCGACCCCAGCCACGGCACCGGGCGCAGCCCTCTGGTCACGCCGATGGCGCTGGCGGCGGTGGCGGCGGGGGCCGACGCCCTCATGATCGAGGTCCATCCCCACCCCCAGGAGGCGTGGTCCGACGGCCCCCAGTCGCTGGCGTTCCCCGCCTTCGAGGCGCTGATGCGCCAGGTCGCCGCGGTCGCCGAGGTGGTCGGCCGACCGCTGGCCCGGGCCGGGGCCAGGGCACCGGAGGGCCCCGCCGCCGGCGGCGGCACCGCCACCGGCGCCGCCTCCCGCGGGTGAGCCGGCCGGGGCCGCCCCCGGCCACCGTCGCGGTCGTCGGCCTCGGCTGCATCGGCGGGTCGGTCGCGCTGGGACTGCGGCGGGCCCTCCCCCGGGTCCGGCTCCTCGGGGTGGACCGCGACCCCGCCGCCCTCCTGGCGGCGCGTGCCGCCGGCGCCATCGACCACGCGGTGACGCTGGCGGCGGCGGCGGAGGCCGACTGCGTCGTCCTGGCGGTGCCGGTGCTGGACGTCCGCCCCGCCCTCGCCGAGCTGGCGGCCGCCGCCGGCGACCGCCCCCCTGTGGTCACCGACACCGCCAGCACCAAGCGGCTGGTCTGCCGGTGGGGCAGGCGCTGGTTCGGCCCGGGGGCGTTCCTGGGCGGCCACCCGATGGCGGGGCGGGAGCGCAGCGGCTTCGCCGCCGCCACCGCCACCCTCTTCGACGGCCGCACCTGGGCGCTGACCCCCTCCGACCCGCACGACCCGGACGCCCTCCTGCCCTTCGGGCCGTGGCTCCACTGCGTCGAGCAGCTGGGGGCGCGCCCCCTCCTCGTGACGGCGGAGCGGCACGACCGCCTGGTGGCCCGCACCAGCCATCTGCCCCTGGTGCTGGCCCACGTCTGCGCCGCGGCGGCGGCGGCCGGGGCCGCCGAGGACCCGCTCGCCCGCCGCCTGGTGGGGAGCGGGTTTCGCGACGTGGCCCGGATGGCGGCCGGCGATCCCACCATGTCCGCCCACATCGCCGCCAGCAATGCCCGCGACCTCGACCGGGCCCTGGCGGCGGCGGAGGCCGAGCTGGCCCGGCTGCGGCGGGGGCTGCGCGACCTCGGGGACCCGAACCCGCAGGGGGACGCGGCCCAGGACCTGGAGCGGGGCCCGGCCCCGCTCGGGGCGGCCGTCCTGGGGCTCCGGAGCTGGTTCGCGGCGGCAGGCTCCGCCCGCGGCGAGCTGCTGGCGGAGGCGCCCGTCGATGCGGGTTGAGCCGGCGGCGCGGGTGCGGGGGACGGTGCGGGTCCCCGGCGACAAGTCGATCTCCCATCGCGCCCTCCTCGTCGCCGGCCTCGCCCCCGGCCGCAGCTACCTCGGCAACTGCAGCGATGCCGCCGACGTGGCCGCGACGCGCGGCCTCCTGGAGCAGGTGGGGGCGGCCACCTTCGAGCGCGGGCCGGGGCGGGTGGCGGTCCTGGGGACCGGCCGCGGTCGCTGGCTGGCGCCCCCGCATCCGATCGACTGCGCCAACTCGGGCAGCACCATGCGGATGGGGGCGGGCGCCCTCGCCGGCCACCCGCTGGTGGTCCGCCTCGACGGCGACGCCTCGCTCCGCCGGCGCCCGATGGCGAGGCTGCGGGCGGTGCTGGCCCCGCTGGGCGCGGACGTCGTCTGCCTCGGCGGCGAGGGCCGGCCCCCGGTGGAGGTGCGGGGCCGCGCCACCCTCCACGGGGGGGTCACGGTGCGCCCGCCGGTGGCCAGCGCACAGCTCAAGACCGCGGTGCTGCTGGCCGGGATCAGCGCCAACGGCCCGGTCACGGTGGAGGAGGGGGTGGCCACCCGGGACCACACCGAGCGGCTCCTGCCCCGGGCCGGGATCGTGTGCCGGGTCTCCGGCGACGGGACCGCGGGGGGGCCGCGGCGGGTGACGGTGGAGCCGGGCGAGCCGCAGCCGTTCGGCCTGACTGTGCCCGGCGACCTCTCCTCGGCGGCCCCGTTCCTGGCCCTGGCGGCGGCCCATCCCGACGCCGAGCTGCGCTGCGAGGCGGTCGGGCTCAACCCCCTGCGCACCGGCCTGCTCGACGTCCTGTGGGCGATGGGCGCCGCCTGCGCCACCGAGCCCGGGGACCGGGGGGAGTCGGACGAGCCCTGGGGCGCGGTCGCCATCCGCTCCCACGGCCTGCGGGCGACCGTCGTCGGCGGCGGCCAGATCCCCCGGGCCATCGATGAGCTCCCGCTGGCGGCGGTGCTGGCCACCCAGGCCGAGGGCTGGACCGAGATCCGCGACGCGGCCGAGCTGCGGGTGAAGGAGTCGGACCGGGTGGAGGCGATCGCCGCCGGGCTGCGGGCGATGGGCGCCGCCGTCGAGACCACCAGCGACGGCCTGGCGGTGCGGGGGCCGGTCCGGCTCCGGGGGGCTGTGGTGCGGTCGGAGGGCGACCACCGGATCGCGATGGCGCTGGCGGTCGCCGCCTGCCTGGCGGAGGGCGCCAGCGAGATCGACGGGGCGGAGTGCGTCGCCGTCTCCTTCCCCGGCTTCTTCACCCAGCTCCGGGCCGTCTGCCGCTGACCGGGCCGCCCCCCCCGGCCGGCGGCTGGGGCAGCCGGCCGCGGGCGAGGCCGTGGAGCAGCACCGCCGGTGCCACCAGGGCGGCCTGGTCCCAGTGGCGCACGGCCCGGCGCACGTCGTCCTCGGCCGGGCGCGCCTGGCCCAGGTAGGCGCGCCCGACCGCGGTGCGCACCCCGAGGTCGCCGGCCACCGCCCGGGGCCGGCCCAGCGTCCGATCGCGAAGCCCGGCCGCGCTCCCGCCGCCGATCCCGTGCAGGGAGCCCGGCCGCGCCCCCAGCTGGTCGTCGCCCAGCCGCTCCAGCTCCGCCAGCGCCAGCCGGCGCCCCAGCTGGGCCTCGGCGAGGCCCACCACCGCCCGCGCCTTCTGGCGGGGGATCTGGAGCCGGCGGAGCCCCTCCGGGCCGGCCTCGGCGAGCCGCTCGGGCACCAGCCGGCGCACGGTCCATCCCCCCACCAGACGACGCTCCCCCAACGTCTCGGCGGGGCGGCGGCGGGTGGTCGCGGCCCAGGCCAGGTTCACCTGCTGGGCGCTGGCGCTGCGGACCAGGGCCGCCAGGGGGTCCCGGACGCGGATGGACGCACCCACGGCTCCAGCTGCTCCTGACCCGCCAGCACCGGGTCGGACCGGAGCAGGAGGGACAGCCCTGGCGCGGTGGCGACGACGCTGGCCCGCAGCCACGCCGCGGACCGGTCGCGGTCGGCCGCGCCGGCGACCGCGACCGGAACCGGGGCCGGCCCACGGTGCCGACGACGGTCGCCGCGAAGGCGAGGGGACGCCCGCCCTCGTCGCCGGTCCGGACCAGGGTGCGCCCGTCCCAGCGGTCCCGGCCGTCGTCGCCGTGGCGCCGGAGCCGCTCCAGCGAGGCGCGGAGGGCGAGGGGCCCTCAAGATCGACCGCGGCCGGCACCCGCGGTCCGACCGGGCCGGCTCAGCCGGGCCGGCTCAGCCGGCCCGGAGCAGGTCGCGCAGGCTGGTGTCCGGATCGGCGAGCTGGGCGAGCCCGACCGCCTGGCCGCCGGCGATCAGGCGGCGCGCCCCGGCCAGGTCCCGGAAGCGGTTGACCGCCAGGCACGCGATCACCCGGCCCTCCCTGAGGTGGAAGGCGCTGAACACGCCCGATGCCGGGTCGCCGCGGGTGACGGTGCGGTCGGCCCCCTCGGCGTCCCCGACCCACTGCAGGGTGGCGTCGTACTGCTCCGACCACACGTACGGGATGGGGGCGTAGGGGGCGCCCCGGCCCAGCAGCGACAGGGCCGCCGCGACCCCCTGGTTCTGGGCGTTGTCGTAGTGCTCCACCCGCAGCCGCCGGGCCAGGCCGGGGTGCCACCACCTGGCGGCATCGCCGGCCGCGAACACGTCCGCAGCGGAGGTGCGGCAGCACTCGTCGACCACGATCCCGCCGTCGCAGGCGAGGCCCGCCGCCTCCGCCAGCTCGGTCCGGGGCTCCGCCCCCACCGCGATCAGCACCAGGTCCGCGTCGAGGAGCCGGCCGGAGGTGGTGACCACCGCCTCGACCCGCTCCGCGCCGTGCAGGCTGACCAGGCTCTCGCCGGTGCGAAGGTCGACCCCGTGGTCCCGGTGGAGGCGGGCCACGAAGGCGCCGGCCAGGGGGCCGAGCGCCGGCGCCAGGGGGGCGGCCCCGACCTCCAGGAGGGTCACCGGGCAGCCCTGGCGGCGGGCGGCGGCGGCGACCTCGCAGCCGATGAAGCCGGCGCCGACGATGACGACCCGGGGACGGCCCGCGAAGGCGGCCCGCAGTCGCTCCGCATCCGCCAGCGTGCGCAGCGCGACCACCCCCTCCAGCTGGGCGCCGGGGACCAGGAGGCGGCGGGGGCGGGCGCCGGGGGCGAGGAGCAGGCGGTCGTACCCGATCGGCCGGCCGCGATCGAGCTGGACCTGGCGGCGCCGGCAGTCGACGCCGGTGACGGTGGTCCCCAGCCGCAGCGTGATCGCCTGCTCCCGGTACCAGGCGGCGGTGCGCAGGAACACCCGCTCGCGGGCGAGGCGTCCCTCCAGGTACGCCTTGGAGAGGGGAGGGCGCTCGTACGGTCGGTCGGGCTCGCTGCCGATCAGGACCAGGCGCCCGTCGTAGCCCTGGGCGCGCAGGGTCTCGGCGGCGCGGCCGCCGGCCAGGCCGGCGCCCGCGATCACGGTGGTCGGGCGTCGTGCCATCGGGTCAGACCGCCGGGCCGGCGGCGACGGCGCCCGTATCCTGGCCTGCGATGCCAGCCGCCGTCCGCGGTCCGCTTCGCCCGGGGGCCGCCGGGCGGGAGGCGGTGCTGGTCGTGGCCCGGCGCGAGCTCCTGCCCGACGGCACCTGGCACGGGGTGCGCACGGCGGGGCTGGCGGAGGCCCTCCGCGCGATCGCGGGCGCGGGCGAGTTCCGCCCCCGCGCCGACGTCGAGGAGGACCCCAGCTGGCAGCAGATCATCCCCCATATGGTGGTGCGGTCGGACCAGGGGCTGCTGGTGATGCGCCGGCTGACCGCCTCCAGCGAGGCGCGCCTGCGCCACCAGTACACGCTCGGGGTGGGTGGTCACATCAACCGGCAGGACGCCGATGGGGGCGGCGACCCGGTGGTGGCGGGGACGGTGAGGGAGTGGCGCGAGGAGGTGGTCTGCGCGGTGCCGGTCCCGGCGACCCTGGTCGGCCTGCTCAAGGACGACACCGCCGCCGTGGGCCGGGTCCACCTGGGCCTGGTCCTGCTGGTGGAGGCGGGCGCCGCCGTGGTCGCGGTCCGCGAGCGGCGCAAGCTGGAGGGGGAGGTGCTGCCGCCGCCGGCGGTGCGCAGCCGCTACCTGCAGCTCGAGTCGTGGTCCCAGCTCGTCCACGACGCCCTCGTCGCCGGGGAGCTGGAGCCGCCCCCGCGGCCGGCCTGGCGGCTCACCCTGCCGGCGGTCCCGGACGAGCCGTCGGCGCCGGTCGGCCCCCGTACACTCGGGGCACCATCGACATGATCAGGCCCGCCCCGCCCGCCCCCAGGACCGCCGCGTGAGCGGCCGGCCGCCCCGGGTCCTGTGCCTGCGCTGCCGGGCGTGCGCCAGCGAGGTTGCGATCGGCCCCACCCACGTGTGCGACCACTGCTTCGGGCCGCTGGAGGTCGCCTACGACTACCGGGTGGTGGCGCAGCTGGCCACCAGGGCGGCGATCGAGGCCGGCCCCACCTCGATGTGGCGCTACCGTGCGCTGCTGCCCTACGAGGACGACACCCCGCCGGTGTCCCTCGGGGAGGGGCTGACCCCGTTGGTCCACGCCGAGCGGCTCGGCGAGCAGCTGGGGCTGCGCCACCTCTACATCAAGAACGACAGCCAGAATCCGACCAACTCCTTCAAGGACCGGGTGGTGAGCGTGGCGGCGTCGTGGGCCCGCCAGCATGGCTTCCAGGTGCTCGGGTGCGCCTCCACCGGCAACCTCGCCAACGCCGTCGCCGCCTATGCGGCGCGGGCGGGGCTGCGCGGCCTGGTCGTGATCCCGGACGACCTGGAGCCCGGCAAGGTGGCGCCGACGGCGGTCTTCGACCCGGTGATGGTGCGGGTGCGCGGCACCTACGACGACGTCAACCGACTGTGCAGCGAGCTGGCCGACCGCATGCCGTGGGGCTTCTGCAACATCAACCTGCGCCCCTTCTACAGCGAGGGCAGCAAGACCCTGACCTTCGAGACCTGCGAGCAGCTGGGCTGGCGGATGCCCGACGAGATCATCATCCCGGTGGCGTCCGGCTGCCAGTTTGTCAAGCACGCCAAGGCGCTGGGCGAGCTGCGCCAGCTCCAGCTGGTGATGCCGGGGCGGCCGCCCCGCCTCACCGGCGCCCAGGCGAGGGGGTGCGCCCCGGTCGCGACGGCGTTCGAGCGGGGCGAGACCCACATCGTGCCGGTCCGGGAGCCGCGCACCATCGCCCGGTCGATCGCGATCGGCAACCCCTCCGACGGCGGCGACGTGGTCCGGCTCGCCCGCGAGTCGGGCGGCGTGGTGGCCGCGGTGGAGGAGGAGGAGATCCTCGAGGGGATGGAGCTCCTGGCCCGCACCGAGGGCATCTTCACCGAGACCGCCGGCGGCGTGACGGTGGCGGTGCTGGCCCGGCTGGCGCGGGCCGGCCGGTGGCGCGGGGACGAGACCGTCGTCGCCTACATCACCGGCCACGGGCTCAAGACCGTGGGCGCCCTGGAGGGACGGACCCGGCTCCCGGAGCCGATCCCGGCCCGGCTGCGCTCCTTCCTCGCCGCCGACCCGGGCGGCCTGCTCGGCCGCGCCGAGCCGGTGCGCGCGGCCGGCTGACCGCCGCCGGGGCCCAGCCGCCCGCCGCGGTGGAGCCCCGCCCGGTGCCGGTGGTGGTCGTCGGCGCGGGCGTCGCCGGCCTGGTCGCCGCCACCGTGGTCCGTGACCTCGGGCGGGAGGTCGTGGTCCTGGAGGCGGGGCGGGTCGGGGGCCGGTGCCTCAGCGTTCCCCTCGGCGGTCCGGCCGGCCCGGTGGTCGAGCTCGGCGCCGGCCACTGCTACCCGTTCTACCGCCGCACCCGGGCCTGGCTGGACCGGCTCGGGCTCGGTGGCCAGCTCCGGGCGCCGACCGCTCCCGCCGCCCGGTGGCCCCTGCGCGGACGGGAGCTGGGCGGCCTGGTCCTCTGCGCCGCCGACGTCCTCTCCAGCCTCCCCCGGCTCAGGCTGGCGGAGCCGGAGCGTCTCGCCCCCCTCGACACCGAGTCCATCGCCGCCTACGCGCGGCGCCGCCTGGGCGAGCGCTTCCTCCGCGACGCGGTCCGCCCGGCGTTCGAGTGGAACGCCTTCAGCCCGGCCGAGTCGATGAGCCGGGCGCTGATGCTGCTGGCCGGTCGGCTGGTCTGGCGGGCCCGGCCGCTCCGCCTCAGCGGCGGCCTCGGGCAGCTGCCGCGCCGCCTCGCCGCGGCGCTCCCGGTCGTGGTGGGCCCGGCGGGCCGGGCGGTCGCGGTCCGAGCGGCGGCGTCCGGCGGCGCCGAGGTCCTGTGCGCGGACGGGTCGCGCTGGCGCGGGGCGGCGCTGATCCTGGCCGCCCCCGCGGGCGAGACGCTCCGCCTCCTCGGTCCGAGCCTGCCGGCCGCCGGGGAGCTCCGGCGCCTGCTCCGGGAGGTCGCCCACTCGCGCCTCGTCCGCCTCGTCTGCGAGGTGCCGGGCCCGGGGGCCGCCGGCTGGCGGTGGGACGACGGCGGGGGCCCGCTCCTCGTCGCGGCTGGGGGCGGCGACGGGCGCCGGCTGGTCGCCGCGGCGGCGTGGGCGGAGCTTGCCGACCACGTCCTCGGCCCCGGCGCCGAGGCGGGACCGCTGCCGCCGCCGGCGCAGGAGCGGCTCGCCGTGCTCCTGCACGCCCGCACGGCGGGGCGGCTCGACCCCGGGACCGCGGCGGCCGGCCTCAGCTGGGGATGGCCGCAGGCGGTGACCCTGTTCGCCCCCGGCCACTACCGCCGGCTCGCCGCCAGCCTCGACGAGCGGCGGCGGCTGGCGGCCGGCCGCGGCGTCATGCCGGTGGTGCTCGCCGGCGACTACCTGGTCAATCCCACCATCGAGGGCGCCGTCGTGAGCGGCGAGCGCGCCGGCCGTGCCGCCGCGGGCGCGCTCCGGGGCGCGCCTCGGCCCCGTGCGGATCGCCCCTATACTTCGACCTCGTGAGGAGTCGTTCGCGGTGGCGGTGACGGTCAGGGTGCCGGGACCCCTGCGCAGCCTGACCGGCGGCGCCGCCGAGGTGGAGATCGACGGCGGGACCGTGGCCGAGGCGCTCAGCAACCTGGACGGGCGCTACCCGGGCTTCGCCGCCAGGCTCCACGAGCCGGACGGCCAGCTGAAGCCGTTCGTCAGCCTCTACCGCAACGACGAGGACATCCGGTTCGCGGATGGGCTCGGCACTGCCCTCGTCGACGGGGACGACCTCTCGATCGTGCCGGCGGTCGCCGGGGGCGGCTGACCCGTTGGCCCGGCGCCGGGTGACCCTCCACTTCTCGCCGGACCTGGTCGGCGAGCCCGTCATCCATCGGCTGGGCCACGAGTTCAGCGTGGTCACCAACATCCGCCGGGCGGATGTCAGCCGCGACGAGGGCTGGGTGATGCTGGAGGTCCTGGGTGAGCCGGACGAGATCGACCGCGGGCTCCGCTTCTGCGAGGAGCTCGGCGTCCGGGTCGACCCGGTCGAGGGTGACCTCGCCGTCTGAGCGGCCGGGCGGCCGCCGCGCGGCCCCGCTCGCGGCCGCCGCGATCGCCCGGGCGGCGGCCCGCGCCGGCGGCCGCCCGATCCGGCCGCAGACCGTCGGCGGTCGCCGGCTGCCGGCGGGCAGCGTCGTCGCGGTGGCGATGAGCGGTGGGGTGGACAGCGCGGTGGCCGCCGCCCTGGTGGTGGCCGCCGGGCTGCCCGCCTTCGGCGTCACCATGCGGCTGTGGGGCGAGGTCCCCACCGACGGCGGCGGCTGCTGCTCGGTGGACGCCGTCGAGGACGCGCGGCGGGCCGCGACCAGGCTGGGGATGGCCCACTACGTGCTGGACCTCTCGGGCCCCTTCGCGGACACGGTGGTGCGCGACTTCGTCGACACCGCCGGCTCGGGGCGGACGCCCAACCCCTGCGTGCGCTGCAACCAGTGGATCAAGTTCTCGGCCCTGCTCGAGCGGGTCCGCGCGGTCGGCGCCACCCACCTCGCCACCGGCCACTACGCCAGGGTGCGCGCGGGGGCGGACGGGCGCTGCACCCTCCACCGCGCCCTCGATGTGCGCAAGGACCAGTCCTACACGCTCTACCACTGCGGCCCGGGGACCCTGGCCGCGGTCTGCCTGCCCCTGGGCGAGGTCGAGAAGGTCCTGGTCCGCCGGATCGCCGCCGGCCTCGGCCTCGGCGTCGCTGCCAAACCGGACTCCCAGGAGCTCTGCTTCGTCGGCGGCGACCACCGGGCCTGGCTGCGGCAGCGGCTGGGGTCGCGGGCGCGTCCGGGGCCGATCGTGAGCGTCGACGGCACCGTGGTCGGGGGCCACACCGGTCTGGCGGGATACACCGTTGGCCAGCGCTCGGGCCTGGGGCTCTCGGCGGTGGGGCCCTCGCAGCGCCCCCTGTACGTGCTCCGGCTCGACCCCCAGCACAACCGGCTGGTGGTCGGCCCGCGGGAGGCGCTCTGCGTCCGCCAGGCGGTCGTCGAGGGGTGCGTCTACCTCGACGGCCGGCCCCCGGCCGGCCCGATCCGCGCCGAGGTCCAGCTGCGCGCCCATGGCGGGGCGGTGGCGGCGACCTGGGAGCCCGGCTCGGACGGCTGCGCCCGGGTCCGGTTCGAAGAGCCGGAGCCGCTGGTCGCCCCCGGCCAGTCGGCGGTCTGCTACCGCGGCGACCGGGTCGTCGCCGGGGGCACGCTGGCGGCGTGAAGTTCTCCTGGATCATCGGGGTGGTCCTCCTCTGCTTCGCCGGCCTCGGGTGCTTCGCCGTGGTGGTGGCGGTCCGGGCGGCGTGGCAGCGCCGGCGCGCGGCGCTGTGGGGGGTGGCCCTGGCGCTGGCGGTCGCGGGGGGGGCCCAGCTGGCCCAGCTGAACGCCGGCGAGGGCCCGGTGGTGGCGGGCGGGGTCTCGGTGGTCACCCTCCTGGCGGCGACGGTCGCCTTCCTCCTCCTCGCCTTCGTGATCACCACCTCGGCGCCCGCCGGGCCGCTGGGGGCGGTCGCCGCGACCAAGGACGGGACCCGGTGATCGCCGCGGCGGCGGCGGCGATCGTCGCGGCGGCGGCGGCGGCGGGGGTCACGGCCTGGTGGCCCGACCGCGGCCTCGGGGCCCTTGCCTCCGGCCTCGGCCGCCTCCGGCTCCCGGGACCCATCGCATGGCTGGGGCTGGTCGCGCTGACGGTCCTGGTGGCCGCGGTCCCCGCCCTCGGGGGCGCCCACCCCACCCCGCTCTTCGTTCTCGCGGTGGTGGCGGCGCTGGTGGGGCTGGGCGGCGCGGCGGCGCTCGGGCGGGCGTGGCCCGGCTCCGGCGGCCGCGGCCGCTGAGCCGCCCCGCCCCTCCGACTCCGCACACTTGACACACGGCCGCCGGGTTCGGTCGCATGGAGGGCGATGGCGATCGCGGCGCCGATGCTGACCGAGACCCAGGCGGTGGTGTCGCGCCTCGCCTGGTCCCGCGGTCTCGGCCGCGCTCGCCCCAGCCTGGGCCTGCCGGCCCGGCTCACCCTGCGGGCGGCGGCGTCCGGGGAGCGGGCCGGGGCGGGCGCGGTCCACGCCGCCGCTGCCGCCGAGCTGGTGGAGCGGGCGCTGGAGTGGCACCACGCCGCCGCCACCCGGGAGGAGCCGGTCGGACTCGCCACCCTGGCCGGCGACTACTGCCTGGCCCGCGCCTCCCAGGCGCTGTCGGGCCACTCCGACCTGGTCGTGCAGGCGGCCTTCGCCCGCGGGGTGGCGGCGGCCGCCGGCGCCCTCGCCGCCGGCGACGAGGCGGCCCGGGCGGCCCGCCAGCTCCTTCCCGCCTGCGGCCTCGCCGGGGCGTCGGCGGCGCGGCTTCCGGGGACGGCGCAGGCCAGGTGGTGGCGCGCCGGGGCGGCGCTCGCGGGCGGCGGCGCCGCCCTGGGGCCTGCCCCGGCCGACACCCCGGCGCTGGACCGGCTGCGCGCCTCCCGGGACCCGGTGCAGCGATGGCTGGGCGGCCGCCTGCTCCAGGACCCCCCGGGGCTGGCGGGCCCGATGGCGCTCCTGCTGGGGGCGGGCGGCAAGCGGCTGCGGGCCGGGCTGGTCCTCCTCGCCGCTGAGGTCGGGCCCCGCTACGACCCCGAGCGGGCCGTGGTCGGCGCCGCCGCCATCGAGCTCCTCCACGCCGCCACCCTCTGCCACGACGATCTGGTCGACGGGGCGGCCTCGCGCCGCGGGGCCCCGACGGTCGCCAGCGATCGCGGGGCGCTGACAGCGCTCGCGGTCGGGGACCACTACCTCGGCCGATCGGCCGAGCTGCTCTGCGGCCTCGGCGACCCCGCGATCGCCCGGGCGATCACCCGCTCCCTGGTGCGGATCGCGGAGGCCCAGCTGCGGGAGCTGGACGGACGCCGCCGCTGGACCGCCCAGCTCGGTGGCTACCGGCAGGTGGCGGCGGGCAAGACCGGCGCCCTCCTGGGCGCCTGCGTGGAGACCGGGGCCCGGCTCAGCCGCACCCCCTGGCCCCAGCGGCGCGCCCTGCTCCGCTACGCCCACCTCCTCGGGCTCTCGTTCCAGGGGATCGACGACTGCCTGGACTTCGCCGACCCGCTGCTGACCGGCAAGCCGGCCGGGCTGGACCTGGCCCAGGGGCTGTGCACCCTGCCGCTGATCTGCGCGCTGCGGGGGGCGGCTCGCGCCGACGTCCTCTCGGCCCTGCGCCGGCTCGACGCCGCCGACCCGGGCCCGGCGGCGGAGGCGGCCAGCCTGCAGGTGGTGGGGCTGGTGCGGCAGAGCGGGGCGCTGGCCGCGGCCCGGGCCCTCGCCGACGAGTGGTCGGCGGAGGCCCTGGCCGCGCTGGCGCCGCTGCCGGATCGGGCCCGGCGGCGCCTCGCCGCCTACACCGACCGCCTGGTGGTCCGCGACCGCTGACGGGGCCGGCGGGACCGCGGGGGGGCAGGGGCCCCCGTCGCCTCCCCGGTCGCCCGCCGGTGGCCCCCGGCCGCCCTCCCTACAATGGCGCGGATGTGCGCGACGGCCCTCTCGCGCCCCGCCGCCCGGCGGCCGGGGCCACGACCGGCCGCGCGTCGCCGGCGCGCCGCGCCCCGCTCCCGCCGATGACGGCCGTCGCCGTGGCGGCCCTCGGCGGGGTGGCGCTGGGGGCGGCCGGCACCGCGGCCCTCCGCCAGGGCCGCGGTGCGACGCTGGCGGCGTTCGGGCTGTGCCAGCTCGCGCTCGGGCTGGCGCTCCTCGTCGCCGGGCTGGTCGTGGTGGCGGTCGCCCAGCTGCTGCTGGGGCTGGTGGCCCAGCTGCTCCTGCTCGCACCGCTCGCCGATCCCGGCACGGAGGGGGGCGAGCCGACCCGCGGCTGGGCCCGATCGGGGCCGGCCGCCGGGGCGGCGGTGGGGCTCTGCGGTCTGCTGGTCGGCATCGGGGTCAGCACCGGGAGGGCGTGGGTCCATCGGCCCGGACCCGGCCCGTCGGTCGGGCACACCCTCCTGCTCGGCTATGCCGTCCCGGTGGAGCTGGCGGTGGTGCTGGTGGCGATGGTGGCGGCGATCGGGGCGGCGGTGGCGGTCCGCGACCATCGCGAGGCGGCCGAGGTCGCCGCCGTCGAGGCGCACCGGCGCCGGGTCGCGGCCCAGCGGGCCCGGGCCGCCCAGCGCGCCGCCGCCCGCGCCGCCCGGCGGGGGCTGCGCCCGTGACCGCGGCCGCCGCGGTCGCCCTCGGCCTCGCCGCCGGCCTCGTCGCCGTGGGCGGCTACGGGGTCATCGCCCGCCGCGACGCCCTGGGCCAGCTGGTGGGGATCGCGATCCTCTTCAGCGGCGTGATGCTGGGCGCGAGTGGCTTCGGCCTCGCCGACCCCGGGCGGGCGGCGACCGGCGCGGTGCTGGCGCTGGTGGTGCTGGTCTGCGCGACCGCGGTGGTCGGCGCCGGCGCCGCGCTCGCCGTCGTCGCCCGCCGGCGCGCGCTGGAGAGCCTGGCCCAGGCGGACCTGGCCCTCCCCGACCCGCCCCCGGGGCCCCGGGCGGAGGCGGTGCCCGCGGCCGCCACCGTGGACGGGGGGGGACCCGCGGCGTGACCCTGCTGAACCTGGGGTGGGCGGTCTGCTTCCTCCCCCTCGCCTTCATCGTCCTCAGCTATGCGGTCGAGACCCGCCGGGCGATCGCGGTCACCCTCACCGTGGGGGCGATGCTGGTGGTCGTCGCCGCGGTCCTCCTCCTCGGCTTCGAGCTCGCCCAGGGTCGGCCCACGTACCAGAACACGGTGCCGGTCTTCACCTACCCGGTGATCCAGACCCCCTTCAATGCCGCCACCAGGACCCTGCTGGCGGCGACCCTCCAGCCCTCGGTCGGGATCCTGGTCGACCCCCTCAGCGTGACCCTCGCCCTCGCGGTCTCGGTGTCGGCGCTCACCCTCCAGTGCTTCCTCCTCTCCACCTCCAGGGCCGCCGGCCAGACCGTGGTCCTCCACCGGGCGGTGGCGCTCGCGACGGCGGCGGCGCTGGGGCTGGTGCTGGCACCGGGGTATGTGCAGGCGGCCGCGGCGGTGGGGCTCCTGGCTCTGGCCGGCTACCTCGCCGCCGCCGACGACGCCCACACCGTCGGCCTTCGGATCGCGGCGCGCCGGCTGTTCCTGGCCGGCTGGCTGGCCGCGGTGGGCCTGGTCCTGGCGGCGGTCTTCCTGGACGCCAAGTTCTCGGGCGCGATCGAGGCCGCCGCCACCTCCGGACGCCACCCCTCGGCCACCTACGCCGACGGCTTCAGCTTCGTGGCGCTCGCCGGCCGCTGGCTGGCGGCGCCGCACGGCACCGTCACCGGGGTGGGGGCGCGCTCCCTGGTCCTCGCCGCGGTGCTGGAGCTGGCCGCGGCCGCCGTCCTGGTGGCGGCGGTCGCCCTCACCGCGGTCTCGCGCCGGGCCACGTCGGCGGCGGGCGTGGCCACGGCCTGGATCGCGGTCGTCGGCCTGGGCCTGGGCGGGGTGGCGGTGCTCAGCCGCACCGTGGTCCTGCTGGAGGTCGCGACCCACGTGCTCCCGGCGGTGGTGGTCGCCGCCGCCGCCGCCGCCGCCGGCTTCGCCGTGCTGGCGTTCCGCACCGGTCCGCTGGACCGCCGGGTGCTCTGGCTCGCCGCCAGCGGCCTGGCCACCGCGGTCGTCGGCGTCGGGCTGGGGACGGTGGCCGGCGCCGCCGCGCTGGCGGCCACGGTGGCGCTGGCGACGCCCGCCGTCCTCGGAGCGCTGGGGGTGATGGCGGCCCGCGGCGGCGGTCCCCGCCCGTCCTGGCTGGCGATGCGGTCCCAGGGGCCGGTGGGGTGGGCCTGCCTCCTCGGGTGCCTCGCCCTCGGGGGCGGGGTCGGGATGGGCGCGTTCTTCGCCCGTTCCGCCATCCTCGGCGCGGCCTGGGCCGCCCGGCTGCCGGCCGGGACCGCGATCGACCCGGTGGCCCGGCTGCTGGCCGGGGTCGGGGTCGTGGTGGCCGGCGCCGCCGCCGCCGCCGCGGTGGCGCGGGGGCTGGCCCCCATCCCCGAGCCGCAGCCGGCGTCGCCGCGGCGCCACCCCCGCCGGCCCCACGCCCGGCCCGACCGCGGCGGGCGGACCCTCGCGCCGGCCCTGCTGGGGGCGGCCGGCCTCGCGCTGGTCAGCGGGCTGGCGGTCCTGCCCGGGGTGGGGCCGAGCCTGGGGGCCTTCGTCGCCACCCCGCCCGGCGGTCCGGGCCTTCCCGTGAACGGGGCGGCGCTGCTCCTGACCCTGGCCCTGCCGGCGGCGGCCGCCTGGGTCGGCTGGCGCGGCCGGCTCGGCCCCGCCCGACCGCCCGTGGGGCAGACGGATGGGCTCCGCCCCCCTTCCGTCGAGCTCGGCGGCGGACCGGACCCGGCGAGGCCGGCGGCGGCGGCGCTCGCCCTCGGCGGGCTCGGGGCGGCTGAGCGGGTGCTGCTCACCGCGCCCGGACGCGCGCTGCTGGCGGTCGACGCCAGGATCGAGGGGGCGGGCTTCCAAGCGGTGGGGGACGCGGTGCGGGGGGCGGCCGGATGGCTCGACCGGGTGTGCCTGTGGCGCCGCGAGGCGGCCGCGGCGGCAACGGTGGCCACCTTCGTCCTGGCGGTGGCCGGCTTCGCCCTCTGGGTCGGGCTCCACCACGCCGGCGGGGCGGCCCCGTGATCGCCTCGGCCCTGGTCGCGCTGGCGGGGTCGGCGGCGCCGCCCGACGTCACCCTCTCGATCATCGTGTTCGCGCCGCTGGTGGGGGCGGGGATCATCGCCTGCCTTCCGGTGGCGACCGACCTCCAGCGCTTCCGGGTTCGGGTGACCGCCCTGGGGGCGGCCCTCGTCTCGTTCGTGTTCGCGGGCTTCGACTTCTTCGGGGTCCTCGCCAACGCCGGCCAGGGCGGGCTGGCCCAGCCCGCGGTCCGCGCCGGCTGGGTCCCCGGGGTGCCGGTCCCGGTGGGCTACCACCTCGGCGGCGACGGCCTGAACTTCCCGCTCCTCTTCGTCGCCACCATCCTGCTGGTGGTCGTGGTGCTGGCCTCGTGGCGGGTGCGCGAGCGCACCCGTCTCCACTTCGGCCTCCTCCTGTTCAGCGGGGTGGGGCTGCTGGGATGCCTCGCCGCCTACGACCTCGGCCTCCTCATCCTGTTCTTCCTCTGGCCGGTGGCCCCGGTCGCCCTCCTGGTCCGCCTCGGGGGCGGCCCCCGGGCCGCCCGCGCCGCCCGCCGCCTCCTCACCAGCTGGCTGCTCGGCTCGGGCCTGCTGGTCTGTGCGGCGCTGCTGCTCTCGGGCCGCGCCGGCCAGCGGGGCCTCGACCTCGGGACCCTGTCCACCCAGCTGACCCTGCCCCACGGGGTCTCGACCGGGGTCTTCGCGCTGGTGGTGGCGGCGTGCATCCTGCGGATGGGGCTGGTGCCGGGCCACCTGCCGGTGATCGACGCCGTCTCCTCCTCGGGACCGCCGATCGCGATGCTGACGGTCGCGACCGGCCTGCTCACCGGCGGCTACACCCTGGCCCGGGTGGCGCTGGACGCCGCCCCCCGGGGGGCCGACCACCTCGCCACCCCCCTGCTGGGCCTGGCCGTGCTCACCATGCTCTGGGGCGCCTTCGGCGCCTACGCCGTCCAGGAGCTGCGCCGGCTGATCGGCTACGTGGTGGTGTGCGTGGGCGGCCTGGTGGTCCTCGGCATGGTGGGCTCCTCCGAGACCTCGATCGCCGGCGCCCTCTACCTGCTCCTCGCGGCCAGCCTCGCCCTCCCGCTCCTGCTGCTGGTCGCGGGCGCGCTCACCGAGCGCCTCCGGGCCCGCCGGCTCAGCGACCTGGGCGGCTGCGGCCAGCCGGCGCCCCGGCTCAGCCTGCTGTGGGTGGTGGGGGCCGGGGGGGTGGTGGGGATCCCGCTGCTGGCGGGCTTCCCGGCCCTCCTCCAGGTCTTCGTGGGCACCTTCCCGGCCCATCGCTACGGGGTGGCCGCGGGCTGCCTGGCGATCCTGGTCCTGGGGGCGGCCCTGTGGCGGGCCGGGAGCCGGGTGTTCCTGGGGCCGCCGGGGGAGAACGTGCCCCGGCTGCGCGACGCCGAGGGCTCGGAGCTCTACGCGGGGGCGGTCCTCACCGCCTTCCTGCTCCTGTTCGGGCTCGGGTCGGGCCGCTTCCTGCCCTACATGGTCAACGGCACCGACCTGGTCTCCGGGCGTCTCGCCGCCGAGGCGCCCGCTGCGATCGTGCCGGCGGTGCCGGCGCTGCCGGTGGTGGGCGCGGCGCTGGTCCTGGCGGCGGGCGGGGGCCCTCGGTGACCCTGGGCTTCCTCGCCGACCTCGGCCCCGAGGGGGTGATCCTGCTGGGCGCGGCGGCGGCCCTCGCCGCCGGGCGTCGGCGCGGGGAGCACCCCGCCTCCGTGGTGACCGCGATCGGGATCGCCGCCTGCCTTTTCGCCTTCGCCGACAGCGTCCTGCTCTGGCACCCCTCGCTGGGCCCGGCGGTGCCCGACATCGAGCACGGCAGCTTCCTCGTCGACCGCTACGCGCTCTTCCTCCACGCCGTCCTGCTGGCGGGGACGGTGGCGGTGCTCTGCTGCACCGCCGCGGCCGCCCGCGACCTCTGGCCGCTGCAGGGGGAGTTCACCGCGCTGGTCCTCCTCCTCACCCTCGGCGGCATGGTCACCGCCGCCAGCCAGGATCTGGTCACGATCGCGGTCGGCCTGACGGTGGCGGCGGTGGCGGCGAGCCTTCTGGTCGGGCTGCGCAAGCTGGACGGGGCCGCGGCGGCCGCCGCACTCCAGACCTTCTGCCTGCTGGCCGCCGGTGTGGCCTGCCTCCTCCTGGGGGTGGTCGTCACCTACGGGTTGACCGGCTCCACCCGGTTGGCGGTGGTCGCCCGCGCCCTCGCCCATCCCCACCCGGCCCAGGTGCTGGCGGCGACCGCGCTGGTGATGGGGGGCGGCGCGCTGCTGGGGCTGGGGCCGTTCCTGGGCTGGCGCGCCAGCGGCGCCGGGCGGGCGCCGCTGGCCGCGGTGCTGGCGGTGTGCGTCGTGGGGGGGACCGCCGACCTCGCCGCCCTGGTGCGCGTCCTCGAGGCCGGCTTCCCCCACGTCCCGGCCGCCTGGACGGTGCTGGTGGCGGTGCTGGGGAGCGGCACCGCCCTGGTCGCGGCGGCCCTGGCGCTCCGCGCCGGCACCCTGCGCCAGCTGGTCCTGCTCCTGCTCGCGGGGGACGGGGCGCTGGTGCTCACCGCCCTGCCGGCGCAGAGCCGCCACGGCGCGGCGGCGGCCCTCTTCGCCACCCTGCTGCTGGCCCCCCTCGCCGCCGGCAGCCTCGGGGTGGTGCTCTGGGTGGGCGAGGAGCGGAGCGGACGGGAGCGGCTGCGCGGGCTCTGGGGACGCTCGCCGGGGCCGTGCGCGGCGCTGGTGCTGGTCCTCGTCGCCCTCGTCGGGCTGCCGCCGCTGGCCGGCTTCCTCAGCTGGTTCAGCGTCCTGGGCGCGGCGGTCGCGGCCGGCTACGGGTGGGTCGCCTGGGTGGCGGCGCTGGCGCTGGTGCTGGCCGGGGCGGCGGGGCTGCGCTGGGCCGCGGTGCTGCTGGACCCGGACGCCGAGGGCGACGAGGTCTCCTGGCCGGAGCCGCTGGTGGCGTGCGGGCTGGGGCTGTGCGGGCTCGCCCTCGTCCTCGGCGGCCCGGTCGCGGGCCCCCTGATCGGGCTGGCCCAGCGGGCGGCGCGGCCGCTCTTCCTCGGCTTCTGACCGGCCCCTGGCGGCCGGCTCAGCCGCCGGAGGCGGCCAGCAGCTCGCGTACCTGCGCCGTCATCGCCAGCGCCTCGTCGATCGGCCGCTGCCACATGTTGCGGCCGAAGATGAAGCCGGTCGCCCCGGCCGCCATCGCGTCGTGGATGCGCCCCAGCAGGGCCTCGTCGGCCAGCTTGCTGCCGCCGGCGAAGATCACCAGGCTCCGACCGGCCGAGCGGATCACCCGGGCCAGCATGCTGCGGCGGTCCTCGGCGAGGGTGTCGTACGGCGCCGGGGACGCCCCGTCCGCGGCACCGTGCTCCTGCGGGACGTTGAGCTTGATCACGTCGGCGCCCATCTCGGCCGCCACCCGGGCGGCGTAGTCGATGGCGTAGAGGCTGTTCTGGCCGCCCCGGCGCTCGATCGCCGCGCCCCTCGGGTACGCCCAGCAGATCAGCGGCATCCCGGTGCGGTCGCAGGCCTGGCGAACCTCGTTCATCTGGCGGAGGTCGCGGTCCTGGGCCGGGGACCCGACGTAGAGGGTGTAGCCGACCGCCGAGGCGCCCAGGCGGACGGCGTCCTCGACCGACGCCGTCAGCGGCGAGATGGGGTCGTCCCCGGACGGGACGTTGGTCTTGCCGTTGACCTTCAGCACCAGCGGCACCCGGCCCGCGTACGGGCGCAGGTAGCGGGTGGCGAGCCCCACCTGGAGGGCGATCCCCGAGAAGCCGCCGCGGAGCGCCAGCTGGCACTGGAAGTCGGGATCGAGCGCGGGCGGGTTGACGAAGAAGTCGACCGGGCCGTGCTCCAGCCCCTGGTCGATGGGCAGGAGCAGGAGGGTGCCGTTGCCGGGGCCGTGGTCGTGGAGGAGGGTGTGGAGGCGGGCCCGCTTGCCGGTGGGGAGGTCGAGGTCGTCGAGCCGCACACGGGGGCGGGAGGGGGCGCTGGCGGCGGCCTGGGGGAGGGCGGTGGTCGTCATGGTCCGAGCGTACACCGAGGACGCCGCCGTGTCGCGCCGGCCCCCCCCCGGGCGGCCGCGGCGACGGCCCCACCCGGCCGGGGCAAGCTGTCAGACTCGATCCCACCATGCGTGGGGGCACGATCGCGGCGGCGACGCTGGGGTACCTGGTCGGGTCCATCCCGACCGGGGTCGCGGTCGGGCGCCTGCTCGCCGGCGTCGACGTCCGTCGCTACGGCAGCCACAGCAGCGGCGCCACCAACGTGCTCCGGACCGCCGGGACGGGGGCCGGCGTCGCCACCCTCTGCCTGGACGCGGCGAAGGGGTACGTGGCACCGGCGGTGGTCCGCCAGCTGGGCGGGGGCGCCCTGGCGCAGGCCGCGGCCGCCGCCGGCGCCGGCGTCGGCCACAGCTGGCCGTGCCTGGCCGGGTTCCGGGGCGGCCGCAGCGTCATGGTCACGATCGGCTCGCTGCTGGCCCTGGAGCCGGGCACGGCGGGGCTGGCCCTGATCGGCGGCCTCCCGGTCATCGCCGCCACCCGCTACGTCTCGCTGGGGTCCTTGGCGGGGGCGGGGACCGCGGCCGCGGCGTCCTTCCGCTCCCCCCGGATCGCGGGGGCGGTGCGCGCCTACACCTGCTTCGCGGCGGGGCTGCTGGTGCTGCGCCACCGCGGCAACATCGCCCGCCTGCTGGGCGGCGCCGAGCACCGGCTCGGCGACCCCGCCCCGCCGCCCGGGGTCACCGGGGCGGTCCCGTCCGGGACCGCCCCACCGCCGCCCTCCGGCGCCGATACAATGGGCGCGGTCGCGCTAGACGGGGAGGTAGCGGTGCCCTGTACCCGCAAACCGCTATAGCGGGGTCGAACTCCCCCCCGAGGGGAGGCGTCGTCGGGCAGCCCCGATGGTTCGAGCGTTGACGGCCGGATCCGACGCAACCCGGTCCCGCCAATCCCGTCAGGTCCGGAAGGAAGCAGCGGTCCGCGGGGCGCCGGGGGTGCCGTCGGGCACCCCGACCCGAGCCCGTCCACCGGACCCGCGCCGGGGGCGTCTTCACGACGGGGGGTGCGCGACTGTCCCTGGTGGGGGGGCGGCTCGACCCTGGCGCCCCAGGGGGACGACGGCCGGCGAGGAGCGATGAGCGAGACCCTCTACCGCAAGTACCGATCGCGCACCTTCGCCGAGCTGGTCGGCCAGGGAGCGATCGCCCGCACCCTGCGGGCCGCGGTGCGCGACGGCCGGGTCAGCCACGCCTACCTCTTCACCGGCATCCGCGGCACCGGCAAGACCTCGGCGGCGCGGATCCTGGCCCGCGCCGTCAACTGCCTGGAGCCGGACACGGGCGAGCCCTGCAACCGCTGCGAGGCCTGCCAGGAGTGCCTGGACGGCAGCTCCCTCGACGTGATCGAGATCGACGCCGCCACCAACCGCGGCATCGACGAGATCCGGGACCTGCGCGAGCGGGTGCGCTTCCTGCCCGCCCACCTCCGCCGCAAGGTCTACATCGTCGACGAGGCCCACATGCTCACCGACGCCGCCGCCAACGCCTTCCTCAAGACCCTGGAGGAGCCGCCCCCGCACGTCTGCTTCATCCTCGCCACTACCGAGCCGCACAAGCTGGTGGAGACGGTGCTCTCGCGCTGCCAGCGGTACGACTTCCTGCGCATCGACCAGGCCGCGATCGCGGCCTGGCTGGCCGTCCTCTGCGAGCGGGAGGGGGTGACGGGGGAGGCCGACGGGCTGGCCCTGATCGCCGACGCCGCCCAGGGCTCGATGCGCGACGCCATCTCCCTGCTCGACCGGGTCATCGGCCTCGGCGAGCCGGCGGTCACCGGCGCCCAGGTGAGCGAGGCGCTCGGGCTGGTGGACCCGGGCGCGGTCGGCCGGCTGGCACTGGTGCTCGCCGGCGGTGACCCCGGCCGGGTCCTGCGCGAGCTGGAGGGGCTGCACGCCCGCGGGGCGGACCCCCGCCAGCTCCTGCGGGCGCTGGCCGAGGTCGCTCGCTCGACCCTCGCCGGGGACCCGGCCAGCGGGCTGGCGCCGGTCGCGTCGCCAAAGGCCGACACCGGGGGCCGGCCGCCCGCGGGGTTCTGGGCCCAGATGCTGGCGGCGTGCGCCGAGGGGATGGTGCTGGTGCGCCGGGCCGACGACCCCCGGCTGGCCCTGGAGGTGGTCCTGCTCCGCCTCGCCCTGGGCGATTCCGGCGGCGAGGGCGCGGCGGCGCCTCCCCCACCGGTGCGACGGGCGCGGGGAGGGGGAGCCGCGGCGACGCCCCCGAGCGCGGCCCCGGTCCCGCTCGCCGCCGCACCCCCTTTCCCGAGCCGCCCCCCGATCCCCGCGGCGGCGGCGGCCCCCGCCGCCGAGGAGGCGCCCCCAGGGTTGCCGGTGCCCATCTCCGCGGCCGACCCCGCCCCGGGACTCGGCGCCGTCCCCGGACCGGACGCCGCGCCCGCGCCCGCCCCGGCTTCGCCCGACGACCCGCCCGCGGTGCCGCCGGTCGCTGGCTGGGAGGTGCGCTGGGTCGACGTCCTGGAGCAGGTGCGGCGTCGCCATGTCCCCACCCAGGCCCTGCTCAAGGCGGCGGTGCCGGTGGCGTATGAGGAGGGCCGGCTGACCATCGCGGTCGCCCACGCCTTCCACCTCCAGCAGATCGGCGAGCCGGGGACCCGCCGGCTCCTGGAGGACGCCTGCGCCGAGGTGGTGGGACGGCCGGTGACGGTGGACCTGGTCCGGTCCGAGCCGGCGGCCCCTCCGCTGCCGGCCGCGGCCTCGGGTGCCTCCCTCCGGACCGCGCTCGACGTCTTCCCCGGCAGCCGGGTCGCCCGGTCGCAGTTCCGTGACCGCTGAGCGGGCCGCCCCGGCTCATGCTCCGCGGACGAGGCTGACGCTGGCGGGAGGGGTGAGGATGCGTGCGGCGCCGACGGTCCAGCTGCGTTCTCGTCGTGACCCGAGCTCGTTCTCCCTGCAGCGGCCAACGGTGCTCGGAGCCCTGCGCTCGCTGCCGGCCCTCCTGGCGCTGGCCACGAGCCGGGACTTCCCTTTCCCCGCCGTGGCCTGACACCCCTGTCGCACCGGCGCCGCGATCGGTCGCAGGGGGGTGCCCACGCCGCAAGGCGGGCCTGCCCTCCAGCCGCGCCGGGTCGAAGCCGGGGGCCAGCGTCCGAGACGGGGTGGGCCCGCCCGCGGCCGAGCGCCCGGCGGAGGCCTGACCATGGCCGCCACGCGCCGCCCCCACCGGCTCTGTCCCCCCGCCGCGGTCATGGCGCTCGCCATGGTCGGGGGAACGGTCGCGGGCCACGGCCAGGGCGTCATGGGTGCGGCGGTCCAGGCCGCCCCGGCGGCCCTCGTCGTGTCGGTGGGCTACGCGGACACCCTGCGGGCCAGCCCGCTCTTCCCCAACCCGTGGGACGGGGCGCCGAACATGACCGTCGTGGGCCCGGGACCGACCTACGACAGCGGGGCGATCGAGCCGAGCGACACCACCCGCTCGCCGATCGCGGTGACCGACGTGTCGGTGCAGATCGGGACGGCCACCTTCGACCTCTGGGGCACGGCCGTGACGGTGCCGGCCAACGGGAACCGCATCCTGGCGCAGACGGACGGGGAGAACTTCGACAGCTCCGACGTCGGCGTCCCGGGCTGCACGCCGGACGGGCTCATCCCCACCGTGACCAGCACGACCGGCGGCACGGCGTATCCGCACACCGACCGCACTCAGATCCTCGACACCGGCGGGATCGACCTCGGCGGAACCGGGTGTCCGCCCCGGAACGAGTCCCATCCGTGGACGCTGATCGGCAACCCGCTGGCGCCGTCCACCCAGGACGGCACCGTCACCCCTGCGGCGAAGGAGCTCCGCTCCTGCACCCACGGACGCTGCGCGGTGAACGGCGCGACCGACTCGGCCGCGGTGGTCGGAGACGGCTGGAGCGAGCCGTACGGGATGACGGTGACCGTCGACCCCTCGGCCGGGACGGCGACGGTCACCCAGGCCGGCGGGGCCACGGTCCCCTTCGCCCAGAGCGGCTCGACCGTCACGCCGCCGGCCCGGGCCCAGGCGACCCGCACGGCCAACCAGGATGGCACCGACCCCTTCGCCGAGCTGAACGACCAGTGGAGCTACGACCTCAGCGCGTCGGGGCAGCTCCTGTCGGAGACCGACGCCAACGGCTACCCGACGACCTGCACCTACACCGGTCGCCAGCTGACGCAGGTGACGGACTCGGCCGGGCGGGCGCTCACCTTCGCCTACGGGGGGAGGCAGCTGACCGCCGCGACCGACCCGCTCGGGCGCTCGGTCCACCGGGCGTACGACGGGAGCGGGAACCTCACCAGCCTGACCGACGCGGCCGGCGGGGTCACCACCTTCGCCGACGACAGCGCCCAGTATCGCGTTCGGCGGCCTCGGCGACCCCGCTGTTCAGATCGCGGCCATGATCTGCCACCCCCGGGCGAACAGATTCGCTGGAGGGCGTTGGGCGACGTTCCGTGTGGAGGTCGTCGGTGGCGGCCTTGAAACCTAAAGGCGTCAACTGTCTCCGCCGACTCTCGCGGCTGCCGTGCTCCCGACCGGAGCGGACGCGTCATCCTTGCTGGCCCACGATGCGTCCCTGGGCGGGCTGGGCGCGCAGGGTCGATATGCACATCGAGGGGCGCCATGCGTGAGATGGCCAACGGCATCCGAGAGCAGCTCGAACGTGAGCGAGCGGAGCTGGAGACCGATCTGAGATGAGCTGAGACCACTCAAGCCCTCAAGAGTTGGGGCTTCGTCGTCGAAGACGTCGTCATCGTGGTCAATGGACCTGAGGTCGGACTCGGAGTGCGGTACCGGCCGCGCACCCGCAAACGGGCGCCCCTGGCGTGGTTCTTGCGTGCAGGTCCGACAGGAAGCGTTGTGGAGGAGCCGGGCATGGAGGAGGTGGGTATCTTGATGGCATATGACCCGCTTCCGTCGGAGGCCCAACTCACGGACGCCAGTGTCTTCACGGATCCGATCTCTGGCCAACAGGGGATGAGATGGCGGAGTCCGATCGCGTAGTCCGGCCAGCCCCGTGCGAGCGCCCGGCCGCGGACTTCTGTCGAACGCCGCTGGAAAGGTAGCGCAGCCCTGCCGCGGTGGTCCTGTCACGAGATCGTGCGGGCGTGGCTGGCGAAGCACCCCCGCTTGCATCTCCACGTCGAGCCGCCGAGCCGTCGTCGTTGAACGTGGTCGAGCGCTGGTTCTGCGAACTCACCCGGACGCGCGTTGGGCGTGGAGCTCGAGCGCCTCCCGGAAGTTGGCGAATGCCTCGTCCACGGTGCGTCCCAGGCTCGCGCCTCGAGGCAGCGGGCATCATGCCGGGAGCCCTCGCGGGTGACGGCCCCCGTGGCGTATTCAATCGCTGCGCAGCGTGGCCGCGACGTCCACGGCCCAGGCGTATACTGCGCCCGCGGCTGCTGGAGGAACCGGTCGCCATCCGTCGACTGGGCCACCCGAGACATCGTCCGCCACCTGGCGGAGCCGGTGCTGGCGCCCTGCTCGCCGCCTGCACCTCCTTCCCTTCGGGCGACGCCGGCCCCGTCGCCTCGGGGATCGCCGGCAGCGAGTCTCTCAGCATCCCCCGAGTTGGCAAGGTGCCAGCGCAACAGCCCTGCCGGTCGGCAGACGTTTGCGGATGCCGTCGACATGGTCTGCATCCACCACCCCCTTGCCCACACCTGGGCGCTCTGGCGGGCCGCTGGCGTCGACGCGGCGCTCGACCCCGACGGGATGCTCTGCTCCCGTGCGGTCGTCAGCAGGGGGGAGCGCGGATGCGCTGCATCGTGCGCGAGCGCCGTCCATGCGGCCCGACGGCGGAGGTCCCGGACGATGCCGACGGTCAGCACCGCCTCCGCGCCAGTGTGGGCCGCCATCCTCGAGGCTCACCCGTCGGCTTCCGGGCTCGATGGCAACGCGAACGCAGGTCCGGCGCCGCCGCACGGTGTCGAGGTGATCGGAGGGGCCCGGCCCGGGCAGGTCGGCGGCCGGGGTGCCGGCCGGGGCGGTGCGTCCCGCCCACCTACAATGGCACCGGCCGGGTCGGGGAGGGAAGTCGCTCGTGATGGGTCGCAGTCCGAAGCAGCTTCGCCAGCTCCAGCAGGCGATGCTGAAGCAGGTGGAGGCTGCCCAGGCCGACCTCGCCGCCCAGGAGGTCACCGGAACCGCCGGCGGTGGCGCGGTCACCGTCCGCTGCAACGGACAGCAGGAGCTGGTCGCGGTCGAGCTCGACCCCCAGGTCCTGACCGAGGGCGCCGAGCTGGTCGCGGACCTCGTGCTGGCCGCCGCCAACGACGCCCTCACCCACTCCCGCGCGCTCGCCGCCCGCTCGATGTCCCAGCTCCTGCCGCCGGGCCTGGGCGGACTCGGCGGCGCCGGCGGGCTCGGCGGGCGCTGAACCGGCGCGGCGCGGCCCGGCACCATGCCCCTGCTCCCGGACGGGCTGGAGCGCCTCACCCAGGAGCTGGGGCGGTTGCCCGGCGTCGGTCCCAAGACGGCCCAGCGGCTCGCGCTCCACGTCGTCGGCTGGGCCCCGGAGCAGAGCCGGCGGCTGGAGCAGGCGCTGGCGGAGGTCCGCGACGGGGTGGGCCGGTGCGCCGCCTGCGGCTTCATCGCCGAGTCCGGGCATCGGTGCGCGATCTGCCGGGCGGCCGGGCGGGACGCCGGTCTGGTCTGCGTCGTGGCCGGCGCCACCGACGTCCTCGCGATCGAGCGGTCGGGCGGATACCGCGGCCTGTACCACGTGCTCGGGGGCACCCTGTCGCCGATCGACGGGGTCGGGCCGGATTCGCTCCGCGTCGACGGCCTGATCACCAGGGTCCGGGAGGGCGGGGTCCGCGAGGTCATCGTCGCGACCGACGCCGACGTCGAGGGGGAGGCGACCGCCTCCTACCTGGCGTCGGTCCTCGGCCCGCTGGGCGTCATCCTCACCCGGCCGGCCCACGGGCTGCCGGTGGGGGGCGAGCTCGCCTACGCCGACGAGCGGACGGTCGCCCAGGCCCTGAGCGGGCGACGGCCGGTCTGAGGCCCGGATCCGTCGCGTCGACTCCATCCGGCGGGTGGGTCGCGGTCGTCTCCCTCCCTCCCGACGGTGGGGCCGCCCGCGGGCCCCAGCCAGCCTCGCGGTCGCGCCCCACGCCCGCGCCACCTGCTGGCATCGCGTCAAGGCTCGTCCAGCGCTCCGCTCACGGGTGCGGGCACTCCCTGCGGCCTCGCACTCACAAGCGTTCGCCTGCGTCTGGCAAGCCTGGACCACCCTCCGGGCGGCCCGCGCGCCGGGTCCGCGCAGCGGGGCCAGCCGGAGGCGCTCCCAGACCCGGGCGCACGCACCGACCAGGCGGGCGCGACGGGGCGCGCACGGAATCACGCTCAGCGCGAGGACGGCCTGCGCGAACACCGCCTCCGCCCCGGCCGTCGTGCCTGCCGGCGGCCGACGACATCGGGGCTGGCTCACGGTCTGAGGCACCCAGGGCCGTGGGGTGGCTCCGTGATGAGCACGCGCCGGGGGCCGATTTCGATCGGCAGGCGGGGATGGCGGCGGCGCCATCCCCGATGGTCGACGTCGAGGAACAGGGCTGGATCGCCGCCTCACGGCTGCCCGCTCCGCCGCGGTCACCCCGTGCGCCCCCTCGTGCCCCCCCGACTCGATGCCGGCCGAAGGCACACGTCTTTGGCAACGGGGCTCGGGGCCGGCCCGGCGCGCCGTCCGGCGGGGCTCGGGGCCCGCGCGTCTGCCGTCAGCGCTCAGGAGCAGCGCCGGCAAGGCGCGGGGCTGCGGCCCGGCGAGCGGGGCTCAGCCGGGCGGGCTGGACAGGACTCCGGCGCGACCCGCGCTGTCACCGGTCGCCGGCTCCCGATCGGCCCCGGTCGGGAGGTTCGGCGCGGCTGCCCTGATGCGCCCCCCGGTCGTCGGGATGAGCGCCACGGTGACGAGCAGGACCATGGGCGCGGTGCTGAGATCGGTGCTGAGGCCGGTGAGGGCTCCCCCCATCGCCTGGCCGACCACCCAGAACAAGAGCGTCGCGACCGATCCCGCCGCCAGCGCTGTCGGGCGCAGGCGGGGCGACCAGACCGCGGCCGCGATCGCCAGTTCACAGAGCCCCAGGCCGAGGGCGACGGCGACGCCGTGGGCGTCGCCGAGCTGGGCCAGACGGTAGTCCAGGCCGGCGAGCGGGCCTTGCTGGTCCTGGGCCGCCGTCTGGAGGTTGTACGCGAGCACGGCGCCGACGGGAAAGCGCGGCTGCAGGTGCAGCAGCGCCCCCAGGGCCCAGTACCCGCTCCACAGCCAGCGCGCCCCCCGGTCGCCGAGCCGGCCGGCCGCCGCCGCTGAGCCGGGACCCGGCCGGCGACCCGGCCAGACCAGGAGCGCCACGACGACGTACCCGAGTGCGGCGCCGGGGGCGCCGGCCTCCAAGAGGGCGGTCCCGGTCGCCATCCCGCCGAGGCCCTCGCCCACCACCCAGACAACCAGCGCCCAGGCGATCGAGATCGTGAGCGCGAGCCGGCGGGTGCGCCGGAGCAGGATCCCCGCCGCGATGGCGATCTCCAGGCCGGCAGTCCCCGCGTCGAGGGCGGTGAGGTGGGGAGCCACCAGGTCCACCGCCCGGGTGAGCCCAGCGGCCAACCACCCGGGCTGGTACATGATCGCGTTGGCGTAGAGGACGGTGCCGGGGAAGGCGCGGGTGAACATCGCGGGCTGGATCTGGAGGCCGGCGTCCACCCCCCACATCGCGGCCAGCCCGACCCGCAGGACGGTGGTCGTCGGCAGCGCCCGTCGGAGCAGCCGCGCGGCCCGCCGGCGGAGACCGTCCCCCGTGGTCCGGCGCCTGTCCCTCCCCACCGTTCAGGCCGCGGCCTCGCTGACGGCGCCGTCGTCGCCGGCCGCCAGCAGGCGCCAGAAGTAGACAGCGGCGATGCCGACCATGAGGCAGTTGTCGAAGCCGAACATGAGGAGCCCACCGAGGAGCTGATCGGCGAGCGGGGAGACGCCCAGGCGGGGGGAGCGCTGCACGTAGTAGGCGTAGACGGGGTGGCGGAGCAGGGCCAGGGAGAGACCCACCACCACCGCCGGCAGCGCGCCCGCCGAGAGATAGGCCACCTCGCCGAGGCTGGTGAGATTCCAGCGCTCGTCGGGCCGGTGCACGACGACGGCCCACCAGAAGCAGAGCCCGACCGCGAGGAAGCTCAGATGCTGGGCGATGTGGAGCGTCTCGTGGGTGAGGGCGGCGTCGAAGAGGGCCGGGACATGCCAGAGCACCAGCACCACGAAGAACAGGGAGGCGGCTGGGATCGGGCTGACCAGGGCTCGGACCACCGCGCCGGCGGCGCTTCGCAGCACGGCGTCGATGGTGGCGTCGGGCAGACCTCGGAGCAGGAGCGGCGGCGCGACCATCGCCAGGACCAGGTGCTGCGCCATGTGGACGCTGAAGAGTCGGTCGTCGCCGACGAGGTCGAGCGCCGAGCAGAGGGCGACGCACACCACCAGGACCCCCGCCACCCAGGCGAGCGCGCGCGCGCCGGCACGGGCGCCGGGGAGCAGAGGGTAGCCGAGGAGCGCCAGCCCGCACCCGACCAGGACCGAGGGGATGAGCTCCCAGCGTGTCAGCCACACGGCCCAGCTCATCCGGGCCCCGCGCTCGGCCGCGACCGGCTGCCATGCCGGCTGCCGGGCCGGCCCGTGGCGCTCACCACGCCACCTTAGACGATGGCGGACCGGCCGTCGCCGTGGGCCGGGCGCGGGGCAGCTGCTGGCCAGGTCGGCGCGCCGGAGAGGGCCCCGCAGCGCCTTGTCGACGTCGGCGGGGATGGCGAGGCCGCCCGCAGGGTGATGCCGGCGTTCCCGGGTCCGCCGGCGGGGATGGCGAGGCCTCCCGACGGGGCGACTCCGTCGAGCCAACGTCCGAGGTCAACCCGACTGCGGGTGCCGGGGCGCACCACCGCGAAGGTCCGCCGCGGCGTCACCAGGGACACGGAGATCTTGCGGACCCGGACCGTGACCGGCCCGACGGCACCCTCCGCGCTCCCCCCGGCGTCGAGGATCGGCCGCAGCTGGGGCCGTTCGCGGTCCCGGCCCTCGACGAGCCGGTCGGCGCCGGCGGTGAGGGCGTCGGGGGTGCCGAAGCGCTCCCTCAGCAGCCCCGTCTGCGCGTGACCGCTCACCCCCGGGCGGCCAGCCGGGCCCGCAGGGCCCCTTGGTCCCCGCCGCCCGACCCCGCCACCCGGCGTATCCAGGTGGGGAGCTCGTCCCCGGTGGCGCGGCGGAGGAGTGCGGCCCAGGCATCGCGGACCCCGCGCCGGTCCCGGGCCGCCCGGAGGGGGTTCGGGGCGCCCGCCGCCCGACCCCGCCGCCCTCGGCCTCGGCACCGGAGCTCAGCCGGGGCGGCTGCCGACGGCGGCGGGGGTCGACACACCGACCCCGCCCCGGGTCTCGGCGCCGTAGCGGGCGATCTCCGCCTCCAGGTCCAGGGGACGGATGGTCGCCTTGGCCTCGATCACCTCGGGCGACAGCCGATCCGCCGGGACCAGCCAGCACACCTCGAACTCCAGCGAGTCCGGGTCGGTCGCGTACAGCGCCTTGGTGGAGCCGTGGTCCGAGGCGCCGACGAGGGCGCCCCGATCTTCGAGGCGGCCACGGATGCGCCGCAGCTCCGCCAGGGTGTCGATCTCCCAGGCGAGGTGATACAGGCCCACGGCCCCGCGGCCCGCCGGGGAGGGTTGGGCGCTCGCGCCCACCTGAAAGAGGGCGAGGTCGTGGTCGTTGGACGACCCTGCCGCCTGCAGGAAGGCCGCCTGGCCGGGGAGGACGAGGAGGGTACGGAAGTCGAGGACGTCCTGGTAGAAGTCGCGGCTGGCGGCGACGTCGCGGACGTAGAGGACGGCGTGGTTGAGGCGTTGGATCGGCATCGCAGCTCCTCGTGGGCGGGCGACCGACGGCTGCGGCCAGCATAGCTGATCTTATTGAACGCTCAATCACTTGCTACGATGACGGGATGTCCGGGGTGCGATGGCTCACGTGCGAGGAGCAGGCCGCCTGGCGCGCCTACCAGTTGGCCGCCCAGCTCCTGGAGGAGGTGCTGGAGCGCCAGCTCCAGCGCGAGGCGGGGATGGCGCACGCCGACTACGCGGCCCTGGCGACGCTCGCCGAGGCTCCCGGGGGCCGGCTCCGGATGCGCGAGCTGGCGGCCGCGCTGCGCTACTCGCCGAGCCGCACCAGCCACGCGGTCGCTCGCCTGGAGGCCCGAGGGCGGGCTCGCCGCCGGGCCTGTCCCGATGACGGTCGCGGCCAGCTGGCGGTGCTGACCGAGGCCGGCAGCGCGGCGCTGGCGGCGGCCGCCCCCGGCCACGTGGCCGAGGTGCGGCGGCGCGTGTTCGACCGGCTGTCGCCTGAGCAGGTCGCCCAGCTCCGGGCCATCGCCGAGACCGTCGGCAGCGGCATCGACGGGCGCCCAGTCCGCGGGTCTGGCCAGAGGCTACGCTCGGGGCCTTGCTATACTCCGGCCCCTGGGACCGCCGGGATCGGAGAGCCGCCGGGTCGCATCGACGCGGTGCCTTGACGGGCCAGGCGGGAGTCCCTACAATAGGAAAGTTGCGCTCCAGAAGGAGCGTGGACCGAACCGGTGGCTCGGCGCGGTCGGCACCTTGACAATTGAAGAGTGGAGCAGACTCTGTGATCGATGGGCCCAAGGAGGGGCCCACGTCTTTCCGCAACCGACTCGGCTCTGCCGAGTTGGCCGAACGGAGAGTTTGATCCTGGCTCAGGATTAACGCTGGCGGCGTGCCTGACACATGCAAGTCGAACGAGGTCGCAAGACCTAGTGGCGGACGGGTGAGTAACACGTGACCAACCTACCCCGAAGTCTGGAATAGCCCTGCGAAAGCAGGATTAATACCGGATGTGGCCCGGCGAGGGCATCCTCGCCGGTCTAAAGATTTATCGCTTCGGGACGGGGTCGCGGCCTATTAGCTTGTTGGTGGGGTAACGGCTCACCAAGGCGATGATGGGTAGCTGGTCTGAGAGGACGACCAGCCACACTGGGACTGAGACACGGCCCAGACTCCTACGGGAGGCAGCAGTGAGGAATTTTCCGCAATGGGCGAAAGCCTGACG
>DATLUG010000005.1:0-170750 GCA_035533215.1 Candidatus Micrarchaeia archaeon | reverse complement strand
GCCGGGTAGCCATGTCCGGAAGGGATAAGCGCTGAAAGCATCTAAGTGCGAAGCCCACTCCAAGATTAGATCTCCCACCGGGTTAACCGGGTAAGACCCCAGGTAGACCACCTGGTTGATAGGCCGCGGGTGTAAGGGCAGCAATGCCTTGAGCTGAGCGGTACTAATCGGTCGAGGGCTTGACCACTCTCTGCCACATTGCTCGGGGGCGAGCCGCACGTCGGCTGGCCTCGGTCATCGGTCGACGTGCTTCGCGGTCTGCGGCTGCCAGCTGGTCTGCGCCCTGGAGGCGGTGGCCGGCAGCCTTGCCCTTGACGAAAGAGATCCGGTGACGATAGCGGCGGGGAAACACCTGTTCCCATTCCGAACACAGCAGTTAAGCCCGCCAGCGCCGATGGTACTGCCCTGGCAACGGGGTGGGAGAGTAGGTCATCGCCGGGTCTCTTTTTCGTGTGCCAGCCGGCTCCACCGCGATCGAGCGGTCCCGCGCTCGGGCTTCCACCCGGCCGTGCCGAGCCGGAGCCCCCGGCGCCGGTGACGGTGCCGGCGGTGACCGCCCCGCTGCCGCGACGGTGCCGGTGCGGATGCCGGGATCGCCCTCCGCGAGGCTCGCGCCGCGGCGGGGGGATCGCCCGGTGGCGCCGGTCGCCACCCGGTGCGCGGCCCCGGTGCCGGGCTCGGACCGGTCAGCCATCGGGGTGGGTGGAGACGACGGCGATCCGGCTGGCGGGGCCCTCTCGCCCGTTCGACAACGGAGCGCGACCCACCCGAGCCGCGGGGGCTGGGGTGCCGGCCGCGCGCCCCCAGCGGGGCCGCCGCTGCGAGTGGCGTCCCTCCGGAGAGCCCGCTAAGATGAGCGACCGCGCCGAGGTGGTGAAATGGTAGACACGCTGCTTTGAGGGGGCAGTGAGCGCAAGCTCGTCCGGGTTCAAGTCCCGGTCTCGGCACCAGCCTGGCCCGGCCACATGGGCTCTGTGGTCGCCCCGGCGACGTTCGGACCCGGCCCCGGGCGCGGACGGAACGGCAACACGGTGGCGGCGGGCCGAGCCCGGGGCACCTGGTTCGATCGCTGCCGGCGGTGGCGTGGCCGCCCGGGACTTTGCCCGCCGCGCGGTCGCCGACCGGGGCCTGCCCGCCGTCGGCCGCGTCGCTGGGCACTCCACGACGGCGGCCGCCGGGCCGGGCCGGGTCGGTCAGCCTCGCCCGACAGCCGCTGCCGGCCGGCAGGCGTGCAATCAGGCCCGCGCCCGTACGGGCAGGGCCGCGCGCTCAGCCCACCCAAAAGAGCCAGACGCCCCCCTGACGGCGGCCCCGCTGCCGGAGCAGCGCCGCCACGAAGCGCAGCGTCTGCGCCTCGCCGGGGCCGGGGCCGACCGCGATGGCCCGGACCCGCCAGGCGGCGAGACGAGCGAGCAGGGGCGGGCGGGTGCCCGCGGTCACGGGGACCGTGCCCCCGGCCTGGGTCCTCCAGAGATCCTGGCGGAGGCGCGAGGCCCCGGCGTACGAGACGATGCCGCCGGGGCGTGGCCCGGCGTGCAGGAGGCAGCCGGCGGGGGTGGCGTAGGTGAAGTGCGCCGCCGCCTGCCACAGGAGCTCGGTGCAGCCGCCGGCGTTGGGGATCGGGGTGGTCAGCAGGGTTCCGGTGGCCGCAGCGCGCTCGGGGGCGGCGGACCGGAAGAAGGGTGGCACCGCGGCCGCGCTGGTGATCTCGCCGCCGGCGGGGACCAGGCTGAGCGCGACGACCCCGACGAGGAACGCGGAGCGGACCCGGGCCTGCCCACCCCGGCGGTCAGCCAGCCGGTCGACCCCCAGCGCGACCAGCGCCGCCACCGCCAGCCACGCCACCGCCATCAGCCGGCTGGGGAGGACCTTGCCCAGCAGGGGGATCCGGGCCAACAGCGACCACGGCAGGGGGATGTCGGTCGCCCGACCGTCGACGTGGAGGTGGCTGCCGAGGGCGAGGACCACCACCGCGCCGGCGAGGATGGCGAAGAACCGCACCAGGGGGTCGCGCCGGCCGCTGGCCACCACCCACGCCAGGGCGAGGCAGAGGGGCAGACCGAGGTAGACCACCCGGTCGAACGGGTAGCCGGTGAAATGCTGGGTGAGCCCGACCAGGCTCGCGGGGGACACCGCCTGGAGCTGGGTGGGCAGCCCGAAGGCGAGGAGGTCGGCGACGTTGGTGGTGGGCGGCTGGACCACCCCGCCGAGGAGACGGTGCGGCCCCAGGAACTGGACCGCCAGCGGCACCCCGGCGAGGAGGAGGGCGACCGGGACCGCCACCAGGAGCGCGGCAGCGACCCGCGGCCCGACCCGGCGCACCGCCTGCGGGTGGGTGGCGGCGAGGAGCGCGAGGGAGCCCGCGGCGACCAGGGCGCAGGTGGTGACGAGCTCCTCGGAGGTGAGCAGCTCGAAGCCGCCCCAGGCGCCGAGCCCCAGCCCCAGCCATCGCGGCGAGCGCCGGCCCCGAACCAGGCTGTCGAGCAGGAGGAGGAGCAGCGGAAGCGACCAGAGGGTGACCCAGGGCAGGTGTCCGGTGTCCCCCTCGGCGAGGATGAAGGGGGAGAAGCCGAAGGCCGCTCCGCCGAGCCAGGCCGCCATCGGATGGCGCACGTAGCGGCGCAGCGCCAGTCCGGTGACCCAGCCAGAGGTGGCGAGGCCGAGCGTCATCGCAGCGTTGTAGGCGATGACCGGACCGGCCAAAAGGGTCAGCGGCGTGAGCAGAACGGCCAGGCCCAGGATGGAGTTGTTCCACATGAGGTTGATCGCCTGGGGGGAGGTGCTGAGCGACGTGAGGAGGTGGACGTGGCCGTGGGCCAGCCCCTGTGCGAACCAGGCGAGGAACCAGACCTTGGCCGCGGGGTTGGCGCTGGTCCCGACCATCCGGGAGCCTGGATGGGCCCAGGCGGCCCAGGTGAGCCCGACGCTGACCGCGGCGAAGACGAGCGGCGGAGCGGCGGCGCGCACCAGTTGACTCCGGAGCCCGGCCGGAACGGTGATCGGCCCCGGCGACGGGGGGGCGTCGCCGCCTCGTTGACGGCAGATGGCGGAGCCGTGGGGGTTCACCGTCTCATGTCAAACGATCGCACTGGCTCGGCCACCGGTGGTCATGGGATTGTCACCGCTCTGCAGCCCGGGTGGACGCGCGCGCGGCGCGGCGACCGGGCCGGGGACGGTCTGGGCGCGGCCTCGCCGGCGCGGCCGTGCCGGCGGGTGGCTCCCCTACGATGGCGGTGCCGATGTCCGCCCCCCACGACGCCACCGCGGTCCTCCTCATGGCCTACGGCACCCCCTCCGGCCCCGAGGCCGTCGAGCCCTACCTCCGCCACATGCGGGGCGGGCGATCCCCGGGCGACGCGCTCGTCGCCGACCTCCGCCGCCGCTACGCCGCGATCGGCGGCTCGCCGCTCCACGCGATCACGATGGCGCAGGGCGAGGGGCTGGAGGCGGAGCTCAACCGGCGCGGACGGGGGCCCTTCCGGGTCCACGTGGGCATGAAGCACGCGCCCCCCTTCATCGAGGAGGCGGCAGCGGCCATCCGGGCCGGCGGCGCCGCTCGCGCCGTGGCCCTGGTCCTCGCGCCCCACTACTCGGAGCTCTCGATCGGCGAGTACCTCGCCCGCGCCCGGGGCGCGCTGGCCCAGCCCCCCCCCGGCCCCCGGCTCGTCGGCGTCGAGCACTGGCACCTCGAACCCGGCTTCGTCGCCTGGCTCGCCCAGCGGGTCACATCCGCGCTGGACCGTCTCACCGAGGCGGAGCGGGCTGCGAGCCTGGTGGTGTTCACCGCCCACAGCCTGCCCGCCCGCATCCGCGCGACCGAGGACCCCTACCCGGACGCCCTGCCCGCCACCGCGGCGGCGGTGGCGGGCCGCCTCGGGCTGCCGCGGTGGACCACCGCCTGGCAGAGCGCCGCGCGCACCGGCGAGCCCTGGCTGGGCCCGGACCTGGAGACGGTCGTCGCCGGGGCCGCCGCCGACGGGACGCGCGCGGTGGTGGTGTGTCCCGCCGGGTTCACCGCCGACCACCTCGAGGTCCTCTACGACATCGACATCGAGCTCCGGCGGCAGGCCGCCGACCTCGGCGTGCGGCTGGAGCGGACCGACGCCCCCAACGCGGACCCCGTCTTCCTGTCGACGCTCGCCGACATCGTCCTCGGCGCCGCCGCTGGACTCGGCGCACCGGGCTGAACCGGGGCGGAGGGGGGGACCCGCCCCGGCGCTCGCACGTCGTCGTGGTGGGGGGCGGGATCACTGGGCTCGCCGCCGCCCACCGGATGGTGGAGGCCCGTCCGGATGGCGCCGTCCGGGTGACCCTGGTCGAGTCCGAGGACCGTCTCGGAGGCAAGGTGGAGACCGGGCGTTGCGGCGAGTGGACGGTCGAGCTGGGCCCGGACGGCTTCCTCAACCGGGCCGACGAGGCGCGCCTTCTCTGTGCCGCGGTGGGGCTGGGGGACCAGCTGGTCCCCGCCGTGACCCAGCGCGCCGGGATCTGGGTCGGCGGCCGGCTGCGCTGGCTCCCCGAGGGCCAGGTGCTGGGCGTCCCCCTCCGACTGGGCGCCCTCCGGCGGTCGCGGCTGGTCTCGACCGCCGCGGTGGTGCGCGCGGCCCTGGAGCCCTGGGTGCCGCGGCGCGCGGACGGTCCCGACGACCCCCTCGGCCCCATCCTGCGGCGACGGCTGGGGCGGGAGATCTTCGAGCGACTGGTGGACCCGCTGCTCAGCGGGATCTACGCAGGTCCGGCCGAGTCGATGAGCCTGGGGGCGGTGGCGCCCCAGCTGCTGGAGGCGCTGCGCACCCACGGGAGCCTGCGCACAGGCCTCCGGCGGCTGGTCCCCGCGGCGGTGAGCGCGGGCGGCCCCGAGGGCCGGCCGGAGCCGGTGTTCCTCACCGTCGGCGGTGGCCTCACCCGACTGGTGGACCGTCTCGCCGCCGCCCTGCCCGCGGGGTCGGTGCGGCTGGGATGTGCGGCGACCGTGGTGGAGCCGGCTGCGGGCGGGGGCTGGGTCGTGGCCACGACCACCGGCGGGCTGGACCCGGCCGATGCGGTGATCGTGACCGCGCCCGCCTTCAGCGCCGCCCCGCTCATCGCCGGAGTCAACCCCGCGGCCGCCGGGTGCCTTCGAGACCTCCCGTACGCGTCGGTGGCGACGATCACCCTGGCGTACCCGGCCGCCTCCGTGCCAGCCTTGCCGGCGGCGAGCGGGTTCCTGGTCCCGCGCGGCGAGCGTCGGCGGGTGACCGCGTGCACCTTTCTCGGTCGCAAGTGGCCCCATCTGGCGGCGGACGACGTCTGCCTGCTGCGGGCCTCGGTGGGCCGCTACGGGCAGCGCGGCGACCTCGACCTCCCCGACGCCCAGCTCGCGGCCGAGGTCCACCTCGAGCTGCGCCGGGCGCTCGGCCTCCGGGGCGCCCCGACGGCGATCACGGTGCGGCGCTGGCCGCGGGCGCTGCCGCAGTACCTCGCCGGGCATCTGGGCCGGGTGGAGGCGCTCGACACCGCCCTGACCGCGACCCCGGGACTGCTGGTGGCCGGGGCCGCTCTGCGGGGGGTTGGCCTCCCCGCCTGCATCGGCGAGGGCCGCCGCGCCGGCGAGCGCGCCCTGGCCTGCCCCGCGGCCGGCTGAGCCGACCCCCGCCGGACCGGTCCGGCTGCGAGCGTCCCCCGCCTCCCGTGCAGAATGCTGGGATGGCCTCCCGCACCCTCGGCCCCCGCGCGGAGGCGGCGGTGCGCACCCTGCTCGAGCTGATCGGTGAGGACCCCGAACGCGCCGGCCTCCGGGACACCCCGCGACGGGTGGCGGAGAGCCTCGCCTTCCTCACGTCCGGCTCCCGGGCCGACGCCTCCGGGCTGCTGGCCGGTGCTGCCGTCGCCGATGGGTACGACGAGATGGTGGTGGTCCGCGACATCGCGCTCCACAGCCTCTGCGAGCATCACCTGCTTCCCTTCCACGGGGTCGCCCACGTCGCCTACCTGCCGGCCGGGCGACTGGTGGGCCTCAGCAAGCTGGCCCGGGTGGTCGAGGTCTTCGCCCGCCGGCTGCAGGTCCAGGAGCGGCTCACCACCGAGATCGCGCTCACCATCCAGGGGCAGCTCCGTCCCCACGGGGTGGCGGTGGTGGTCGAGGCGACCCATCTGTGCATGAGCATGCGCGGGGTGGAGAAGCCGCACAGTCTCACCGTGACCAGCTGCATGCTGGGGACCTTCCGGCGCGACCCGCGCACCCGCGCCGAGCTCCTCCAGCTCCTGCGGGGCCCCCGATGAGCGCGGCCGCCACCGCGGACCCGGCGGTCCCGGCTGTCACCACCACCCCCGCCGCCGGGCCGGACCGGCCCGACGAGCGCCCCGCCTACGCCACCCTCGACGGCGCCGGGACGGCGGCGATCCTCGACGCCGCCGGCGCACCGCGGTGGCGCGCGGTCCAGCTCCGACAGGCTGCCTTCCAGCAGGGAGCCCCCGACCTGGCCGCGGTGACGATCCTGCCCCGGGCGCTGCGCGCCGAGCTGGACCGCCGCCTGCGCTTCCAGACCCTCGGCCACCTGGCCAGCCGGGTCGCCGACCGCGGCCTCACCACCAAGCTCCTCCTCCGCGCCGCCGACGGCGAGTCGGTGGAGACGGTGGCGATGACCTATCCCGCCGCCCCGGACCGCCGCGGGCGGCGGACGGTGTGCGTCAGCACCCAGATCGGCTGCGCCATCGGCTGCGCCTTCTGTGCCACCGGCCAGCTGGGGCTGCGTCGGCAGCTGGAGGCTGCCGAGATCGTCGACCAGGTGCGCTGGGCGGCCTGGCTCTGGCACCGGGCAGGGGCCGATCCCCCCAGCCACGTGGTCTTCATGGGCATGGGTGAGCCGCTCCAGAACCTCGAGGCCACCTGTGGCGCCGTCCTGGCGCTGGGACGCTTCGGGATCCCCCCGCGCCGGATCGTCGTCTCCACCAGCGGGGTGGTGCCCGCCATCGACCGCCTCACCGAGCGGGGCCTCGGGGTCACCCTGGCCCTCTCCCTCCACGCCACCGACGACCGTCTGCGTGACCGGCTGGTGCCGCTGAACCGCCGCTGGCCGATCGCGGCCTGCCTGGAGGCGGCGACGCGGTATGCGCGCACCAGCGGGCGTCGGCTCACCCTGGAGTACGTCCTCATCGCCGGCGTCAACGACCAGGCGGAGGATGCCCGCACCCTCCGCCGGATCGCGACCACCGCCCATGCCCACGTCAACCTCATCCCGATGAACCGGATCCCCGGCAGCGCCTGGCAGGCGCCGGCGCCGGCGGCGGCGCGCGCGTTCGCCGCCGCGGTCGGCCAGCGGGCCAGCCTCCGCTTCTCCCGCGGGGACCGCGCCCAGGCCGCCTGCGGCCAGCTCCGCGCGGAGCTGGACCCGCCGCCGGAGCGGGTGGACCGCATCCGGAGGCGGCAGGGTCTGCCGGGCTGACGCTCGGCGGCGGTGGCCGGCGACGCCGGCCGGCGATGCCGGTCGGCGATGCGCCCTGTGCTACGCTCGGGTGGTCTTCGGGGCAGGGTGCAACACCCGACCGGCGGTGACAGCCCGCGAGCCCCTGGGCGGCGATCGGCCGTCGTGGGGCAGGACCCGGTGGAATTCCGGAGCCGACAGTGAGAGGAGCCCGGCGCGTCGCCGGCCCTCGAGTCTGGATGGGAGAGGACGTCCGGTCGGGCGGCGCCCGGCCGATCGAGGCTCCCCGCCGCGCGGACCTCGGAGCCCCGATGATCGAGCCAGCACCCCGACCCCGTGCCGCACCCCTCGACCCCATGGCCGAGGCGCTTCGGCTCGCCCGACTCGGGGACCACCGCACCAGCCCCAACCCGATGGTGGGGGCGGTCGTGACCGTGGGGGGCGAGCTGATCGGCGCCGGCTATCACGCCCGCGCCGGCGGCCCGCATGCCGAGGTGGTGGCCCTGGACGCGGCGGGCGATCGGGCCCGGGGGTCGACCCTCCACGTCACCCTGGAGCCCTGCGTCCACCTCGGCCGGACCGGGCCCTGCGTCGAGCGGATCATCGCCAGCGGGGTCGCCCGGGTGGAGATCGCGACCGAGGATCCCAACCCGCTGGTGCGCGGCGCCGGCGTGCAGCGGCTCCGGGCAGCGGGGATCGCCGTTGGCGTCGGCGCCCATGGCGACGAGGCGCGGGAGCTGATCCGGGCCTTCGCGACCTGGGTCACGACCGGCCTGCCGCTGGTGACCCTGAAGTTCGCGATGAGCCTCGACGGCAAGCTGGCCACCGCGACCGGCGAGTCGCGCTGGATCACCGGCCCGGAGAGCCGGCGCCGCGCCCATCTCCTCCGCCACGAGCACGACGCCATCCTGGTGGGATCCGGCACCGTGCTCCAGGACGACCCGCGCCTGACGACGCGGCTGGTGGGGCGCCGAGCCCGCCAGCCGCTCAGGGTGGTGGCGGACGCACGGCTGCGCACCCCCCCCGGCGCCCGCGCCATCCAGGCGGGGGAGCGGCCGGCCCTGGTGGCCACCTGGGCCGGGGCCCCCGCCGACCGCCGGGAGCAGCTGGAGGCGGCGGGAGCGGAATGCATGGTGGTGGAGGCCCCCGGCGGTCGCCTCGACCTGCGGGACCTGGCCCGGCAGCTGGCGGCGCGCGGGTGCACCAGCCTTTTGGTGGAGGGCGGGAGCACGCTCCTCGGCAGCTGTCTCACCGAGGGCCTGGTCGATCGCGTGACCGCCTTCGTGGCCCCGATCCTGGTCGGGGGCGACGAGGCCCCGGGCGCCGTCGGGGGCGGTGGCATCGGCCGCCTCGCCGAGGCGGTGCGGCTCACCCGGCTGCGCTGCGAGCCGCTCGGCGACGACTTTTGCCTCACCGGGGAGCGCTGATGTTCAGCGGGATCGTGGCCGCGATCGGGCAGGTGGTCGAGCCGGTGGATGACGACATCGGCCGGCTGGTCTTCCGGCTGCCGGCCGTCGAACCGACGGCGGTGTCGGTGGGCGAGAGCGTCGCCGTCAACGGCTGCTGCCTCACGGTGACGGCGGTGGGCGCCGACGGCGACGGCGCCGTCTGCGCCGCCGACGTGATGCCGGAGACCTCGCGTCGCACCAACCTCGGCCGTCTGCGCCGCGGCGGCGCCGTCAACCTGGAGCGCGCCCTGCGCTACCAGGACCCCGTCGGCGGCCACCTGGTGACCGGACACGTCGACGCCACCGGCACCGTCACCGACCTCCGTGGCGAGGGCAACGCCGTCCGCTGCAGCGTCGCCGGGCCGGCCGCGGTGATGCGCCGGTGCGTCGCCCAGGGCTCGATCACCATCGACGGCTGCGCCCTGACGGTGGTGACGGTGGGCGCCGCCGAGCTGGTGGTGTCGCTGATCCCGCACACCCGCATGGTCACCATCGCGGGCGGGTACGCGGTCGGCACCGTCGTCAACCTGGAGGCCGACCTCGTCGCCAAGTACGTCGAGCGGCTCTGCCGACCCTGGCGGCCGGACGGGGCGACCGCCCCGTGACCGCCGTGGACGAGGCGACCCGGGCGTTCGCCAGCGGCCGATTCGTGATCCTGGTCGACGACGAGGACCGGGAGAACGAGGGCGACCTCGCGATCCTGGCGGAGGCGGTGACCCCGGCGGCGGTCAACCTCATCGCCACCTGTGCCCGCGGCCTGCTCTGCGTGGCGATGACCGGGGAGCGTCTGGACCAGCTGCGCCTCCCGCCGATGGTGCCCGACGCTGCCAACACCTCGACCTTCGGCACCGCCTTCACCGTCTCGGTCGACGCCAAGGGGCGCGGGGTGACGACCGGGATCAGCGCCCAGGACCGGGCCGCGACGATCCAGCTGCTCGCCGACCCCGCCGCCGTGGCCGAGGACTTCGCCCGACCCGGCCACGTCTTTCCGCTCCGGTCGCGGCCGGGCGGCGTCCTGGAGCGGGCGGGCCAGACCGAGGCCGCGGTGGACCTCGCTCGCCTGGCCGGGCGCGAGCCGGTGGCCGTGATCTGCGAGATCGCCAACCGCGACGGGACCATGGCCCGGCGCCCCGACCTCGAGCAGTTCAGCCGCGAGCACGGCGCCCCGATCCTCGCCATCACCGACCTCATCACCCACCGGCGTCGCACCGAGCAGCTGGTGGAGCGCGGGGTGGAGACCGTGATCCCGACCGAGCTGGGCAGCTGGCGGGCGACCGGCTACCGCGACCGGCTCACCGGCCAGGTCCACCTGGCGCTGGTGCTCGGGGCGCCACCGCTGCGGGAGCCGACGCTGGTGCGGGTCCACAGCGAGTGCCTCACCGGCGATGTCTTCGGGTCGCTGCGCTGCGACTGCCAGGCCCAACTCCACCAGGCGATGCGCCAGATCGGTGCGGAGGGCGAGGGCGTCATCGTCTACCTGCGCCAGGAGGGGAGGGGGATCGGCCTGCTCGACAAGCTGCGGGCGTATGCGCTCCAGGACCAGGGCCTGGACACGGTGGAGGCGAACCTCCACCTCGGACTGCCGGCCGACTCCCGCGACTACCAGATCGGCAGCCAGATCCTCGCCGACCTCGGCCTCGGCCGGCTGCGGGTGATGAGCAACAACCCCCGCAAGTACTACGGCCTGGGGGGGCACGGGCTGACCATGGTCGAGCGGGTGCCGATCCTGGTCACCCCCAACCGGCACAATGCCCGCTACCTCGAGGCCAAGCGCACCAAGCTCGGCCACCTCCTCGCGGAGCCGGTCGACGGCGCCCGGGAGCCGGGGTGAGTCGGGGGCGCCCGCGGCCCGCGCGCCCCGCCCCGCGCGGGTCGGCTCGGTGAGCGGGTCCGGGGCGGGGGGCGAGGAGGGACGCTGGATGGACGAGTGGAGCGGCGGCACTGACGGCCGCGACCTCCGGGTCACCCTGGTGGTGGCGCGCTTCAACGAGCTGGCGGTGCGCCCCCTCGTCCACGGGGCGCGGGCCGCCCTGCTCCGGTGCGGCGTGCCGGAGCAGGGGCTGCGGTGCGTGTGGGTGCCCGGGGGCTTCGAGCTGCCGCTGGTGGCGGAGGCGGTGGCGCGGCGCGGCGACTGCGACGCGATGGTGGCGCTGGCGGCGGTGATCCGGGGCGAGACCCCTCACTTCGACTACGTCGCCGGCGAGGCCGCCCGCGGGCTGGCGTCGGTGGCCCGGCGCCACCAGCTGCCGGTCGCCTTCGGGGTGCTGACGACCAACTCCCTGGAGCAGGCCCTGGACCGGGCCGGGGGCAAGCACGGCAACAAGGGCGAGGCCGCCGCGCTGGTGGCGGTGGAGATGGCGACCCTGCTGCGCCGGCTCCGCTCCCACCCCGGGGGCGGCCAGGCGTAGCCGCAGGTGGTCAGGTGGACTTGGTGCTGGTGCGCAGGCAGCGGGTGCAGACGCGCATCCGCTGGACCGCCCGGCCGCCCGGCGGGACGAGATGGGCGTGGACCAGGTTGGGCATGAAGCGACGGGGGGTGTGGACCTTGGAGTGGCTGACGTTCTTGCCCGCCACCGGGCCCTTGCCGCAGATCTCGCACCGCCTGGCCATCGCTGGTCACCTCGTCCGTGTGGGGGCGGTCGCGGTCGGGAGCCGACCTGCCACCCGTGGCCCGGACCGTCCCCGGCCGCGCGTGCGCGCAGCGGGCGGTCCGACCAGGGGCCCCGCGCAGTCTACCAAGCCCGGCTGGGCCGGAGCCCATCCGCCCGGCCCACGGGCGGTGTGCGCCAAGATGGGCGCCGACATGACCGCCCCCAGTCGGTCCGGGCCGCCGGCCGGATCGCCGCGGCGGCCCGCCCCCGCCGGTGCGCGGTGGGCCGCCGCGGCGGCCCGCCCCGTACTGATCCCGGTCGGCTTGGTGCGGGGGCCGGGCGTCCACCGGCCCGCGGACCGCGCCGATGGCTGAGCGCCGCCGCGGGCGGGCGGGGGGCGGGGCCGCCCCCGACCGGGCGGCGGGCCTGGACGGGGACTGGCTGCGGCGGGCGCTCGCGGGGGCCCGGGACGGGCTCGACGCCGAGGCCGCGGCCATCGACGATCTCAATGTGTTCCCGGTCCCGGACGGCGACACCGGCACAAACCTCGTGCGCACCCTCGGGGCCGCCTGCGAGGCGGTGGCCCGGCTGGGGGAGGGCGCCGACCTGAACGTGGTCGGGCGGGCGGCGGCCCACGGGTCGCTGATGGGGGCCCGCGGCAACTCCGGGGTGATCCTCTCCCAGTTCCTGCGCGGCTTCGCCCAGGGGGTGGACGGCGGCGCCGCCGCGGACCCGGGCCGGCTGGCGAGCGCGCTCGGGACGGCGGCGACGGCGGCGGAGCGGGCGGTGCTCCGTCCCCAGCGGGGGACGATCCTCACCGTCGCCCGAGACGCGGCCGATGCCGGCCGGGCGGCCGGCCGGCTGGGCGGCGCGACCTGCGCCTCGGTGCTGGGTGCGGCGGCGGCCGAGGCGTGGGCGGCGGTGGCTCGGACCCCGAGCCAGCTGCCCGTCCTGGCCGAGGCCGGGGTCGTCGATGCTGGCGGCTACGGCCTGGCGGTGGTGGTGGCGGCCCTCGCCGCCGCCGCCGGGTCCGAGCCGTCCCCCCGGCCCCGGCCGGCACCCCTGCCCCACCCGGCCGGCGCCCCCCGACCGGACCGGTCGGGGGCCGACGGAGCGGTGCCCCCGCCGATGGCCGGCGGGGCGGCGGGCGTGGTCGCCCCCGCCGCGGGCTACGGGTACTGCACCGAGTTCCAGGTCACCGGTGGCCGCGACGAGCCGGACGCCCTCCGGGCCCGGCTGGCGGAGGCCGGCGACCTCGGCGACTCGGCCCTGGTGGTCGGCGATCGCGGGCGGGTCCACGTCCACGTCCACACGCGCGAGCCGTGGCGGCTGCTCGCCGCCGCCGCCGAGCTGGGGGCGATCGAGCGGCTCACGGTCGCGGACATGACCGAGCAGCACCGCCGGGTCCGGGGCCGGTCCGCGGCGCCCGCCGCCCCGCTCCGCCGCGGGGTCCAGGTGGTCGCCGTCGCCCCCGGTCCCGGGTTCGGCGCGATCCTCCTCGACTGCGGCGCCGCCGCCGTGGTCCCCGGCGGACCGGGGCAGCCCCCGTCGAGGGCAGACCTTGAGGGCGGCATCCGAGCCGCCGGCGGCACCGGCGTGGTCCTGCTCCCCAACCATCCCGACGTCCTCCCGCTGGCGGAGCAGGTGGAGCGGGCCGCGGGCGGCCGGGTGGCGGTGGTGGCGAGCCGCAGCGTCCCTCAGGGGATCGCCGCCCTCCTCGCCGCCGACCCCGAGCTGGACCTCGCCGCCAATCGGGATCGGATGGAGCGGGCGATGGCGGCGGTCCGGGTGATCGAGATCGCCACCGCGGGGCGCGACGGCCACCGCGACGGACGCCTGATCCACCGGGGCGATCTTCTGGCGATGACCGACGGGCGCCTTGCCGGTGCCGGCACGGACCTGGTCCGCGTGGCGATCGCGGCGCTGGAGGGGATCGGAGCCGAGGGCTACGAGCTGGTCACCCTCTACCGCGGCGGCGAGGCCTCCGCGGCGGACGCCGGCCGCCTGGCGCAGGCGGTGCGGGAGCGGTTCCCCGGCCTGGAGGTGGAGCAGCAGGACGGTGGCCAGCGCCTGGTCCCGTTCGTGATCTCCGCGGAGTAGCGGTGGCGGTCCGGGTCGTCACCGACAGCACCGCCGATTTCCCCGGGTCCGCGGTGCCGGAGGCGCTCACGGTGGTGCCGCTGCGGGTCCACTTCGGCGACCTGGAGCTGCGCGACCGCGTCGACTGCACCGACGACGAGTTCGTGGTGCGGCTCACCCGGAGCGACGCGATCCCGCGCACCTCCGCCCCCCCGCCGGGCGAGTTCGCCGAGGCGTACCGCGGGCTGCTCCGGGAGCCGGCGGACCAGGTGGTGTCGATCCACATCGCCGAGCGTCTCAGCGGCACCTTCCAGTCGGCCCGCACCGCAGCGGAGCTGGTGGACCGGGACCGGGTCCATGTCGTCGACAGCCGGACGGTGACGATGGGGCTGGGCTTCCTCGTCTGCGACGCGCTGGTGCGGGCGGCGCGCGGCGAGCCGGCGGCGGCGATCGTCGAGGCGGTGCTCCGGCTGCGCCGGCGCACCGGGGTGGTCTGTCTGCTCGACACCTTGCGCTTCCTCGAGCGCGGCGGTCGGGTCGGCAGGGTCCAGGCGCTCCTGGGCGGGATGCTCAGCATCAAGCCCCTCGCCGCCATCGGCCGGGACGGGGTGATGGAGCCGATCGGACGGGCCCGCAGCCGGGCCCAGGGCCGGGCGAGGCTGCTGGAGGCGGTCTGGGCCAGGGAGCCGATCGAGCAGCTCGGGGTCCTCCACGTGGCCAACCCGGCGGGCGCCGCCGAGCTCGGCGCCGCGGTCGCCGCGCGCCACCCCCAGCTCTCGGTCGGGATCGGCCAGGCCAGCCCGGTCATCGCCAGCCACGCCGGTCCGGGCACGCTCGGGATCTGCTTCGTGGGCACCCCCGACGGTGGCTGAGGCCGAGCGCCTGCCGCTGCCCCCCGGTCCCCGCGGAGGTCCCGCCGGGGGCCGGGCGCCGGCGGGCGGGCCGCCGGTCGAGGTGGGCCCCGACACCCGCCTCCAGCAGGTCCCCGGGATCACCGCGGAGAGGGCCCGCCAGCTGGGCCGTCTCGGCTGCCGCACCGTGGCAGACCTCCTCCGCACCCTCCCGCGCCGCCACCAGGACCAGCGCGAGCGGGTGGCGGTCGGCGACCTGCGGGTGGGCATGACCGCCACCGTCGCGGCCGAGGTCGTCCGCGTCCACGCGCGGCCGGCCCGGGCACGACGGCTGACCGTGATCGAGGGGGTGGTGGCCGACGCCAGCGGCGAGGTGGCGGTGGTCTGGTTCAACCAGCGCTACCTCGCCGGCAGGTTGGCGCCCGGCACCGCTGTCCTCCTCCACGGCACCGTCGTGCGCCATCCGGCCGGGGGCCTCCAGCTGCGCAGCCCCCAGATCGAGACCGGCGAGGGGTCGGGCCATCAGGTCGGCATCCTCACCCCCGTCTACCACGAGACCCAGGGCGTCACCTCGCGCTGGCTGCGCCATCAGCTGCCGCCGCTCCTGCCGCTGGCCGACGGCCTCCCCGACCCGCTGCCCGAGGCGCTCCGACGCGAGGAGGGGCTGCTGCCGCTCGGCCGCGCCCTGCGCCAGGCCCATTTCCCCGCGTCCCCGGCAGAGCTGGAGGCGGCTCGGGAGCGGCTCGCCTTCGACGAGGTCTTCCTGGTCCAGCTGGCGGCCCAGCGCGCCCGCCGCCGCCGCCAGGCGACGCCCGGGGTGCGCATCCCCTTCGACGCCGCCGCGGCCAGGGACTTCGTGTCCCGGCTGCCGTTCCGGCTCACCACCGATCAGCGGGTGGCGGCCTGGGAGATCCTCCAGGACATGGACCAGCCGCGGCCGATGAGCCGGCTCCTCCAGGGCGACGTCGGGACCGGCAAGACGGTGGTGGCGGCCCTGGCGATCCGGATGGCGGTGCTGGCGGGGTACCAGGCGGTGCTGATGGCGCCCACCGAGCTCTTGGTCCGCCAGCACCTCGCCACCCTGCAGCAGCTGCTGGAGCCGTTCGGGATCGTGCCGCGGGTGCTGGTCGGGGGGGCGCCCGCCCGACTGCGCCGCGAGGTGCTGGGCGGACTCGCCGGCGGCCACGACCCGGTCGTGGTCGGCACCCACGCGCTCCTGGAGGAGGCGGTCGGCTTCAACCGCCTCGGGCTCTGCGTCGTCGACGAGCAGCACCGGTTCGGCGTCGCCCAGCGTCTGCGCCTGCGCGAGAAGGCCAGCTGGATGCCGGACGTCCTCACCATGACCGCGACCCCGATCCCGCGATCGCTCCAGCTCACCGCGTTCGGGGACCTGGACCACAGCCGGATCCGCCAGCGCCCCCCCGGGCGCCTGCCGGTCCGGACCGTGGTGGTGGAGCCGGGCCAGCGGGCGGGCGCGTATGCCTTCATCCGCGAGCAGGTGGCGCGCGGGCGGCAGGGGTATGTCATCTGCCCGCTCATCGACGCCTCCGCGGTGCTGGTGGCGCGCTCCGCCACGGTGGAGTGCGAGCGCCTGCAGCACGAGGTGTTCCCCGACCTGCGCCTCCGCCTCCTCCACGGCCGTCTGCCGGCGGCCGAGAAGACGGTGCGGATGGCGAGTTTCGTGGCGGGCGAGACCGACCTCCTCGTCGCCACCAGCATCGTCGAGGTGGGGGTGGACGTGCCCAACGCCACCGTGATGGTGATCGAGGGGGCCGACCGCTTCGGTCTGGCCCAGCTGCACCAGTTCCGGGGCCGGATCGGGCGCGGGGGCGAGCCCGGCCACTGCCTGCTCTTCACCGACGCCGAGGCCGACGAGAGGGCGCGAGCCCGGCTGGACGCCCTCGTCGCCCACGACAGCGGCTTCGAGCTGGCCGAGATCGACCTCCAGCTCCGCGGCGCCGGCGACGCGTACGGGTTGCGCCAGCACGGGCTGCCGGAGATGCGGGTGGCCAGCCTCAACGACCTGCTGACGCAGGAGCGCGCGCGGACGGCGGCGGCCCGGGTCCTGGAGCGCGATCCCGAGCTGCGCGACCCCCGCCTCCGGCGGGCGCTGGCCGCCTACAACACGGTCTTCGAGCTCGACTGAGCCGCGCCGGGCCCGGGGCAGCCGGGGGCGGCGCCGGTGACAGGGTGCTCCGCCGCCCGGAGCGCCGCCACCGCCGCGCCGTCCACGGGGGCCGGCACCATCACGTGGTCGGTGTCGTGGGTGGCGACGACGAAGATCGGCACCCCGGCCGCGGCGAGGCCCCCCGTGAGGCCCAGCGGCAGCGGACCGCCGACCCGCAGCGCCCGCCAGGGACCGTTGCGGGACCCGCCCTCGGGCATGGCCGCCGCCACGGCGACCAGGGAACGCTCGCCGTGGGCCAGGGTCAGGGACCAGAGGCGGTGCGACCGCGGCGGCGCCGGCAGCGGCCGGCCGGGGTCGAGCCGGCAGACGAAGCGCTCGCCCTCCAGCAGGGCCAGCGACGACGGGCCCCGGCGAGCCGCCGGCGCGTCCCCGCGGGTCACCCCTGCTGGCCGGGGAAGCAGGCCCCGGTGGCGGGATGGTAGAGGGGGGGCGACCGCCAGCGGTGGTGGGCGGCAGCGTCGAGGCCGGCGTCGTAGGCGAGGAGGCCGCAGTCGGTCATGTCGCGCTCGGCCCAGGTGGCATCGAAGGCCCCGCTGGGGTCGATGGTGACGGCGAAGGTCCCCTCGCCCGGGTAGGTCGCGACGCAGGTGCCGGGGACCCACTCCGCCCCGGTCGTGGCGGCGAGGGTGCCGCCGGCGGCGAGGCAGCCCGCGCGGTAGGCGGGAGCCACCCGGGGCGGGGCCGGGGTGACCGCCGCCGGCGGCCCGGTGGCGGCGGGCGACGGGGTGGCGGCGGCGCCGGAGGGGGACGGCGTGGGCGACGGGCCGACGCTCGGGGTGGCGGCCGGGCGGATCCGCACCTGCGCCGCCGCCGCCCCGGCGGCCGCACCCCTTGTGGCGGCGGAGCGGGCGGCGGGCACGGTCGAGCACGCGGCGAGGGCCGCGGCGCCGAGCAGGACGAGTGGAAGGTGGCGCGCCCGCATTCCCTGAGGCCCGAGTGTACTCGGCGGGACGGTCGGCCGGGAGCCGCTGGCGGGCCGCCGCCGAGCGGTCGCCCCGGGAGCGGGCCCGGCTCACCCCGGCGCGGTGGATCGCGGGCCGCGGCGTCGCCAGCTGGGGGTGGAGCCGGTCGGCGTCGTGGGTGAACACCAGCACCCGCCCGTGGGCGCGGACCTCCGGTGGACCCCGGCCAGCCCCGCGGGCTCCGGGACCGGCTGGCCCACCGAGGGTGAGCTCGAGCACGAGGGGCGGAGGTGACCGTCGACCAGCCCCGGGGGCGTGCCGCCCTCCAGGATCCGGCCGCGGTCCATGGCCACCAGGCGGTGGCAGAGCCGCTCCGCCTCCTCCAGGTCGTGGGTGGTGAGGGCCACGTCACGCCACCGGCGCTCAGCCGAGCGAGCCGGTCCCACACCAGCCGGCGGGCCCTGGGGTCGAGCCCGGTGGTGGGCTCGTCGAGGAGGAGGAGCTCCGGGTCGTGATCCCGCGCCCGGGCGATCGGCCGGCGCTGCCGCTGGCCGCCGCTCAGCTCCTGGATCCGGTCGGCGCGGCGCCGCTGCCGCTCCATCAGCGCCAGGAGGGACTCGACCCGCGCCCGCACGGCCGGCCACCGATGCCGAAGGAGGCGGCGCGGACGGCGAGGGTCTCCGCCATCGTCGGCTCCCGGTCGAGGGTCCTCGCCCGGGCGACGATCCCGGTCCGACCCGAGCACCTGGAGCTGACCGCCGTCGCGGCGGATGCGCCCGCACCGCATCCGCATGGTGGTGGTCGTGCCGGCGCCGTTGGCGCCGAGGAACCGAAAACGGTCGCCCGCCGCCAGCGCGAAGGTGATCCCGTCGACGGCCCCGGCGTGGGCCTTGCGCAGGTCGACGGCACCGATGACGGCTGGTGGCATGGGGTCTCCCGAAGCCGCCCGTCGCGGCGGCGGTCGTGCTCGGCGGCGGGACCGGCGGGTCGCGCCGGGTGGGACGAGGCGGAAGATGGCCAGGTGAGCGAGGCCAGGCGGCGGACGGCGCCCTCCCCGGAGCGGTCGCGGGGCGGAGGGAGCGGGCGACATCGCGCCACCCTGGGACCGATGCGGGTGGTGGGAGGCGAGGCGCGCGGGCGGCCCCTGCTCAGCCCGGCCGGCGCTGGTCTGCGCCCGACCACCGCCCTGGTGCGGCGCGCGCTCTTCGACATCCTCGGGGCCGAGGTGCTGGGAGCGACGGTCCTGGACGGATACGCGGGGGTGGGCGGGCTCGGGCTGGAGGCACTCTCCCGGGGCGCCGCCTTGGTCACCTTCGTGGAGCGGGAGCGGGTCCAGCTCCAGTGCCTGCGCGCCAACCTCGAGCGGCTCGGCTTCGGCGAGCGGGCCACCGTGGTCGCTGGGGCGGTGCGCCCGTGGCTCGCACGCCAGCCGCTCCAGGGATACGACCTCGTGCTCTGCGACCCGCCCTACGCGGAGCGCGCGCCCGGGGCCGCGGAGGGACCCGGCGGCGGTGCTGACTCCGTTCCCGAGGTGGAGCTGGTCCTGCGGGCGATCGCCGCCACCCTCGCGCGCCCCCCAGCCTCCGCCGACGGGCGCCCGGGCCGACCCGCGGGAACGGGTCCGGTGGTCGTCCTGGAACACCACCGGCGGGTGGAGCTCCCCGAGCAGGTCGGCACGTTAGCATGCACCCGTGCCGCCCGCTACGGCACCACCGTCCTCAGCTTCTTCCGGAGGGCCCGTTGACCGCGGCCGTCTACCCCGGCAGTTTCGACCCCGTCCACCGCGGCCACCTGGACGTGGTCGAGCGGGCGCGCGAGATCTTCGACCGAGTGGTGGTGGGGGTGCTCGACAACCCCGCCAAGGCCTACCTCTTCTCGGCCGACGAGCGGGTCGACCTGGTGCGCCGCAGCCTGCCCCGCGGCAGCGATGTCCACGTCTGCCGCTTCAGCGGGCTGGCGGTCCGCTTCGCAGCGGGCGAGCGGGCGGGGGTGATCGTGCGCGGGCTGCGCCAGACGTCCGACCTCGACACCGAGTTCCAGATGGCATTGATGAACCGTCGGTTGGAGCCGAGGGTGCACACGGTGTTCCTCACCACCGCGTTCGCGAACGTCTACCTCAGCTCGTCGCTGCTGAAGGAGGTGTTCGCGCTGGGGGGGCAGGTCGACGAGATGGTGACCCCGGCGGTGGCGGAGGCCCTGCGCGCGCGGCTGCGGGCGCCGACGGCGATGACGGTCCCGACTCCGGGCTGAGGCCCGCCACGAGGAGCGCGATGCACGACGGTCCTGGCTTTCGCGACGACGATCTCGACGAGGAGCCGATGTCGGTGATCGACCTGCTCGATCGGATGGAGAGCCTCGTCAATCAGAGCCGACGGGTGCCGCTCACCCCCAACGTCGTGGTCAACGAGGAGGAGCTGCTCGACTCCATCGACCACATCCGAGTCGGGCTCCCGGACGAGGTGAAGGAGGCGCGACTGCTGCTGGAGGAGCGGGACGCGCGGCTGCGCGAGGCGAGCCAGCAGGCGGAGCAGATCGTGGTCTCGGCGCAGGAGCGGGCCGACCGTCTCACCGACGACCACGAGATCGCGCGCCGCGCGGCCGCCGACGCCGAGCACATGGTGACCGAGGCCCGCGAGCGGTCCCGCCGAGTCCGTCGGGAGGCCGACGACTACGTCCGCGACACCATGGAGCAGCTGGAGGGACACCTGGGGCAGACCCTCGCCACCGTGCGCAAGGGGTTGGAGAGCCTCGCCGCCAGCCGCCGTCCCGACGGCGACGGCGACGACCCCGAACGGGCCACGCGCGGGCGCCGGCGCCGGCCGCGCTAGCATCCGGGGGCGGCCGCCGGCAGGGCGTCTGGTAGACTCCGGCGCGAGATGGCCGTCCCCAAGGAGCGGGTCCCCAAGGCCCGCCGCGACCGGCGTCGCTCCCACCTGGCGGTGCACGCACCGACCTTGGTGCCCTGTTCGCGCTGCCGCCAGCTGCGGCCGCCGCACACCCTCTGCCGCAACTGCGGCCACTACAACGGCCGCGAGGTGATCGCCACCGCGTGACCGCGGCCACGGCCCCGATCGCCCTCGTCTTCCCCGGTCAGGGCGCCCAGGCCCCGGGGATGGGGGCCGCCGCGGTGGCGGCCGGCGCCGCGCCCGAGCTGCTCACCGCCGCCACCGCCCTGGGCCTCGACCTCGCCGCCCTGGTCCGCGATGCCGACCAGGAGAGCCTGCGCCGGACCGACCATGCCCAGCCGGCGCTGTTCTTCTGCAGCTGGGCGGTCGCGACGGTGCTGCTCCAGTCGGGAGTGCGCCCCAAGGGGGTGGCGGGCCACAGCGTCGGCGAATGGGTCGCGGTCGCGGCCGCCGACGCCCTGGACCCGGTGGCGGCCCTGGAGCTGGTGGTGCAACGCGGTCGGCTGATGGCGGAGGCCCCGCCGGGGACGATGGCGGCCGTGCTGGGCGCCGAGGCGGCGACGGTGGCGGCCGCCTGCCGGGCCGCGACCGACGCCGGCGAGGTCTGCGTCATCGCCAACGACAATGCTCCCGGGCAGCTGGTGATCTCGGGGACGCTGGCGGGGGTCGAGCGGGCCGGTCGTGCCATCCGGCAGGGCGGCGGCGGGCGGGTGGTCCCGCTCCGGGTCGGGGGCGCCTTCCACTCCCCCCTCATGCGCGACGCCGCCCGGGCCTTCGCCGAGCGGGCCGGGGAGGTGTCCCTGCGGGAACCCCGGGTCCCGCTCGCGGCCAACGCCACCGGCACCTGTCTCGCCACCGCGGCGGAGCTCGGCCAGGCACTGGCCGTCCAGCTGGAGTGCCCCGTGCGGTGGGCGGACGACGTCCGCCAGCTGGCCGCGGCGGGGGTCACCACCTTCGTCGAGTGTGGCCCCGGGACGACCCTCTCGGGGATGATCCGCCGGACCGTGCCGGGAGCGACCATCCACGCGGCGGCGACCCCGGAGGAGGCGGCGGCGCTGGCGCGACGGCTCTGAACCGGGGGCCGGCCGCCGTTCGGAGGGCGCCTACAATGGCGCCAACCGTGCCGCGTCCTTCCGACGACCTCTCGGCCCCGGCGGCGACCCGCGACGCCCCCAGCGCGGAGCCGCCCTCGACCCGCCGCCCCCGGCGGGGGCCCGGGTTCGCCTCGCGGCTCCGCCAGGCGCTCACCGCGCTCACCGGCCCCCCGGCCGCCGCTCCCGGCCCGAGCCCCGACGCCGCGGCTGCCCCGGCCCCCCAGGACGGGGTCGGCCGCGGAGGTGCCCAGCGGGCGCCCCTTTTGGGTACCGTACTCCCCGGCGAGCACCTCACCGGGGCCCGGGCCGCGTCCGGCGCGGCGGTGCAGGCACCCCCATCGCGACGGACGAGGCAACGGCAGGACCGCCCGGCGAACGGGGCCACCCAGCCCCAGACCGGCGCCACCACCCGCACCAGCGCACAGCAGAGGGGCTCAGATGGCAGAGGCAACCTGGGAGACGTTCAAGGGGATCGTGGTCGAGCAGCTCGGGGTGGAGCCCGATCAGGTGACGCCGGAGGCGAGCTTCGTCGAGGATCTCAACGCGGACTCGCTCGACCTGGTGGAGCTGATCATGGCGTTCGAGGAGGCGTTCGGGATGGAGATCCCGGACGAGGACGCGGAGAAGATCCAGAGCGTGGGCCAGGCCTGGGACTACGTCAGGGAGCGGCTCGACCTGGCCAGCTGACGGCGGTCCCCGCCGCCGCCCCGGGGCGGCGAGCCTCGGCCAGGGCGGCGGTGCCGTCGGTGGCGGAGGCCGCCGCCCTGGCCGAGCTGCGGCTCGACGAGCTCCAGGAGCGGCTCAAGCTCCGGTTCCGCACCCGCGCGCTGCTGCGGGAGGCGATGACGCACGCATCCTGGGTGAACGAGCGCGGCGAGACCGGCCCCGACAACGAGCGGCTGGAGTACCTCGGTGACGCCGTCCTCGAGCTGGTTGCCGGCGAGTACCTGTTCCGCCGGTTCCCCACCTACGACGAGGGCCAGCTGACCCAGCTCCGCTCGTCTTTGGTCAACACCCAGGCGCTGGCCAAGCTCGGCGAGCAGCTGCAGCTGGGGGAGACCCTCCGGATGGGGCGGGGCGCCGCCAAGACCGGCGCCCGCCGCCTCACCTCGCTGCTGGCCAACGCCTTCGAGGCGCTGATCGGGGCCGCGTTCCTCGACCAGGGGTACCGGGTGGCGGGGCGGATCTTCCTCAGCCGGATCGGCGATCTGCGGGAGTGGACGGACACCAACTTCAAGGGGCGACTGCAGGCGCTGGCGCAGGAGCGCTTCGGGAACGCCCCCGCCTATCGGATCGTGGCCACGGGCGGTCCCGGCCACTCGCGGGAGTACGCCGCCGAGGCGGTCCTCGACCAGGACCGGGTGCTCGGGTCCGGTCGCGGCGGCACCAAGCAGGCGGCCCAGCAGGCGGCGGCGCGGGCGGCGATCGACGCCCTCACGGCCCCGCCGCCGCGGCCGCGACGGCGCCGGCGCAGCGGCCGGTCGGTCGCGCCGGTGGGCGACCAGGTCCCGCCGGTGGGCGACCAGGTCCCGCCGGCGGCCTCGATCCCGGCGGACCCCGAGGACCTCGCGGTGGACGTCGCGGTGGCGGCGGCGCGGGCGGTGGTGTCCGCCACCGAGGCCCTCGGTGGGGTGGGGGCGGCGGAGGCCGTGCGTCCCACCGCGTCGGCGAGCCGGCGCCGGCGGCGGTCGCGGCGCAGCGCGGCGGCGGCGGCCGGATCCTCCGCCGGGCTGGTGCGGGCCGTGCCCGAGGCGGCCGAGGCGGTCCCTGCCGGCGCGGCGGTGGCCCCCCCGGTGGTGGGCGGCGCGCCGGAGGCGGAGCACCAGCCCTCGGGGGGGCTTGCGACCGAGCCGGCGGCGGCGGGCGACGAGGGAGGCGAGCCGCGACGGCGCACTCGGCGCGGCCACCGCGGCGGCCGGCGACGCTCCGGGCGTGGCGCCGCCGGCGGGGCCGACGGCTCCCCGGTCGCGTCCACCGATGCGCCGGCGGGGCCCACCACCGATCGATGAGGCTCAGCCGCCTCACCCTGCACGGGTTCAAGACCTTCGCGGACCGCACCGAGGTGACGGTGGGTCCCGGGCTCACCGCCATCGTCGGCCCCAACGGCAGCGGCAAGTCCAACCTCGTCGACGCCATCCGCTGGGCGGTCGGGGAGGCCACCGCCCGCGACCTGCGCGGCACCCGCGCGGAGCAGGTCATCTTCGCGGGGGGGGCGGGGCGGGCGCCGGTCGGGATGGCCGAGGTCGTCATCACCCTCGACGACCCCGAGGGGCGACTCCCGGTCGAGGGCGGCGAGCTGGCGATCGGCCGCCGGGTCTACCGGGACGGGGTGAGCGAGTTCCGCCAGAACGGCCGCCGGGTGCGCCTGCGGGACCTGGAACACCTCCTGCGCACGACCGGCCTCACCGAATCCGGCTACGCGGTCGTCGCCCAGCACGACATCGACGCCGTCGTGCAGGGGAGCCCCGGCCACCGGCGCCAGCTCATCGAGGTGGCGGCGGGGGTCCGGATGCACCAGGCGGTCCTCCAGGAGGTGGGGGCGGCGCTGGCGGCGACCACGGCGGCGATGGAGGGCGCCGGCGGCCGGTTGGCGGAGGTCGAGCCGCGACTGGCGGCCCTGGAGGACGAGGCGCGGGCGGCCGCCGAGGCGGAGCGGGTGCAGGAACGGCTGCGGCGGCTCCGCGGCAGCCTCGAGCGGGAGGCGTGGCTGCGGGCGACGGGAGAGGTCCAGCGCCTGCGTCGGCGCCGGGATGCCGCGGCGGCGCGGCTGGCCGAGGCCGAGGCCGCCGCCCGGGCCTTCGTCCCCGCCTACGAGTCCGGCGTCCGCGCGGTGGAGCGCGCCCAGGCCGCCCGCCCGGCCGCGGAGCGGCGGCTGGGGGAGACGCGGGTCGAGGTGGAGCGGGCCCTCGCGCAGGTGGAGCGCTGGGAGGACCGCTGCATCCAGCTGGTGCGTCCCCGCGACCGGGCGCTGCGGGCGGCGGCGGCGGCGGCGGCCGACCGGCTGTCCGCGCTGGCGCTCGGGGACCAGCGTGCGAGGGAGGCGCCGCTGGCGGAGCAGGAGCGGAGCCGAGCCCGGGTCGCCAGCGCCACCGCCGCGCTGGCCGTGCTGGTGGCGCGGGCGGACGAGCTGGAGCGGCGCCGGCGGGCGGCGGCCGAGGCGGCGGAGGCGGCGGCGACCCGGGCCGCGCGATCGGCGGCGACGGCGGCTGCCGCCGCCACGGCGGAGTCGGCGGCGGCGGCGGCGTGCGACGCCGGCCGGGCCGCACTGGACCAGGCTCGCGCGGCGATCGAGCGCGCGGCGGCGGCCCTCCCGGCGGCGGCCGCCGAGCAGCAGGAGGGTGCCCTCGTGCTCGGCCGTGCCGATGCCGGGCTGGCGGTGGCGGAGGCCGCGGAGCGGGCGTCGCTGGAGGCGCTGGAGGCGGCCGAGGCGACGCGTCGCCGGGCGGTCGCCGAGGAGCAGGCCGCCGACGGCGAACGCGCGGCCTCCGCCGCCCGCCTGGCGGCGCAGGACCGCGGCCCGATCGCGCGCGCGGCGCGCGCCGGCACGCTCCCGCTGCAGCCGCTGCTGGAGCGGGTGCGGCCCCTCGACGCGGCCGACGCGGTCGCCGTCGAGGCGGGCCTGGCGGAGGTGGCCGCCGCGCTGTTCGGCACCCACCGGGCGGTGATGGAGGCGGCGGCGATGGCCGGGGACCCAGCGGAGCTCCTCTGCTGGGAGGCGGACAGCCCTGCGGCCGTCCCCGAACCGCCGGCGCCCTGCCGGAGGCTGGTGCAGGCGATCCAGCCCGATCGCGCCGTCACCGGGATCGTCGCGGGACTGGCCGCCGGGGTCGTCCTCGCCCCCGACGAGGCCGCCGCCGGCGCCTGGCTCCGGCTCCACCCACAGGGGCGGGCGGTGCTGCCCGACGGTGCCGTGCTGGGGGCGGGGCTGCGGAGGACGCCGGCCCGCCAGCCCGGGCGGATCGAAGACGCCGGCCGCCTGGCCGCGGCCGAGGCGGCGGCGGCCAGGACCGCCGGCGCGGTGGTGGCCGCCGGCCTGGGGCTGGAGCGGGCCCAGGTGGCCCACGCGGAGGCGCGGGCGGAGGTCGACCGGTGCCGCGCGCGGCGGGCACGCGCTGCGGCCGGGGCCGAGGCCGGGCGGCTCGCGCTGGAGGCCGCCCGGCGCACCCTGGCGGCAGCCGGCGGCGAGGCCGAGTCCTGCACGGCCGCCGCCGGCCAGGCCGAGTCCGCCCAGCGGCGGGCGGACCAGGACGCCAGGGTCGCGCAGGAAGCGGCCGCGGCCGACGCCGCCGCGGCCGACGCCGCGGCGGCCGAACTGGCGGCCGCCGAGCGCGCGGGCGTGGCCGGCACGGCCCGGCTCCCGGCCGCCCGGGAGGACGCCCAGGCCGCCGCGCTGGCGGCGGCACGGGCGGAGGCCCTGCTGTCGGTGGCGCAGGAGCGCGCCGCCGAGCGGGCGCGGCGAGCGGCGGCGGCCGAGGCCGCCCTGGAGGAGGCATCGGCGACGGTGTCGTCGTGCGAGGTCGACGCCGCCCGGGGCCTGGCCGCCCTCGGGGAGGCCCGCGCGGCCGCCTCGGTGGCGCAGGAGGCCGCCGCCGCCGCGGAGGCCCAGCTGCGGACCATGGCGGAGGCGGGGGGCGACCCGCTCGCCGAGCTGTCGGCGCTGGAGGGCCGGCGGGCGACCTTGGCGAGCGCCGCCATCCGGGCCCAGGCGGAGGTGGACGAGGTGGGCGTCGAGCTGGCGGAGCGGGTCAGGGAGGCGGAGCGCCTCGCGCCCCCGGCCGGGGGCGCGGGCGAGACGGACGGGGTCGAGCCGGAGCGGGCGGCGCGGGAGATCGGCCGCCTGGAGCGCCGGCTGGAGGCGATCGGACCGGTCAACGCCCTCGCCGCCGCCCAGCGCCAGGAGCTCCTGGCGCGGACCGCCGCGATGCGGGCCGCCCATGCCGACTGCGCCGCCGCCCTGGCCGACTGCGGCGAGCTGGTCGGGGGCCTGCGCGGGCGGGTGGATCGCCGCTTCGACGCCACCTTCCGCCTCGTGGCGGAGCGGTTCGGGGACCACGTCACCGAGCTGTTCGACGGCGCCCGGGGCGGGATCGAGCTCCTCGCCCCGCCCGCCGCCGAGGGCGACGGCCCGGTGTCGCCGCTGGCCCCGCCGCCCGGGGTGATGCTGGCGGTGGCGCCGCGGGGGAAGCGCCAGACCCCGCTCGCCCTCCTCTCGGGAGGGGAGCGCGCGCTCACCGCGCTGGCCTTCATCCTCGCCCTCCAGGCGGTCCGGCCCAGCCCGTTCTACGTGTTCGACGAGGTGGACGCGGCCCTCGACGACCACCGGGTCGGGCGTTTCGTCACGCTGCTGCAGCGGCTGGCTGCCGACACCCAGTTCGTGGTCGTGACCCACAACCACGCCACCATGGAGCGGGCCGGGGTGCTGCTCGGGGTGACCCTGGCCGGAGACGGGACCAGCCGCGTCCTCTCGGTCGAGCTGACCACCGCGATGGCCCAGGCGGAACGCGGGGCGGGGGACCCGGGGCCGGCGCCGGCGAGGGAGCCGGTCGCGGCCGGTGGGGGGGCCCGTGACCGCGACGGCTGAGCCGCTGGGGGAGCCGGCGGCCCGATGGTGGCGCCGCCTCGCCCAGCGGCTCGAGCGCAGCGGGGGGACGTTCGCCGGCCAGCTGCGGAGCCGGGTGCTCGTCTGGCAGCGCCTCGACGACGACTTCTACGAGGCGGTGGTGGAGGTCCTGATCTCGGCGGACACCGGGGTGGCCCTCGCCGAGCGGATCGTGGCGGACCTCCGTCAGGACGCCGGGCGGGCCCGGGCGCAGCGCCCCGAGCAGGCGGTGGCGATCCTGCGGGACACGCTGCTGGCCCGGATGCGGGCGCGCCCCCGCACCCTGGTGGCCCGGGGGGATCCCGCGGTGGTGATGGTGGTCGGCGTCAACGGGGCGGGCAAGACCACCACCGTCGCCAAGCTCGCCCACCAGCTCCGGACCGCCGGTGGCTCGCCCCTCATCGCGGCCGCGGACACCTACCGGGCCGCCGCCATCGAGCAGCTGCAGGCCTGGGCCGTGCGCGCAGAGGTCCCGGTCGTCGCCCACCGCCAGGGGGCGGACCCCGGCGCCGTGGTCTTCGACAGCCTGGCGGCCGCCCGGGCGCGCAGGTGCTCGGTGGTGCTGGTGGACACCGCCGGACGGCTCCACACCCGCCAGCCCCTGATGGCTGAGCTGGCCAAGGTCGTGCGGGTGATCGGGCGCCAGCTCCCGGGGGCGCCCCAGGAGGTGCTCGTCGTCCTGGACGCCACCACCGGGACCAACGCCGTCACCCAGGCGCGGAGCTTCCAGGAGGGGGTGGGATGCACCGGGGCGGTGGTGACCAAGCTGGACGGCAGCGCCCGGGCCGGCTATGTGCTCCGGGTGGAGGACGACCTGGGCCTCCCGGTCAAGCTGGTGGGGATCGGGGAGGGCATCGACGACCTCGGTCCGTTCGAGCCGGATGCGTATCTGGCCGCCCTCTTCCAGGACCTGGCGGCCCCGGGCGTGGCGGCCGGGCCGGCCGACGCCAAGGTAAGAGGCCCGGACCGCGGGTGAGGGCGGCGTCCGGCGGTCCGGGGCGACCGATCCGCTAAGGTGTCAAGGGCATGCCCTTGACACTCGACGAGCGCGCCACCCGCCGCCTCACCTGGCAGCGGCTCTTCGACGCCTACGGGCCCCTGCTCACGGCTCCGCAGCGGGAGGCGATCCGGCTCCACCTGGAGGAGGATTGGTCGATGAGCGAGCTGGCGGCGGCCCGGCGGGTGTCCCGCGCCGCCGCCCACGACCTGGTGCGCCGCGGCCTGGGCCACCTGCAGACGACCGAGGCGCGCCTCGGGCTCGCGCTCCGGCTGGCGCGGCTGGAGGCGGAGCGGGACCGGCTCCGCCGCCGGGTGCGCCGCCTGCAGTCCCAGCCGTCCGCGTCGGCCCCGCCCCCGCCGCGGAGGGCGGCGGGTGTTTGACGCGCTCACCGACCGGCTGACCGAGGCCTTCCGCCGGATCTCCACCAAGGGCAAGCTCACCGCCGCCGACGTCGAGGCCGGGCTGCGGGAGGTGCGGCTCGCCCTGCTGGAGGCGGACGTCCACTTCCGCGTGGCCCGCGACTTCATCGAGCGGGTGCGGACGCGGGCGGTCGGGGAGGAGGTGCTGGGGAGCCTCACCCCGGGCCAGCAGGTGGTCACGATCGTCCACGAGGAGTTGGTCGGCCTGCTCGGCGGCGAGACCCAGCGGCTCACCTACGAGCCGCGCCCACCCACGGTGGTGATGACGGTCGGCCTGCAGGGGTCGGGCAAGACCACCACCGCGATCAAGCTGGCCCTCCTCGTCCGGCGGGAGGGGCACCGGCCCCTGGTGGTGGCGGCCGACCTCCACCGACCGGCGGCCATCGACCAGCTGGAGCAGCTGGGCCGGGCCAGCGACGTGGCGGTGGTCCGGCCCGCGGGCGTGCCCACCGACCTGCCGGCGGCGACCGTGGCCGTCTGCCGGGCGGGCCTGGAGGAGGCCCAGCGCCGCGGTGCCGACGTCGTCATCCTCGACACCGCCGGCCGGCTCCAGCTCGATCCCGTCATGCAGGATGAGCTGGACCGGGTGCGCCAGGCGGTCCCGGTCCACCACGCGCTGCTGGTGGTCGACGCCATGAGCGGCCAGGAGGCGGTGAATGTCGCCACCGTCTTCAAGGAGCGCTCCCAGGTCACCGGCGCCGTGCTCACCAAGCTCGACGGCGACGCCCGCGGCGGGGCCGCGCTCTCGATGCGGGCCGCCACCGGCCTGCCCATCCTCTACTGCGGCATCGGCGAGCGCCCCCAGGACCTGGAGCCGTTCCACCCCGACCGGATGGCGCGGCGAATCCTCGGGATGGGCGACGTCCTCACCCTCGCCGAGCGGGCCCTGGAGCAGGGCGACCGCGACGTCCAGGCCCAGGTGGAGGAGCGGATGCTGGCCGGCCGCCTCACCCTCGACGACTTCGTCGCCCAGCTGCGCCAGCTGCGCCGGATGGGGTCGATGGCATCGGTGCTGGGGATGCTGCCGGGCGGGCGGCAGCTGATCAAGAGCGGCGGGGCCGAGCTCCCGGACGACCGCCAGCTGGGCCGAATGGAGGCGATCGTGCTCTCGATGACCCCGGCGGAGCGGCGCCGCCCGGAGATCGTCGACGCCTCGCGCCGGCGCCGGATCGCGTCCGGCAGCGGCACCGCGCCGGCCGATGTGAGCCGACTGCTGAAGGGGTTCGGCCAGCTGCAGGGGCTCATGCGCGGGCTGGGGGCGGGCGGTGGCCGACGGGGGATGGCGGAGCGCCTCCTGCGGGGATCGATCCCCGGACTCCCCCCGGGGGCGCTGCGGGGATGATCACGTGCCCGCCGGCCGGCCGCGACCGACATCGTCAGGGTTGAGGAGAGCATCGTGGCTGTGAAGATTCGACTGAAGCGGACGGGGGCGACCAAGCGCCCCTGCTACCGGCTGGTGGTCGCCGATGCGCGCTCGCCGCGCGACGGCCGGTTCATCGAGTCGGTGGGGTTCTACGACCCGCTGACGCACCCCGCCACGGTGCGGGTGGACGTGGCGCGGGTGGAGCACTGGCTCCGGGTCGGCGCGCGTCCCTCGGACTCCGCGCGGGCTCTGCTGGAGCGCGAGGGGGTGCTGCCGCGCACCGAGCGGCGGGTGGTGACGCCGGCCGGCTCGGCGGCGCCGGCGGCCGAGCCGCCAGGGCCAGAGGCCGCTCCCGAGGGTGCGGCTCCAGGGGGGGCGGCGCCGGCGGGTGCCGGGTCGCCGCCCGAGGCGGTCGAGACCGCGGGCGCGCCCCCCCCCAGCGCCCCCGACGTCGACGACGACGCCGGCCCGGGAGCGGTGGGCTGAGCCGATGCCTGACTACGCCGAGCTGGTCCGGTACATGGTGCGCGCGCTGGTGACGACGCCGGATGCGGTGGAGGTGACCGCGGACGCGGGCGAGCGGCGGGTGCGGGTGGAGGTGCGGGTGGCTGCGGCCGACGTCGGGCTGGTGATCGGACGCCACGGACGACACATCGAGGCGATCCGGATGGTGGTGCGGTCGGCGGCGCTCCGGCACCAGCAGCAGGTGCAGGTGGAGGTCACCGAGTGACGGAGCCGTCCCGGCTGCGGGCCGCGTTCGTCCGCCACGCCCACGGCCTCGGCGGCGCCGTCGCGGTGGAGCTGCTCGGCGGCGAGGCGGACCGGCTGCGTCCCGGGCTCACCGTCCACACCGCGCTGGGGCCGCGGGCGGTGCGCTGGTCAAAGCCGGCCGGGGCCGACGTCCTCTGCACCCTGGAGGGGATCGACGACCGCGCCGCCGCGGGCCGGCTGGCCGGCACCTACCTCGAGGTCGACCGCGCGCAGGCGCGCCCGCTGCCCGCCGGCGAGTTCTTCCACTTCCAGCTGGTGGGGCTCGCCGTCGTCGACGAGGCCGGGGCGCCGGTCGGCGAGCTGGTGGACGTGGAACCCCGACCGCACCACGACCTCTACATCGTCCGCTCCCCCGACGGGGCGGTGGAGCTGGTCCCGGCGGTGCACGACGCGGTCCGCGCCATCGACCTCCAGCGCGGCACGATGGTGGTCGTCCGCCGCCCGGTGGAGGCGGTCCCGGATGCAGGTTGAGGTGGTCACCCTCTTCCCCGAGGTCTTCCCCGGCCCGCTCGGGGTCGGGGTGGTCGGCCGGGCGATCGAGCGGGGTCAGCTGCAGGTCCGAGCCCACGACCTCCGCGCCCACGGGGTCGGCCCCCATCGGCAGGTCGACGACGAGCCGTTCGGGGGCGGCCCCGGCATGGTGCTGCGCCCGGAGCCGATCTTCGCGGCGGTGCGCGCCCTCCGCGCCGACCGGAGCCAGCCGGTGGGACGGGCGATCCTGCTCGGTGCCCACGGCCGCCGGTTCGACGCCGCGGCCGCGCGCCGGCTGGCGGCCGAGCCGCGGCTGATCCTCATCTGCGGACGCTACCAGGGGGTGGACGAGCGGGTGGTGGAGGGGTGCGGCCTGGAGGAGGTGTCGGTCGGCGACTTCGTCCTGAGCGGCGGCGAGCTGGCGGCGATGGTGGTGATCGAGGCCGCCGCCCGGCACCTGCCGGGCACCCTCGGGGCGCCCGAGTCGCTCCACGACGAGAGCTTCACCAAGGGCGGCGTCGAGCATCCCCACTACACTCGACCGGCGGTGTTCGAGGATCGAGCGGTGCCGGAGGTCCTCCGCAGCGGCGACCATGCCGCGATCGCACGGTGGCGCCTGCAGGCCGCCGGCGAGCGCGCCCTCCGGCTCCGACCTGACCTGCTCGGCCGCGACCCCGGGCCGGGTCGGGCCGGCGACCCGTCCGCTCCCGCCCCAGAAGTCTCGGCGCTGGCCGCCGCTCCCGGAGGAAGACCATGAACGTGATCGATCTGCTCGAGCGCGAACAGCTGAAGACCGATGTCCCCGAACTCCGGCCCGGCGACACCGTGCGGGCGCACGTCCGGGTGGTCGAGGGGACCAGGGAGCGCATCCAGGTGTTCGAGGGGGTGGTCATCGGGGTGGCCGGGGGGGGCAGCCGCCGCACCTTCACCGTCCGCCGGATCACCCACGGGGTGGGGGTGGAGCGCACCTTCCTCGTCCACTCGCCCCGGATCGCATCGATCGAGGTCGTCCGCCACGGCGAGGTCCGGCGGGCCAAGCTCTACTACCTGCGGACCAAGGTGGGCAAGCGGGCGCGGCTGCGCGAGCGACGGGAGACCCCCGCGCGCGCCGCCGCCGCCCCGCCGACGCCGGGCCCCGCCGCCCGTCCCCGGGCCATCGCTGCGGGCGCGACCGCCGCGCCCGCAGCGCCGGCGGCGGCGACACCAGCCGAGCGCGCCGACCCCCCCGCGGAGGGCTGACGCCGGCGGCGTCGTGGCGGCGGCGGCGCTCCGCGGGGCCGGTCGGCCGCTGGCCCGGTCACCATCCGCGCCGGGATGGCGGCGGGGGCGACGTCCGGGGCGGGGTGAGCCGGCGGTCGGTCGGCGGCCACCCGCAGGTGGCGTTGCCCGGCCGTGACCTCCCCGCCACGATCGTTGCGCGATCGCGATCGGGGGGCGACCGCGATCCCGGTGGCGGCGGCCTAGACTTTTGACCCGTGGCAGAGCATCCCCGGATCCTGTTCATCGCCGGCGAATCGGTCGACGCGGACGCGATCGGGGCGGCCCTCCGGTCGGTCGGGCTCGAGGCCCGGCGGCACGCAGCGGTCCCCGACGATCTCGCCGAGGCCGCGGGCAGCGACGGGGTGCTGGTCGCCGATGCCGATCGTCTGCCGGGACTGCCGGCGTTCGTCGCGGCCCTGCGCCGGTCGGACGGCGGCGCCGGCCTCCCGATCGTGCTGGTCGCGGCCGACCCGCGGGGGGACGTCGTCCTGCAGGCGCTGGCCGCGGGCGCCTCCGAGTGCCTGGCGGCGACCTCGCCCACCCGCTCGGTGGCCGAGCACATGATGGCCCGGGCGGCGACGGCGCGGGCGGCGGCCGCCGCGGCGGCGCCGGCCGAGGCCGCCCCGGCCCAGCCGGACCCGGGGCCGGCGCCCGCCCCGCCCCCGACCTCGACGAGGCCGCCGGACCCGGCGCCCGCCGAGGCTTCCCCGCCACCGGTCGCGGTGACGGCGGCGCCACCTCCGGCGGCGGCCCCGGGCCCCGACGAGGCGGAGCCGGACCCCCAACCGGCCGAGATGGGACAGACGCTGTGGGTCGTCTGCGGGCCGCGGGGAGGCGTGGGCCGAACCCTGATCGCGTCCAACCTCGCCGTCCTGGCGCAGGAGGGGCGGCGGGTGGCGCTGGTGGACAACGTCCCCCGCTTCGGCAGCATCCTGCTCGCCTTCAACCTTCCCCCCCAGACACCGACCTGGGTGCAGCTGCACGGAGAGGCGCTCAGCGAGGACCTCTTCGATCGGCTCCCCCGGCATCCCAGCGGCGTCACCGTCCTGCCCGCGCCGTCGAGCCCGGAGCTCGCCGACGCGGTGGCCCCGGCCGCCGTCAACAACCTCATCCACCGGCTGGTCAATGCCAGCGACGTGGTGGTCGTCGATCAGGGCGGTCGGTTGGACAATGGCGGGATCGACCTGATGGAGAGCGCGGACCGCCTGGTGGTGGTGGGCACCCCCGACAATCACGGCGTCTATGCGGTGCGGACCTGGCTGTCGATCTGCGACAAGCTGCGGATCCCCCGCTCGCGCATCACGGTCGTGCTCAACTCGGTCCAGCCTTACCACCAGTCCGACCGCGAGCGCGCGGGTCGCGTCCTGGAGCACCCGGTGCACATGCTCCCGCACGCGGGGATCGATGGGGTCCGGTCGATGTCGGCGGGGGAGCCGCTCGCCTGGAAGCAGCCCAGGTCCGGCTTCGTGAAGGCGCTGCGCGCGGTGGCGACCGAGATGCTGGAGCCACAGGCGGCGCTCGCCAGCGCCACCGGTCGCTGACGCGCCCGACCCGAGGGCGCCATCGCCGCCGGCGGCGGTCGTGCGTCCGCTCCGGGACCGGCCCCACCTGGTCGTCGGGCTCGGTGCGGGTGGCGTCACGGAGGGGCGGGCGGCCGTGAGCCGGCCCGGCACCGAGCGGATCGCACGACTCTTCGACCAGGCGGCCCGCCGCTATGACCGCCAGATGGGCTTCTTCGAGCGGCTCCTGTTCGGCGGCGCCCGCGCCTGGGCCACCTCGAAGGCGCGCGGGGCGGTGGTCGAGCTGGGGGTCGGGACCGGGCTCAACCTGCCGCGGTACGGGGACCGGGTGGAGCGGGTGATCGGGGTCGATGTGTCCGAGGGGATGCTCGGCGTCGCCCGCCGGCGCGTCGCCGACCACGGGCTCCGCGGCGTCGAGCTGCGGAAGGGCGACGCCCAGGCCCTCGACCTGCCCGACGCCACCGCCGACACCGTCGTCTCGACGTTCACGTTCTGCACCATCCCCGATCCGGGCGCCGCCAGCCGGGAGGCCCACCGGGTGCTGCGGCCCGGCGGGACGTTCGTCCTGGCCGAGCACGGTCCCCCCACCCACCCGCTCGCCCGGGCCGTCATGCGGGCGGCCGAGCCGTTGAGCATCCTGCTCGCGGCGGACCATCTCACCCGCGATCCGGTGCCCTATCTGGAGCGCGCCGGCTTCACCGTGTCCGAGGTCCACCGGGGCGGCCTCGGGGGCATGGTCTTCCGGGTCCTCGCCCGCAGGGACGACGGGTTGGGGGGAGGTTCGGAGCCGCCGCCCGTGGCCGACCGCAGCTTGGTCGTGGGCTCGATGGCGCCGGCGCCGTGGCGCGGTCCGCCGGCCCACCGGCGCCGGTGACGCGCACCGATCGGCGGCCCTGCGGGGGCCGAGGGGTTGGCGGTCTGCCGCGACGCCGACCGGCTCGCCCGCCCCGGCGGCCCCTCGCCCCCATGTGCCGGCGGGTCCGGGCGGTGGCGGCGGCGGAATCGCCCAGCGCTCCAGGCACCGGCGTCGGAAGGGACCTCCCTTCGTCGGCACCCCCGCCTCCTCGGCGGAGGGCCAGATGGGCGCGCCTCAGCCCGGTGGTGCGCTTCGCCCCGGACCCTCCCGCTCCGCCGGGCGGCCACCGGCGGGTGCTCGCGGCTCGACGGGGGACCGCGTCGGTCCCCCGGCCGGGAAGCGGGCCCCGTGGTCGGGATGATCGGGCGACCCGCCGGCGATCCGCCGCCCCTGCGCCCGCCGCGGATGGCCCGCGCCGATCCCGGGCGCCCCCGAGAGCCCCTCCGACTCACCCATCCCCACCCGGACGGCGCGCCCGCACCGAGTACATGAAGGGCATGGACGGCGCACCCGGGGGCGGCCAGTAGGTTCCGTCCGGGCGGCCCTCGAGCCAGGGAAAGCGCGGGAAGAGCGTGAACGGGTGCTCGTGGAGCAGCTCCAGCTCGAGCCCCCGGTCGAGCAGGACCGAGATCACCCGGGAGAGCGGATGGGTCCACTCGTACTGGCGGTTGTGGACGGTGGGGGCGTCGCGGTCGGCATAGGTGCCGGGCTCGTCGGTGACGATGGGGCCGCTCCCGAAATAGTCGTGGCGGAGCGCCCGCCCGGAGTCGTCGAGCATGTCGACGAGCGGATGGAACTCGCTGAGGTAGAAGACCCCGCCGGGGGCGAGCAGGGCCACGACGGCGTCGGCCCAGCGCTCCAGGTCGGGCAGCCAGGTGAGGGCGCCCTTGCCCGTGTACACGATCTGGTAGGGGCCGGCCAGGGCCGCCGGCGCCGCGCTCACCTCGCTGCACACGAAGTCCGCCCCCGAGGCAACCTCGAGGGCCAGCTCGCGCGCCACCGCGATCGCCGCCGGGGAGAAGTCGACCCCGGTGACGAGGGCGCCCCGTCGGGCCCAGGAGAGGGTGTCCAGCCCGATGTGACACTGCAGGTGGACCAGCGAGCGGCCCCGCACGTCGCCGAGCTCCGCGACCTCGAAGGGCTCGAGGACGCCGCGGCCGGCGCGAAACCCGTCCACGTCGTAGAAGGCCGAGCGGCGATGGATCGGCACCCGCTCCTCCCAGAAGGCGAGGTTGGCGGCGAGCCGCGGGTCCAGCACCGGCCCAGGATACGAAGCGGGATCGCGCTGCCCGCGGCGGCCCCACCCGGGGCGGTGCGCGGCCCGGGGGGGCCAGCGGCGCCCGTCTCCGCACCACCCTGCCAGCCGGCCGCTCGCGCCTGGAGCGGTCGCCGGTCTGGTCGCGGCGGCGCCGCCGCCGCCGGCCGTCTCCGGAGGGCCGCCCCTCCCCGGCCGAGCCGTCCTCCCGGCTCCGCGACCCCCCGGGGAGGCGCCAGTCGGCGTGGTGACCGGGGCCGGCGCGCGGCGTGCCCGGTCCCGGCGGCCCCCCAACCGATCCGCATCCCCGCGACTACGCTCCGGCGGCGCGGGGTATCGTTGGAGCGGCAGGGCGCCCGGCTCTCGATCCGGCACCGGGGTGGGGACGGATCGGTTGTTAGAATCGCGAGTCGCTCCGCTCCCCCTCCGCGGGTCGGCCCGAGCGCCCCCCGCCCCATCCGACCGCTCCCCAGGGTATGGCTGCCTCCAACCTCGTCATCGTCGAGTCGCCCAGCAAGGCCAGAACGCTCGCCAAGTTCCTCGGTGGGGACTACGACGTCCGGGCCTCGATGGGGCACGTCGTCGACCTGCCCAAGTCCAAGCTCGGGATCGACGTCGACAACGACTTCGCGCCCCAGTACGGCGTGATCCCCGGCAAGGAGGCCCAGGTTCGGGAGCTGCGGGCGGCCGCCCGCCGGGCCGGCCGGACCCTCCTCGCCTCCGACCCCGATCGTGAGGGGGAGGCGATCGCCTGGCACATCGCCAACGAGCTCCACCTCCGCCAGCCGGAGCGGATCGTCTTCCACGAGGTGACCCGGCCGGCCGTCGAGGCGGCGCTGGCCCGACCCCGGCCGATCGACCAGCGGCTGGTCGACGCGCAGCAGGCCCGGCGGGTGATCGACCGGCTGGTGGGCTACAAGCTGAGCCCCCTGCTGTGGCGGAAGATCCGCAAGGGCCTCTCCGCCGGTCGGGTGCAGTCGGTGGCGGTGCGGCTGGTGTGCGACCGCGAGGACGAGATCGTCGGCTTCGTGGCGGTCGAGTCCTGGACGGTGGACGCCGTGCTCGCCACCGGGGACGGCGCCGAGCTCCGGGCCCACTTCCATGGCCGACGCCGCGGCGACGCGGTCGCCAAGGAGGAGCTCGCCGACGAGGCCTCCGCCCGCCTGGTGGAGTCGGCGGTGGCGGGGGTCCCGTTCCGGGTCGACACCATCGAGCGGCGGGTGTCGCGCCGGAACCCGCCCGCCCCCTTCATCACCAGCACCCTGCAGCAGGATGCGTCGGCCCAGCTGCGGCTCAGCCCCAAGCGCACGATGCGGATCGCGCAGGAGCTCTACGAGGGGGTGGAGCTGGGGTCCGAGGGCCCGGTCGGGCTGATCACCTACATGCGGACCGACTCGACCCGGATCAGCGACCTGGCCGCCGCCGAGGCCCGCGACTTCCTCCGCGAGACCTTCGGTCCCGACTATGTCGGCCCGGGGGCGGCGGTGCGGCGGTCGAAGAGCCCGGTGGCGGCCCAGGAGGCTCACGAGGCGATCCGGCCCACCTCGGTGGAGCGCACCCCCGACTCTGTGGCGGCCCATCTCAGCCCCGACCAGCTCCGCGTCTACCGGCTCGTCTGGCAGCGATTCGTGGCCGGCCGGATGACCGCGGCCCGCTTCGACACCACCCGGGTCGACATCGGGAGCGGGGAGCTGGTCTTCCGGGCGACCGGATCCCGGCTGACCTTCGACGGCTTCCTGCGGGTGCTGCCGAGGGACCCCGAGCGCGACGACGCCGAGCTGCCCGCCCTCCAGGAGGGCCAGGCGCTGACCCTGGCCCGCACCGAGGCCGAGCAGCACTTCACCCAGCCGCCGCCGCGCTACTCCGAGGCCACCCTGATCCGGGAGCTGGAGGAGCGGGGGATCGGACGACCGAGCACGTACGCCCCCACGATCGACACCATCGAGGCGCGCGGCTACGTGCGCCAGGTGGAGCGCCGGCTGCACCCCACCCCGCTCGGGCAGGCGGTCAACGAGGCGCTCAAGAGCCAGTTCCCCGACATCGTCGACGTCGGGTTCACCGCCGAGATGGAGTCCCGCCTCGACGCGATCGAGGGCGGGGGCAGCGCCTGGGTGCCGGTGGTGCGGACCTGGTTCGGCCCGTTCGCCGAGAACCTGGAGCGTGCCGAGGCGGACATGCCGCGGGTCCGGGTGGCCGCCGTCCCGGTGGGCGAGCCGTGCCCCCGCTGCGGGGCCGACCTGGTCGTGCGCAGCGGACGGTTCGGCGAGTTCGTGGGCTGCTCCCGCTTCCCGGAGTGCGACTACATCCAGGGCAAGGAGTCCCGGCCGGCCCCGACGCCCACCGGTGCCACCTGCCCGGACTGCGGCAAGCCGCTGGTGGAGCGCACCGGGCGCCGCGGGCCCTTCGTGGGCTGCTCCGCCTATCCCGCCTGTCGCTACATCCAGCCCCGCGCCGGCGGCGAGGGTGGGGCGGGGCCGGCCCGGCCCCAGCCGGAGCCGACCGGGGAGCCGTGCCCCCAGTGCGGCAAGGCGCTGGTGCGCCGCCAGGGCCGCTTCGGGCCGTTCGTCAGCTGCTCCGGCTATCCCACCTGCCGCTACCGGCCGCCCCGGGCGCCCGCCGACGCCGGCCCCACCGCCGCCGGCGCGGGCCGCCCGGCGCGGGGACGGGCGGCCCGCGCCACCACCCGTTCCCCGGCGGCGGCGGGCGGGCAGGGCGGGCCCGCCGCCCGGACCAGGGGTCCGCGCGCCCGGCCCCCGGCCGTCCCGCGGGCGGCGGCCGCCGGGCCGGACGGCGACGGGGCCGCCCCGAGCGCGCCTCGACGGACGAGCGGGCGGCGCCCAGCCGCCTCGGAGTGACCGGCAGCGGGGGCGGCGCCCCCGCCGGCCGCCGGGCGTGCGCTCCTCCCGGCACGGGCGCGGGCCGGTCGCGGGCAGCGCCCGCCCGGGGTTGGGCGAACGGCGCCACGGGTAGAATCGCCAGCAGGTGAGTTCCATGGAGCGGGCGCGTCCGCGCGCCACCACGATCCTGGCGGTCAAGCGGGGCGACCAGGTCGCCCTGGCCGGCGACGGCCAGGTGACCGTGGGCGACGTGGTGATGAAGCACCACGCCAACAAGGTCCGCTACCTCTATCACGAGCGGGTGCTGGTGGGGTTCGCCGGGGCGGTCGCCGACGCCTTCGCCCTCTTCGACAAGTTCGAGCGCCACCTGGACCAGCACCAGGGCAACCTGCTGCGCGCCGCCGTCGAGCTGGGCAAGGAGTGGCGGACCGACCGCTACCTCCGCCACCTGGAGGCGATGCTGGTGGTGGCGGACCCCGAGCAGATGCTGCTCCTCACCGGCGAGGGCGACATCATCGAGCCCGACGACGACATCTGTGCCATCGGCAGCGGGGGTCCGTTCGCGCACGCGGCGGCCCGGGCGCTCCTGCGCCACACCGATCTGGGCGCGTCGGAGGTCGCCCGCCGGGGCCTGGAGATCGCCGCCTCCCTCTGCATCTACACCAACGACGCCATCTCCGTGCACACCCTGACCCGGGCGGCGGCGACCGCCGCCCCGGACGGCGCCGGGCCGGCGGACGCGGCCCAGGCGCCCGCGGACCGGAGGGAGCCCGGGGAGCCGACCGGACCCGGGGACGAGAGCGCGCCGGACCCAGCGGCGAGGGAGGAGACCCCTGCCGGGGTCGCCAGCGAGGAGGCGGGGCATGGCGCTCGAGCTGCGGCCGGCTGAGATCGTCGCCGAGCTCGACCGCTACATCGTCGGTCAGGCGGCGGGCAAGCGCGCGGTCGCGATCGCGCTCCGCAACCGGCACCGGCGGATGGAGGTGCCCCAGGAGGAGCGGGACGACATCCTGCCCAGCAACATCCTGATGATCGGCCCGACCGGGGTGGGCAAGACCGAGATCGCGCGCCGGCTGGCGCAGATCGCCGGGGCCCCCTTCATCAAGGTGGAGGCGACCAAGTTCACCGAGGTCGGCTACGTCGGCCGCGACGTCGAGTCGATCATCCGCGACCTCCTCGAGCAGACCATCACCGAGGTCCAGGGGCGCCGCGTCGGCGAGGTGGAGGAGGAGGCCAAGCGTCGCGCCGAGGCCCGCATCGTCGAGCGGCTCCTGGAGGACGACGCCGGCGCCCTGGTCGCCGGCCCCAGCGTCCGGGGGACGGGGGCGGATCCGCCAGCCGTCGAGCACGGGGCGGGGCCCGTCGTGGCGGCCCCCGCGACCGGGCCCTCCGGCCAGGAGGCGGCGCCGGCAGCGGTGCGGGCCGCACCCGGCGGAACGACCGGGAACGCCCCCGGGCCTGGCGGGACGGAGCGCGGGGCGGCCGGCGAGCCCCGCCCGGAGAGCCCTCTGCTCGCGCGCCGCCGGCGCACCCGGAGGCGGGTCCTCGCCCGCAAGCTCGCCGCCCGTCAGCTGGAGGACCGGCTGGTGGAGATCGAGGTGGAGGAGAGCTACACCCCGCCGGTCGAGGTCTTCTCCGGCACCGGCTACGAGGAGATCGGCTGGTCGCTGGCCGACTTCTTCAGCCAGATGGCGCCGTCACGCAAGCGGCTCAAGCGGATGAGCGTCGCCGACGCCCGCCACGTGCTGACCCAGGAGGAGACCGACCGGCTGGTCGACATCGACAGCGTCTACGACGACGCCATCCACCAGGTGGAGGAGAAGGGGATCGTCTTCATCGACGAGGTCGACAAGATCGCCGGTCCCTACACCGAGGGGCATGGCCCCGACGTCAGCGGCCAGGGGGTCCAGCGCGACCTGCTCCCGGTCATCGAGGGCTCGGCGGTGAGCACCCGCTACGGCACGGTGCGCACCGAGCACGTCCTCTTCATCGCGGCGGGGGCCTTCACCATGGCCAAGCCCGCCGACCTCATCCCGGAGTTCCAGGGTCGCTTCCCGATCCGGGTCGAGCTGCAGAGCCTCACCGAGGCCGACCTGCGCCGGATCCTGGTGGAGCCGCGCACCGCGCTGACGCGGCAGTACACCGCCCTGCTCAAGACCGAGGGGGTGGAGCTGGTCTTCAGCGACGACGGGGTGGGCGAGCTCGCCCACCAGGCCCAGCTGGTGAACGAGCGGGACGAGAACATCGGGGCCCGCCGCCTCTTCACCGTCCTGGAGCGGGTCCTGGAGGACGTCTCCTTCAGCGCCGAGAGCCACGCCGAGGCGCCGGTCCGGATCGACCGCGACTATGTCACGGCGCGGCTGGGCGACCTGGTCGGCAACGAGGACCTGCGCCGCTACGTGCTCTGAGCCGTGAGCGCCGCCCCCCGCCGGCACGGCGGGTAGGATGGGGTGCGACCGCCGCCCGCGACCACTGTCGGAGGCGCCCGCCATGCAGTACGTGCGACTGGGCTCGTCGGGCCTCCAGGTGTCCCGGATCTGCCTTGGCATGATGAGCTACGGCGATCCCGGCTCACGGGCCTGGTACCTGCCGGAGGACCGGGCCGAGCCGATCGTGCGGGCCGCGGCGGAGGCGGGGGTGACGTTCTTCGACACCGCCGACGTCTACTCGGAGGGCGTCAGCGAGACCATCACCGGGCGGCTCCTGGCGCGGCTGTTCCCGCGCCGCGACGACTACGTCCTCGCCACCAAGGTGTGCTCGCCGATGGGGACCGGTCCCAACGACCGCGGGCTGTCGCGCAAGCACGTGCTCGCCAGCATCGACGCCTCCCTGCGCCGTCTCGGCGTCGATCATGTCGACCTCTATCAGATCCACCGCTGGGATCGGGACACCCCCATCGCCGAGACCATGGGGGTGCTCGACGAGGTGGTGCGCTCGGGACGGGCTCGCTACATCGGCGCGTCGAGCATGTACGCGTGGCAGTTCGCCACGGCGCAGCACACCGCCGACGCCCATGGCTGGACCCGGTTCGTGTCCATGCAGAACCACTACAACCTCGTCTATCGGGAGGAGGAGCGGGAGATGATCCCGCTCTGCCTCGATGAGGGGGTGGGGCTGATCCCCTGGAGCCCGTTGGCCCGCGGGCTGCTCGCCGGCAGCCGCGACCGCGGGGGTGCCCGCCGCACCGTCCGCGCCGGCAGCGACGCCTTCGCCGACAGCCTGTACGGGGTGGGCGACTTCGACGTCGTCGACCAGGTCCAGAGGGTGGCGCGGGAGCGGGGCCTCCCCCCGGCACGGGTGGCCCTGGCCTGGCTCCTCGGCCGGCCGGGGGTGACGGCGCCCATCGTCGGTGCCACCCAGCTGGTCCACCTGGAGGACGCGGTGGCGGCCGTGGAGGTGAACCTGACCGAGGTCGAGGTCGGCCGCCTGGAGGCGCCCTACCGCCCCCACCCGGTGCTCGGGCACAGCTGAGCCGGGCCCACCGATCGGACCCCGGGGCGGATGGCGGGGCCGCGACGGTCGTGGCCGGTCACCCGTTCGCCGCCCGGATCGGGCGCGGTGGCCGGCCCGGCTGGCGGCGACCGCGGCGATCGGCCGTCGCCACGAGGCCCGGTCCGGCCCGGGGCCGGTGCCGGCGGCTGCGACGGCCTCCCCAGAGCGGCGATCAGGAGCTGCCGGCGGCGCGGGGGCGGGCTGGATCGGCACCGCACGGGTGACCCGCATGCCCGGGCGGGCGCTCCTCGACGGGAGGAACCCGGGGCAGCGCCGACGGGTGTCGCTCCGGTCCGATGGGCAACGGTCGAGCCGGATCGCGTCCGCGCGCCGCCGCCGGCCGGGCAGGGGTGCCGGCGCGGGTGGCGGATGCGCCCGGCTGGGCCCGGCCCCCCCACCTCGGCGGCAGCACCGCCCGGGCCGCCGGCCCCCCGGTGTCGTCAGCGTGGACCGCGGTCCAGCTCGCCCCGTCGGCGGGGCAGCGGCTCGCCCGGGTCGAGCTCGTTGGCGAGCGGTGGTGGAGTCGCAGCCGCTCTCCCGGGGCAGCCCGATGCGCCGGCGCGTACCCCTCTTGGCCCAGCACCACGAGCCGCATGTCCGGGCCACCCGGAGCGTCCAACCCACCCTCGAGGCATGCGGGGATGCCGGCGGCCCCATCCAGGTGGGGCGTGGTGACCCGGCCGGTGGTGGGGTCGGCGGGGACACGAGCTCGACGACGAGGAGGGCCTCGGCGGGACCGAAGATCGCGACGCGATCCCGACGGGTGGTGACGATCAGGTCGGGGATGAGGGCGCGCGCCGGGCCCAGGCTGAGGTTCACCGCCTCCACCACCCGGCCGCCGGCCGTGAGCGTCGGTCTCGGTCCACGGCCCGGCATGGGGTCGGTCCGCGACGGCTGCGGTCCTGGTGCGCACCGGCAGGGCCCTCCGATCGCGCGCGGTCGGGCACCGTCTGCCCGCTCGGGCCGGCCGCCGGAACCCGGCTGCCGGGGCCGCCGCTCGCCGTCGGCGCCCTCTCCGTCGGCCAGGTGCCGCGGCGGCGTCCGATCGTGCCCCATCCGGTAAGATGCGGGCGGCAGTCAAATTCGCATGCCCGGACGACGCGCGCCGGGGTCCCCGCCCGAGGGGCCGGTCCGCGGCAGATGCCGGGCAGAGGTCAACCGCTCCCAAGGAGGGCGTGCCGTGCCCACCGCCACGCTCACCGAGCTGCTCCAGGCCGGGGTTCACTTCGGCCACCAGACCAGTCGGTGGAACCCCAAGATGCGCCCCTTCCTGTTCACGGAGCGGGGTGGGCTCCACATCATCGACGTCGCCCAGACCGTGACCAGGCTCGACGCCGCCAGCGACTTCGCCGCCGACACCGTCGCCCAGGGTGGCCAGCTCCTCTTCGTCGGCACCAAGAAGCAGGCCCAGGACACCCTGGTCAAGGAGTGCGAGCGCGGCGGCCAGTTCTTCGTCGTCACCCGTTGGATGGGCGGGATGCTCACCAACTTCGAGGTGATCAAGCGCCAGCTCCGCCGTCTCGCCGACCTGCGCGAGATGCGGGAGCGGGGTGACTTCGCGGGCCTGCCCAAGAAGGAGGCCAGCCGTCTGGAGGACGAGCTGGACCGGCTGGAGCGCAACTTCGGTGGCATCGCCGGGATGCGCCGCCTCCCCGCCGCCCTCTTCGTCGTCGATCCCCACAAGGAGCGGCTGGCGGTCACCGAGGCGCGCAAGCTCCGGGTCCCGATCATCGCCATCACCGACAGCAACTGCGACCCGGACGAGATCGACTGGGTGATCCCCGGCAACGACGACGCCATCCGCAGCGTGCGCCTGATCGTGCAGCGGATCATGGACGCCTGCGTCGCCGGGCAGGAGCAGCGCCACCGGATCGAGGCGGCCCGGGCCGCCGAGGCGGCCGAGGTCCAGCTGGCCCAGGCGGCCGAGGCGGCGGCGGCAGCGGAGGCGGCGGCGGCGGCGGCCGCGGAGGCGGCGGCGGCCGCGGAGGCCATGGCGTCGGAGGGCGATGCCGCCTCGGCACCGCCGGCGTCGGTCGAGACCCGAGATGGCGCCAGCGAGCCTGCCGCGGCGGCCGACGCCCCGGCGAGCCCGGAGGCGCCGGCATGACCGAGATCTCCGCCGCCTTGGTCAAGCAGCTCCGCGAGCTGACCGGGGCCGGGGTCATGGACGCCAAGCGCGCCCTGGTGGAGTCCCGGGGGGCCCTGGAGCCGGCTCGCGAGATCCTGCGTCGCAAGGGCATGGCCGATGCCACCAAGCGCAGCGGCCGCACCGTGCGGGAGGGGCTGGTCGACGCCTACCTCCACCCCGGCGGTCGGGTCGGGGTGCTCCTCGAGGTGAACTGCGAGACCGACTTCGTCGCCCGCACCGAGCCCTTCCGGGCGCTGGTGCACGACCTCGCCCTCCAGATCGCCGCCCACAGCCCCGAGTACGTCCGGCGCGAGCAGGTTCCGGCCGCCATCGTCGAGCGCGAGCAGCGGATCAGCCGCGGGCAGGCGGAGGACCAGGGCAAGTCCGCCCAGATCGCGGAGCGGATGACCACCGGGAAGATGGAGGCCTTCTACCAGCAGGTCTGCCTCTACGACCAGCCGTGGATCCGCGACGAGGGCAATCGCAGGCGCAAGGTCGAGGAGGTCGTCAGAGAGGTCGCGTCCACCCTCGGCGAGCATCTCGACGTCGCCCGCTTCACCCGCTACACGCTGGGCGAGAGCGCGGGCGACGGCGGGCCGGAGCCGAAGGGCGACCCGGGCGGTACCGGGGGCGCCGTCCGTGCCTGAGGAGGCGGCCGCCGTCGTCGCCGGGCACCCGGTGGAGGCACACGGGAAGGGCACCCGCTACCGGCGGGTGGTCCTCAAGCTCTCCGGTGAGGCGCTGATGGGCGATCGCTCCTTCGGGATCGCGCCCCCGGTGCTCGGGAAGGTCGCCATCGAGGTGGACCGGGCTCACCGCCTCGGCGCCCAGGTGGCGATCGTGGTCGGCGGTGGCAACATCTTCCGCGGGCTGGCCGCCGCCGAGCAGGGTCTGAGCCGGGTCACCGGCGACTACATGGGGATGCTGGCGACGGTCATCAACGCCCTCGCCCTCCGGGACGCCATCCAGGCGCAGGGACTGGAGACCCGGGTCCAGTCCGCGATCGAGATGCACCAGGTGGCGGAGCCGTTCATCCGCGGCCGCGCCATCCGCCATCTGGAGAAGGGGCGGGTGGTGATCTTCAGCGCCGGCTCCGGCAACCCCTACTTCACCACCGACACCGCCGCCGCCCTGCGCGCCGCCGAGATCGGCGCCGACCTCCTGATCAAGGCGACCAAGGTCGACGGCATCTATTCCGCCGATCCCCAGCTCGATCCGGAGGCGACCCGCTTCTCCCGCCTCTCCTATCTCGAGGTGCTCAACCGCGGCCTCAACGTGATGGACAACACCGCGGTGACCCTGTGCATGGACAATCGCCTGCCGGTCCTGGTGCTGGACCTCTTCACCGAGGGCAGCATCGAGCGGGCGCTCCGGGGCGAGCCCACCGGCACCCTGGTGGACGACGGGAGCGCCGCCTGGTGATCCCGGAGCTGGTCGCCGACTCCCGCACCCGGATGGGCAAGAGCCTGGAGGCTCTCCACGGCGCCCTCGCCGCCATCCGCACCGGCCGGGCATCGCCGAGCCTCATCGACCAGCTGAGCGTCGAGGTCTACGAGACCACCATGCCGCTCAATCAGCTCGCCAGCCTGTCGGCGCCGGAGCCGCGGCTCATCCTCGTCCAGCCGTTCGACCGCCAGACCATCGCCGCCATCGAGAGGGCGATCCAGCGCAGCGAGCTGGGCCTCAACCCCTCCAACGACGGGATCCTGGTCCGGGTGCCGATCCCAGCCCTCAACGAGGAGCGGCGCCGCGAGTTCGTGCGCCTGGTGAAGACCAGGGCCGAGGAGGCGCGGGTGGCGATCCGCAACATCCGCCGTGACGACATGGAGCGGCTGCGCCGGCTGGAGCAGGAGGGATCGATCTCCGCCGACGAGGCCAGCCGCGGGCACACCGAGCTCCAGCGGGTGACCGACCACTTCGTGGAGCAGGTCGACGACACCTCCCGTCGCAAAGAAGCCGACCTCATGGAGGTGTGAGACCGCGCCCGCCGTGCTGCCCCGCCACATCGGCATCATCATGGACGGCAACGGCCGCTGGGCCCGCCAGCGTGGCCTCCTCCGCACCGACGGGCACCGGGCCGGCATCGAGACCATCCGCAAGGTGATGGAGGCGGCGGACCACGCCGGCGTTCACCACCTCACCCTCTACGCCTTCTCCACCGAGAACTGGTCGCGGCCCCCGGACGAGGTCGCCGCCCTGATGCGGCTCTTCGAGGAGACGCTGGCCAAGGAGGTGGACGAGCTCCATGCCAGCGGGGTCCAGATCCGCGTCATCGGCCGGCGCCAGGAGCTGGCCGACGGCCTGCGCGGCCTGATCGACGACGCCGAGCGGCGCACCGCCGCCAACCGCACGGGGGTGCTGTGCGTGGCCATCAACTACGGCGGCCGGGCCGAGATCGTGGACGCCGTGCGCAGCCTGGCCGAGACCGGCGAGGACCTGCGGCGGCTCGACGAGTCACGGCTGGCCGCCGCCCTCTACACCGGCGGGCTGCCGGACCCGGACCTCATCATCCGCACCGCCGGTGAGCGCCGGATGAGCAACTTCCTCATCTGGCAGTCGGCCTACGCCGAGCTCCACGTGACCCCCGCCCTCTGGCCCGACTTCGGGTCCCCGGAGCTGGAGGTGGCCCTTCGCGACTTCGCCGCCAGGCAGCGCCGCTTCGGCGGCGTCGTCGGCTGACCGGCCCGACCGACCGGTGGCGCTCCTGCGCCGGACGGCGAGCGGCGTCCTGCTGGCCGGCCTGGTGGTGGCGGCGGCCCTCCTCGGGGGACCGCCGCTGCTCGCGCTCGCGTCGCTGGCGCTGGTGATCGGCCTGGCCGAGTTCCGCCGCCTCGGGACGAGCCTCGGGGCCGCCCCGCCGTGGTGGCTGATGGGGCCGCTCGCCGGCCTGTGGCTCCTGCGGGCGGCGATCCCCGGCGGGGCGGCGACCGAGATCGGGCTGGGACTGGCCCTCGTCCCCGGGCTTCCCTGTGCCCTCCTCTGGTCCCGGGGCGCTCGGCCGTTCGCCCCCTGGGCGACGGCGGTGGGCGGTGCGCTCTGGCTCGGCTACGGCCTCGGCTTCCTCGTGCTCCTGGCCCGGGCCCCCGGGGCCGGCCAGGTCGGGGGGTGGCTGGTGCTGCTGGTGGTCGGGGTGGCGGTGGTGAGCGACACCGCCGCGTACCTGGTCGGCTCCGCCGTCGGCCGGCGGCCGTTCTTCCCCGCCATCAGCCCCCGCAAGACGGTGGAGGGCGCCCTGGCCGGGCTGGCCGCGGCGGTGGTCCTGGTCGCCTGGGTGCTGCCGCTGCTGCGGCCCTCGGTGCCGGTCGCCGCCGCCGGCCTCTGCGGGGTGCTGGCCGGGGTCGCCTCCCAGGCCGGCGACCTCGTCGAGTCCACCCTCAAGCGCGCCGCCGGGGTCAAGGACGCCGGCGGCTGGATCCCGGGTCACGGCGGCCTGCTCGACCGGCTCGACAGCGTGGTCCTGGTCGGCCCGGCCGTATACTCGGTCCTGCGAGCGCTCCACGCGCTCTGACCGCCGGCCGGCCGGCGGCCCCGTGCCGGCCACCCCCCCGGAGCCGCCTCCCCCCACCCCTTTGCCAACCCGCGTCGTCCTGCTCGGCGCCACCGGCTCGATCGGCCGGCAAGCGCTCGACGTCATCAGCCGGTACCCGGACGAGTTCGAGCTGGTGGGGGCGGTGGCGGGCCGGCGGGCTGAGAGGCTGGGCGAGGCGGTGGCGCCGTTCGGCAGGGTGCCCCAGGTGGTGGTGGACCCGACCGGCCCGGTTCCCCCCGGCGTCGCCAGCGGGCCCGAGGCGGCCGCCGCGCTGTGCGGGTCGCCCGCCGTCGACGTGGTGCTGATCGGCGGGGGCGGGGCGGCGGCCCTCGAGCCCACCCTCGCCGCCTGCCGCGCCGGTCACACCGTGGCCCTCGCCACCAAGGAGGTCCTGGTGATGGCGGGCGAGGTCGTGGTCGCCGCCGCGCGGGCGGCGGGGGCGCGCCTGGTGCCCGTCGACAGCGAGCACAGCGCGATCTGGCAGTGCCTGCGCGGGGAGGACCCCACCCAGGTGGCCCGCCTCGTCCTCACCGCCAGCGGGGGGGCCTTCCGGCATCGCACGGTGGCGGAGCTGGACGGCGTGAGCCCCGCCGACGCGCTCCGCCACCCCACCTGGCGGATGGGGCCCAAGATCACGGTCGACTGTGCCACCCTGATGAACAAGGGCCTGGAGGTGATCGAGGCCCACTTCCTCTTCGACGTGCCCTATCCCAGGATCCACGTGGTGGTGCACCCGGAGAGCACCGTCCACTCCGCGGTGGAGTTCGTCGACGGTCTCACCGTGGCCCAGCTCGGCCACGCCGACATGCGCGGCCCGATCGCGCTCGCGCTCACGGGGGGACGCCGGCTGCCGGGGGTGGTGGAGAGGCTGGAGCTCGCCTCCACCCCGGCGCTCCACTTCGAGGAGGTGGACCCGGTTCGGTTCCCGGCGCTGGCCCTCGCCCGCCGCGCCGGCGAGCGGGGGGGGGCCCACCCCGCCGTCCTCAACGCCGCCAACGAGGTGGCGGTGGCGGCCTTCCTCGACGGGCGCCTCCCCTTCACCGGGATCGTGCCGCTGGTGGCGGTCGCCGTCGAGGGCTTCGAGCCGCCACCGACGGTGTCCCTGGAGACGATCCTGGCGGCCGACCGGTGGGCCCGCCAGGTGACCGTTGCCGCGCTGCCGGCCGACCTCGCCGCGCCGGCCGCCGCCGCCCGGGCCTGGGGCTGATGTTCACCTGGGGCTGGCAGAGCGTCGGGGGGATCGCCCTGATGCTCCTGGCGGTCGTCATCGTCCACGAGCTGGGCCACTTCGTCACCGCCAAGCGGGCGGGGATCGCGGTGGAGGAGTTCGCGGTGGGCTTCGGACCCCGCCTGCTGAGCGTCCGCCGCGGTGAGACCATCTACTCGCTGCGGCTGATCCCCGCCGGCGGCTTCGTCCGGATGGCGGGGATGACCGGGCTGGAGGACCCGGCCCACGACGGCGGCGCCCGCGGCTTCGTGCGGGCCTCCCTCGGGCGGCGCGCCCTGGTGCTGGTCGCGGGCGGGGCGATGAACCTCCTCCTCGCCGGCGCCCTGTTCACGGTCGCCCTCCTCGTCGGCAGTCCCGGCCCGCAGGTCGCGGCGGGCGGCGGCCTGGCCGCGGCGGGGCTGCGGGGCTCGATCACCATCGCCGCCCTGGACGGGCGGCGGGTCACGGGCGTCGTCGCCCTCCGCGACCGGCTCCAGGCGGGCGGGGGACGGCCGCTGCGGGTGACGGTCCGACCCTACGACGGGGGCGCGCCCCGCACGGTCACGGTGCGGCCGCAGCTGCGCTGGGTCGGGCTGGCGGCCCGGCCGGCGATCCCGCTGGAGGCCCGGATCGTGTCCCTGGACGGCCGCGCGGTCCCCCATCGTTCCCCCACCGGGCTCGCCGCGGCGCTGGGGGCCGGAGGCAAGATCCTGGTCGGGTGGGTGAGCGGCGGGCATCGCGGCGTGGCCGCGGTCGCCCCCCAGCGGCTGGCCGTGAGCTGGGAGGTCGGCTACCTCCTGCCGGTCGGCAACTATGTGATGCCGGCCTTCAGCGGGCCGCCGCGGGCGCTGCCATGGGCGGTGGGGGCGGGTTTCCTCGCCGTGCCCCGCGAGATCGGCGACATCTTCTCGGGGCTGGCGGCGCTGATCGCGCCCCATCCCGGGGGGACCAGCCAGGCCCACCTCACCGGCCCGGTGGGCATCGCGGAGGCGACCTCGGTCGCCACCCAGGTGTCGCCGATCGCCTACGTCACCCTGGTCGGGGTGATCAGCCTCAACCTCGGTCTCTTCAACCTCCTCCCGGTCCCCTTCCTGGACGGCGGCCGGCTCTTCTTCGTGGGCCTGGAGTGGGTGCGCCGGCGCCGGCTCGACCCCCAGCGGGAGGCGGTGGTCCACATGGTTGGGTTAGCCTTGATCCTGATGCTTGCCTTCTACGCGACCTACGGCGACATCACCACCCTCCACCCGGGGTCCTGAGCGGGATGGCCGGCGACGCCACCCGGGCCGCGGCCGCGGCGGTGTCGGTGCCGCTGCCGGTCCTGCCCCACCGGCCGCCGGCGTCACCGGACGGCGCGGTCCGGGCCCCCCGCCGGCGCACCGTCCCGGTGCGGGTCGGGCCGGTGGTGATCGGGGGCGCGGCGCCGATCAGCGTCCAGACCATGACCAAGACCCCGACCGAGGACGTCGAGGGCACGGTCGAGCAGATCGCCCGCGCCGCCGACGCCGGCGCCGACCTCATCCGGGTCACCTGCGACACCAGGGAGGCGGGCGAGACCCTGCGTGCCATCGTGCGCCGCTCCCGGCTCCCGATCGTCGCCGACATCCACTACGACGCGCCGCTGGCGCTGATGGCGATCGACGCCGGGGTCCAGTGCCTTCGCCTCAACCCCGGCAACATCCGCCAGCCCGAGAAGGTGGGCGAGATCGCCCGGCGCTGCCGGGCGGCGGGGATCCCGATCCGCATCGGGGTGAACGCCGGATCGCTGCCCGACCGCGGCAAGCTGGCCCGCGGCCGGGGGGAGGGGGGACCCGCGGAGGTGGGCGCGCGGATGGTGGAGGCCGCCCTGGGCCACATCGCCATCCTGGAGGCGCTCGACTTCCGCGACATCAAGGTGTCCCTCAAGGCCTCCGACGTCCTCACCAACCTCGCCGCCAACCGTCGCTTCGCCCAGCTGGAGAACCGCTACCCGCTCCACCTCGGGCTGACCGAGGCCGGCCCCACCAGGAGCGGCGCGATCAAGAGCGCGGTGGGGATCGGGGTCCTCCTCGCCGAGGGGATCGGGGACACCATCCGGGTGTCCCTGGTCGACGAGCCGGAGGAGGAGGTCCGGGTCGCCCGCCAGATCCTGGCCACCCTGGAGACGCGGCCCAGCGGGCCCAACCTCATCGCCTGCCCGACCTGCGGACGGCTGGAGATCGACATGATGCCGATGGTGGCCCGGGTGGAGCGGGCGCTCCAGGGCGTCCGTCGCTCCATCACCGTGTCGGTGATGGGCTGCGTCGTCAACGGCCCCGGTGAGGGGATGCACGCCGACATCGGCATCGCCGGGGGACGGCAGAAGGGGATCCTCTACCGCAAGGGCCGGGTGCTCCGGACCCTGCCGGAGGCGGAGCTCGTCGACGCCCTGGTCCAGGAGCTGGAGCGGATCGCGGACGAGGACCGCCGGCTGCTGGCGGCGGGCGAGCCGCTCCCGGACGGGATCCCCGAGCCCTGACCGTCCCGGCCGCCGTCCCTTCCCTGCCGACCTGCTACCCTCTCGCCCGGGGATCGGCGGGTCGGGATCGTCGTCGGCTGACCGCGCCGCAGCACACCCGGATCACCGCCCTGGCACGGCGACGTGATCACCTGAGGAGGCATCGCGAAGACCCGTGAGCACAGCCAAGACCGTGATCGTCCTCGGTGCGGACGGCTACATCGGGTGGCCGATGGCCATGCACCTGTCGCGGCTGGGGCACCAGGTGGTCGCGGTCGACAACCTGGCCCGGCGCAGCTGGGACGAGGAGGGCGGGACCGAGAGCCTCGTCCCCATCGCCACCATGGAGCAGCGGGTCCACCGCTGGCACGAGGTCAGCGGCCGCACCATCACCTATGAGCAGCTCGACCTCTGCGACCACGACGCCCTCGACGACTGCCTCGCGCGCTGGCGGCCGGAGGCGGTGGTCCACTTCGCCGAGCAGCGGAGCGCCCCGTTCTCGATGATCGACCGCGAGCATGCGGTCCGCACCCAGGCCAACAACATCATCGGCAACCTCAACCTGCTCTTCGCGATCCAGGCGCACGTGCCCCAGTGCCACCTGATCAAGCTGGGGTCGATGGGGGAGTACGGCGCTCCCAACATCGACATCGAGGAGGGTTACATCACCATCGAGCACAACGGGCGCAGCGATCGGCTGCCGTACCCCAAGGTGCCGCACAGCTTCTACCACCTCTCCAAGGTCGCCGACAGCCAGAACATCCACTTCGCCAGCCGGATCTGGGGACTGCGGGCGACCGACCTCAACCAGGGCGTGGTCTACGGCTGCGAGACCGAGGACACCGTCCTCCACGAGGAGCTGCTGACCCGCTTCGACTACGACTCCATCTGGGGCACCGCGCTCAACCGCTTCTGCGTCCAGGCGTCCACCGGCAACCCCGTCACCGTCTACGGCAAGGGCGGTCAGACCCGCGGCTACCTCGACATCCGCGACACCATGGCCTGCATCACCCTCACCCTCGACAACCCCCCGGAGGCCGGCGAGTGCCGGGTCTTCAACCAGTTCACCGAGCAGTTCTCCCTCAACCAGCTGGCCGAGCTGGTGACCGCGGCGCGCCGCCACCACGGCCAGGACACCACCGTCGTGCACCTGCCCAACCCGCGGGTGGAGGCCGAGGAGCACTACTACAACGCCAAGCACACCCGACTCCTGGACCTCGGCCTCCAGCCCCACTACCTCGGCGAGACCCTGGTGGATTCGCTGATCGACCTGGTGGCGCGCCACGCCGACCGGGTCGACCCGATCCTGCTGGAGCGTCCCAGCGTCAGCTGGCGGACCGGCGGCAACGAGGTCTGGCACCAGTACGCCGACGCCCGCCGGCAGGGGGCGCTGTCCCAGGCGACGGCGCAGCTGGTGGGGTCGGCGACGGCGGTCCGCGGCGCCGGTGAGGCGGCCAACGGCACGGGCGCCCCCCGCCCCGCGGCGACGGCCGCCCGGCCGGGGCCGTGAGGGGCGCCCGGGGCGGCTGAGCCGGCCCGGGCGCAGCCCGGCTCAGCCGGGGGCGGCGGGCTCGGGCGGGACCGTCCGGAGGAAGGCCCCGATGCGCTCCAGGGCGTCCTCGATCTGGTCCACGCCGACGGTGTAGGCGAGGCGCAGGTGGCCCCGGCCGGCCCTGCCGAACGCCTCCCCGGCCAGGACCGCGACCCCCGCCTCCTGGAGCAGGCGGTCGGCCAGCCGGCGGCCGTCCCAGCCCGTCCCCTCGATGTTGGGGAAGGCGTAGAAGCTGGCGTCGGGGCGGTGCGCCCTCACCCCCGGCAGCCGGGCCAGCCCCGTCACCAGGACGTCGCGGCGACGCCGGAACTCGGCCACCATCGCCAGGACGCAGGCCTCCGCCTCGGGGGAGCGGAGGGCTTCGACCGCGGCCAGCTGGGTGAAGGCGGCGGCGCAGGCGCTGGTGTTGATGAGGAGCGTCTCCATCCGGCGGGCCAGCTCCACCGGCATCACCCCGTAGCCGAGCCGCCAGCCGCACATGGCATAGGTCTTGGAGAGGCCGTCGAGGACCACGGTGCGCTCGGCGAGGCCGGGCCGCGACCAGAGCGGGGCCGGCTGGGGGGCGAAGACGATCCGGTGGTAGATCTCGTCGCTGACGACCAGCAGGTCGTGGCGGCAGACCAGCTCGGCGACCGCGTCGAGGTCGGCTGCGGTGCAGGTGCCCCCGGTGGGGTTGTGGGGGGCGTTGAGGATGAGCAGGCGCGTTCGGGGGCCCACCAGGGCCGCCAGCTCCTCCGGGTCGAGTCGGAAGTCGTTGCGCTCGCGCAGGACGATCGGGCGGGCGACCGCGCCGATGAAGTCGACCAGGGAGCGGTAGATGGGGTAGCCGGGGTCGGGGAGGATCACCTCGTCGCCGGGCTCGACCAGGGCCAGCAGCGCGAAGGCGAGGATGTTCTTGGAGCCGGGGACCACCACCACCTCGGCGGGGTCGACGGTGCGGCCGCCCCGTGCCGAGGCCGCCTCGGCGATCGCCGCCCGCACCTCCGGGAGCCCGGCCGCCGGGGTGTAGTGGGTGGCGCCCCCCCGCATCGCCCGCTCGGCGGCGGCGATGACCGGCTCCGGGGTGGCGAAGTCCGGCTCCCCGATCTCGAGGTGCACGATCGACCGCCCGCCCCGCTCCAGCGCGCGCGCCCGGGCCAGGACCTCGAAGGCGCTCTCGGTCCCGAGGCGATCCATTCGCCGGGCGAAGCGGAGGGTCACCCGGGTCGGGTCGCCCCACCCCGCCCGCCCGGGGCGGCGGCGCTCACCCCGCGACCGTGATCTGGGCCAGCATCCCGAGGCTCTCGTGGGGGACGCAGAAGTACTTGTAGAGCCCGGGGGTCCTGAGGGCGAGGCTCCAGCTCGCGGCGGGTGGGAGGGGGTGGTTCCACCCGGTCGCCCCGGCGGGCACCGCGGCGTCCTTGGCGGAGGCGGCGAGGCTGGTCATGTCGGTGGTGGTGTGATACACGTTGCCGACGTTCTTCCACGTCACCGTCCCGCCGGCCTTGAGGCAGACGCTGGCGGGGGAGAACTTGAACGCATTGGTGGCGTCGATGGTCACCGCGGGCTTGGCCGTGGCGGCCGTGCAGGCGGTCGACCCGCCGGCGCCGCCCGGCTGGGTGGCCGCCGTGGCCGTGCCGACGGGCTGGCCCGGGATGGGGCCGCTGCCGCAGGCGGCAAGGGCCAGGCCGGCGAGGGGGACGAGCGGCCAGAGCCAGCCGGGGGCGGGACGCCGAGGAAGACGGACGTGCATCGTGCGGGGACCTCCAGACGGGCGGACGGCGGCCGGCGCGCGATCCCAGCCAGGTGGGGGAGGCGCCGTGGGGAGGTCGCAAGGTGCTCGGCCCCCCGGTGCCAATGCTACTCGGCGGTCCCGCCCCGGACGGCGGGCCGGCCCAGGCCCGGCTGGTGGGCCCCGGCCATCAGGGGGCCGCCGACCCTGCCTGCGGTCGCCGCGGCCACCTGGTCCGCTGCCGGCGGCTCGGGCGGTGGCGCCGGCGGCGGGGCTGCCCCCAGCTCCGCCGCCAGCTGCTGCAGCCGGGCATAGAAGCCGGCGGTGTGGGGCGAGCGGTCGAGCCGCAGGCCGCAGAAGTCGAGGTGGTGCACAAACTCGTGCAGCAGGGTGAGCAGGAACGCCTTCGCGGCCAGCACCTGGCGCCGGACCGCGGTGCGGTGGTAGATGCGCACGACGCAGCGGTCGGGCGGCTGGCCGCCGCCCGCCAGCCGGCAGCGATAGGTGCCGTAGGTCCGCTGCACGAGGCGCCCCTGGTCGTCCCTCGCGTGGAGCTGGGCCCGGTCGGCGACGACCAGGCGGCAGGGGGGCAGCCCGAACGCGTCGCAGAGGGTGGCGAGGAGCGCCGACCCCAGCCGCTCCCGCTCCAGCAGCGTCGGGGCCAGCAGCAGGGATCTGGCCAGGCTGGCGGCGGCCAGCGGCGGCGGTCCGGGCGGGAGCCGGGCCGCCTGGCTCGCGCGGTAGGTGGCGTCAGGCCGTCGCCAGCGACGGCGGGCGCGGGTGTCGGGTCCGGCGGGGGGCGGTGAGGAGGGGGTCATCCGCTGCCATCATCCCCGCGGGCAGGTGGCCGCTGGGCCGCAGCCGGCCCTCGGTCCCGGTCAGCCGCAGCCACGCCACCAGCTCGTCGGGGGAGAGGCCGGCGGCCCAGAGGAACCCCTGGCCCAGGGTGCAGCCGGCTCGGCGGAGGGCCTCCAGCTGGCCCAGCGACTCGACCCCCTCGGCGATCGCGGTGTGGCCCAGGGCGGCCGCGAGTCCCACCACGGCGGCCACGATCACCCGCCCGTTGGGGCTGCTCTCCAGGCGGCCGACGAAGCTGCGATCCACCTTGAGCTGGCTGATCGGCAGGTCCTGGAGGTGGGCCAGGGAGGAGTAGCCGGTGCCGAAGTCGTCGAGCGCGATGTCGACCCCCAGACGGCGGAGGGCGCGCAGCCGGTTGGCGGCGGTGGCGTAGTCGGCCATCACCGTGCTCTCGGTCACCTCCAGGGTGAGGCTGGGCGGTTCCAGCCCGCTCTGGGCGAGGGCGCGACGCACCGCCCCCCCGAGGTCGCCCTGCAGGAACTGGCGGGCCGAGACGTTGACCGCCACCCGCAGGGTCGCCGCCTCCGCGGGCCCGCCGCAGCGCAGGCGCTGGATGGCGGCGCAGGCCTCCATCAGTGTCCACTCCCCGATCGACTGGATCAGGCCGGTGTCCTCGGCGAGGGGGATGAACTGGGCGGGGTCGACGATGCCCAGCTCGGGGTGGGTCCAGCGCAGGAGCGCCTCGACCATCGGCACCGCGCCGGTGGCGAGGTCCACCACCGGCTGGTACACGAGGTGGAGCTGACCCAGCTCGCGGGCGCGGCGGAGCGCCTGCTCGATCGACGCGAGCTCGACCACCCGGGAGCGGAGCCGCTCGTCGAACACCTCGATCCGATCCCGCCCGCACTCCTTGGCGCGGTAGAGGGCGATGTCGGCGTCGCGGACGAGGTCGTCCTGGCGCGCGCCGGCGCCTCCGACCGCCACCCCGACGCTGGGGGTGATCAGGATCTCCCGGCCCTCCAGCTCGATCGGCTCGCGGACCGCCTCCGCCACCTTGCTGGCGACCTGGAGGATGGCGCCGGGGTCGGGCAGGTCCTCGCAGGCGATCGCGAACTCGTCGCCGCCGAGCCGCGCCACGGTGTCCTCGGGCCGGGTCACCCGCAGGAGGCGGGTGGCGACCGCGCGCAGGAGGGCGTCGCCGACGCCGTGGCCGAAGGTGTCGTTGATGGTCTTGAAGCGGTCGAGGTCGACCAGGATCATCCCGACCAGGCCGGGGTGGCGGTCGAGCCGGCGGACGGCGTGGTCCAGCCGGTCCTGGAGCAGGGTGCGGTTGGCGAGCCCGGTGAGGGGGTCGTGGAGGGCGGCCTGGGCCATCACCTGCTCGGCCGCCTTCCGCTCGGTGATGTCGTGGAAGTTGGCGACCAGGCCGCCGACGGCGGCCTCGTGGCGGAGGTCGGTGATGGTGAGCTCCAGGGTCCGCCAGCGGGCGCTCGCCGTCATCGGCTCGCGCACGTCGCCGAGCCGGATCTCGGCGGTGGCCGGGCGAGCGGGTTGGGCCAGCGCCTGACCGACGAGGGCCTCCAGCTGGCGGCGGTCGTGGGGGTGGACGTGGCGCTCCATCGCGGCCGCGTCCACGGGCCCGATGCCGATCCCGAACATGTCCAGGTAGCGGGGGCTGGTGTAGAGGAGCTCGCCCTCGGGGGTGAACACCGCCACCGGGTCGGCGGCGTGCTGGATCAGCGACCGGAAGCGCGCCTCGCTGGCGGCCAGCGCCTCGCGGAGGTCGACCGCCCCCAGCGCCTCGCCGACCTCGGCCGCGAGGATGCCGACCGCCTCGAGGTCCTCCGCCACCGGTCGGGCCGCGGCCGCCGAGCCACAGACGAGCAGCGCCCCGAGCCGCCCGCCCACCCGGATCGGGGCGGCCACCACCGACCCGGCGCCGCCGGGACCACGGCCCTCGCCGACCACCACCGGGCGGGTGCCGTCCGGGTGCGCTCGGGCGAGTCCCGGTGCGGCGCGGTCGAGCCAGCCGCGCGTCGCGGCGTCGAGGCCGTCGCTGGGCCCGAGCCGTCCGGCCACGCCCTCCGAGCCCAGGCGCCAGATGGCGGCCCAGTCCTGGCCCCAGGCGCGGGGGGCCCGGACGGCGGCGGCGAGGACTCCGTCGGCTCCCGCCGCCAGCCCCCTGGTGGCGACCCGTGCGACCCCGGCGAGGAGGTCGGCGCGGTGGCGGGCCCGCTCGCTGGCCTGGGCGTGGCCGCGGGCCATGCCGGCCAGCTCGCGCGCCAGGAACGCGGTGAGGACGTAGGTGGCGACGAGGGTGGCGAAGCGGACCATCTCGGTGGCCGGGGTGAGGGCCCAGACGCTGCCGGCGAGGGCCAGAACGTACCCGCCCACGGTGAGCACGAGGAGGGGCACGTGGGAGCGGCGGGGGTAGACGGCCGCGAAGAAGAGCACGACGAGGAGGTTGTCGACCCAGAGCGGCGAGCGGCCGCCGCCGGTGCCGGCGACGGCGGTGTCCACCAGCCCGATGCAGGCGGCCGTCCACACGTAGAGGGTGGCCAGCGCCCCCCATCCGCCGAACAGCCGGGGCCAGGGGACGAGGACGATGCCCACCGTGGCCGCGCTGCCGACGAGCTCGGTGGCGACCAGCTGCGGGATCGCCATCGAGACATGGCCGGGAACCGCCGCGTACACGACCGAGCTGGCGAGCACGATGGCGCAGGTGAGCGCGCCCAGCCTGATCGCTCGCACGCGGTAGACCGCCAGCGCCGGGTCCTGGCCAGGATCCATCTCACCGGCATCATCGACGCCCGGCGAAGGGGGCGGGTCCCGGGTGACGTCGTCGTCGCAGGACCGCGACCGCCATCGGACCGCTCGTGGCCCTCACGTCGGGCAGCACCCTTCCCCACCTGGCCCCATGCGCGGCCGCGCTCAGGGTGGCGGTGCGACCCGCCGGCGGCACGCTCGGATGACCGGCCCAGGCGGCGGTCGCCGCGCGGAGCGGCGGCGGCCACGCCCCGGGCCCGCTGGGGGAATGGGGCGCCCTCGCCGCGGGCAGCGAACCGCCCGCCCGCGGTTCGGGACCGGGCGCCGCCGCGGCGGGGCCCGCACGCTCGATGCGTCGCCGCCGCCGGCTCGATGCTGCGCTCGGTGGGTGGCGGCGGAAGCCGTCGTCGCCCGGCGGTCCCGCGGGTGTCCGGCGCGGTCGCGGCCGCTCAGGCCGGCCCGCGGGGATCGGCCGGCAGCAGCTCACCCAGCAGGGCTCGCACGCGCCCGTGGATCTGGTCGCGGATGAGCCGGACCTCCTCCACCGGCCGACCGCTGGGATCGGGCACATCCCAGTCCAGGTGGCGGCTCCCCGGGTGCACCGGGCAGCGGTCGCCGCATCCCATGGTGACCACCACGTCGGCGGTCCGAGCCATCTGGTCGGTGACGGCGGTGGGGCGCTCGCGGCCGAGGTCGATGCCGACCTCGGCCATCACCGCCACCACCGCCGGGTCGAGGGTCCGGGCCGGCTCGCTCCCGGCCGAGCGTGCCCGCACCCGGCCGCCGCCGTGGTGGGCGAGGAGGGCGGCCGCCATCTGCGACCGCCCGGCATTGTGGACGCAGACGAAGAGCACCTGGAGCCGATCGACCGACTGGTGACGGCTGGTCATGTCGGCGCCCCCCGGGCGGCGGCGGCGGCGCCGTCGGAGGGCAGCGCGAAGAGACGGCCCCGCGCCCACCGGGCCACGTAGACGAGGCCCACCAGCGCGGGAACCTCGACCAGCGGTCCGACGACGCCGGCCAGGGCCTCGCCCGACGTCGCCCCGAACACCCCGATGGCCACCGCGATGGCGAGCTCGAAGTTGTTGCCCGCGGCGGTGAACGCGAGGGTCGTGGTGCGCGGGTAGGTGAGGCCCAGAGCCCGACCGAGGCCGAACGCGCCCCCCCACATGATCCCGAAGTAGCAGAGGAGGGGGGCGGCGATCCGGACCACGTCCAGGGGGTGTCCGGTGATCGCCCGCCCCTGGAGGGCGAAGAGCACGACCACCGTGAACAGAAGGCCGTAGAGGGCGAACGGCGCGAGGCGGGGGAGGAGCCGCGTTTCGTACCACGCCGTTCCCCTGGCCCGCTCGCCCACTGCCCGCGTCAGGAGGCCCCCGGCCAGCGGGATGCCGAGGAAGATGGCGACCGAGCGGGCGACCAGCGCCACCGACACGTGCAGGCCACCCGCGGGAAGGCCCAGCCATCCCGGCAGGGCCACCAGGTAGAACCAGCCCAGCCCGGCGTACGCGAGGATCTGGAAGGCGGAGTTGAGGGCGACCAGGACCGCCGCGGCCTCCCGGTCCCCGCCGGACAGCTCGTTCCAGACGAGGACCATGGCGATGCAGCGGGCCAGGCCCACGACGATGAGGCCGGTCCGATAGGCGGGCTGGTCGGGGAGGAGGGCCCAGGCCAACCCGAACATGACCGCCGGACCGACCAGCCAGTTGAGGACCAGCGAGGTGACCAGCAGCCGCCGGTCGCCGAGGACCGTGCCCATCCGACGGTAGCTCACCCTGGCCAGGACCGGGTACATCATGGCCAGCAGGCCCACGAAGATGGGCGCCGGCACGCCCCGTGTGACCTGGGCCCCATCCAGGCCGCGGGCCAGGGCCGGGACGCCCCGGCCCAGCCCCAGGCCGACCCCCATCGCCAGCAGGATCCACACCGGCAGGAACCGGTCCAGGAACGGGAGGCGGCCGAGGGCAGGGGGGTCCTCGGCCGCGGGCCGCGGGGGCAAGGGGGAGCCGGCCTCGGCGACGGGGGCGGTGCTCAACACGGCCGACCCCGCCCCGGCGAGGTCCGGGCGGCCTGCGCCAGGGAGCCGAGCCGGGCGGCGAGCTCCTCCAGGGGCTCCGGGCGAAGGCGGTAGTAGGTGAAGCGTCCGCGGGGCTCTGTCCGCACCCAGCCCGCCTCCCGCAGGACCCGCAGGTGATGGGAGACGGTGGTCTGGCCGGCGGGAAGCGCGTCGACCAGGTGGCAGGTGCACATCGCCTCGGCGGCGAGCAGGCTCACGATCCGCGCTCGGAGGGGGTCGGCCAGCACCTGGGCCGTTTCATCGACGGGAGCTGATATCAGCATGGGTTGATATGATAGCGCCCGGCCGCCGGTGGGCGCCCGCACCGCTCGGCGACCGCGGCCGCCTGCGACTCTTGGCCGAGCGCGCCGCCCCGCACGGCTGCGCGAAGCTGCCGCCGCTCTGGCCGCAGGTCTGCGAGCGCCCGGAGTGCGAGCAGCGCTCCTGCGGCCAACGCCGCTGCCCAGACTGCCATCTCTGGACCCGCACGCTCGGTCCTGGTGGTTCCTCTCCCCATTGCGACGAAGCCGTGGTGACCGACGAGCTCCTCAGCCTGACCACGCCATGAGCCCGCTCCACACCTGGCAGGGACTGCCGCCGACCATCGCTCCGGCCAATCGTTCCGGGATGGCCCTCAGCCTTTCGTGCCGTACACCACGTGACAGGACGTCGCCCAGGTCGCCACGGCGCACGGCCGGATCGAGACCCACACGGTCCAGACCAGCACCGCGCTCAATGGCTATCTCGACTTCCCCTCCGTCCGCCCGGTCTTCCGGATCGAGCGGGCGACGACCCTGGTGACGAGCGGCACGCAACGGCACGAGGTCGTCCACGAGCCGACCACCTGCCCGCCGGACCGGGCGGACCCCCACCGGATCGGCGAGCTGGCCCGTGGGCAGTGGACGATCGAGAACCCGCTGCACTGGGTGCGCGACGTGGTCTTCGATGAGGACCGCTCCCAGATCCGCACCGGCCGGGGCGCCCCGGCGATGGCGGGGCTGCGCACCTTGGCCATCAGCTGCCTGCGCCTGGCCGGCTGGGCCAACATCGCCCGAGCGCTGCGCCGCTTCGCCGCCGACTGGCGCCATCCCCTGAGCCGGCTGGGCCTCTGAGCGCCGGCGTCCCGGCCGCGCGCGGCCCGCCGACGGGCCGCGATCGACGCACGCCTCGGGACCGGCTCACCCCCCTCCGGCTCCGCACCCCTGCCCTCTCCCATCACCGTCACGGCCGGTCTGCTGCCTGCCGATCACCTTCCGCCCCTCGCTGCCTCCCTGCCAAGCGCCAGACTTTGACAGGGACCTGGCCCCTCCTCGGACTCGGATTACAGTCGCCCGGCGGCCGTGGTACCGTCCCAGGCATGGCTGCCAGCGAGCTCGTCTTCGCCGTCGAGGAGGCCCCGGAGGGCGGCTACGTCGCCCGAGCCCTGGGCCCGTCCATCGTGACCGAGGCCGACGATCTGGAGCAGCTGCGCGCCATGGTCCGCGACGCGGTCCACTGCCACTTCGACGCCCCCGACCGCCCGGCGGTCGTCCGCCTCCACTGGGTCCGCGACGAGGTGCTGGCCGTCTGAGGCTGCCCCGGGGACCTCACCGGGCGGGAGCTGGCACGCCTGCTGGGCCGCCAGTGCGGCTACGTCGCCGTTCGGCAGACGGGCAGCCACCTGCGGCTGGTCACCACCCAGGCCGGCGAGCACCGCGTGACGATCCCCGTCGGCGGCCCCCTCCGGGTAGGCACGCTGGCGGCGATTCTCGCCGAGGTGGCCGCTCACCGAGGGGTGAGCCGAGCGGAGCTGGAACGGGACCTGTTCGCTCCGTAGCCGCCGGAGGGTGTTCTCGGGCTGGAGGCAGGTAGCAACCTCGACGGCCAGGCAAGGAGCGCAAACGACCGGCAGGGTCACGAAGCCAGCCACGACGCAGCCGAGACGGCGACCCACGCGCCTGCCCATTCGGAGCGGGCCGCCAGGACGCCCGTCCGCTGCTGCCCCGCCAGTCGGGATACTGGCGCTGGAAGATCTCGATGCCCATCGCCCGGGCCATGGAGTCGATGACGGGTGCCCACGCCCGGAGCGAGAGTTCGGTGACGGCGGGGGCATCGCTGGCCCCCTACGGTCGGATCTCGGCCGGCAGGAACTCAGGCAGCGACAACGGGCTCACCTCCCGGACCTCGGTCGGTCCGCGCGCCGGCCGAGCACCGAGCGCGCTCGGCCGCAGGCAGGGCGGAGTCGGACCAGTGTCAGGTCCCGTCGGGCGGGCAACCAGGAGCGGACGGGCCCCATCCTGGCGGCGAGCGGATGCGCACCGCGAGAGGTCGCCGGGAGCCGAGTGCGGCAGCCCAACCCGGCCCGAGCGACCGGGGCGCCCCGCGGCGGGACCCGGGCCGGACTCCACACCGCCGACGTGGCCAGCGCCAGCCCCGGCGCCCTGCTACACCCTGCTGGTGTCCCTGCCGGCCGAGGGGTCTGCCGAAGAGTCGGACGGTGGCTCGACGCACGGGCCGGAGAAGCCCGGCTGGGGCGGTCTCCGGCGCCATCCTGGCCCTCGCCGCCGCCGGGTGCGCCGGCAGCCCGCACCACGCCCAGCCGACAGGCCCCATTGCCGAGCACGTGGCGGCCGGCCGCTTCACCGTGCAGGTGTCCGCCCGAGCTGTCCATCGGGCGGAGGAGGTCGGGGTCGACGTGCCCGAGGTCGTGGCCCGAGCCCTGGACCGGGTCGCGGCCCTGCTGCCCGGCCCGCGAACCAGCGTCAGGGTGGCGTAGGTGCGGCGGGGGCAGCTGATCGGCCAGGGTGGGGTTCAATCCGGCGTGATTCCAGCCGTTGGGATGGCGGGCCTCACCGACGTCAGCACCGCCCAGATCCTGGTGGGATTCGGGCCTACGGCGCACGCGAGCCTGTCGACGGCCCTCCGATCCTGGCTGCCGCGCACCGTGGCGCACGAGGTCGACCACAGCGTCAAGACTCTGGGTGGCCCGGGCGTCGGTGCCACGCTTCTCGACTCATTGGTCAGCGAGGGCGTCGCCTCGGCCTTCGACACGGCCGCGTTCCCGGGGCGCCCCCATCCCTGGACCGATGCGATCAGCCCAGCCCAGCAGTGCACGATGTGGAAGCTGGCGGAACCCCTGCTCCGCAGTGATGGCCGCTACTGCCAGTGGATGTTCGGGTTCGCTGGCGTGCCGCACTGGACCGGCTTCACGCTCGGGAATCCCATCGTCCGCGACGATCGATTCCGACACCGGCACGAGAGCTGGGGTCCCCTCACCGATGCCAGCGCGGCGACCGTCCTCGCCGGCAGCCACGACGATCCGTGCACGCGTTGAGACCGCCAGCAGGGTGGTTCAGCGGACGCCGGGGCGGGCCTGGGACCGGCCCGATTTCGATCGACCTCGACGCCGCCATCTGCGGGACGTCGGGGCTGGCCACGCTGGCGGCGGATCACTGATTGGCGGCGCCGCCGACTCGTCGCGATGTCCGTCCGGCGGCCGTGCTTCGCCCCGACGGTCGCCTTGCACCTCTCGAGGGCCTGGCCCCGGGTCACTCCGATTCCTCGCCGTCGTCCACCGCGTGCGCCCCCCATGACGTCCCCGCCTGATCCAGACGTCGCACCCCTGGAGCGGGGCCGCGCTGACGACGGCGGCCCCTGCCTGCCTCGATGGCGGCGGCGCCTCCCTCTCACCCGCCGCCGCGCTGCGCGCGCCGCCCACGCCGCGTGCGCGGGCCCCGGATGCCGCGCCGTCCTCCAGCTGGCTCGAGCGCGTGACCCTCAGCCAGACGACGCTCCCACGGTCCCACCGCTGAGACGCGTTGGCTGGGCCCAGGGATCGGGTGAGCCGGGAGCGGGGGTCGAACCCGCACGCTCTTGCGAGCCGCGGTTTTTAAGACCGCTGCGTCTGCCGTTCCGCCATCCCGGCCGGTGGGCTGTCCGCCTGCCCTCGGTCGGCCACAGGGAAGCAGGGTAGCCCACCGGACGGCGAAGGCCGTGCCGGGGGCCTGCCGTTGACCGACCCGGTCGGGACGCCTATCCTCGGGGCGGGGATCTTATCGATGGCCGAAGCCGACGGTTCCGACTGCGAGTGTCCCGGGCCTCAGGCGCCGAACCCGGCGGGGGACGGTGCGTGAGGCTCTCGATGAAGGCCGACTACGGCCTGCGTGCCCTGGTGGACCTCGCCGCCCGCTACCCGGGCCCCGCCGTCACGTGCCAGTCGATCGCGACCCGCCAGGGCGTGCCGGCGGCCTTCCTGGACCAGGTGCTCCTCTGCCTCCGGCGCCACCAGCTGGTGAGCAGCACCCGCGGGCCCCACGGGGGCCACATGCTGACCCGACCCCCGTCGACGATCACGCTGAACGACGCCCTGACGGCACTGGAGGGGACCCAGGCCCCTCTGGGGTGCTTCCGGGAGACCGCGGCGTGCGAGGTCGGCGGTCGCTGCCGGGTGCTGGCGGCGCTGCGGGCGGCGGAGTCGGCCGCGCGATCGGTCCTGGCCGAGACCACCCTCGCCGACCTCGTGCCGGCCTCCGCCCAGCCGCACCTGGTCGCGGGTCCCGCGGCCTGAGGGGGCGGGCCGGCCCCGCACCCTCGGGTCGCAGCCCCTGGCGGCGACCCGGGCCGGCGGCACCACCCCACCCGCATCGCGCCGGGTGACCGGCGGTCGGCTTTGCATAATGGGTCGCCATGACGGCGTCGCCGCGGGCCGAGATCGGGGTCTTCGGTGGGTCCGGCCTCTACGAGCTGTTGGACGATGCCGAGGCCGTCGCATGTCCCACCCCCTACGGCGATCCCAGCGATGTCTGCGCGGTGGGCGTGCTCGGCGGCCGGCGGGTGGCGTTCCTGCCCCGCCATGGGAGCCGGCACACGATCCCGCCCCACCGGATCAACTACCGGGCCAACGTGGCGGCGATGCGGCTGCTGGGCGTTCGCCGGATCCTCGCCCCCTGTGCCGTCGGCAGCCTCCAGGCTGGGATCGGGCCGGGGGCCTTCGTCGTGCCGGACCAGTTCGTCGACCGAACCCACGGGCGCGCCGACACCTACGTCGAGGGCCCGCCGGTCGGACACGTGAGCGCGGCCGATCCCTACTGCCCGGAACTGCGGGCGGCGTCGGTGGAGGCCGCGCGCGCGGCCGGGGTCCGAGTCCAGGAGACCGGCACCCTGGTCGTCATCCAGGGGCCGCGGTTCAGCTCGCGGGCCGAGTCGCGGTGGTACACCACCAGCGGCTGGGACGTGATCGGGATGACCGGGTACCCGGAGGTGATCCTGGCCCGCGAGCTCGGACTCTGCTATGGGGCGATCGCCCTCGTCACCGACCACGACGCCGGGCTCGAAGGCGCCCCCGACGTGGTGCCGGTGACCCACGAGCGAGTCCTCCAAGTGTTCGGAGAGAACATCGCCCGGGTTCGCAAGGTGCTGGAGCTGGCGATCGCCGCGCTGCCGCCGGAGCCCCGGTGCGCCTGCCATACGGCACCGGCGGCGGCGGGTCTGGCGAACCTGTGACCGAAGCCGCCGGAGCGACCGACGCCACCCGCCATCATCTGGTCGCGGACGCCGACCTCTGGCGGCGCAATCGGATCTGGCTCCTCTACCCGGCGCTGCTGCTGGTGGGCTTCGCGGTCCTGGGGCTGGCGGCACGGCACACCCTCGACCCCAGCCTATTGGTGCTGGCTGCGATCCTCGCCTTCGCCGGGGGCGCGGTCTACTGGCGCAAGGCCACCCGCTACGTCTCGATGGGACCCGAGAGTCTCCTCCTCCGTGCCGGCCGAAGGCGGGGCGCCATCGGCTTCGACCAGCTCCGGCTGACCCGCACCCAGACCCTGGGCTCCGTCTACGACGCCCCCTCCCGGCGCGCCCAGCTCCCCGCCACCCTGCGTCGCTACGCGGAGCGGCCGGTGGTGGTGGTGCGGGTGGACGAGGGCGGTGCCGGGCTCGCCGACGCCGCCAGGGTGCTGGGCCGCCGCGTCGTCCTGGACCGCGACCTGATCCTGCTGGTGGAGGGCGCCGCCGCGCTGGAGGCGCAGCTGGCGCCGGCGATCCCGCGCCGCCCCCCGGCCCCGTCGGCGCGGGCAGGAAGGTCGGCGCGGCCCAGCCGGCGACGGGCCTCGTGACCGCGGCGGCCGGGGTCACCGTGCCGATGTGGCGGCGGGAATGGCGGTGGGCGGCGGCGCTCGGGGTCGTCTTCGCGGTCGCCGACGCCCTGATGGCGTGGCCGGTCCACCCGGTGGTGGCATTCGTGCTCTTCCTGGCGCCGTGGGGTCTGTCGCTGCTGCTGCGCCGGCACCGGACCCTGACCGGGATCGACGGGCGCGACTGCTGGATCGCCGGCGCCTTCGTGGCCGCGGCGCTGGTGGTGCGGCTGGCCAGCCCCATCTTTCCCGACATCTTCTCCGGCCATTTCACCCTCGCGGGGACGGTCCCGGCGGCGGCGGGGACCAAGCTCACTCCCACCCACGAGGTGCTCGGGTTCGGCGCGTGGGGACTGGGCTTTCCCGCCGACACCACCGGGTGCACCAAGGCTCCGGTCGGGCCCCACCTGGCCGAGCGCCGCACCTGCGGGTTCGTCTTCGACGAGGTGTACTTCGCCGTCAACGGGCTGGAGAACCTCAAGGGGGTGGACTACTTCGACCCCGAGCCGCCCCTCACCAAGCTGCTGATCTCCGCCGGCATCAGCTGGCTGGGCTTCGACCCCTGGGGGTGGCGGATCATGCCCGCGATCCTGGGCAGCCTCTTCATCGGGGTCCTCTACATGCTGGCGCGACGGCTCTGGAACCGCGACCGGTGGTTCGCCGTGCTGGCGGCCGGATTCGCCTCGCTCGACGGTCTCGCCCTGGTGGAGTCGCGCACCGCTGTCATCGACATGCTCGCCGGCTTCTTCGTGGCGCTGGCCTACTGGGCGTTCCTCGTCCACTGGCATGCCCGCACCCCGCGCGCGTGGCGCTGGACCCTCTACCTCACCGCGGTCGCCAGCGGACTCGGGATCGCGGCCAAGGCCGACACCATCCCGGCGATCGCGGTGATGGTGGTCTGCCTCTGCGGGCGCTGGCTCTGGCCGCGGGTGGCGCTGCGCACGTCGGCGTCGGACGGAGGGGTGGTGACCATCGGCGGGGCTGCCGCGACCGCGACGGTCCCCACCGCCGGGCCGCCGATGGCGTGGCGGGTGGCGCACGCCGGCTGGCACCACGCCGCCGCCGGGCTGGTGATCCTCTTCATCTTCTACCTGTCGTTCTTTCGCTACTGGACGACCACCCACAACCTCTTCGTCAACTACGCCGACACCGGCCTCGGAACGTCCACCTGCACGGGACTGACGACGCCGTCCTCGACCTGCAACCTGCCGGTGGCGCTGCCGCTGGCCAAGGACCAGATCGGACCGCTCACGATCTGGCTGCCCACCGGGGTCAACCTGCCCCAGACGGTGAGCGACGTCGTCATGAACAGCGTCGCCTCCCTCAGCTACCAGGCCACCCTCACCTCCGGCCACCCGTTCGCGTCCCCGTTCTGGAGCTGGCCCCTGGTGATGCACCCGGTCCTCTTCTACGCCCATTACTCGGGCTTCGGGAGCTCGGTCGTCGCCGGCCAGACGGTGGCCGACTACGCCTGGATCACGGACATGGGCAACCCGGTCCTCTGGTGGCTCGGGTTGCTGGGGCTCGCCGGCTGCCTCTACCTCGTCGTGCGCCGGCGCGACCGGGTGGCGGCGTTCATCCTGCTGGCCTACCTGTTCGAATGGCTGCTCATCTGGTCGTGGCCGACCCGGGTGCTGTTCTTCTACGAGATGATCGGCGCGCTGCCGTTCATGTGTCTCGGACTGGCCTACGTGTGCGCCCGGATGCGGCGGACGGCGTTCCGGCTCACCGTCGGCAGCCTGCAGTTCGGCACCTGGTCGGGAAGCGCTCTCACCTGGACGGTGGCCCTGGCGGTGTTCGCCGCCTTCGTCTACTTCTATCCGCTCTGGACCGCGCTGCCGCTGGCGGAGCCCGCCTTCTACCAGCACCTCTGGCTGCCGGGCTGGTCCTGACCGAGCCGCCGATGCTGGCCGTGACCTGCGCGCACCGGTGGCCGGAGCCGACCACGCGATGACGACGGTCGTCGTCCTCCTCTACTGGGGCCTCACCCTGGTGGCCGGCGCCGCCGCCGTCGGGCTGGCGCCGGTTGCCTGGCGCTGGCCGGAGCGGCTCGCGCTCAGCCTGGTGGTGGGCCTCACCCTCGGCACCCTCGCCGCCTACTGCCTGGCGCTGGCGGTCGGCGTCACCCCCCTGAGCGCGCTCGGGGGGCCGGCGGCGATCGGGGTCGTCGCGATCCTGCTGTCCCGCCCCCTGCATGCGTCGCTCCTCGAGCCCTGGCGGGCGGCGGCACGGAGCGTCGCCGGCCGGGCTCGCGGCGCCGGGCCGCCGGGCGGGGAGCTCGGCACCGCCATCTTCCTGCTCCTCCTCGGGGTGGCGCTCTACTTCGTCGTGAGCCGCGCGCTGATGGCCGGTCGGGGCGGGGTGGTGACCAGCGGCTACAACCCGACCTGGGCGGACTGGTCGGTCCACGCCAGCTACGCGGAGAGCTTCTGGCGGGGCCACAACGTCCCCGCGACCGACAGCCTGCTGGCCGGCTCGGCGCTCCGCTACCCGTTCATGGCCGACTTCCAGTCATCGCTCCTGCTCGCGCTCGGCCAGCCACTGGTCGCGGCCCTGGTGGTGCCCTCCTGGCTCGTCATCTGGTCGGCCTTCACATTGCTCTGGTGCCTGGCCCGGCGACTGCTGGGCTCCCGGCTTGCCGCCACCGTCGCGCTCCTGCTCATGCTCTTCGGCGGCAACCTGGGCTTCGCCCGCCTCTACCCCGACACCTGCCACGGCCTCACCCCGCAGGTGGCCGGGGCCACCGCCACCCTGGCGCAGGGCACCTGCCATGGCCCCGGCCTGGCCTCGCCCACCACGGTGCTGGCGGTGGCGGTGGACCTGCCCGCCACCCTCACCCATCTGCCCCGCTACTACGACGGCGAGCCCGGGACGGCCACCTCGCTCCCCAACCTGCAGTGGTGGGAGCCGCTGCTGGTGTACTGGTTTCCGCAGCGCGACTTCGACTACGGGATGGCCCTTCTGGCCGCGGTGGCGCTGGCGGCGCTGGTGGCGCTGCGTGAGCGCCGGCCCCGGCTCGCCGCCGCCGCCGGCGTCCTCGGCGGCGCCCTGCCGCTCTTCAATCCGTTCGGCTGGATCGCGGCGGTGGCCCTGGCCGCCGGCTGGGTGGTGCTGTACCGGCGGCGGGAGGCGCTGGGGCTCCTCCTGCCCCTGGTCGTGATCGGGCTGCCCCGCGAGCTCTTCGATGCGCTCGGCCCCCACGGCCAGATCAACAACCCGGTGGGGGCCAACCAGTTCCCGGTCCTCCAGCTGGGGTGGCTGGCGAGCCCGGGCGGTCCGTGCACCGCCCAGCAGCTCCACGTCCCCGGGGCGGTCTGCGCCGGCCTGTACCTGGCCGGCTCGGGGCCGGGGGCGGTGGCCCACTACCTCGCCGCGACGCTCGCCAGCCCGACGTTCTGGTCCGGGCTGGCCGGCTTCTGGTTCGTCAACACCGGGCTCTTCCTGCCCCTCTGCGCGGCCGCCGCCGGGCTCGCCTGGCTGAGCCGGGGGCGGGGGCGCCGGCCGACCGGCGCGCCCGCCCCGGGGGTGGTGCGCTACTGCCTTCCCGCCTTCCTCCTCTTCCTGCTCGCCAACGTGGCCGTCCTGCAGCCCTGGTCATGGGACGACACCAAGCTGCTCGCCCCCTGGTACCTCTTCGCCGCCATCCCGGTCGCGGGGCTGCTCACCCCCTGGCTCCGCCGCCGCTGGCTGGCCCTGCCGGCGGCGCTGGTGCTGGGGTCGCTGGTCGCGAGCGGGGTGCTGACGATGGCCCGGGCCCTGCCCGGCGAGGGCCCCCCCGCCCAGGGGACCGCACCCTCGGTGTCGCTGGGGTGGGCGGGGGCTCCCGAGCAGCAGGTGGCCCGGGTGGTTCGCCGGCGCACCGCCCCGGACGCCGTCTTCCTCACCGAGGGCCAGCCCAACGACCCGGTGACGACCCTCGCCGGCCGCCGGGTGGTCCTCGCCTACGACGGCTGGCTGTGGAGCTACGGCATCCCCCTCCGCGGGATCTACACCGCGGTCAAGCGCATGTTCGCGGGCTGCCGGGTGGGTGTGCGCGCCTGTGCGGCGACCCGCCTGCTCGCCACCCACCACGTGGGCTACGTCGAACTGGAGCCGGAGGACTTCAACAACCTGACCATCAACACCGCCTGGTTCCGCTCGATGGGCTATCCGGTCCTGGTGCGGACGGGCGGGTACGTGATCTACCGGGTCGGCCGCGGGTGAAACGTCCGCCGCCGGCCACCTCCGGTCGCATCGACAGCCATGTCCACCTGCTCCCGGAGCGGCTCGTCAGCCGCGGCAGCCCGGCCTGGGCCGACCCCTGGTTCCAGAGATGCCACGCCGGCCCGAGCTCGGCCCGGCCGTCCGACCCGGGCGGGATCGTCGCCGCGCTCGATCGCGCCGGTTTCGACCGCGCGGTGGTGATGGGCTGGCCGTTCAGCGACCCGGAGCTTTGCCGTGTCGGCAACGAGGAGGTGGCCCAGGCGGTGCGGGACCACCCCGCCCGGATCATCGGCCTCGCCACCGTGAACCCGTCCCGACCGGGCTGGGCGGATGAGCTCGACCGGGCGGCGGCCCTGGGGCTGACGGGGGTGGGGGAGCTCAACCACGACGCTCAGGGGTTCGGGCTGGAGCCGGGCGGGGAGCTCCACGCCCTCCTGGACACCTGCGCCGCGCGCGACTGGCCGGTGCTGCTTCACGCCAGCGAGCCGGTGGGGCACGACTACCCCGGCAAGGGAACGGCCCACCCCGGGCGCCTCTGGCCGCTCCTGGAGGCGGTGCTGGTGGGGGCGCAGCCCCCCCGCCTGTGTCTCGCCCACCTCGGGGGTGGGCTGCCGCTCTACGGCCACATGCCGGAGGTCCGAGAGCTCTGCCGCCGCCTCTGGTTCGACTGCGCCGCCCTCCCCTTGCTCTACCGCCCCGGCGCCGCCAGCCAGGTGGGACGGCTCTGCGGCTGGGACCGGCTGCTGCTGGGCAGCGACTTCCCGCGGCTCACCCTGGAGCGGTACCGACCATTCCTCGAGACCCTCGCCGCCACGGCCCGCGGATGGGTCGAGGGGGGCAGCGCCCTCAGCTGGCTGGGGCGGTCGGCGACCGAGGGCTGGCCCGAGAGCGCCGGCGGGGGCGGCTGAGCCGGGGCCGCCGGCGGCCGCCCGGACGGTGCCGGCTGGCCTGCCCGGATGCCGCCGCGAGTCCGCCGGGTCTTTGGCGGCGATCTGCGATCCGGTCGCGAGGTGATCGTGCTCGTCGCCGCCGACGTCGCCCACCGCTCCCTACGGGTGCTCCTGCGCTGGCTGGGGCCGGCCACCGTCGGCAACCGGATCGGCGGGGTGGGGCCATCCCTGTCCTCCGGGGTGCCCAGGTCACCCAGGGCGGGCGCTGAGCGGGGGCGGCCGGCCCCGGTCGCCGCGCCGGGCGAGGCGCCGGGCCCGGACCGCAGACTGTGACGGTGCCGCCGCCGCTCGTCTTCTGCCTGGTGGCGATGGAGGGCCCGGACCCGTACAGCCAGGCGGGGGGCCTCGGCGTCAGGGTCAGCGGGCTCGCCACCGCCCTCGCCCGATCCGGCCATCCCACCCACCTCGTCTTCTGCGGCGATCCCGCTCGGCCCGCGGTGGAACCGCACGGTCGCCTCACCCTCTGGCGGGTCGCCCAGGCGATCTCCGCCCGCCATCCCCAGGGGGTGTATGCCGGGGAGACGGAGAAGGCCGACGCCCTGGGGGCGAGCCTGCCGCCCCGCCTGGTGGCCGAGCTGCTCGCGCCCGCGATCCGAGCGGGGTCGCTGCCGGTCGCGATCTTCGAGGACTGGCACGCGGCACCGTGGGCGCACCGGACGTCGGACCTGCTCCACGCCGCGGGCCTGCGCGACCGCGCCCTCATCCTCTGGAACGCCAACAACCAGTACGGCCTGGAGCGGCTGGACCTCGGCACCCTCGCCTTCGTGAGCGGGCTCACCACCGTGAGCCGCTTCATGAAGCAGCTGCTGCTCGGCCGGTTCGGGGCCGAGGCGGTGGTGATCCCCAACGGCCTCCCCGACGATGCGTTTCGCGCGATCGCGCCCGACGAGGTCCGGCTGCTGCGCGGGGCGGCGGACCCCAGCCGCCTGCTGGTGAAGATCGGCCGCTACGACCCCGACAAGCGCTGGTGGCAGGCGGTCCGGGCGGTGGCCGAGCTGCGCCGCCGGGGACGACGGGTGCGTCTCCTCGTCCGGGGCGGGCCGGAGCCGCACGGTCGGGAGGTCCTCCACCTCGCCCGGGCGCTCGGGCTCCGGGTGCGGGCCTGGGATGCCCCGGTCGGCGGGGCCGCGGACCTGGCGGCGGCCCTGCGCCAGACGGCGGAGGCGGACATCGTCGAGCTCCGGGCGTTCCTGCCCCCGGAACTCCTCCCCGTCCTCTACCAGGCGGCCAGCGCGGTCCTGGCCAACTCCGGCTTCGAGCCCTTCGGCCTGGTCGGGCTGGAGACGATGGCGGCGGGCGGGGTCGCCGTCGTCGGCGCCACCGGCGAGGACTATGCCCGCCATCTCCACAACAGCCTGGTCATCGAGACCGAGGCCGAGGTGGAGCTGCGCCTGGCGATCGAGACGGTGCTCGATGATCCAGCCCGCGCCGAGCGGCTCCGGCAGGCGGCGCGGGCGACCGCCCGGACCTACCGGTGGCCCCTGATCCTGGCCGACGACCTCCTCCCGAGGCTGCCGATCCTGGCGGCGCGCCAGGCGGTGCGGTGGCCCGGCCCGGGGTGAGGCGGGGCCACCCTGGGGAGGCCGGGCCGCCCCGGCGGGGGCCGAATCCGGTACGGTCGTGCCCGTGGGAGAGATGGCTCCGGAGGCGCCGAGCTGGGACGTCGGCGGCGCGGTCCGGATCCGCCGGCTGACCGTCGGTCCCTACCGCAACAACGTCTACGTCGTCGCCTGTCCACAGACCGGCGACGCGGTCCTCATCGACGCCGCCGACCAGCCGGAGCGAATCCTGGCCGCCCTCACCGACGTCCACCTGGTGGCGATCCTGACCACCCACGGCCATCCCGACCACTGGCAGGCGCTCGCGGCGGTGCGCGCCGCCCACCCCGGCGCGGTGGCGCGGGTCCACGCCGCCGATGCCGGCATGCTGCCGCCGCCTCCGCTCGCGGACGGGCTGGAGGATGGCGGGGCGGTCGAGTTCGGCAGCGTCACCCTGACCGTGCTCCACACCCCGGGGCACACCCCGGGAAGCATCTGCCTTTACCTCCCCGGCCACCTCTTCAGCGGCGACACCCTCTTCCCGGGAGGTCCCGGTGCCACCCGCCCGCCGCTCGGTGACTTCCCGACCATCATCGCCAGCGTGGGTGAGCGGCTCTTCACCCTGCCCGACGACACGGTGGTGCATCCGGGGCACGGGGAGCAGACCACGATCGGGGTCGAGCGCCCCCACCTCGGGGAGTGGATCGCGCGGGGCTGGTGATGGGCAGGGGGCACGACCCCCCGCCGTCGGAGCGCGATCGCCGCGGGGTCCGATCGCCGAGCGGGGCTGGCCGCGGTGGACGTCGCCCTCCAGCCTTGTCCCCACCCTTGACCCTCGCGTCCGGCGGTGCCACACTCGTCCGATCATCAGACACGCAGACCAGCTGCCGGTGCTGGGGTCGCCCCCGTCGGCGGCGCCGCCGGACCTGCCCGTCCTCCCCCTCACCCGCCGCAACGCCTACGACCAGATCGCCGAGGACCTGGCGCTGGCCGTCACCGAGGGACGCCTGCGTCCCGGTCAGGCGCTGCCGCCGGAGCGGGAGCTGACGCGGGCGTACGGGGTCGGGCGGTCGTCGGTCCGCGAAGCGCTCCGGGTGCTGGAGTCGCGCGGGCTCCTCCTCGGGACCGGACGGGGTGGGTTCGTCATCGCCGACTCCGGCAACCCCCTGCGCCGCAGCCTGCGCCTCCTGGTCAGCCTCGACGCCGTCCAGCTCTCCGAGCTGTTCGAGGTGCGGCGGATCCTGGAGGTGGAGACCTGTGGGCTGGCGGCGCAGCGACGCACCGCCGCCGACCTCGCCGCCCTCGCCGCCGCCATCACCGAGATGGCGGCGGGGATGGGATCGTCGGAGCGCTTTCGCGGCGGCGACCTCGGCTTCCACCTGGCCCTCGCCGGCGCCACCCACAACCGGCTCGCGGCCCAGCTGATGGACGCCCTGCGGGACGCGGTGGCGCTGGCGTTGGTGGTCGCCTATGCGATCCCGGGCAGCCCGGAGCGGGCCCTGGACCAGCATCGGGCGATCCTGCGCGCGGTGGCGGACGGGGACCCGGACCGCGCCCGTGCCCGCATGCGCGAGCACCTCAGCCGGGTGGAGCTCGACGTCCGGGGGGTCGCGGTCGGAGGCGCCGACGGCCCCGATCCGGGGAACCCCAGGGTCCCACGTTGACGGCGAGGGACCGCCGGTCGTCGCCGCTGGTACGCCGTCGCGCGGCCCGTCCGGCGGAGCCGGACTGGCTTGGGGCGTATGGGGTGATGCGCCGGATCCGCCTCTTCGAGGCCCAGGCCGACGACCTCTACCGGCGCGGGCTCATGCCCGGCCTCGCCCATCTCTCCAGCGGCGAGGAGGCGGTGGCGGCGGGGGTGTGCCTCGAGCTGCGCGACCAGGACTTCATCACCAGCACCCATCGCGGTCACGGCCACTGTCTCGCCAAGGGGGCCGCGATCCCCCGCATGTTCTGCGAGCTGTTGGGCAAGGCCGGCGGCACCTGTGGCGGCAAGGGCGGATCGATGCACATCGCCGACCCCGAGCGGGGCAACCTCGGAGCCAACGCGATCGTGGGCGGCTCGCTGGGGATCGCCACCGGGGCCGCGCTCTCCAGCCGGCTGCGTCGCACCGACCAGGTCGCGGTCTGCTTCTTCGGCGACGGGGCGCTCGGCCAGGGGCTCCTCTACGAGGTGATGAACATGGCCGCGCTCTGGCGGCTGCCGGTGGTGTACGTGTGCGAGAACAACCTCTACGGGGAGTACACGGCTGCCCGCGAGACCGTGGCGGGGATGGCGACCGATCGTCCCCGGGCCTTCGGGATCCCGGTCACCGAGGTGGACGGACAGGACCTGCGCCAGGTGGCCGCCGCCACCCGCGCGGCGGTGGCGCGCGCGCGCGCCGGCGATGGTCCCAGCTTCCTGTGGTGCGCCACCTACCGCTTCCTCGGCCACCACGTCGGCGACGTCGACCGTGCCTACTACCGTCCCCGCGAGGAGGAGCGCTTCTGGCGCGAGGAGCGCGACCCCCTGACGCTCGCCCGCGCCTGGCTGGTGGCGGAGGGCCACGCTGACGTGGCCGCCCTCGACCGCCTCGACACCGAGGCCGCGGTCGCCATCGACGAGGCGGTGGCGTTCGCGCTGGCCGCGCCCTACCCTGACCCCGCCACCGTCACCACCGACGTCTATGCCTGAGCCGCGGCCGCTCCCGCCGCCGGGCGCGCGCGTCCTGACCATGGCGGAGGCGATTCGCGAGGCGATGGCACAGGAGATGCGGCGCGATCCCACCGTCGTCATCCTGGGCGAGGACGTGGCCGAGGCGGGCACCCCGTTCAAGGTGCTCTCGGGGCTGGTGGAGGAGTTCGGCACCGAGCGGGTGATCGACACCCCCATCTCGGAGGCCGGCTTCACCGGCATCGGGGTGGGGATGGCGATGACCGGCTGCCGGCCGGTGGTGGACATCATGTTCGGGGACTTCCTCGGGCTGGTGATGGACCAGCTCGCCAACCAGGCGGCCAAGGTGCACTACATGTCGGGGGGCCGGCTCCGGGTGCCCATGGTGGTGCGCACCACCCTGGGAGCGACCCGCCGCTCCGCCGCCCAGCACAGCCAGAGCCTGCACGCCTGGGTGAGCCACGTCCCCGGTCTCAAGGTGGCGCTGCCCAGCACCCCTTACGACGCCAAGGGGCTGTGGGCGTCGGCGATCCGCGACGACAGCCCGGTGGTCGTCTTCGAGGACAAGCTGAACTACCAGCAGCGCGGGCCGGTCCCCGAGGATCCCTATCCGATCCCCTTCGGGGTGGCGGACGTCAAGCGGCCCGGGCGCGACGTCACCGTGGTCGCCACCAGCAGCATGGTGCTGGTGGCGCTCAGCGCCGCGGAGACGCTCCACGGCGAGGGGATCGAGTGCGAGGTGATCGATCCCAGGACCACCGTGCCGCTCGACCGGGAGACGCTGGTGGCCTCGGCGCGGCGCACCACCCGCGCCCTGGTGGTCGACGAGGGGCATCGGAGCTACGGGGTGGGGGCGGAGATCGCCGCCACCATCGCCGAGGGCGCCTTCTACCACCTGGACGCCCCGGTCCGCCGCCTCGGCGCGCTCGACGTCCCGGTGCCGTTCTCGCCGGTGCTGGAGGACTGCACCGTGCCGACCGCGGAGCAGGTGGCGACGGCGGTGCGCGAGCTGTGCGGCCCGGCAGCGGGCCGGGACCAAGGAGAGGAATGAGCCAACTGACCCGGACCTACGGGCTCAATGCGGTCGACTGGGAGGCCCGGGTCGACTACGACCGGCTCCGGCGGGACCGTCTCCACCGTGCCCGTGCCGCCCTCGACGCCTCGGAGCTGGGGGCGGTGCTGTGCTTCGACATGAGCAACACCCGCTATCTCACCGCCACTCACATCGGCACCTGGGCGATCGACAAGCTGACCCGCTTCTCCTTGCTGGGGCGCGGTCAGGACCCGATCGTCTGGGACTTCGGGTCGGCCGCCCGCCACCATCAGCTCTTCTGCCCCTGGCTCGGTCCGGAGCGGTCGCGGGCGGGGATCGCCACCATGCGCGGCGGCTTCGACCCCGCCGCCGGCCGCGCCGAGGAGGTGGCGCGCAAGGTGCGGGCGGAGCTGGAGGGGTGGGGCCTCCACCGCGAGCCGCTCGGGGTCGACGTCGTCGAGATGCCGATCCTCCTCGCGCTGCAGGCGGAGGGCCTCACCGTCGTGGACGGCCAGCAGGTGCTCCAGCGGGCGCGGATGATCAAGACCGCGGACGAGATCAGCCTGCTCAGCACCGCCTGCGCGATGGTGGACGCCGCCTATGACCGGCTCTATCCGGAGCTGCGCCCGGGGATCCGCGAGAACGAGTGCGTGGGCCTGGTCGCCAAGGTGCTGTACGACCTCGGCTCCGAGCACGTCGAGGGGGTGAACGCGATCTCCGGCGAGCGCGCCAGCCCCCACCCGCACGTCTACTCGGACCGCATCCTGCGCCCCGGCGACGCCGCCTACTTCGACATCCTCCACAGCGTCAACGGCTACCGCACCTGCTACTACCGCACCTTCGCGGTGGGGTCGGCGAGCCCGGCCCTGGTGGGCGCCTACCGGGTCTGTCGCGAGCTGCTCGACGCCGCCATCGCCGAGGTCCGCCCCGGCGCCACCACCCGGGATGTGGTCCGGGTGTGGCCGCGAGCCGAGGCCTTCGGCTTCGCGGGCGAGGAGGCGGCCTTCGGGCTCCAGTTCGGCCACGGCGTCGGTCTCTCGATCTGGGAGAAGCCGATCTTCAGCCACCTGGTCTCCGACGACCACCCCGAGGTGATCGAGGAGGGGATGGTGTTCGCGCTGGAGACCTTCTGGCCCTCCACCGACGGGTGGACCGCGGCCAGGCTGGAGGAGGAGCTGGTGGTGACGAAGGACGGCTGCGAGGTCATCACCCGCTTCCCGGCCGAGGAGCTGCTGGTCGCCGGCCAGCGCTACCACGCGGTCGGCGGCCCGCTGCCCGCGATCCGGGAGGTGGAGTCGCACCGCAACCGGCGGGGGTCCAACGACCTCGCCGCGGTCGCGCGGGGCGCGCTCCCCGTCCCGGGCGCCTGACCGGGGCCGGGGCGGTGGCGACCGAGGTCATCATGCCGGCCCTGGGCATGGCCCAGGCCACGGGCCGTCTGGTCGCCTGGCTCCGGCCCGAGGGGGCCTCGGTCGCGGCCGGCGATCCGCTGATGGAGGTCGAGACCGACAAGACCCGGGTGGAGATCGAGGCCCCGGCCTCAGGTGTGATCGCCGGGGTGCTGGTCGGCCCCGACGAGGAGGTGCCGGTCGGGGCTCGGCTGGCCTGGATCCTGGCACCTGGGGAGGCGGTCCCGGCCGCCGGGTCTCCCGTGGGGGCCTCGGTCGGAGCGCACGCGGGGGGCCCCGCGTCCGCCGCCGGCGAGGCGGCCGCGACCCTTCCGGGGCCGGCGCCTGCCGCCGGGGCCAGTGGGCCCGGCAGAGGCAGCGGCGCGAGGGTTGCAGCCTCCCCGCGAGCGCGCCGGCTGGCGGCGGAGCGGGGGGTGGACCTCGCCCGGCTGGAGGGTTCGGGCCCCGACGGCGCCCGGGTCGCTGCCGACCTCGCTCGCGGGGCCGGTGCCGGGCCCGAGATCAGCCCGCTGCGCCGCCGGATGGCGGAGCACACCGCCCGGGTCTGGGCGACGACCCCCCACTTCTTCCTCGCCCGCGACGTGCGCGCGCGCCGGCTGGTCGAATGGCAGACCGCGCTGCGCCGCAGGACGGGGCTGCCGGTGACGGTGACCGACCTCCTCCTGCGCACCTGCGCCGCCGCCCTCCGGTCCCACCCCGCCCTCCGCGACCACTGGGAGGCGGGCAGGGTGAGGCGCAACCGTGATGGCCATCTGGGCCTGGCGGTGGCCACCCACCGCGGTCTGCTCGTGGTCGTGGTGCGGGACGCTGGCGACCTCGACCTGGCCCAGCTGGTGGCGGCCCGCCAGACGGTGATCGAGCGGGCGCGGAGCGGGCGGCTCCACGCCCAGGACCTGGAGGGCGCTGCCTTCACGGTCAGCAACCTCGGCCCCCAGGGCGTGGACCGCTTCGGGGCGGTGCTGCCCGAGCGGCAGAGCGCCATCCTCGCGGTGGGCCGCGTCCGCGAGACGGTGGTGGCGGTGGCGGGCCAGCCCCGGGTCGAGCCGACGCTGTCGCTGACCCTCAGCTGCGACCACCGGGTCCTCGACGGGGCCCAGGGGGCGGCCTTCCTGGCCGAGGTGGTTGAGCTCCTGGAGGAGCCGGCGCTCCTGCTCGAGCCGGGGCACGCCGCGTTGGACCACCCGTAGGGGATAGCGCGGGACCGAGCCGCCTCCGCTCCGCGATCCCACGCAACCGTCTGCGGCCCGCCGGCTGCGTGGGACAATCACGGCGTGCGCCCGCCGATCGGTCGGACTTGCCCTGCGTGGCGGCGGGGACCCCCGCCACCGACGCCCCGGCCGCCGATCCTCCCATGAGCGCCGGGGCGGGGCCGAGAGGCGCTCGTCGCCGGACGACCCCAACGCCCGACGCGGGCCTGGGAGCGGCGGAGGGCGTTCGCACCCGGAGCCTCCCTGGGCCGGCTGGCCCAACCGTCGCGGGACAGGTCACGCTCCGCGACGTGGCCAGGTTGGCCGGGGTCCACCCCGGCACCGCCTCACGCGCGCTCAACCCGCAGACCCGCGCCTTGGTCAACGCTGCCACCGCGGAGCGAGTCGTGGAGGCGGCCCGCCGGCTGGTCTATCGCCCCAACCCGGCCGCTCGCAGCCTCAAGACCCGGCGGTCCTACACCATCGGGGTGCTGATCCCAGACCTCACCAATCCCCTCTTCCCCCCGATCATCCGCGCCATCGAGGACCACCTGGCCGCGCACGGGTACGTGGCCCTGATCGGCAGCACCGACAACGACGCGGCACGGGAGCGGCTCATCTTCGATGGGATGCGGTCGCGCCACGTCGACGGGTTCATCCTGGCCACCGCCCGCCATCGCCACCCGCTCCTGGGAGACGTCGCGGATGCCGAGACGGCGGTGGTCCTGGTCAATCGCCTGGCCGAGCACCGCGCCTTCCCGTCGGCCTCGGTGGACGACGCGCTGGGGGTGCGGCTGGCGGTCGCCCACCTAGCCGCGCTCGGCCATCGCCACATCGGCCACGTCGCCGGTCCCCAGTCGGTCTCGACCGGCATCGGACGGCAGCAGGGCTTCCGCGCCGGGATGCTGGCGGTGGGGCTGGCGGTGGACCCGCAGCTGGTACTCCCGACCCGCGCCTTCGCCGAGCACGAGGGCCAGCGCGCCTGCCGTGCCCTGCTCGCCCGGGGTCGGCCGGTCACGGCCATCGTCGCCGGCAACGACCTGCTGGCCCTCGGCTGCTATGCGGCCCTGGAGGCGGCCGGGCTCCGCTGCCCCGACGACGTGTCCGTGGTGGGCTTCAACGACATGCCCTTCATCGACCGCCTGCGGCCGCCGCTCACCTCGGTGCGGATCCCGCACGCCATCCTCGGTGAGGCCGCGGCACGCCTGGTCCTGGAGCGGATCGCGAATCGACGCGGCCCGGTCACCGCCCTGTTCCTCTCCCCGGAGCTGGTGGTCAGAGGCTCGACGGCGCCGCCGTCGAGCACGGCCGGGCCGCGCCCGCCTCTCGCTCGAGCCGCCCCGTCGAGGCGCGTCGGCGCTGACGCAGTCCGGTAGGCCGGCCGGTCGGCCGAGCGTGCCTGGACCGCCCGACCGAGCGGTCGGGGGCCCGTCATTCCAGGGAACGCGTGCTCGCTTGACAGCCCGACGCACGGCGGCTAAGGTGGGCTGCAAGCGATTGCAGTCATCAGGCAGCGACGGCGGCCGACCGAGGGGGTGCGGGGGATGGCGACGGTCGGTTTCGTGGGACTGGGGACCATGGGCGGCCGGGTGGCGAAGCGCCTGCTCGACGCCGGTCATGTGGTCCACGGCTTCAATCGGCGGCCGCAGCGGGCGGCCTGGCTGGTCCCGGAGGGACTCGTCCTCTGCTCCAGCCCGCGCGCGGTGGCCGAGACCACCGAAGTGGTCATCTCGATGGTTGCGAACACCGAGGCCCTGGAGGCGGTGGCGAAGGGCGACGACGGGATCCTGGCGGGCCTGCGCCCCGGTCAGGTCTATGTCGACAGCAGTACGGTGGCGCCGCAGACCATCCGTGCTCTGGCGACGGTCGCCTCCGAGCGGCAGGCCCACCTCCTGGATGCGCCGGTTTCGGGTAGCGTGGCCACCCTCGAGGCGGGACGCCTCTCGATCATGGTGTCTGGCGACGAGACCGCGTTCGAGCGGGTGCATCCGCTTCTTCTCGACATCGGATCCACGGTGACGTACGTCGGCAGCAGCGGCAAGGCGATGTTGATGAAGCTGGCCACCAATCTCAACCTCGCGGTCCAGATGGCGGCCTTCAGCGAGGCGGTGCTGCTGGCCGAGCGCAGCGGCATCCCCCGCGCCACCGCCGCTGAAGTGCTGCTGCAGAGCGTGATCGCCTCCCCCATGCTTCAGTACCGCGGCCCATTCGTGCTGGAGATGCCGGAAGCGGCGTGGTTCGACGTGGACATGATGCAAAAGGACCTGCAGCTCGCCCTCGAGGCGGGACGGTCGGTGGGGGTTGCAACCCCCACCGCGGCGGCGGCCAACGAACTGCTGACCGCTGCGCGTGGTCTCGGCTGGGCCGGGGAGGATTTCGCGGTGGTTTTCCGGGTGCTGGCGCGGCTGTCGGGGGTGGAGGCATGACGACCGGCGCTACCGAACGCCACGACTCCGGCCGGGCTCGGAGTGCCACCGCCCGATCAAGCCTCGAGGTCGCGAGCTCGCATCGTGCCGGAAGGAACACCCGCCGCGCACCCGCGGCCCCCACCAGCCATCGACGGCCATGCTGACGCAGCCCGACCTCGTTCTCGTCAACGGCCGGGTCAGCACCATGGCTGGGGCCCCGGGCATCCCCCCGGAGGCGGAAGCGGTGGCGATCCGCAGCGGCCGGATCACGGCCATCGGGTCGAGCCGGGATCTCGCCGAGCAGCGGGGTCCCGCGACGCAGGTGGTGGACCTGGGCGGTCGAAGGGTCGTTCCCGGTCTGATCGACTCCCACGTCCACTTTGCGCGGGCCGGGCTCACCTGGACCAACGAGACCCGATGGGAGGGCCTACCCTCGCTCGCCCTAGCGCTCGCTCGGATCAGCTCGGCCGCGCAGGCCCAACCGCCGGGCAGCTGGATCCGGACCATGGGCGGGTGGCATCCTGACCAGTTCACCGAGCGGCGCCCGCCAACGCGGGCCGACCTGGACCGAGCGGCCCCGGACCACCCGGTCCTCGTCCAGTACGTGTACGACTGGGGCCTGCTCAACTCAACCGCGATGCGGGTCCTGCGCGACCTCCAGGATGCTCCCGGCGGGGCCACCTCCGCGGCGATCGACCGCGACCCTGACGGGGTCCCTACCGGCTACGTCCGGGGGATGGCCGCCCTGCGCTGGCTCTACGACCAGCTTCCTCGGCCGACGCTCGAGGACCAGGTGAGATCGACGGCTGCGGCATCGCGTGAGTTCAGCCGTCTCGGGGTCACCGGCCTGATCGACGGGGGGGGGACGAACAGCGGACCAGACACCTATCACGCCGTCCATGAGGTCTGTCGACGTGGCCAGCTCACGACTCGGGTGCGGCTGACCGTCCATGCCTCGGCGCCGGGGGCGGAGGCCGACGAGTACCCGGCCTACCTCCGCTACGTCCACCCTGGGGTGGGCGACCCCCGCCTTCGGGTCCTCGGTCTCGGTGAGATCGTCCTGTTCGCCGTCCACGACTCGGAGGTGCGTCCCCCAGATCTGTCGCCGGCGACAGTGACTCAGCTCCGAGGCATCTTCCAAGGCTTCGCCGAGGCCCGCTGGCCCCTCCAGATCCACGCCTGCCGGTCCGAGACCGTCGAGTGCATCCTCGACCTGTGGGAGGAGATCGATCGGGTCGCCGCGATCGGACCATTGCGATGGAGCCTGGTCCACGCGGAGTGCCTCACCACCGTGACCATCGAGCGTGTCCGCCGCCTGCGGGCCGGGGTCCTCACCCCCAGCCTCTTCCGCTTCGATGGGGACAAGATGCTGGAGCTGTGGGGCGAGGAGCGGATGGCTGAGTCGCCGCCCCTGCGAAGACTGTTGCAGCTGGGGATCCCGTTCGGCGGTGGCACCGACGCTATGCGCGTCGCCGACTACAACCCCTTCCTTGCCCTGCAGTGGTACGTGACCGGCCGCACCATGGCCGGTAGGAGCACCAGGGACCAGACCAACCTCCTCACCCGTGCGGAGGCTCTTCACGCCTACACGCGCGGCGCCGCCTGGTTCAGCTTCGAGGATCACCTTCGCGGGTCGCTCGAGCCTGGCAAGGTGGCGGACCTGGCGGTGCTGGACCGTGATCTGCTCACGGTGCCGGAGGAGGAGATGGGACAGACCAGCTCGGACCTGACGCTGCTGGACGGGAGCGTGGTCTGGGCCAGCCCCGCTCTCCAGTCGGCGGTCCCACAAGTCGGCGCCGCGACAACCTAGCGGAGCGTCGTCAGCAAACACCGGCAGTGCCGGAACAGCGCCACCGGGCGACCACAGCCAAAGGAGATGGGGATGCACGTGACACCGCCGCGCTCGATGCTCAGAGCTTCGAGGCTCCTGACCCCGGTGCTCGCCGCGGCCATCGCCGCCAGTGCCACGGTGGCGGTCTTGGCCGCGCCCGCCACCTCCGCCCGCGGGACGGCTGCCCAGCTGCCCCTCGCAGCAGCAGCCGCCACCAAGCTGCAGTTCGCCGTCTTCAATCCCTTCAGCGGCGGCGAGGCAGCCTACGGCCCCGAGAAGCTGGCCGGGTGCCAGGCCGCGGCCACCCTGATCGACAAGGCGGGTGGGGTCAATGGCCACCAGGTGTACTGCAAGGGCTACGACGATCGCGATGACCCGGTCGACGCCGTTCCGGCTGCGCGCCAGATGCTGGCCACCGCGTCCAACCTGGTCGGAGTGATCGGGCCCACCAGCGACTCTGGCGCGGCCACCGCCCCGATCATCAATGCCGCTCACGTGACGTTCTTCTCCGACAGCGGCGAGAAGGCACTCAACCGCACCCACTTCCGATACTTCTGGCGCATCGTCCCGCCGGACATCGACGCCGGCTTGGCGATGGCGCTGTGGGCCAAGCACGCCGGCTACAAGAAGATCGGGCTGGTGTTCGGCAACGACGTCAGCGAGCAGGGCAATGTCCCCGCGATGGTCAAGGGCTACACCGCCCTGGGCGGAAAGATCGTCATCAATCAGCGGGTCAATCTCGACGCGCCGAGCTACGAGACCGAGGTGGAAGCGATGCTGGCAGCGCATCCGCAGGCGATCTTCACCGAGATGGACCCCCAGTCGGCGGCGACCTATTTCAGTGAGCTGCGCTCGCTGCACGGGCCCATTCCCATCATCGGCACCGGCAATACGCTCTCCAGCCAGTGGCTGAACGCGGTCAGCCAGGCGGTTGGTGTGGCCACCTTCAAGAGGAAGTTCGTCGGGGTGCAGCCGTACGTTCCCGGGACCGGGCCGGCATGGAGGGCGTACTATGACTCGCTGCGAGCGAACGCCCGGCACATCCGCGACGTGGCGCAGTACTTCCAGGACCCGTATGCCCAGGCTGTCTATGACTCGGTCAACCTGATGGCACTGGCGATGGAGGCCGCTCACAGCATCAAACCCGTGCGCTACAACTCGTGGGTCTCCTCGGTGGTCGGCAAGCGCAAAGGTGCGGTGGTGGTCCACACCTTCGCCGCCGGCAAGGCCGCGCTCGTCGCGGGCAGGCGGATCGACTACATTGGGACGGTGGCCGACATCGTGTTCGACCGCTGGCACAACTCCCCCGGGGCATTCGAGGCGGTGCGCTTCGTTCCGAGTCGCAACGGCCAGCTCAACCTGCCGCTGATCACGATCTTCAGCACCGCCCAGGTCGCTGCCCTGAGCCGGAAGGCCGGAGTTTGAGGGGGGTCGTGTGTCCGGCCGCGGCGGAAGCGTAGGAGGGACCGGTGCAGCTGGTGCCGGAGGCAATCGTCTTTGGCCTGGTGTCGGCGTGCGTCCTCGCCATCGCCACCGTGGGATTCTCGCTCCAGGTGGGCGTGACCAACGTGCTCAACTTTGCCTACGGCAGCACCATGACGGTGTGCGCCTTCGTTGCCTACCTCTGCAACCGGGCCGGCGTGCCGATCTGGCTGGCGGTGTGCGTGGCGGGCGGGTTCGGCGCCATCTTCAGCCTGCTCCTCAATCGGGGGGTGTTCCGCCCGTTCGACCGTCACGGGACCGGAGTCCACAGCGCGATCTACGTGAGCATCGGGCTGGGCCTGATCCTCCAGTACGCGGTGGATGGAATATGGGGACCAGACTTCTACGTCTATCGCCAGGACATCGGCAACCCGGTGCACATCCTGGGGGTGGTGGTCACCACCACCCAGCTGGTGATCGTCGGCATCGCGCTGGGGGCCCTGCTGGCGACCCACCTGCTGCTGGCACGGACCCGGCTGGGCACTGCGATGCGGGCCACCGCCGCCAACCGCCAGCTGGCCCGCACCTGCGGGATCGACACCGATGCCGTGGCGGACGCCGCCTGGATGCTGTCCGGGGTTCTCTGCGGCGTGGCGGGGGTGGTCCTGGCGATCACCATCTTCGCCTTCACCTTCGAGCTGGGTGACCAGTTCATCATCGTGATCTTCGCCGCCGCGGTGCTGGGGGGCCTGGGCCAGCCCTATGGCGCGATGCTGGGCGCGGTGGTGATCGGGGTGACCAGCGAGGTCGCCGCGGCGCTGATCCAGCCGGAGTTCAAGGAAGTGGTGGCCTTCGCGATCCTGGTGGCGGTGCTGGTGATCCGACCACAGGGGATCCTGGGCGAGTTCGTCGGTCGTCGGGGGATGGTGCGGTGAGCTCGGCGGTCCAGTTCTACATCGCCACCGACCTGGTGCTGTTCGGGGTGGACCTGATCGCGTGCTGGGCGCTCAACCTGCAGCTGCGCACAGGTGTGCTCAACTTCGCCTTCATCATCTTCCAGGCGGCGGGAGCCTACACCGCCGCCATCCTCACCCTGGGACCGTCCTCAGCCCATGGGAACATCCAGAGCTACATCGGAGGGATGACCCTCCCGTTTCCGCTGCCTTGGGTCGCCGCCTGCGCGTGCGGGGCCGCCATCGCGGTTCCGCTGGGCCTGATCGTGCTCCCGCGGCTGCGCGGAAGCTACGAGGCCCTGGCGTTCCTGGTGATGTCGCTGATCGCGACCCAGCTTGCCGAAGCGCTCCAGGGGGTGGCCAATGGACCCACCGGCCTGGCTCTCATCCCGCAGCCCCTGGCGGGGGTGGTTCACCTCAGCCCGCTCGCCTACACCTGGTTCTACGTGGGGCTCACCGGGGCGGTGTGCGTCGGCGTGTACTGGTTCGTGGCTCGGGTGACCGGATCGCCCTTGGGCCGCAAGCTGCGCGCGATCCACGACAACGAGGCGGCGGCGGAGGCGCTGGGGAAGAACGTGACCTGGGCGCGGCTGACGGTGTTCGTGGCGGGCGGGGCGCTCGCCGCCCTGAGCGGCGCTGTGCTGGTCGGGTTCATCGGGGCCTGGTCACCGAGCTCCTGGCGCTATCCCGAGACGTTCGTGCTGGCGACCGCGGTGATCGTGGGCGGGTGGGGCAACAACCTCGGTGTCCTGATCGGGACGGCCGCGGTGCCGGTCGGCTTCTTCGAGATCACCCGGTTCTTTCCCACCTTTGGACCCCCCGGGTTCATCGACGCGGTGCAGTGGATGGCGATCGGCCTGCTCATCCTCCTGTTCCTCTGGTTCCGCCCCGATGGCATCCTCCCGGAGGGCCGGCACCGCTGGCGGCGTGGACGGCCGGCGAGCGCGGCCGCTCCCGGCGCGCCCGGGTGAGCGCGACCCCCACCCCTCCAGTGCTGGCCGCGCACCGGCTCCGGATGGAGTTCGGCGGGGTGGTCGCGGTCGCGGAGGTGTCCCTCGACGTCGTCCGGGGGAGCGCGGTCGGGTTGATCGGGCCCAACGGCGCGGGAAAGTCGACGGTGGTCGGCATCATTGCCGGGGCGCTTCGACCGAGCGCGGGCAGCGTCACCTTCTGCGGGGAGCCGATCACCGGCATGCGACCCTACCGGGTCGCCCGGCGCGGGCTGGTTCGCACCTTCCAGCTCTCCAGCCAGTTCTCGAGGCTGACGGTGATGGAGAACCTGGTGGCGGGGGCCCCCGGGCAGCGGGGTGAGACGCTCCGCGGGGCCCTGCTCGGGCCCCGCTACTGGTCCGCCGAGGAGCGACGGGTGGCGACCCGCGCGGAGGCGCTTCTGGCCGAGTTCGGCATGGAACCCGCGGCGGATCAGCTCGCCGGAAGCCTCAGCGGTGGCCAGCGGCGGCTGGTCGAGCTGATGCGGGCGCTGATGGCCGAGCCGCGGATGCTCCTCCTGGACGAGCCGGTGGCGGGGGTCCATCCGACCCTGGTGGACGTCCTGGAGCACCACCTTCGGCGGTTGCGCGACCTCGGCATCACGATGCTGGTGGTCGAGCACGAATTGGGCGTGATCGAGCGGCTCTGCGACCGGGTGGTGGTGATGGGGCAGGGCCGAGTGATCGCGGAGGGGACGATGGCGGCGGTGCGGGGGTCCCAGGAGGTGATCGATGCCTACATCGGCGCCTGAGGCCGCGGTCCCGCGCCCGGCGGCCTGCCTGGAGGTGCGGGGCCTCACCGCGGGATACGGTCGGGTACCGGTGATCATGGACGTGACCGCGGATGTCGGCGCCGGCGAGGTGGTCTGCATCGTCGGGCCCAACGGGGCTGGCAAGAGCACCCTGCTCAAGGCGCTGGCAGGTGTGATCGGGCCGCAGGCAGGGTCGGCCCATCTGGGCGGCCTCCGGATCGATCGAACACCCAGCTTCCGCCTGACCCGTCTCGGGCTCGGTTACGTGCCCCAGCTCGACGATGTCTTCGAGCCGCTCTCGGTGGCCGAGAATCTCGTCATGGGGGGCTACGCGATGCCGCGCCCCGCGGTCGCCGGGCGGCTGGATGAGATCGTCACCACCTTCCCGCAGCTGCGTGACCTTCTGCCGCGGACGGCGCGCAAGCTGAGCGGAGGCGAGCGCAAGCTGGTGGCGGTTGGACGCGCCCTCATGAACCGGCCCAAGATCCTGCTCCTGGACGAACCCACCGCCAATCTCTCCCCCAAGCTGGCCGCGATGCTCCTCGAGGACGTGGTGCGGGGGCTGGCGGCGAGCGGTACCGGGATCCTCCTCGTGGAGCAACGGGCGCTGGCCGCGCTGCGGGTGGCGAACTGGGCCTACGTCATGGTCTCTGGACGAGTGCGGCTGTCGGAGGCGGCGGATGCGGTCGCGGAGCGCGGCGATATCGGCGAGATCTTCATGCGCGGCGCCGACGCCGCTCCCGGGCCGCCCGGCCGCTGAGCTGGTCGAATCGACCCATGGGCCCGATGGCGACGTCGGCACCCGCCCCGGGCCGATCCCGTCGGTGGCGCGCAGTCGATGGCGGGGGGCGACGTTGGTGCAGCCGTGGTTGCCCTCGTCCAAGGCGAGCAGCTCGGTCGGTCCGGCCGTCTCCCCGGCCAGCCGCTCGGCCTGGGCGAACGGGACCAGACGATCGCGCCGGCCGGCGGTCTTGAGATGTGGGCAGCGATCCTGTCCGCCTGGCCGTCCAGCGACAGGTCGTGTGCCTGTTGCAGGGCCTGGCCATCTGATCCGCATCCGGAGCGGGTCCGGAAGGCGGTCCGGGCCCGCTTCGGAGGGTGCTCCCACGCCGCTCCGAAGCCGCAGAAGCCGGAGACGGCGGTGCACGCGGGCACCCGCTGGTCGCAGGCGGCCACTCGGGCCGCGCAGTATCCGCCCAGGCTGCCCCACACACCGCCGCCCCGTGCGTTCAGCGCCACGGTGGTCGCCTGAGCGGCCTCGGCGCCGTCCCCCTGCAGGACCCGGACCGCGCCGCGGCCGAGCTGGGCTGGGTGCTGGAGGCCGGGCTCGCGGGGGTCGAGGTGGCCCCGGCCACCCAGGGGGTCTTCCTCGGCGACGAGCGGCTGGGGGCGTTCTGGGCGGAGGTGGAGCGTCGCCGGGCGGTGGTCTTCGTCCACCCCTCCACCCGCGGCCTCGACCTGCCGGTGATGGCCGAGGCGTACCTCTGGAACGCGGTCGGCAACCCGGTGGAGACCGCGATCGCCGCCGCCCAGCTGGTGATGGCGGGCGTGGTGGAGCGGCACCCCGAGCTGCGAATCGTCCTGGCCCACGGCGGGGGTGTGCTGCCGCACCTCGCGGGCCGGCTGGCGCGCGCCCACGCGGTCCGGCCGGAGGCGCGGGCTCGGCTGGCGGCGGCCCCGGCCGACTCGCTGCGTCGCCTCCACTACGACACCATCACCCACGACCGCGAGCAGCTCCGCCGCCTGGTCGCCTGGGCCGGGTCCGACCGTGTCCTGCTGGGCTCGGACCGCCCCTTCGACCTGGCCGACGACGATCCCGTGGCCACGGTCCGGGCGCTCGGCCTGGCGGCTGACGACGAGGCCCGGGTCATGGGCGGCAACGCCAGCCGGCTGTTCGGCCTGGCGGGACGGGACTGAGCGGCTCCGGCGCCGCCGAGGCTCAGGGTTCGCCGGTGGTCGTCAGCCTGCCGAAGGCGGCGAGGGTCGTGAGCGCCCGCAGGGTCTCCATCCCACCCCATTCCGGCACCGCGGCCGGGTCCCGGCGCGGCCCAGGCGATCGGCCAGCCGCCGTCCGCCTCCTGGGCGGTGGCGAGGCGGTCCAGGTGGCTGGCGAGCACCGGCTCCGGGAAGAGCGGCCACCACCGGCTGCCCGGGGTCGCGGCCAGGTGGAGGGGGGTCAGGCCGTCGCCGCCGGCGTCCCACTGGAAGAGCCGGAGTCGCGGCGCTCCCACGCTGAGCGCCGGGAGCAGCTGCCTCACCCGCTCCTGGTCGGGCTCGCTGGCGCAGAGGTGGAGGACCTCCGCGAACGGGTGGACGTCGGCGGGCGGCCCGGACCGCCCCAGCTCGTCCCAGCAGGCGGCCGCGGCGGCCTCCACCCACGGGTCGCGGACGTCCAGCTCCCGAAGCAGGCCCACCAGGCCCGCCGTCGGGTTCAGTCCCGGTTGGTACGCCCAGCCGCCCCAGTGCTCCGCCCGGGGTGCGCGCTCGATGCTGGGCAGGGCCAGGGGCACCGCCCCGCCCGCCCCGGCCTCGGCGGCCACCCCTGCCAGGAAGGGCACGGCACCTTTCTCGAGGCCGGCGTCGCGGGCCCCCGCGGCGGCGAGGATCCGCAGCGCGACCTCCACCGCCACCGGCTGGCTCTCGGCGGCGCGGATGTCCGGTTCCAGCCCGTGCCCGAACCCGCCGTCGGGGTTCTGGCACCCGCGCAGCGCCGCGGCCACCGCCTCGCGCCGGCCGACCTCGTGGACGGCCGCGAACAGGCGCCGCTCCAGCAGCCGTGCCGCGCGGAGCAGGAAGGTGCGGACGGCGTCCCACGCGTCCCCCACGCCGCCAGCCTGCGGCGGCGCCGGGGCACCACGGAACCCGGCGTTGCCCGCCGGGGCCGGGTCGAGGGGGCGCCCTGGCCCCCCAAGGGGTGCGTGCGGCCGAGCGCGGCCGCACGCGGGGCGGGCGACGGATCAGCTGGAGCGGACCTGGGTGACGACACCGCTGGCGGCGCTCACCCACACCTTCTCCTTGGTGCCGGACGTGGCCCGGACCTTGACCTGGTCGACGGGCCATTGGTCGCCGTGGAGCTGGGCCGGCCTGGCGACGGTGCCACCGCTGGTGGCCGTCAGTGCCGCGGTGTCGGCCGCCGCCGGCGTCGTCAGGGCAGAGGTGGGCAGCGAGAAGGAGAGCCCGTCGCCCCGCGCCGCGGTGACGGTGCCGCTGCTGGTGGTGGCGTCCACCCACACGGTCGCGGTGTGCCCCTCCCCACCGGCGCCACCGGCGATGCGGAGCTTGACCGTGTCGTAGTCCGGGCCGTCGTTCGACGCGTTCTTGGTGTTCTTGACCGTCACCGTGGCCCCGCTGACGTGGGCATCGAGCCAGGTGGTTGCCAGGGTGTCCGCCGCCGACGCGCTCAGCCGGGGGCCGAGGGTGGTCGCCGGCCGGGTGGGGCGGGGGCGGTGGTCCTTGGCCGGTCGCCGCCGCCGTGGTCACCGCCATGGCCGTCGGTGCCGCCCGCGGTCGGGGTCGCGGTCGGCTGGGCGGGCGGGGTCTGGATCTCGGCCATGCTCTGCCAGAGGACCGGGCCGCTGCCGGTGCCGGTGTCGGGGCGCGACACGTGCTCGACGAAGATCGGGTCGGGGGTGTGCTCCCGGATGTCCCACACCGGGGTCGGGGTGGACCCGCCGTGACGTTCGGTGTCCACCTCGGCGCTGAGGGCGGTCGACGCCCCGCCGTCATGGGCGGTGGCGTAGGCGGCGGCAACGCCGCAGTCGTCCATCACCGTGGCCGGCGCGGTCCTGCACGTGTAGACGATCGTGGCCCGCGGCTGGGTCCGGGCGTGGACCACCAGCCCGCCGGCCAGGGTGAGAGCCAGAGCGGCGCCCATGTACAGCAGGCGCCGCCGCCGGGCGATCCCGGTCGTGGTGCGGTGGGTCGGAGCTGCGTCCTCTCCATTCGTTGTCCTCCCCGACGATTGCGGGCACGGTCACCCCTGTCCCTGGGTCCGTGGTGCGGAAGCGTCCGGTCACGCCTTCGATGGTCCCTCGCGCCGGTGACGGCGCGAGGAGGCGGCGGTGAGAGATCACTCATCCCCAGCTGACGATTGAGCGCTCCCGGTGACGGGTTGGTGTCCATCGCTGTCAGGACGCTTCGACACGGCGCCGACGTACCTCGGGGTGACGATGGTCGGGCTTCCCCGCCTCTGGCTGGGGTGGGGCGGCAGGGCGGGCTCGGCGCCGGGCGCGGACAGCTCGGCCACCGCCGCGAGGTTGCCGAGACCCATCGCCGGCGAGCACGGCGTGGTGCCGGTCCGAACCGGAGCATCCCGGGCCGGCTGCGGCGCATCAGCGCCGGCGCTGGCGGTCACCGATCGGTGAGGTCCCTTGTGCCCGTCCGCCCCCCGGCCAGCTCCTGCCCGCTGCCGTCAGTCGCCCGGTGCCGTGTCCTCGACGAGCTGGGGAGAGCCCCTCGCGGGGGGTGACCGGTGCGCGGCCGTCAGAGCGGCAGGGACGGCTGCAGGAGGTTGCCGAGGAAGCTGCGGCGGTGGTGGGGGCTGGGGCCCACCCGGCGCAGGGCGGCGAGGTGGACGGGCGTGCCGTAGCCCTTGTTGCGGTGCCACTCGTACACCGGGAGCTCCTCATGGAGGTGAACCATCAGCCGGTCGCGATGGACCTTGGCGACGATCGACGCCGCGGCGATCGCGGGCACGCGGTCGTCCCCGCCCACGATGGCGGTGTACGGGCGGGTGGTGGCGAGCCGGAGACGGCCGTCACACAGGTAGTGGGGGGCGGAGATGATCGCGATCAGACGCTCGAAGGCGACCCGGTTGGCCCAACCCACCCCGCGGCCGTCGATCGCGGCGACGTCGAGCTCGACCACGGCCACCTGCAGCGCGGCCGCCCGGATGGCGGGCTCGACCGCGTTCCGCTGCGCCGCCGAGAGGCGCTTGCTGTCGCGCAGGAGCGGGTGGGTGAACCCGTGAGCCAGGACCACGGCCGCCGCCACCAGCGGGCCGGCGAGCGATCCCCGGCCGACCTCGTCGAGCCCGCAGGCGTCGGTCGGGACGTCGCGGGGGGCGCACGCAGCCGGCCGCGACGGCGTCACCCGCCGAGTGTACGGGCGGGGAGCAGGGGCTGGCGGGCCGCGGCCCCCTGGGTCTTGGGGCGCCCGGCACCGGCCGGCGGTCCCACCCTCCTCACGGTCCGTCCCCTCCGCGGCGGCGGCCGCGCCGGAGCCAGCCATGCGGGTGCCCGGGACCGGCCCTATCTATACTCAGCCGTCGTGGCAGCCGCTGGTCCCGACATCGGCCGGCGCCGGGAGCTCCGCGAACGCCTCGCCGAAGCCCGCAGCGGGGGACCGGCCCGCCACCGGGACCGCCTCGCCGACCAGGGCAAGCTGCCGGTGCGGGAGCGAATCCGCCGGCTCCTCGACGACGGCAGCCCGCTCATCGAGGACGGGCTCCTTGCCAACACCTGCGCCGGCGACGAGCTGGCCGCCGACGGGGTGGTCACCGGGATCGGCCGGGTCCATGGCCGCCAGGTCTGCCTCATGGCCAACGACCCCACCGTCAAGGCCGGCTCGTGGGGGGCCCGCACGGTGGAGAAGATCCTGCGCATCCAGGAGAGTGCCGAGCGGCTCCAGCTCCCCCTCTGCTACCTGGTCGACTCCGCCGGGGCCCGGATCACCGACCAGGTCGAGATGTTCCCCGGCCGCCGTCACGCCGGGCGCATCTTCCACAACCAGGTCCGCCTCTCCGGGCAGGTGCCGCAGCCGTGCGCGCTGTTCGGACCGTCCGCCGCCGGCGGGGCCTACATCCCCGCCTTCTGCGACGTCTGCTTCATGGTCGAGGGCCAGGCCTCGATGTATCTGGGCTCGCCCCGGATGGCGGAGGCGGTCACCGGCGAGCGGGTGAGCCTGGAGGAGATGGGGGGCGCCCGGATGCACTGCACCGTCTCCGGTCTGGGCGACCGGCTGTGCGCCGGCGAGGACGCCGCGATCGGCGACCTGCGCACCATCCTGGGCTTCCTGCCCTCCAGCTGGCGGGAGCCGCCGCCCGAGGCGGCCGCTCGGCCGCCGCTGCGGCCCGACGGGATCGCCGCCGCCATCCCGGAGCGTCCCAGCCAGGGCTACGCCATCCAGCCGGTGCTGGACGCCATCCTCGACCAGGACTCCTTCTTCGAGCTGAAGGCCCTCTACGCCAGAGAGCTGGTCTGCGGGCTGGGCCGGATCGATGGACGGGCGGTCGGGATTGTCGCCTCCCAGCCCAAGGTGAAGGGGGGCGTCCTCTTCGTCGATTCCGCCGACAAGGCGACGCGGTTCATCAGCCTCTGCGATGCCTTCAACGTGCCCCTGGTCTTCCTCGCCGACGTCCCCGGCTTCATGATCGGCTCCCAGGTGGAGCGCCAGGGGATCATCCGCCACGGCGCCAAGATGATCGCGCAGCTGAGTCAGGCGACCGTCCCCCGCTGGTGCGTCGTGCTGCGCAAGGCCTACGGCGCCGGCCTCTACGCCATGAGCGGGCCCGGCTTCGAGCCGGAGGCGACCCTGGCGCTCCCCACCGCCCAGATCGCGGTGATGGGTCCGGAGGCCGCCGTCAACGCCGTCTTCGCCAACCGGCTGGCGCAGCTCCCCGAGGCGCAGCGCCCGGCCGAGGTGGCGCGGTTGCGCGACGCCTATGCCGCCGACCTCGACATCTTCCGGCTCGCCTCGGACCTGGTGGTCGACGCGGTGGTCGACCCCGACCAGCTCCGCTCGGAGCTGGGCCGGCGGCTGCAGGCGGCGGGCGGCCGCCGCCGCCCTCCGGTCTCCCGCCACCACGGGATCTTCCCGGTATGAGGGGCGGGGCCGGAGCCCCGGACTGGGCCACCCCCCTCGAGGAGGGCGGCCCGGAGGCGCTGCTCCTCATCCCCGGGCCCACCCCCCTCGCCCCCGAGGTGCTGGCCGCCCTCGCCCGGCCGCCGTTGAGCCACACCAGCCCGGCCGCGGCGCAGGCGACGCGGGCGATCCAGGCCGGGGTGGCGGCGGCGCTGGGCGCCGCCGAGGACACCGTGGTCCACGTGGTCCCCGGGTCCGGCACCCTCGCCCTGGAGTCGGCCCTCGTGAATCTCGTCGAGCCGGGCGATCGGGTGGTCTGCTGCTCCCAGGGCTTCTTCGGGGACCGCTTCGCCGCCATCGCCGGCCGCCTGGGCGCCGTGGTGACCCACCTGCAGGCGCCCTGGGGCGAGGCCGTGGACCCGGGCCTGGTCGCGGCCGCGCTCGCCGAGGGACCGGTGCGGGCGGTGACCGTGACCCACGTCGACACCGCCACCGGCGTCGCCGCCCCGCTGGCGGGGGCGGCCCAGGCGGTGCGCGACCACGACGCGCTCCTGGTGGTGGACGCGGTCGCCTCCGCCGGGGGCATGCCGGTGGAGATGGCGCGGCTGGGGATCGACGTGGTCGCGTCCAGCTCGCAGAAGGCGCTGGCGATGCCGGCCGGCCTCGCCCTGGTGGCGGTCGGGGCGCGCGCCCGCGCTCGCCGCGCCCAGCGGGCTGGGCTCTTCACCACCTACCTGGACTGGGCCCTGTGGGATCCCGTCATGGCGGAGCCGACCGGGTACTTCGCGACGCCGGCGGTCAACCTCTTGGTCGCGGGGGCGGTCGCGGTCGGCCGAGCCGAGCGGGAGGGCTGGACGGCGCGATTCGAGCGCCACCGCGCGCTGGCGCTGGCGGCCCGCGCCGGGCTCGGTGCCCTGGGGCTGCACCCCGCGGCGGCCCCTGGCGCGGAGCTGGCGGCGACCCTCTCGGCGGTGCGGGTGCCGGCCGGGGTGGACCCGCAGCGGCTGCGGGAGGCCGTCCAAGCCGAGGGCGTCGTGATCGCGGGCGGCCTGGGGCCGTGGGCGGCCGACACCGTCCGGCTGGGCCACATGGGTGAGGTCAGGCTGGCGGAGCTCCTCCGCGGGCTGTCGGCGGTCGAGCGTGCCCTGGCCAGTCTGGGCGCCCGTGCGGTGGACGGGGCGGGGGTGGCGGCGCTCCTCGCCGCGGCGCCGCCCGGGTAGGGAGGGACGCGGACCGGCTGCGCGGCCCCGACCGGGAGGTCCGTCGCGGGCGACCAGGGCAGTCGGGGAGGAGGGCCCCAAGAAGCGCACCGAGCCGGCGAAATGGGGTCGGCCGCCGATCCCGCGGGGTCGCGGCAGGGGACCGGTCACACCCACGGTCACGGCTCCCTGGGTGGCGGCGGCGACGCGGGCGGCGAGGGTGATGAGCACCGGCGCCGGCCCCCCGACCGCCACTGCCCCGCCTCACCCCCACGCGATCCGTCTCGTCGCCGCTCCCTTGGCGTCGCGATCGAGCCTCGCGGCCGACGTGGCGACGCGGGAAGGACGTGGGGACGGCCTTCCTGGTCACCTGGGGGAGGTCGGCGACGCGGCGGTGGTTCGCAGCGAGGCCGCGGCGATCCCCAGCGACGCGCAGCACTCTGACCTGCAGCGCGGGCTGATCCTCGGTGGTCACCGGAGCCGACGGCTGGGCCTGGGATCATGGGACGACCGCGTTCAGCGCAGCGCGTTCTGCTCCCGCGCGACGGCCCCGTGCCGGTTGCGCCCGCCCGCTGGATCGCCTCGTGGACCTTCGCATCCCGCCGTCCGAGTCCTGTGGGCCGCGGTCGCGGAGGATGGGCGGGGGTATGGTTGGGGCGTGGTCCACCCCCCTCGTCGGCCGCGGGCGCTCTGGAGTGCGGTCGGGGTCGGGGTCGTTCTGGCCGGGGCCCCGGCCCTGGCTGTCGGCCAGACGTCCGCGCTGGCGGCCCCCGGCCAGCTGCTGGTCGCTCGCGGGCACGGCTGGACGTCGCACGGGCTCGAGGGCCCCGTCCCGAAGCCGGGAGCCTGCCACTATCGGCGCTCGGCGCCGGGATGGTACCGGCCCGACCCCAGATGCACGCCTGGGGCGATCGACCCGAGCGTGACCCAGGCCGACCTGTTTCGGACCATCTGCTGGGTGGACGGCTACACGGCGCGGGTGCGGCCGCCCTACCGACTCACCGAGCCGTTCAAGTACTCGGCTGAGCGTGCCTACCGCGATCCCGCGCCCACCTGGAACAGCGAGCTCGACCACCTGGTCCCGCTCGAGCTGGGAGGGGCCTCCGACACCCAGAACCTGTGGCCCCAGCCCGACCAGGGCAAGCCGGCCCGGTTCGATCCCCAGGACCCGTACGGGATCAACGCCAAGGACGGGGTCGAGGACCGGCTCCACGACGCGGTCTGCGCGGGCCAGGTGAGCCTGCACGCGGCCCAGGCGGCGATCGTCGCCAACTGGACCACCGCGGAGGGTCGGCTGGGCGTCCGGCCATGACCGAGCTGCGGACGCCGCGATCGTCCGCGACGGGCGGATGAGCCAACCACCGGCGAGCGGCTCACGACCACGCCGGTCGATCGGGAGCGTCCTGTGGTGTCGGGGATGGGACCGGGTGGTGCAGCGGCGACCGCGCTGAGCTCCGCACCATGGCGGGCGGCGCGCGCGGGACGCGCTGGCGGCTCGCGCCGCTCGGTCGCACGGCGACGCCGGAGGCGGCCGGGGCCCGCGATATCATTCCGACGGGCCGGTCATCGCCGGGTCGGAAGGAGGAGCCGCGTGTACGACGCCACGATGGCGGAGACGGTGACGATCGCGGGCGACGGCGGCGACGCCGTCGAGGCCTACCTGGCGAGGCGGCTGGACCGGGGTCCGCGCGGGGGCGTCGTCGTGATCCACCACATGCCGGGCTACGACGCCGCCACCAAGGAGATCACCCGCCGCCTCGCGGTCCAGGGATTCAATGCCCTCTGCCCCAACCTGTACCACCGGGAGGCGCCGGGGGCGAGCCCCGACGACGCCGCGGCCGCGGCGCGGGCGGCCGGCGGGGTGTCGGACGACCGGCTGGTCGGAGACGTGGGGGGGGCGGCGGAGGCGCTCCGCCGGCTCGCCGGCAGCAATGGGAAGGTGGGCGTGATCGGCTACTGCTCCGGGGGCCGGCAGGCGTTCCTCGCCGCCTGCCGGCTCCGCCTCGACGCGGTCGTGGACTGCTACGGCGGGTTCGTCGTGGAGGCGGCCCCGCCGGACTCGCCGGTGCCGCGGCAGCCGGTGGTGACCCGGGCGGCCGAGCTCTCCTGCCCGCTGCTCGGCCTCTTCGGGGCGGACGACCAGCACCCGGGCCCGGCGGAGACCAAGGAGCTGGGCAGGGTCCTGGACGAGCTCGGCAAGGTCAACGAGCTCCACACGTACGAGGGGGCGGGGCACGCCTTCTTCGCGGTCGACCGTCCCAGCTACCGACCCGACGCGGCCGCCGACGGGTGGCGGCGAATCGAGGCCTGGTTCGAGCGCCACCTCGCCGGATAGGGAGGGGAGGAGCGAGCCATGTGCACCCACCAGACCCACAGGGTCGCGGTCGAGGGCAGCGGCAAGGGCCCGCAGGGCTGGTTCCGGCTCACATCGGCCACCGTCTACTTCGACCACCCGGTCCATGCCCCGGCCGACCACACCCTCAACGTCGACCTCCTGAACCGAGAGCAGGGGCCGGCGGCTCGGGTGGCGGTCGAGCTCACCCAGCAGTCCGCCCGCCAGCTGGCGGCGGCGATCCTGGCCGCCCTCCCCGACGATCCCGCCCCGCCCCCGGCCCCGGCGTAGCCGGGCCGTCCACCCAGAGGTGGGCCTGGGGCCGGGAACAGCGCATGAGGCGGCCCAGCCGGGGCGGGAGGAGCAGCTGCGGACCGGCTATCGCGACCCGGCGGCACGACCGGCCCTCCGGGCGCTCGGCCGGGCGGCATGGGAGGCGGGGCTGGACTACCTCTACGACGAGGCGCTCCGCCGCCCGGTCGGGCCCGACACCTATCGCGAGCGCCGCCTGGGCTACTTCGGGCCCAGCGACGGGCCCGGCCCCGCCCCCGCTCAGCCCCAGCCGGCCGCCGCGGTGCTGGCCCAGTTCCGCGAGCGGATCGCCCCCTACGCCTTCAACGCCACGCATCCGCGCGCGTTCTCGTACTTCACCCCGCCCCCGCTCCCCATCGCCGTCGCCGCCGGGAGCCTCGGTCTGTGGATGAACCAGAGCGTCGACCTCTTCGCGACCGGCCCCACCGCCGCCCTGGTCGAGGAGGAGGTGGTGCGCTGGCTCTGCGACGCCGTCGGCTACCCGCGGCGCAGCTTCGGCGTCTGCACCTCGGGCGGGGTGATGGCCAACACCATGGGCCTCATGATGGCGCGCGACCGCTACCTTCCCCGCCTGCTCGGCCGCCGCCGGCCCCCGGCTGGCGCCGATCTGGAGCGGGCCACCGTGTACGCGTCCGACCAGGCCCACTTCTCGGTCGCCCGCGCCCTCCGCCTGCTGGGATTCCCGAGGGCGGCCCTGCGCCTCGTCCCCTCGGATGCCGACTTCCGCCTGCGGGCGGCGCCGGTCGCCCGGGCGATCGCGCGCGACCGGGCCCGTGGGCTCCTCCCCCTCGCCCTGGTGGCCACCGCCGGCACCACCAACACGGGATCGGTCGACGCCATTCCGGAGCTCGCCGCCGTGGCCCGCCGGGAGCGCTGCTGGCTCCACGTCGACGCCGCCTACGGGGGGGCGGCGCGCCTCTCTCGGCGCGATGCCGGGCGGGTCCCCGCGCTCGCCCGCGCGGACTCGATCACAGTCGACCCCCACAAGTGGCTCTTCCAGCCCCACGACCTCGGCGTGCTCCTGGTGCGTCGGCGGGGCGACCTCCGCCGCACCTTCCGCGCCGCGCCGGAGTACTACCGGAGCACCCAGGCCGCCGACGCGCCGCTCGACTGGTACGCGTACGCGATGGAGGGCACCCGCCGGTTCCGCGCCCTCGGGCTGTGGATGTCGTGGCACCACCTCGGCACCGATGGCCTCGGCCGCCTGGTGGAGCACGGCAACGACCTCGCCGCCCGGTTCGCCCGACGCTGCCGGGCGGCTCCGGACCTGGAGGCGGTGCCGGACCGCCCCGACCTCTCGGTGGTCTGCTTTCGTCACCTCCCCCTGGGGGCCGGGACCGCCCGCCTGGTGGACGGGGCGGCGCTGGACCGGTACCAGGACGCCCTCCAGCGCGCCCTGGAGCGGTCCGGCGAGGGATGGGTCTCCACCACCCGCCTGCGCGGCCGCACCTTCCTGCGGGCCGGGATGATCTCGTACCTGGCCGAGGAGGACGATCTCGACGCCCTCCTCGCCAGCCTGCGCCGCCTGGCGCCGGGGGCGGCGGCCCAGGTCGGCATCGCGGAGCCCCCCGCCGGCGGGGCCGCCGGCTCCTGATCGGCCGGGGCCGCCGCGACCGGCTCGCAGCCGACCTGCGCTCGACTTGTGGCAGGCCCGCGGCCGGAGCGCCGCGTCTCGCTGCCTAGACTGCGGCGATCGTGGTGAGCCGGAACGCGCGCATCCCCTGGCGCCGCTGCCGGGAGGCGCTGCTGGAGCCGGGGGGGCTCCTGCTGGCGGCGGTCCTGGTGCTGTCGGTGGCGGCCTTCGTGCAGCCCATGTTCGACCCCGACTTCTGGTGGCACCTGCGGGTGGGGCTGCACATCCTGGCGGCCGGGGTTCCCCAGCACAACTCCTACGCCTACACCGCTGCCGGCCACGTGTTCATCACCCAGGAGTGGGGGACCGAGGCGCTCTTCGCGCTCCTCTACCGGTCCGCCGGGATGCTCCCGATCCTGCTCCTCTTCGGGGCGATCAGCTGGCTCGGGCTGGTCGTGGGGCTGGCCCGGGCCCACCGGCCGGGCGACCCTTACGGGGTGCTGGCCGGCGGGGGGGCGCTCTGGGTCCTCACCAGCCTCCAGATCTGGGGGCCGCGATCGCAGACCCTGACCTTCACGCTGGCGGCGGTCCTGGTGGCCCTGCTGGACCGCCACCGGCGCCGGGGCGGGCGCGCGATCCTCTGGGCGGTGCCCCTGGTCGCGCTCTGGGGCAACCTCCACGGGGGTTTCGTCTTCGGGCTCGGCGTCTTCCTCGTGGTGCTCGTCGGCGAGGCCCTGGCCAATGCGCTCCCCGGCGATGCCCCCGCCCTCACCGCGGCCCGGGTGCCGTGGTCGCGGTGGCGCCTGGGCGCCGCCGTCTTCGTGCTCGCCGCGCTGGCGGCGATGGTCAACCCGAACGGGCCCGCCGTGTACCGGTACCCCCTGGAGCTCCTCTCCAGCCATGTCGCCCAGCAGGCGCTGCAGGAGTGGCAGAGCCCCGACTTCCACCAGCACGCGATGTGGCCACTCCTCTTCCTCGTCGTCTCGACCCTCCTGGTGGCCGGCCGGGCCCGCCGGACCGCCCTCTCCGACTGGCTCCTCGCCGCCGCGGGACTGACCCTCGCCCTCTACGCCGTGCGCGACATCCCCCTCTTCGGCCTGCTGGTGCTGCCGCTGTGGGTGGACGGGGCCCAGGGGCTGCTGGCCTCCGTGCGCCGGCCGGCGGCGGCCGCCGCCGCCCGGGGTGCGAGCCGGGTGCGGCCGCCGCCGGCTCGGGCTCCCCGGGTCGCCCGCGCCCTCACCGCCGCGGTCGTCCTGGCGGCGATCGCGGTCGTCACCGGCGCCCGGGTGGTGGCCAGCTGGCGCAGCCCGGAGAACAACCCCACCGGCGCCGGCTACGCCGAGCCGGTCGGGCGCCTCCTCTGTGCCGGGCCGGCGGCCCGGGTGTTCGCCCCCTACGGCGCCTCGGGCTGGCTCCTGTACCGGCTCGACCGCCGCGCCCCCGCGGGGCGCGGGTGCGCCCCCGACCGGGTCTTCATCTTCGGCGAGGTCAACGTCATGGGGCCGCGCAACCTCGGGCGGTACCTGACCGCGGCGGCGGGCGGCCCGGCGGCCCCGGGCGTGCTCGCCCGCAGCGGGACCACGCTGGTCTGGCAGCTGCCCGGCAGCCCTCTGGCCGGGCGGCTCGCGGCCGACCCGGCCTGGCGGTGCGTGTTCGCCGACCGGCACAGCGTCCTCTTCGCCCCCGCGAGCACCGCCGGTGCCTGGCGCACCACCCGCCCCGAGCGTGCCGCCTGCCCCGGCTGAGGCCGGTGGTCGGGCCCCGGAACGCGGGCCCGGCCCGCCGCCGGCGCACAATCGTGGCGACGTGCAGCCCTCTTGGGGGGAGCCGGGCCCGAGCGCTCCCGGCGACGCCCCGCCCCAGCCCTTCGTGGTCCTCGCCGCCGGACGGAGCAGCCGGATGGGCCGGCCCAAGCCGCTGCTCCCCTGGCGCGGGGGCACGTTCCTCCAGCACGTGTGCGCCGCCGCCCGCAGCGGCGGCGCCGACCCCATCCTGGTGGTGGCGGCCGACCCGCCCGCGCTGGCCGCCGCCGCCGGGCCGCTGGGCCCGGTCGAGTGGGTGGCCTGCCCGGACGCCGGCGCGGGCCAGGCCGTCTCGCTGCGGACCGGGCTGCGGGCCGCGCTCCGGGCCCGCCCCGCCGCCGCCGCCGTCCTGGTCGGCCTCGCCGACCAGGTGGGGCTGGAGTCGAGGGCGGTGGAGGCGATCATGGCCGCGGTCGCCCACGGCGGTGCCGACGCCTGGGTGGCCGCCTACAGCGACGCCCCCGAGGTCCCCGGCCACCCCGTCGCGCTGGGGCCGGCGGTGTGGCCGCAGGTGCTGGAGCTGGCCGGGGACCAGGGCGCGCGGGCGCTGCTGGCCAGGCTGGGCCACCGGCTGGCCAGCGTCCCGCTCCCCGCCGGCTGGCGTCCCCAGGACTGCGACACGCCCGGCGACTACGCGGCGCTGCTGGCCGCCGACGCCGCCGTCACCCCGGGCGGGGCCGCGCCGGGCTGAGCCGCCCCGGCGCCCGGCCGCGTCACAATCCCGGCGCCGGCGGTGTTTCCCCCATGTGAGGCCACAGGCCCTGACTCGTCCCCTCGTCACCGCCCAGCTCCGCCCCGTTGGCGGGGCCGAGCGCGACCCCGGGTTCGAGCATGTCTTCCTCGCCGAGTACGAGCGGGTGACCCGGGTGGCGGCGCGCATCCTCGGCGACTGGTCCGCCGCCGAGGACGTCGCCCAGGAGTGCTTCCTCAGGCTCCACCAGCGTCACCCGGGGGGCCTCGCCCACGCCGCCGCCTGGCTCCACCTCGGCGCCGCCCGCGCGGCGCTGAACCGGGCCCGCTCCGAGCGCCGCCGGGTCCACCGCGAGACCCGCCACGGCGAGGGGGCCGCCGCCGACGACCCCGAGACCCTCACCCTGCGCGCCGAGACCCGCCGCGAGGTGCGGGCGGCCCTGGCCCGCCTCCCCACCCGCAAGGCGGCGGTGCTCGCCCTGCGATACAGCGGGCTCAGCTACCAGGAGGTCGCGGATGGCCTCGGCGTCGGCGTCAACCAGGTGGGCAGCCTGCTCCGGCGAGCCGAGGCGGCCCTGCTCCAGGAGGTGAGGCGGGATGCTGGCACACCGCAGGACTGAGGGCTGGCTCCGGCGGCTGGTGGACGAGCCGCTCTGCGTGCCCGACCGCGTCCACCGCCACCTCGCCGGCTGCCGCCGCTGCTCGGCGGACCTCGAGCGCTGTCGGGTCGACGCGGCCGCCGCGGCCCGGCTGTTCTCGGCCTCGGCGGTGGGTGGGGGGGGCTCCCCGGGCCCGGCCGCCGCCGCGCTGGCCCGGCTGCGGCTCCGGTCGGAGCCGCAGACCCGGGCCCCGGGCGCTCGCCGGGCCCGTTGGCTGGGCCGGCTGGACGGCCCGGCGGGACCGCGCGGTCGGCGCCGGGCCGGCGCGACGGTGCTGGCGGTGGCGGCGCTGGCCGCGGCCGGCACCGGGGCGGCGGCCGGCTGGACCAGGGTCTTCCAGCCCACCACGGTGGCGCCGCTGCCGGTCAGGGTCTCCGACCTCACGGTCCTCGGGCGGCTCGCCACCCTCGGCACGCTGACCGGGCGGTCGAGCCCGCCGGTGCGGTCGATGGCGGACCTGGCCCAGGCGGTCGCGGCCAGCGGGGTGGCCCTGCGGCTGCCGCGCCGCCTGCCGGCCGGCGTGACCGGGACGCCGAAGGCCCTGGAGGTGCTGCCGTGGTCGTTCACCTTCACGTTCCAGGCCGCCCGGGCGCGCCGGCTGGCCGCGGGGCTGGGGCTGGCGCTGCCGCCCGTGCCGCCGGGGCTGGACGGGGCCACGGTGGCGGAGTCGGCCGGCCCCGGGGTGGTGGCGGTGTACGGGGGCGGGGGCAGCCTGCTCCCGGGGGTGCCCTCGCTGGCGCTGGCGGCGGTGCGGGCGCCCACCATCGACACCGCCGGGGCGACCCTGGCCGAGCTGGAGGCGTACCTGCTCCGCCTTCCGGGCCTCTCGTCGCCGCTGCGCCAGGCGGTCCGAGCCCTCGCCGACCCCGGGGCGACCCTGCCGATCCCGGTCCCGTCGGGGCTGCTGCGGTCGCAGGTGGCCCAGGTGAGCGGCCACCCGGCGGTCCTCCTCACCGACGGGAGCGGGCTGGTCTCCGCGGTGGTCTGGGAGGGGGGGGGACTGGTTCGGGCGGTCGGCGGCCTGCTGCCGCCGGCGACCGTCCTGGCGCTGGCCCGGGCCGGTGACTGAGGCGGGGTCGGCGGCCTCGGCCCACCCCCCGCCCGGCGCCCATTCGGCCGGTCCCTCGCCGGCGATCCACACCGTGGCGCTGGCCAAGCGCTACGGCTCCCACCCGGCGCTCGCCGGCCTCACCATGACGGTGCCGCGGGGGGAGGTGTTCGGCTTCCTCGGCCCCAACGGCGCCGGCAAGACGACCGCGGTGAAGCTGCTCCTGGGTCTGGCCCGTCCCACCGGCGGGGAGGGGCTGGTGCTGGGAGCCCCGGTCGGCGACGTCGGGGTCCGGGCCCGCATCGGCTACCTGCCCGAGCTCTTCCGCTACCAGGGGTGGATGCGGGCCCGGGAGGTGCTGGGCCTCCACCTCCGGCTGGCCCAGGTCCCCCGGTCCAGCTGGGCGCAGGCGACCGTCGACGCGCTCACCACCGTGGGCCTCGCCGCCCGCGGCGACGACCGCGTCCAGACCTTCTCCAAGGGCATGCAGCAGCGGCTGGGTCTCGCCGTCGCCCTGCTCGGACGTCCCGAGCTGGTGGTGCTGGACGAGCCGACGTCGGCGCTGGACCCGGTCGGGCGCCATGACGTCCGCCAGGTGATCCGCCAGCTCGCCGCCCGCGGCACGACGGTGTTCCTCAACTCCCACCTCCTCACCGAGGTGGAGCAGGTGTGCGACCGGGTCGCCGTGGTCGACCGCGGCCGGGTGGTGGGGGAGGGGTCGCTCGCGAGCCTCCTCGGGGGCGGGGCGGTGCGGGTCCGCTGCACCGGGGTGGAGCCGCCGGCACTGGAGCGGCTGCGGGCCTTCGGCCGGGCGACCGCGTCGGACGGCTGGCTGGTCTGGCAGGGCCTGGGAGCGGAGCGGGTCCCCGAGCTGGTCCGGGAGCTGGTCGCCGAGGGTGCCCGCATCTACCAGGTGGAGGCCAGCTCGACCTCCCTGGAGGAGCGCTTCCTGCAATTGCTCTCGCCGCCGTGAACGCCACCCTCACGATCGCCCGGCTCACCTGGCAGGAGCTCGTCCGCCGCCGCCTGGTGCTCACCCTGCTGGTCCTGACCGTGGTCGTGATCGGACTCACCGGCTGGGGCTTCGCCAAGGTCCCCGGCCTGCACCAGGGCGGTCACCGCCTCACCCCCGGCGAGGCCCGCTCGGTCGCGGCCGAGCTCCTCATCCTGGTCCTCTTCATGTTCAGCTTCGTCCTCGCGCTCACCTGCGCCTTCCTGGCCGCTCCGGCCCTGGCCGGCGACCTGGAGTCGGGGGTGGCGCTGGCCCTGCTCGCCCGCCCGCTGCGGCGGGGGGAGCTGCTCCTCGGACGCTGGCTGGGCCTGGCCCTCCCCGCCGTCCTCTACACGGTGGCGGCGGTGAGCCTGGAGTTCCTCGTCGCCTGGTGGGCGACCGGCTACCTCCCCCGGCAGCCGGCCCAGGCCGAGGCCGCGATGGCGGTCGAGGGGGTGGTGCTGCTCACCCTCGCCCTCGGCCTCAGCACCAGGCTCGCCACCATCACCTCGGCGGTGATCGCGGTGGTCTGCTTCGGGGCGATGTGGATGGGCGGGATCGCGGGGGCCTTCGGCACCGTGTTCCACAACACCGCGATCAGCACCGTCGGCACCGTCACCCACCTGCTCCTGCCCACCGACGGCATGTGGCGGGCCGCCACCTTCGCCGCCGAGCCGCGGCTGTTCGCGACCGCCGCCGCCGCCCACGCCGGGGCCGGCGCGTTCCAGGCGGCGAGCGGCCCCGCCCCGTGGTACCTCGCCTACGTCGGCGGCTGGATCGTCGTGGTGCTGGGGCTGGCCTGGCTCAGCCTGCGCTCGCGGGAGCCGTAGGGGGGGACGGCGCTCGGACCTCGCCGCCGGCTGGGAACGCCCGGGCCAGCATCACCCCTTCTGCCTCTGGGGCCCGGGGGTCGTCACCGGTGCCGACCCGCATCCCGGGGCCCGGCCGCGCACGCGACGAGGCGATGGCGGCCGTCGGAGCCGAGGCCCAGCTGGTCCAGGGCGCGGGGATCGCCCGGAGGGGCCGCTCACCCCATCGGCGCCGACCGCATCGGGACCCTCGCCCTACGCCGGCTCGGCGGCGAGGAGGGTGCGGCGGAGCGCCCGCTTGTCGAACTTGCCGACCCCGGTCTTGGGGAGGGCGTCGACGAAGCGGACCGCATCGGGGAGCCAGAAGCTGGCGACGTGGGGGCGCAGATGGTCGCGCAGCGACTCCGCGGTGAGGCGCCCCTGCGTCTCCCCGCGGGCGACCACGAAGGCCACCGGGCGCTCGCCCCAGCGCACGTCCGGGCGACCGACGACCGCGGCCTCGGCGACATCAGGGTGGCCCATGAGGAGACTCTCCAGGGTGACCGAGCTGATCCATTCCCCCCCCGACTTCACCAGGTCTGTGGTCCGGTCCACGATGCGCAGGTATCCCTCGGGGTCGATGGTGGCGACGTCGCCGGTGCGCAGCCAGCCGTCGTCGGTGAAGGCGCTGCGGTCGTCGCTGCCGGCGTAGCCTCGGCACACCCAGGGGCCGCGCACCTGCAGCTCGCCCTCGCGGCGGCCGTCGTGCGGGCACGGCTCGCCGGTCGCGAGGTCGGCCAGGCGCAGCTCCACCCCGGGAGCGGGGAGCCCCTGGGTCGCGCGCAGGCGGAGCTGCTCGGCGGGGCCCAGGCGGCCCCTCAGGTCGTGCTTCACCAACGCCACCGTCCCCAGCGGCGAGGTCTCGGTCATCCCCCAAGCGTGGACCATGGTGAGCCGGTGGCGGTCGAATCCCTGGAGGAGGGCAGGCGGAGCCGCCGACCCGCCGCAGAGGATCGCCCGCAGCCGGGGGAGCCGGGTGGGCTCGGCGTCGAGCCGCTCCAGGAGCGGCCACCAGACGCTGGGGACCCCGCAGGCGATGGTGACCCGCTCCGCGGCGAGGAGGTGGAGCAGGTGGCCGGGGTCGAGGAAGCGGTCGGGCATCACCATCCCGGCCCCGGCGAACATGCAGGCATGGGGCTGGCCCCAGCCGTTGACGTGGAACATCGGCACCACCGGGAGCAGGACGTCGGCGTCGGAGAGGCCGCCCGGGAAGATCGAGGCGGTGAGGCAGGTGAGCGCGTGGAGGTAGGAGGAGCGGTGGCTGTACAGGACGCCCTTGGGGTCGCCGGTGGTGGCGGACGTGTGGCAGAGCCCGGCCGCCTGGCGCTCGTCCAGCCGCGGCCACGGCAGCGGACCGTCGGCTGCGGCCAGCAACGCCTCGTACCCCGCCACCTCCGGGAGGCCGGGCCCTGGCGCGTCGCCCTCCCCGAAGCAGATCACCTGGCGGACGGAGGGGATGCGATCGGCGATGGCGGCCAGCAGCGGCAGCAGGCTCTGCTGGCAGACGATCACCCGGTCCTTCGCGTCGGCGATCACGTAGGCGAGCTGGTCGGGATGGAGGCGGAAGTTGAGGGTGTGGAGGACGGCCCCCATGCAGGGCACCGCGAAATAGCACTCCAGGTGCTCCTGGGTGTTCCAGGCGAGGGTCGCGACCCGGTCCCCGGGCCGCACCCCGCAGTCGTGGAGCGCCCGCGCCAGCCGCCTCGTCCGCTCGCCGACCTCGGCGAAGGTGGCGCGCCGGGGCGGCCCCTTCGCCCGCTGGGTCACCACCTCTTGGCGCGGGTAGAGGCCGGTCCCGCGCTCGAAGACGTGGGTGAGGGTGAGGGGGACCTCCATCATCAGTCCCTGCATCGCGGCCATCCTACCCGCCGCCGGCGGCGGCCGGGAGGCCGGCCGCCGCCGGCGGCGCCCTCACCAGCGGCGCCCGCTCACCCAGAGCGCCGCCAGGGCCGCCGCCGGGACCGCCGGGGAGATGAGGAACCCCTGGGCCATCCCGCAGCCGATGTCGCGCAGCTGGTCCAGCTGCGCCCGCGTCTCCACCCCCTCGGCCACCACCCGCAGGCCCAGCGCGCGCGCCAGGTTGACGATGGCGGTGACCAGGGCGGTGTCCTGGGGGTCGGAGCCCAGCCCGGTGACGAACGAGCGGTCCACCTTGATCACCTCGATCGGGAAGCGCTGGAGGTAGCGCAGGGAGGAGAAGCCGGTGCCGAAATCGTCGAGGACCAGGTGCACCCCCAGCCGGCGCAGCGCGCGCAGGACCGCGACCGCCTGGTCGCCGTCGCCGAGCAGGGAGGACTCGGTGATCTCCAAGGAGATCCGGGTGGGATCGACCGACTCGGCGGCCAGGATCGCCCCCACGGTGTCGGCGAAGCCCGGCGTCCGGAGCTGGCGGACGGCGACGTTCACGCCCACGCGCAGCGGCCGCCGGCCGCCGAGGCGGCGCCACCGAACGAGGTCGCGACAGGCCCGGCGGAGGACGAAGTCGCCGAGCGGGACGATCAGGCCGGTCTCCTCGGCCAGCGGGATGAAGCCCCCCGGCGCCAGCACCCCCCTGGTCGGATGGCGCCACCGCACCAGGGCCTCGGCGGCGACCACCTGACCGGAGTCGAGGTCGATGATCGGCTGGTAGTGGACCACCAGCTCCTCGCGCTCGAGGGCGCGGCGGAGGTCGGTGTCGGCCTGGAGCCGGTCGGTGCGCGGTCGGCGCACCCGGGGGTCGACGATCACGGTGGCTCCGCCCCCCTGCTGCTTCGCCTCCATCATCGCCAGGTCGGCGTCCCGGAGCAGGTCAGCGGCGAGGCTCGCCGGATCGTCGGTGGTGACGAGCCCCGAGCTGGCCCCGACGACGACCTCCTCGTCGGCGACCGCGAACGGGGCCCGGAGGGCCAGCTGCACGCCCGCGGCGATCGCGGCCGCGGCGGCGGGGCCGTCGATCCCCTGGGCGACGATGACGTATTCGTCGCCGTCGAGGCGGGCGAGGGTGTCCCCCGGCCGGAGGGTGGCGGCGAGACGGAGGGCGACCTGCCGCAGGCAGTCGTCACCGCAGCTCCGACCGAGGCTCTCGTTCACCACCCGGAACCGGTCCAGGTCGACCAGGCACACCGCCAGGACTCCCGGGTGGATCGCGATCGCCGCCAGCCCGACCGTGAGCCGGTCGAGCAGGAGGGTCCGGTTGGGGAGCCCGGTGATGGGGTCGTGGAGGGCCTGGTGGTGGGCCTGGTCCTCCACCCAGAGCCGGTCGACCGCGGCGCCCACGATGCTGGCGACGCCGTGGAGGAAGTGCTCGTCGTCGTCGCTGAAGGTGCCGGGATCGCTGCTGGAGGCGGCGAGGACCCCGTACCGCTCGGTGCGGGTGTCGATCGGGGACCGGAGCTCCACGCGCATCCCGAGCCGCTGGAGGACCTGGTCGCCGGGGGCCGCCGCCGGCCCGCCGCCAGGGCGGGGCACCCGCCGCCGCCGGGGCCCGTCGAGCCCCTCGGCGGTCGTCGACCAGAGCATGCCGAGCTCGCTCGGGCGGACCCCCAGGCCGGCGCGCAGGCGCAGCGCCCGGCAGCCGCGGTCGCACTCCAGCACCGTCACGATGGGTGCCCCCAGCCCCTCGGAGATGAGCAGGGCGGTGCGCTTCAGGAGCGCGTCGAGGTCGCGGTCGCGCAGCGCGTGCGAGCCCAGGCCGGCCAGCAGCGCCTCCTGCATCAGCCGGCGGCGGGCGTCGGCCTCGGCCTGGCGTCGGTCGGTGACCTCCTCCACCTGGACCAGGAGCTGGGCGGGGCCGGTGCCGTCGTCCAGCCGCGTGCTCCACAGGATCGCGGGGATGGCGCGGCCGCCGCCTCCCGCCACCCGGCGCTCCACCGCTCGGAAGCGCGAGGCGCCGCGGCGGAGGGCGTCCGCCAGCCGCTCCGCCGACCGGCGCCGGTCGAGCGGGTGGACCAGGGCCGGCGCGGCCGACCCCAGGAGGTCGGCGCTGGGCCGGTCGAGCAGGCGGCAGAGGGCGGCGTTGACGGCGACGAGCCTGCCGTCGGCGCCGATCACGGCGCAGGGGATGCGCGCGTGGTCGAACGCCTGGCGGAGGCGGGCGGAGGAGATCCCCGGTGCGGGGTGCGCCGGCGCCCTGGCGGCGGCCGCGCGGCGGTGGGCCGGGGAGGCGCTCCGAGCGACCGGCTCGGGGCGCGACCGTCCCGGACCCCCCCCGGGGCGGCTCGTGCGGGTGACCAGGGTCATGCGGCTCACCCGCACCGTAGCGCGCGCCGCCGCTGCCCGAGCGCGCGCGCCGCACTGTGGCGCGATCGTTACCGGCTCGCCGCGGCCCGGCTCGCGCTCCGGGTCAGCCGGCGGTGGTCACGGGGGTGCCGGCGGCCACCACCTCCACCCAGGTGAGGCCGGTGGCGAACGGCAGCGGGCGGCCGTCCGCCAGGGTGAAGAGGAGGGGAAGGCCCTGGGCCGGCCGGTGCCAGGTGCCCTGGAACGCGCGCCCGTCGATGAAGGCCCGGAAGGGGCCCGAGCCCTTGAGCACCCAGTCGATGCCGTGGTTGCCGAGCACGTCCTCGACGTAGTTGACGAAGTGCCAGGTGGCGGTCAGGACGACCAGGTTGCGGACCGCGATCGGCGCCCCGGAGGCGGTGTCCAGCTGGGGGGTGCCATTCAGCCATCTCTGCCAGGTGCGGCTCACCGGGTTGTAGTGGTACGAGGGGACGTTGGCCGCGGTCTGGTCGATGGTGACGGTGCGGATCGGTCCCTGGGCGAGCGGGTCGGGGTGGGGCGGGACGAGCCGGTAGGGGAGCGACTCCCGCGCCAGGGTGGGGAACTGGGCGGCCAGGGCGCCCAGCAGGAGATGACCCTGGGTGAACAGGTTGGAGGGCGCCACGTGGTCGCTGGTGCGGTAGAAGTCCTGGCCGCAGCAGTCGTCGGTCAGGATCGGCACGTGATCGTGGAGGATGTTGCCATAGGTGCCATTGGAGGCGCCGCTGAACACCGCCAGCCCCCGGTACATCTGCTCCAGCGGGATCAGGATCAGGCGGGCGCTGCGCATCGGTCCCAGGGTGGCGGCCGGGCGCAGGTGCCAGAAGACCGCGGTAAAGCGGGTGATGCCGCCCTCGGTGGCGTACTCGTAGATGATGTCGGCTCCCTGGAGGCCGGTGTGCGGGTCCGAGGTCGGGCCGTTGTCGATCTGGACCACCAGCGGGGCGTGGGGGACGAAGCCCGGTGTCGCGGTCGCCTGATTGGTGGGGACCGCCGGCACCACCTGCACCCGCTCCCGGGCGGGCGGGCCGTCGGGTCCTCGGGCGCTGACCGTGTCGACGCCGAGGGCCGTGCCGAGGAGCCCCCCGCCGGTGAGCAGCAGGGGGCCTGTGCGGAGCAGGGTGATCCGGACCGGCAGGGGCGCGACCCGGGGCGTCACCCCGTCGGTGAGGGTCTCCACGACGCGCGGGCGGGCCGTCTCCCCGTACCCGATCGTCCCGGGCAGCCGCAGGCGCAGGCGACGGATGCCGACGCTCTGGACGGTCACCGAGCCGGAGTGGCCGCGGGCGGAGGCGGTGATGGTGGCGGACCCGGCCGTCCGCGCCAGCAGCTGACCGTGGGCCCCGACCGCCACCACCTGGGGGTCTGAGCTCCGCCACTGGGCTGCGACGTCGCCGCCCCCGAGCCGCGCCTCCAGGGAGCGATGGTGGCCGACCAGCAGGTGGCGGCCAGACGGGGTGATCAGGAGGCCGCCGCCGGGCCTCGCGAGGAGCACGGCGGCGGTGGCGCCCCCTGCCAGCAGCACCACCGCGGCGGCGGCCACGGGCACCAGCACCCGCCGCCTGCGCCAGCGGTGCCACCAGTGGCGCGGGGCGTCCGGCGCCAGCTCGGCCGCACCGCCCGGCGGGGGGCCCGACGACGTGCTCAGGGGTAGATGCCGCGAACCCGGGTGGCGTCGGCCACCCGCTTCACCGCCAGGCAGTAGGCCCCCATCCGAAGCGTGGTGGCGTGGGCTCGCGCCTGCTCGTCCACCTGCGCATAGGACCGCTCCATCACCCGGATGAGCCGCTGGTTGATCTCCCGCTCCTCCCAGAAGAACGACTGGAGGTCCTGCACCCACTCGAAGTACGACACGGTGACGCCGCCGGCGTTGGCGAGGATGTCGGGCACCAAGGTGATGCCGCGCTGGACGAAGATGTCGTCGGCCTCGGGCGTGGTCGGCCCGTTGGCCGCCTCCACGATGAGGCGGGCCTGGACCCGGCCCGCGTTGGCGATGGTGAGCTGGTTCTCCAGCGCCGCCGGCACCAGGATCGTGACCGGCAGCTCCAGGAGGGCGGGGTTGCTGACCGCAACCGTCCCCGGCCACCCGGCCAGCCGGCCGCCGGCGTCGCGATGGGCGAGGAGCGCGGGGACATCGAGCCCGGTGGGGGCGTAGATGCCCCCGCTCACGTCCGACACCGCCACCACCCGGAAGCCCTTGGCGTCGAGCAGCTCGGCCGTCACCGACCCCACGTTGCCGAAGCCCTGGATCGCCACCGTGGCCTGGTGGGGGTCGATCCCCTGCTGCCGGCAGGCCTGCTCGGTCACGACCACGACGCCTCGGCCCGTCGCCGAGGGCCTTCCCTCCGACCCGCCGATCTCGAGCGGCTTGCCGGTCACGGTGGCGGGGACCGAATAGCCGCGCTCCATCGAGATCGTGTCCATGATCCAGGCCATCACCTGGGCGTTGGTGTTGACGTCGGGGGCCGGGATGTCGCTCTCCGGACCGATCAGGACCGTGATCTCGCTGGCGAACCGCCGGGTGAGGTGCTCCAGCTCCTGGCGGCTGAGCGTCCCGGGGTCGCAGATCACCCCGCCCTTGGCGCCGCCGTAGGGCAGGCCGGTGACCGCGCACTTCCACGTCATCCACATCGCCAGGGCCTTGACCTCGTCGAGGCTGACCTCGGGGTGGTAGCGGATCCCACCCTTGGCCGGGCCCCGGGTGAGGTTGTGCTGGATGCGGTAGCCGGTGAAGATCCGGATCCGGCCATCGTCCATCCGCACCGGGAAGTTGACGGTGAACTCGCGGCGGACCTCGCGCAGGACCGCCCGCATACCCGGCTCCAGCTGGAGCAGGGTGGCGGCCTGGTCGAACTGGCGCTGGGCCGTGACGTACGGGTTGGCCACCGCCCCGATCGCGGAGATGGGGACGGCGAGCCCGGTCACGGGCAGGCCCGGTGGCGGTGGTCGAGGACGAGGGTGGTGCGAACCAAGCCGGCGGCTAGGGTAGCCACGGCGGAGCGCTCGGTGTCAAGCCTGGAAGCGGGCGGGCGGCGCCCGGGGCCGGCCCCGGGACCGGGGCGGCGCCGGGAGGTCGGGGCCGGACGCCGCCTGGATGCCGGCGCAGCCCGGGTCCATCGGCGGCTGATCCCGGTTCCGGACGCTTGCGAGCCGCGGTCGCCGTGCTGGCCGCGGGCCCGGCGTTCCCGCGGCGATGGCGACGGCTCCGGCCGGTCGCCCACGCTCCGCGCGAAGGGGCGCCGCCAGGACGGCCGTCGACCAGCGTCGGTCACCGCCGCCGGCCGGCGGGGCGGCGACGCGGTCGCGCCCGCCGAGCCAGGGGTGCAGGAGCACCGGTGCCCAGGGGCTGGCTCCGGCGGCGGCCGCCGCCTGGAGGGGCTCGGCCGGGCGGGCGGGTCGGGCCGGTCCAGCCGCCGCGGCATCGTCGCTGACATGGCGAGGCCCACCGTCGGCCCCGCCCTCCCTCGTGACGTCACGACGCGACCCCGGCCGCGGCGCGGGGTGGGCCGCAGCTCGACCGCGAGCCCTCCGGCGGTGGGCCGTCCCAGCCGCGACCGGCCCGTCGACGGCGCGGCGCCGCGGGGTCAGGTCGCCCGCCACCGGTCGGTGGCCGCGACCGTTCCCCCGCAGGGGCAGGTCGAGGGCCCTGGCGCCGCCCCCGCGCGGCTCGCTCCGACGACGTGCAGGCTCCGCCCCCGTCGTCGGGCGCCGCCCGCCGCCGTCCACGCCCGGCTGCCAGCGACCCCCGGCCGCCCGGAGGATGATCGCGCCGGCGGGGCGGTTCCGGCGAGGGCCGGCCGGGCCAGACCGCCGGGAGGTCGGCCCCCCGGCGCTCGGAGCGGCCCCGGCAGGCGCAACCCTGCCAGCATAGGAGGGGATGGAGACCCCCCCCCCGACGGTCGGCAGACTTCCCCGCGCCGGCAGCGCGGACGACGACCTCGCCATCAACACCCTGCGCTGCCTGGCCATCGACGCGGTCGAGGCGGCCCATTCGGGCCACCCCGGGCTGCCGATGGGGGCGGCCCCGATGGCCTACGTGCTCTGGACCCGCTTCCTGCGCCACAACCCGCGCAACCCGGCCTGGGCGGACCGCGACCGGTTCGTCCTCTCCGCCGGGCACGGCTCGATGCTCCTCTACGCGCTCCTGCACTGCACGGGCTACGACCTGCCGCTGGCCGAGCTCCGCCGCTTCCGCCAGTGGGGTTCCCGCACCCCGGGCCATCCCGAGCGCGGGCTGACGCCGGGGATCGAGGTCACCACCGGCCCGCTCGGGCAGGGCTTCGGCAACGGGGTCGGGCTGGCGATCGCCGAACGGGTGTTGGCCCACCGCTTCAACCGACCCGGCCACGCGATCGTCGACCACCGGACCTTCGTGCTCTGCAGCGACGGCGACCTCATGGAGGGGGTGAGCTCGGAGGCGGCCTCGCTGGCGGGGCACCTGGGGCTGGGCAAGCTGATCGGCCTCTACGACGACAACCACGTGTCCCTCGACGGACCCACCAGCCTGGCGTTCTCGGAGTCGGTCCCGGACCGGTTCCGCGCCTACGGCTGGCAGGTGCTGGAGGTGGCGGACGGCGAGACCGACCTGGGCGGGATCGCCAGCGCGCTGACCGCGGCGATCGACGACACCGGGCGGCCGTCGCTGATCGCGGTCCGCACCCACATCGGCTACGGGGCCCCCCACAAGCACGACACCAGCCAGGCCCACGGCAGCCCGCTCGGCTCCGACGAGGCGCGGGCGGCCAAGCTCGCCTACGGGTGGGACCCCGACCGCAGCTTCTACGTCCCGGAGGCGGCCGCCCGGCTGTTCGGGGGGGCGGTGGAGCGGGGGCAGGCGCTGGAGACGGAGTGGGAGGGCCGGTTCGGGGCGTGGGCCCGTGCCTTCGCGGACCTGGCCGGTGAGTGGGAGCGGAGCCAGGCCGACAATCCCCCTGCCGACTGGGCCGCCGCCCTGCCCGCCTTCACGCCCGCGGACGGGGAGCTGGCCACCCGCTCGGCCGGGGAGCGCGTCCTCCAGCAGGTCGTCGCCGCCGTCCCCTGGGTGATCGGCGGTGACGCCGACCTCTCCGAGTCCACCAAGACCGCGATCTCCGGCGGCGGCGACTTCGACGGCCACACCGGCGCCGGCCGCAACCTGCACTTCGGGGTCCGCGAGCACGCCATGGGCGCGGCCTGCAACGGGATCGCCGCCCACGGGGGCCTGCGCCCGTACAGCGCCACCTTCTTCACCTTCTCCGACTACCAGCGGCCGTCGGTGCGGCTGGCCGCGCTCTCCCACCTCCCGGTGATCTTCGTCTACACCCACGACAGCATCGGCCTGGGGGAGGACGGACCCACCCATCAGCCGGTGGAGCAGCTCGCCGCCCTCCGCGCCATGCCCAACCTCGAGGTCTTCCGCCCCGGCGACGCCAACGAGACGGCGGCGACCTGGCGCTGCGCGGTGGAGCGGCGCGACGGTCCCACCGCGATCGTCCTGTCGCGCCAGCCGCTGCCGGTGTACCGCCAGACCCGCGCCGACCAGGGGGCCCGGGTGGACCTCGGTGCCTACGTCCTGCTGGAGGCCACCGGCGGCGAGCCCCGGTGCCTGCTGCTGGCGACCGGGAGCGAGCTCAGCCTGGCGGTCGGGGCGCGCCAGCGGCTGGAGGCGGACGGGATCCCGACCCGGGTCGTCAGCGTCCCCTGCCTCGATCGGCTGGAGCGGATGGACGCACCCGGTCGCGACCGGCTCCTCCCATCGCGGGTGGGCTGCCGGGTGGCGATCGAGGCCGGGGTCAGCGATCCCTGGTACCGCTGGGTGGGCCCGGGCGGCGCCGTCGTCGGGATCGACCGCTACGGTGCCTCCGCTCCGTACCAGGAGGTCTACCACCACCTCGGGCTGACCATCGACCAGGTGGTCGCCCGGGCCGAGGCGCTGGTCGGCGGCGAGGAGGGCACAGCATGACCGCGACCCGACTGCACGCGCTGCGCGCGCTGGGCCAGAGCCCGTGGCTCGACAATCTCAACCGCGGCCTGATCGCGTCCGGCGAGCTGGCCCGGCTGGTGGGGCAGGGGATCGTCGGCGTCACCGACAACCCCACGATCTTCCAGCAGGCGCTCGCCACCGGCGGCGACACCTACGACGCCGACATCGGACGGGGCGCGCGTGCCGGCCGCTCGGCCGCCGAGATCTACGATCAGCTGATCGCGGACGACGTCCGCCGCGCCTGCGACGTGCTCCGTCCCGTGCACGAGGCCACCGGCGGCGGCGACGGCCAGGTCAGCCTGGAGGTCCTGCCCGGGCTGGCGCACGACACCGCCGCGACGGTGGCCGCGGCCCAGCGCTACTGGGAGGCGGTCGACCGCCCCAACCTGCTGATCAAGATCCCGGCCACCGCCGAGGGGATCCCCGCGATCGAGGCGTCGATCGCGGCCGGGATCAGCGTCAACGTCACCCTGATCTTCGCGATCGCGCGCTACCGCGAGGTGATGGAGGCGTACTGCCGGGGGCTGGAGCGCCGGCTCGCGACCGGCACGGAGGTGAGCCGGCTGCGGTCGGTGGCCAGCTTCTTCGTCAGCCGCGTCGACACCGAGGTGGACCGCCGCCTGGACCAGCTGGCGGAGCGCGAGCCCGGCCGCCGCGACGACGCACGGCGGCTGCGGGGGACGGCCGCGATCGCCAACGCCAGGATCGCCTACCAGGCCTTCCTCGAGGTGATGCGGGGACCGCGCTTCGCCGACCTCGCGGCCGCGGGGGCGAACGTCCAGCGTCCGCTGTGGGCGAGCACCAGCACCAAGGACCCCGCCTTCCGCGACGTGCGCTACGTGGAGGCCCTGATCGGCCCCGACACCGTGGACACCATGCCGCCGGAGACCGTCGCCGCCTTCTGCGACCACGGGGAGGCGCGGGTGACCGTGACCGACGACCCCGAGGGGGCTCGGCAGGTGGTGCGCGACCTGCGGGGGCTCGGCATCGAGCTGGACGACGTCACCCGGGTGCTGGAGCGGGAGGGGGTCTCCAAGTTCAGCCGCTCGATGGACGACCTGCTGGAGGCGCTGGAAGCCAAGCGGGTCGCGCTCGGCGGATCGATCCAGCCTGGCCGCACCGGCTGATGGTTGATCGGGCGGGGGCGCCGGCGACGATCCCGCCGGCCCGGAGGTAGGGTGGTCGGCGGCGAGCAGGCCGCGCGCCGTCGGCGCTCGGGCGGCCGAGGAGGCGGCGGATGGAACTGGGGATGGTCGGGCCCGGCCGCACCGTCCAGCGGCGCCAGGAGGGCGACCACCGGGTCGCCGCCCGCTGCGGGAGCCGGGTGGCGGCGGCGGCGCGCCGGGCCAGGGGGGTCGCCGACCTGGCGCCGCTGGCGGGACCGCCCGCCCTCCGGCGGCCGATCGGGATGACGGGTTCGCAGGGTGCTCCGGTGACGTCGGCCATCGACGGCCTCGGGCGCTGTCGCCGCCGCGGCGACGCCCTTCTCGACGGAGCCGACTCCCGCCTCGGGGACTCGGGGCGGCCGGCCGACCGCCCGCGCCGCCGCCGCCTCGACCTGGTGGACGCGGGCGACTCCGGCGGGGACTCGGGGCTCTCGGTCGCCTCCTGCCTCGTGGTGGGGGGGGGACGGGGAGCCGGCGCCGGTGCCCTCGCTGGTCGGGCGCCGGCGCGCCCGCCCGAGCGACGCCGTCCGCGCCACGGCGGTTGCCGCCCTCCGCAACCCGGTCGCGCCCGCGCGGCGGCGACGAGCGGTGCCGGCGGGGACCGGCGATGACCCTGCTGGCGCCCTCCATCCTCGCCGCCGACCTCAGCCGGCTGGGGGCCGAGCTGCAGGACTGCGAGCGGGCCGGGGCCGACCGGATCCACATCGATGTGATGGACAACCACTTCGTCCCCAACCTCACCATGGGCCCCGCGACGGTGGACGCCTGCCGCCGGAGCACCCGGCTCCCGCTCGAGGTCCACCTCATGGTCCTGGAGCCGGACGCGATCGTCCCCGCCTTCGTCGAGGCCGGGGCCGAGCTCGTGACCGTCCATGTGGAGGCGGTCCGACAGCTGCACCGGACGGTGGCCGCCATCCATCGCCTGGGCGCCCGGGTCGGCGTCGGCATCAATCCCGCCACCCCGGTCAGCCTGCTCGACGATCTCCTTCCGGAGATCGAGCTGGCCCTCGTCATGTCGGTCGACCCCGGATTCGGCGGTCAGACCCTCCTCCCGCACACCTACCAGCGGCTCCGCCAGCTGCGCGGGCGCATCGACGCCCTCGGGAGTCGCTGCGAGCTGGAGGTGGACGGCGGCGTCGACCACGACACGGCCGCGGCATGCGTCGAGGCCGGCGCCGACGTGCTCGTGGCCGGGACCGCGATCTTCGGCGCGGTGGGAGGGGCTGCCGGCGGGGTGCGCTGCCTGCTGGAGCGGATCGGGCGCGAGGGTGGGACCACGGGGCACTGACCGCTCCTGCGCGGCGCGGTTTTGGTACGGTGTCGGTGCCCCCCCGTCGGCGGCCACCCCTCGACACCCGCACCGTGCCCCGAAGCCCACTTCCGCCTCCCGAACACGCCGAGCTCCCGGTCCCCGTCCGTCAGGCCTACGTGGACGTCGATCGGAAGTGCGGAACCTTCATCTTCCCCCAGCTCCAGGAGCTGGGCCAGGGCCAGGTGGTGGAGGGGCTCGTCGCCCGCGGGGCCGAGTTGGCGAGCCAGGCGGAGGTCGGCGCCCACGACCGGCTGGTCGACGGCTACCAGGACCTCCTCGCGGCAGCCCAGCGCGCCCTCCGGGAGGCCAGGGCCCAGGAGGTGACCGAGGGGGCGGCCCGCCAGGTCGAGTCGCAGGCCCGCTCCAAGGTGATCTCCCGACTGCAGCTGGCGAAGGGCCGCCTGTCGCCGCCGCGCTGGGCCAAGCTGGAGGCCGAGCTGGCTCAGCTCCCCGATGGGGCGGCGGGCGCCGACGCCCGCCTGGCGGCGATCGAGCGCACGCTGCGCACCAGGGAGGACGCGGAGCGGGTGCGGGAGGTGCGCGAGGCGGAGCGGCTGCGGGCTCAGGCCCACCTCGTGGTCCGGCCCCGCGCCCAGGACTCCAGCCGCTCGCGGCGAGCGCTGCGCGAGCAGGCCGCCCTGCTCAGCCGGCTGGCCACCGCGCCCGACCCGCCGCCCCCCCACCGCAACGGGCTCCGCGGGGGGGGCGGCTCCCGGAGCCTCGGCGACTCCGGGTCCGGCTGAACCGCGCCCGCTGAGCCGCCTTCGCCTCAGCGCCCCTCCGCCTCGAGCTCGGCCATCTCCTCGGCCTCGATCATCTCCCAGTCCGGCTGGCCGAGGATCCGACTCACCCGGGTCATCAGCCGACCCTGGGCGTCGAGCACGGCGTCCTGCACCCGGTCGAGGCTGGGCCGCTGGGTCGCCACCGCGGCCGCCAGGCTGCGGTCGCGCTTGGTGACGGGGGCGTGCCGAAGCTCGGCGGCCACGGCCGGCGGCACCACCCGGCGCTCGCGGATCCTGGCGTCCTCCAGGTCGGCGAGGACGCGGTCCAGCAGCCCCAGGGCGGCCCGGCACTCGCGGAGAACCCGCGAGCGGGCGCGGTCGGCGAGCTCGCGCTCGACGATCTCGCCCCTGGTCCGGGCGAAGGCGTCGGATTCGCTGACGGTCATGGCGGAAAGGGTCATGTCGGTGATGGTCACGGTGCCTTGTCCTGTGGCGGCGGCGGCGACGCCCCGACTCGCCGCGGCCCGGAGGTGGGGTGGGGCGGGCGCGGTCCGGTGCCCGGTCCGTCACCGGGGCTAACGGAGCTACGCGTCCGAGCGTTACCCGGACCGGCTGCCGCGCCGGGTATGACCGTACCCACCGTGGTCGACGGCGAATCGCGGCGGCGCCGGGAGGGGGCTCCGGGCCAGGCCCGGGAGGGCCCGAGACCCGCCGCTACAATGCCTTGGTGGCTGCCACCCGAGCCGTTCGACCGGGGGCGCGTGCCGGTCGCGGCGGGGGGGGAGCGCGGCGGCGGCGGCGGTCGGCGCTGCCGCCGGGACTGGGGGCGGAGGACTGCCGCCGGCTGTATCGGCAGATGGTCCTCATCCGCCATTTCGAAGAGCACGCCGCCGAGGCCTACGCCCAGGCCAAGATCGGCGGTTTCCTCCACCTCTACATCGGTGAGGAGGCGGTGGCGGTGGGCGCCCTCGCGGCCGCCCGGCCCACCGACGACCTGCTCACCCACTACCGCGACCACGGCTATGCCCTCGCCCGCGGGTGCGACCCGGCCGCGTGCATGGCGGAGCTGTTCGGCAAGGCCACCGGGCTGTCGCGGGGGCGGGGCGGGTCGATGCACCTCGCCGACCGCTCCCGCCACTTCTGGGGCGGCTACGCCATCGTCGGCTCGCACATCCCGATCGGCACCGGCATGGCCTACGCCGCCAAGTACCAGGCGCGCGACGACGTGGTCCTGGAGTTCTTCGGCGACGGCGCCACCGGCAACGGGATCTTCCACGAGGGCCTCAACATGGCCGCGCTCTGGAAGGTTCCGGTGGTCTTCATCTGCGAGAACAATCTCTACGGGATGGGAGCCACCCTGGCCGAGGAGTCGCCGGTCAAGGACATGGTGATCCGGGCCGAGGGCTACACCATGCCGGCCCGTCAGTGCGACGGGATGGACGTCATCTCCGTCTACGAGACGGTGGCGGACGCCGTCGCGCACGCCCGCGCCGGCAACGGTCCCTTCTTCGTCGAGTGCCTCACCTATCGATTCCGCGGGCACTCCATGGCCGACCCCGAGCTGTATCGCGACAAGGAGGAGGTCCGGCGCTGGCGCGCGCTCGACCCCATCGCCCGCTTCGGCGCCCTTCTGGTCGACGAGCGAATCTGCACCGAGCAGGAGCTCACCCTCGTCAACGAGCAGGTGGAGCAGGAGATGCTCCAGGCGGTCGCGGCCGCCGACCTGGCCCCGGTGCCCGACCCCGCCACCGCCGGCGACCTGGTGTATGCCAACCCGATCGACCCCGCCCAGCCGAGTCCGCCGCCGGACCCGGCCGAGGCGGCGGCGCGGCCCCCCGCCGCGGTGGGCGGGGCGTGAGGATGGAGGAGACCAGCTACCGGGAGGCGGTCCGCAGCGCCCTCCGGGAGGAGATGCTGCGGGACCAGGACGTGATCCTGCTGGGGGAGTCGATCACCGGCTACGGCGGTTCCTACGCCGTCACCAGGGGCCTGGTGCAGGAGTTCGGGCCCCACCGGGTGATGGAGACCCCCATCGCCGAGGCCGGAATCGTGGGCTTCGCGGTGGGGGCGGCGATGGGCGGGCTCAAGCCGGTGGCGGAGCTGATGACGGTCAACTTCGCCCTTTTGGCCCTGGATCAGATCGTCAACAGCGCCGCCAAGTTCCATTACATGTTCGGGGGGCAGTGGTCGGTCCCGATGGTGGTCCGCACGGTCTCCGGATTCGGTCAGCTGGGCGCCACCCATTCCCAGACCTTCGAGGGATGGTTCGCCTCGGTGCCGGGGTTGAAGGTGGTGATGCCCTCGACGCCCGCCGACGCCAAGGGCCTGCTCCTGTCCGCGATCCGCGACCCGGACCCGGTGATCTACATCGAGCACAGCCTCCTCTACAGCACCAAGGGGCCGATGCCCGACGACCCCGCCGCGCTGGTCCCGATCGGGCGCGCCCGCCTGGCCCGGACCGGCACCGACGTGACGGTGGTGGCGTACTCGCGGATGCTGCTGCAGGCGCTGCAGGCGGCGGAGACCCTGGAGCGCGAGGACGGCTGCCAGTGCGAGGTGATCGACCTGCGCACCCTGCGCCCGGTCGACTACCCGGCGGTGGCGCAGTCGGTGCGGCGGACCCACCGGGTGGTGGTGTGCGGCGAGGACTGGCGCACCGGCGGCTTCGGGGCGGCGCTGCTGGCGGAGATCCAGGACCGCTGCTTCGACGACCTCGATGCCCCCATCGCGCGGGTGGCGATGGCGGACGTCCCCCTGCCGTATGCCCGCAACCTGGAGCAGGCCCTGATGCCCTCCCACGAGCAGGTGGTGCAGGCGGTCCGGAGCGTGCTCTGATGGCCTACACCGTGACGATGCCGCAGATGGGCTACGACATGACCGAGGGCACCATCAACGCGTGGCTGCGCCAAGAGGGCGACGCCGTCACCCGCGGCGACACCATCGCCTCCATCGCCACCGACAAGACCGACATCGAGATCGAGGCCTACGCGTCGGGGGTGGTGCGGCGGATCCTGGTCCAGGCCGGGGGCCGGGTCCCGGTTGGCACCGCCATCGCGATCATCGCCGAGCCCGAGGAGGTCCTCGCCGACCTCCGCCCCGCCGCCCCGGAACAGCCGCCGGCGGCGTCCGCCGCCGTCCGGTCCCAGCGCCCCGAGGCGCCTCCGGCGGAGGCACCGGACCCCGCCGCCGGCCCCGGGCGGCCGGCGCCGGCGGGACCGCCCGCGGCACCGCCCGCGGCACCGGCACCGGCTCCGCCGGCGGCGAGTGGGGCGGTCCCGTCACCCAACCCCGTCGCCGCCGCCGCGCCGCGGGCCGAGCCCGCCGCCGCGCCGCCCGGGACGGCCGGGGGCGGGGGTGGGGGCGCTCCGGGTCCCGGGTGGGGGCGGGTGCGGGCCAGCCCGCTCGCGCGCCGCCGCGCCCGCGAGCTGGGGGTGGACCTCGGCCAGCTCCACGGCACCGGCCCCGGCGGGCGGGTCACCGCCGACGACGTCGAGCGCTGCTCGGCGGCCGGGGTGCCGCGCCTCACCGGGTTCGACCGCACCGCGGTCCCGGGCGAGGCCGACGACCCCTACGACGTGGTGCCCCTCACCAGGATCCGCGAGGCGACGGCCCGCCGGATGGTCGAGGCGAAGTCCACCATCCCCCATTTCTACCTCACCTCCAGCGTCGACATGGCGGCCGGCCTCGCCCTCCGCGAGCAGCTGAACGCGCTGCCCGAGTCGACCATCCCCCACATCTCGGTGACCGACTTCGTGCTGCGGGCGCTCACCCTCACCCTGCAGCGGCATCCCGCCCTCAACGCCGGTTGGGTGGGCGGGGAGCTGCGGCGCTACGCGCGCAGCAACATCGCCCTGGCGGTGGCGCTGCCGGAGGGCCTGGTGGCGCCCACCCTGCGCGACTGCGACCTGGTCAGCTTCCCGGAGCTGGCCCGCCGCGCCCACGACCTCGCCGCCAGGGCCCGCGCCAACCGACTCCGCCCGCAGGAGACCTCGGGCGCCCATGCCGCCCTCAGCAACCTGGGCATGCACGGGATCCACGATTTCTCCGCCATCATCACCCCCGGCCAGGGGAGCGTGCTGGCGGTCGGCGCGACCGAGCAGACCCCGGTCGTGGTGGACGGGTCGGTGACGGCGGGCTGGCGGATGTCCCTCACCCTTGCGATCGACCACCGCATCACCGACGGCGCCGAGGGCGCGGAGGCCCTCGCCCACTGCTGCTGGCTGCTGGAGCACCCCGCCGCCTGTCTGCTGTGACCGGCGGCCCGGGCACCGGCGTCGGCGCGCGGTGGTGGGAGCCCAGCGGCCGGCCGTCGATGTGCCGACCCCAGGTTCGACGTCTGAGCCAAGGCCGAGGTCCCGGCCCCAACCGAACCCACGAGGAGAGCTGCGATGCGATTCATGCTGTTCATGATCCCGAACATCACCGAGGACGACTGGATGCCCAGCCCTGAGGCCGTCGCCTCGATGGCGCGGTACAACGAGGAGCTGACGACCGCGGGGGTGCTGCTCGCCCTCGACGGCCTCCATCCGACCTCCAGGGGGGCGCGCGTCACCTTCGCCGGGGGCACGCCCACCGTGATCGACGGGCCCTTCTCCGAGGCCAGGGAGGTGATCGGCGGCTACTGGCTCATCGACGTGGCGTCCAAGGAGGAGGCGGTGGAGTGGGCGCGGCGCTGTCCCACCGACGACGGCGCCATCGAGGTCCGCCAGGTGTTCGAGATGTCGGACTTCCCTCCCGAGGTCCGGGCGGCGGCGGGGCGGTAGGGGGCCGGCCAGGTCGGGGCACCCGGGGGTCGGGCCGCGTCCCCGGTTGGTGGGCGAGGCGACGCGCGCGATCGACGCCGCCGGGCGGATCGACTCGGCCCGGCTCATCGCCGGCCTGGCACGGTTCGTCGGCGATGTCGGCGTCGCCGTCCTCCTCCGTGCCGAACGCAACCGGAAGCGGATGACCGCGGGCTGTCCCAACGCCGGTGCCGGCAGCCGCAGGCTCGCGTACGTCAGCGACGTGGTGCTCGAGCGCCGCCCGGAGCGACCGTCGGCCATAGACCGCATGGCGCTCGGCCCAGTGCCGGGATCCCCCTGTGTCGTGCTGACCGGGCCGCCGGGGAGATCGGTCTCGCGGTGGTCGAGCCGGGCGCGGTGACCGAGCTGCGGTACACCGCTGCGTACCGGGCCGAGCCGACCCCGGGGCCGATCGCCTGCACCGTCGCCCACGAGTGGTCCGGCTGCTCCCTTTGGGGGTGTGCGGCCGTGGTGGCGGTGTCCGGGACGGTCCTGCGGGCGGCGGGTGGCACGGCTTCACCTGCTCGACCGCTCCTTCCTCGGTGGGCACTGCCACGGACGGAGCTTCGGGGATCGCCAGGCCAACGCCCGGCACCGGGCCGTCCATCGTGCCCAGGCGATCCGGCGCCAGCTCGGCGGCTCGGCGACCCTCCTCGAGCCTCCACCACCCACGGCCTGACGCATGCACTCGGAAGCGTACGGCCGCTGGGCCAGCACGAGCCTGGCGGCTGACCAGGCGGTTGCAGGGACGTCGACGAGCAGGCTGAGCGGCTCGCGCGCCCACTCGCCCTATCGCCACCGGGTGACCACGCGGAGCAGACGTCGCGGCGACGATGGACCCGCGCCACGCTCGAGCCGTATGGACGGCCGGGAAACGGTCCGGGGCACCGGCGGGCGCTTCGGGCCGGGCAACCGCGGCGGCCCGGGTCGACCCCGCCGCGCCGTTGAGGACGCCTGCCTCCGGGCACGCACCGAGGAGTGCCCGCCCGAGGCCCGGCGGGAGACCGTGCGCCAGGCCGTGCCTGACGCCAACGCCGGCGACGCCACGGCCCGTGGGTGGCTGGCCGACCACCGCACCGGGCAGAGGCGAGCCGATGACCCGCGCCGCCTGTTCGAGGGGTCCGCGGAGGAGGAGGCGGGCTACGATCGCGTCGCCCGACGCGCCGGTGATCTGCGACCAGCGACCGTGCCAGGCGGTGCATCCCCTTTCTGACCGTCGCGGACGGTGGGGCTCCGCCCGCTCCGGGCCGCGGCTCGGTTTCGGGCTACGGCGTCGGCGTGGCGGCCGGCGGGCGGATGCGGCGGACCTCCAGCCCGATCAGCGCAGGATCGAGCTGAGTCCACACCCGATCGGTCGTGAGCACCGGCCCCTCCAAACGACGACCCACGGCCAGACACGCCCGCTCTCCGAGCCCCAGCCCGAGTGGGCGCGTCGTCAGCTCGAGTGTGGCGCACCGTGCCAGGTCAGCTGGCGTGAACGGCTCGACCGTGATCGAACCGGGGAGGCGCGGTGCGCCCGAGCCGAGGCTCCGGCGTGACCGCGGGTCGGGGGTGCGCCTGGCCGCGTCGTCGAGCTGGTGGCAAGCGCAGGACGAGCCTGCTCCAGCCGTGTCAGGTCTCCGCGAGGTTCACGGACCCGATCACCGCGCCCCCGGGGATCGCCGCTCCGGCGGCGTCACCGCCTGGCTCGGCCTGGAGGTAGGCCAGGAGGGCGGAGGCGTCGAGGACGGCCGGCACTCCCGCTCAGCCGCCGGCGGCGCGACGGAGGGCCCCGGGGGCTGGTGCGGTCGCGTCGGGGTCACCGCTCGCCTCAGCCTCCTCCAGCGAAGCCTCGGCTCGGCGCTCGGCGACCAACTCATCGGCCAGCGAGCGGTGACCCAGGACGGCCCGCCAGGCATCGCGCCAGCGTCGGAGGTTGGCCAGGCGGTCCTCCACGACGACCCGACCACCCTCGACCTGGGCTCCGAGCTCGCTGCCCATGTCGAGCCCCAGTTCCCGGCGCATCGCAACCGGGATCACCACCCGGCCGTGGGGACCGACCTGGACCGAGAGCGGCTCTGTGACGGTCGACGTGACGGTGTCACTCCCGCCCGGCGGGGGACCTCTGCGCTCACCCGCGTCCCACCGGAGGGTCCCGCCACAGCCGCCCCCGCCCCCCGCCTCGCCGCGGCCGGGGCAGCCCTGACGCCCGCATGACCGATGGCGTGGGGCCCGGCGGTGGGGCCGGAGCTGGTCGCGGCCGTGGCCGCGGAGCCACGGCCGCGCGGCCATCACCTCCTGCCCAGCGTGCGCCCAGGCCGGCTGGAGAAGCTGGGCCGCCCGGAGGAGGCCCGCACCGAGTACCGGCGCGCGGCCCAGCTCACCCACAACCGCCGCGAGCGCGACCTGCTTCGCCAGCGAGCCGGGCGCGGTCAGCGGGACGGCGCGATCGCCGCTGCCGGGACCAGCTCGGCGTGAGCGCCGGCGCCGCCCACCGTGGGCGCGCCGGAGCCACCCCTTCCTGACCAGCGGCCGTCACTCTCCCCAACCCTCCTGCGGCTCGTGATGGCCATCGGCCATGGCCCAGGTGTCGCGCAGCATCGCGCACAGGCCGTCGGGGGTGAGCCGGAGGCGGTCGCAGCCGAAGAGGGTCGAGGTCGTGCCCGCCTCCCGGACCACCGCCCAGTACTCCACCGCGACGTCCGGCCCCGCCACGATCGGGCGGCCGAACCGGCAGTCGATCACGGTCGCGTCGGTGAACGCCCGCTCGGTGTAGGCGCGGGCGTCGGTGAGCGGGCGCAGGGGGTGGCTGCGGTAGACGCAGTCGGGGGTGAAGAGCGCCGCCGCCGCCGCCCAGTCGCCCGCCCGCCAGGCCCGCCGGTAGGCCTCGGTCCAGGCGGCGGCCACCGCCAGGTGGGGTTCGGGCAGGCCGCTGAGTCGCAGCCCCAGTTCGGCCCGGTGGCGCCGGTTGAGCCCGAGCAGGATCGGCGTCAGCCGCTCGGTCGCGGCCGCGCCCACCAAGGGTCCGGCGTCGAGCCCCCGCAGCCCCGCGATCCGCCCGACCAGGCCCACGACGAGGGCGCGCGCCTCGGGGTCGTCGCCGGTCACGAGGACGTCCTCCTGGAGCGCCGGCGCCGGTCCGAGGAGGTGGCGGGCGCTCACCGTGTGGAGCGCGGCCACCACCCGCGCCCCCGGGCAGAGCTGCGCCAGCTCGGCCGCGGCCGAGCCCGCCGGCACCGACACCGGCACCGGCGAGCCATCGACGAACTGCATCGGGACCGCGGTGGCGATCAGCACCCGGCCGTGCAGCGCGGGCGCGAGCGCCCGGGCCAGGTCCGCCTGCGCCCCGTACGGGACCGCGACGCAGACCACCTGGGCCCCGGCCGCCGCCTTCGCGTTGGCTGCCCCGTCGACCGGGGCGGACGACGGGCCGGCGAGCTCGGCCACTTCCAACGCGAGGGCTCGTGCCCGCGTCCCGTCGCGCGACCCCACCACGACCGGCTGGCCGCTGCGGGCCCATCGCACCGCGAGGCCGCGCCCGAGCGGCCCGGTCCCGCCGAGGATCGCGATCGGGGAGGCGAGAATCGTGTCCGGCATGGCCTCGGGCAGACGCGGTCGGCGGCCGCGGGGGCCGCGGCGGCAGCAGGATACAGTGGCGAGATGGGAGTCCCCTTGCCCGATCCGCCGGGAGCGGCGGCCGACGCGGCGCGGCGGCGCCTCCGCTGCGGTGACGGGATCTCCCTCCGTCTCGAGACTCCGGCCTCGGTGGCGGGCTGGGGCGTGGTGCCGGACCGGGGGGGCTCGCGCGGCCAGGGGCTGCTCGCCCTCCTCTTCGTCGACGGCGGCGCCGCGGCCGATCCACCCCGGCCGCTGCCGCCGCTCGAGCTGTGGGTCGGCGACCACTGCACGAGAGGGACCACCGTGGTCGCCGCCGGACCCGCGGCCGATGGCGCCGCGGTGGCCTGGGTCCACCTTCCGATGTCGCCGGTGCGGTGCGCCGCCGTCCTCGACGGCGCACCGGTCCGACTCCGCCTCGGGGCGGGCACCGGCGAGCTGCCCCTGGAGGTCACCCTCCCGGGGGACCTGGCGTCGGCGCTGGTCGACGAGCTGGCGAGCGGCCGGGTCGCCGGCGGGGCGCTGCGGTGAGCGCCGCTCCGGCCGGCCCGGAGCTCCCGCCGCCGTTCGCGGGCCTGGCGTTCTCGGCCCTGGTCGGGCAGGAGGCGATGCGCTCCGCCCTCCTCCTCTGCGCGGTCAACCCCGGCCTCGGCGGGCTTCTGCTCCGGGGGGAGCGGGGGACCGCCAAGTCGACCGCGGTGCGCGCCCTCGCCCGGCTGCTGCCAGCCATCACGGTGGTCGCCGGCTGTCCCTTCCACTGCCATCCGTCCACGGGGCCGTGGTGCCCCACGTGCGAGCGGCGCCGCGCCGACGGCGGCCAGCTGCCACGGACCCGGATGGTGCCCCGGGTGGTGGAGCTGCCGGTGGGAGCGACCCTCGACCGCCTGGTCGGGACGATCGATTTCGAGGCCGCGATCCGGAGCGGACGTCGTCGCTACCAGCCCGGGGTCCTCGCCGACGCCAACCGCCAGGTCCTCTACGTCGACGAGGTCAACCTGCTCGACGACGGCTGCGTCGACGTCCTCCTCGACGTCGCCCAGAGCGGCGTCAACATCGTCGAGCGTGAGGGGGTGTCGATCGTCCACCCGTCCGCCTTCGTCCTGGTCGGGACCATGAACCCCGAGGAGGGCGACCTGCGGCCGCAGCTGCTCGACCGCTTCGGCCTCTGCGTCGACGTGCGCGGGCTGCGCGACCCCGCGCTCCGGGTGGCGGTGATCGAGCGGCACCCGGGACGGGACGGCCCGGTCGACCAGGCCGCCGCCGGGGCCGACCGACGGCTGGCGGCGACGGTGCGGCGGGCCCGGGCGCTCCTGCCGCGCACCGAGGCGGGCCCGGCGGAGCTCCGGCTGGCCTCGGCCCTCGCGGTCGCGGAGCAGGTGCGCGGACACCGCGCGGACCTCCTCCTCGTCCGGGCGGCGCGCACCTGGTGCGCCCTGCGGGCGGCGGCGACCCCGGAGGCGCGCGGCCCCGCCCCCGCCGACCCCCGGCTCACCGTCACGACCCAGGATCTCGCCGCCGTCTCGGAGTTCGTGCTCGTCCATCGGCGACGTCCGCCCGACGGCCACGGGTCGGCGGCGGCCCCGGTCGCCGAGGCGCCGCCCGCAGCCGGCGACCGCCAGGACGGCGAGGCCCGGGAGGCCACCGCCTCCGCCGATCCCGCCGGCCAGGACCAGCGCACCGGGGCGTCCGTGTCGCAGGCGTCGGCGGGCGCCGAGAGCGCGGCGGGGGCCGGCAGCCAGGCCGCCGGGACGGCCGAGGCGTCCGGGCCCGAGGGGGCGCCGGTCGAGGCGGAGGCGCCCCCGCCGCCGTTCCGGGTGCGCCGCCTCCAGCTCCCCCGGGAGCGCCGGACGCGGCGGGCCCCGGGGCGGAGGACGCCGGTGCCCTCCGGCAGCCGCCGGGGACGGTACGTGCGGGCGACGATCGTGGAGAAGCCGCAGGACCTCGCCCTCGACGCGACCCTGCGCGCCGCGGCCCCCCACCAGCTCGATCGGCGGGCGGCCGCGGCCGCCCGCGACCCCGCTCCCGACGGTCCGGAGCGCCTCCACCTGCGCCGCCACGATCTGCGGGAGAAGGTGCGCCAGCGCCGGATCGGCCACTGCATCGTCTTCGTCGTCGACGCCTCCGCCAGCATGGACGCCGAGCAGCGGATGGAGGCCACCAAGGGGGCGGTGCTCGCCCTCCTGGAGGACGCCTACGTGCGCCGCGACCGGGTGGCGCTGGTGGTCTTCTCGGGGCGAACCGCCCGGGTGGTGCTCCGTCCGACCGGCAGCGTGGACCTCGCCGAGCGCCAGCTGGCGGGCCTCGGGGTGGGGGGGACGACCCCACTGACCCACGGGCTCCTCACCGCCCTCCACCTGGTCGAGACCGAGAAGCGGCGCGACCCCGGGGTGCTGCCGCTGCTGGTCCTGATCACCGACGGCCGGGGCAATATCAGCTGCTTCGGGGACGAGCCCCTGCTGGAGGCCCAGCGTGCCGCCGCCCAGATCCACCGCGCCGGGATCCGGTCGGTGGTGATCGACTCCGCCCGCAACCACCGGCCGCCCGGAGAGCCGCTGCCGCCGGCGCCGGCGGCAGCGCTCTTCGCCGGCTACAGCTTCAACGCCTGTGCCGACCTGGCCGAACGTCTGGGGGCCCGCTCCTACGGCCTCTACGACCTCTCCGAGCAGAGCATCCTCGGCACCGTGAGCCAGGCCCTCCGGCCCTGACCCGGGTCGGCCCGGGCGCCGACCGGCGCCGGCGCTCTGGGAGAATCACGCGGTGAGCGAGCGCCAGCCCCTCTACCCCTTCACCGCCCTGGTGGGCCAGGAGCCGATGCGCCTCGCCCTCACCCTCAACGCCATCGACCCCGCCATCGGCGGGGTCCTGATCCGGGGCGAGAAGGGGACGGCCAAGTCCACCGCGGTGCGGGCGCTGGCCCGGCTCCTGCCGGAGCTGGAGGTCGTCGCCGACTGTCCCTACCACTGCCCGCCCGCCGGCGACGGACGCTGCGCCACCTGCCAGCAGCGGGCCCTCCGTGGGGAGACGCTGCCGGTGGCCCGCCGGCGGATGCGGGTGGTCGAGCTCCCGATCAACGCCTCCGAGGATCGGGTCGTCGGCACCATCGACCTGGAGGCGGCGATCCAGTCCGGGCAGCGGCGGTTCGAGGCCGGGGTCCTGGCCGAGGCCAATCGCCAGATCCTCTACGTGGACGAGGTCAACCTGCTCGACGACCACATCGTCGACGTCCTCCTCGACGCCGCGGCGATGGGGGTGAACCTGGTCGAGCGCGAGGGGATCTCGGTGTGGCACCCGGCCCGATTCATCCTGGTCGGCACCATGAATCCGGAGGAGGGCGAGCTTCGCCCCCAGCTGCTCGACCGCTTCGGTCTCTGCGTGGACGTGACCGGGATCCGAGACGTCGCCGAGCGGGTCGAGATCGTCTGCCGGCGGGAGCAGTTCGAGGCCGACCCGGAGGCGTTCCGGGCCGCCTATGCCGACCGGGAGGCGGCCGAGGCGGAGCGGATCGAGCGGGCGATCGGTCACCTGGAGCGGGTGGCGATCGACCGGTCGGTGCTGGAGCTGATCGCCCACCTGGCCATCCAGCTGGAGGTGGACGGCCACCGCGCCGACCTGGTCGCGCGGCGGGCCGCCCAGGCGGTCGCGGCGCTCCGGGGCCTGCCGCGCGCCGGGGTCGGGGAGGTCGCGGCGGTGGCGCCGATGGTGCTCGCCCACCGCGTCCGCCAGGGGCCCGGCCTGCGCCCCCGCGACATCGGCGCGACCCTCCGCCAGCTCGCCGGGGGGGACTGAGGCGCGGGCGAGCCGGCACCCCGGCCCCGCTCGCCTGACGAGGGCGGCGACGGGGCGGTCGCGCCGGGTGGCGAGGTCGTCACAGCACCCTGGCGGGTCGGTCAGCGCCCTTCACCGCTGCTACGGTGGGGCGGTCGGCGCGCGGCTCGGGACCGTCCTCCCACCCGGTGGGACCCGGGTCGCCGCCGACGTTTGCGTAGACTCGGGGTGGTGGTCGACGACGCCCGGTCCCCGCTCGCGGACGAGCTCATCATCGGGCTGGCCAGCCGCGCCGCCGGCCTGCCCCGGCGGACGGCGATCGAGGTGGGCGAGGTCGGGGCCGGGTGGCGAGACCAGCTGGGGACGCCCTGGCCGGCCGTGGAGGTGCGGCTGCGCCGGGCGCTGGGGGGGGTGGAGTACCCCTGCGGCCGCGATCGCCTGGTCGAGACCGCCAAGGGGTACCTGCGCGGCCAGCGCGCCGCCCTCGCCTGGCTGGAGCGCCTGCCCGACGCGGCCTACGCCCTCCCCGACGAGGCCTGGCTCGCGCTGCGAGGGGTCGGCCCGTGAGCCCCGACGCCGGGCCCGGCCGGGCGCCCACCGAGCCGGCCCTGCCCGCCCCCACCGCCGGGGCCGGCCGCGGGGCTGCCGCCGGCGAGCGGGGCGGCGGCCCCCCGGCCGGCGACAGGGGCGGCGGTCCCGCGGCCGGCGAGCGGGGCGGCGGCCCTGCCTTCCCCCCCCTGCCCACCCAGCCGGAGGAGACGGGGCTGCCGTTCTCCTTCGTCTGCGACCTCATCCTCAAGATCCTCTACTTCGGCGGCAGCATGTTCGGCCGCGACGTGGCCCGCCGGGTGTGCCTGCCCTGGCCCATGGTCGCGGAGGTGCTCAAGTTCCTCAGCCAGGAGGGGTACTGCGGCACCACCGGGCTGCGCGGCTCGGTCGCCGCCCACGAGACCTTCGCCGAGGGCCTCCAGTACCTCATCAGCAACGCCGGGCGGGAGCGCACCCGCGAGATCCTGGGCATCAACCAGTACGCCGGGCCGGCCCCGGTGCCGCTGGACCGGTACGTGGACCTGGCCCGGATCCAGGCCCGCGAGTCGCCCCCCATCACCGACGCCTCGCTGCGGGGGGTGCTGCAGGGCCTGGTGCTGCCGGAGTCGGTCCTGGAGCAGCTTGGCCCGGGCTTGATCTCGCGCCAGGCGATCTTCCTCTACGGGCCGCCGGGCAACGGCAAGAGCTCGCTGGCGGGGGCGTGCGCGGCGCTCCTCGGCCACCCGATCTTCATCCCCCACGCCCTCTACGTCCACGGCGAAGTCATCCGCGTCTTCGACCCCATGCACCACCGCCAGGTGTCCCGCCGGCTGCCCGTCCATGATCCCCGCTGGGTCCTCTGCCACCGGCCGGTGGTGCGGGTGGGCGGGGAGCTGAGCGGCCGCGAGCTCTACCTCGGCTTCGACCGCGACCTCGGCTTCTACGAGGCTCCGCTCCAGCTCAAGGCCAACGGCGGCCTGTTCCTCATCGACGACTTCGGCCGCCAGCCGATCCCTCCGCGGGAGCTGCTCAACCGGCTGATCGTCCCGCTGGAGGCCGGCTACGACTTCCTCAACATCGCCCGGGCCGGCACCACCGTCGCCGTGCCCTTCACCGAGATCCTCATCCTCGCCACCAACCTCGACCCCGAGCAGCTGGTCGACGAGGCCTTCCTGCGCCGGGTCCGCTACAAGGTGGGGGTGCCCAACCCGACCGACGCGCAGTTCAAAGAGATCCTCCGCCGGGTCTGCCGCGACCGCGGGCTGGGGTACGACGAGCGGGTGGTGGAGGACTGCCTCCAGCGCCACTACCGGGCCACCGGGCGGAGCCTGCACGGGTGCCACCCGCGCGACCTGGTCGACTACGTCGTCAACAGCGCCCGCTACCAGGGTGAGGTGCCCGTGCTCTCCACCGCCAGCCTGGACCAGGCGGTCCGCGGCTACTTCGCCTCGCTCGGGTCCCCGGCGTAGGGAGGGGCGGAAGGGGGCGGCGGGCGGGCCGGGTCGGGCTCAGGGGGGCGGCGGGAGGCCGTCGATGGGGGCGGCCGCGAAGCGATAGCGGTTCGATCCGGCATCGAAATCGACCAGGACCAGGCCGTCGGCGAGGCCCCGTCGCAGTGCCCGCCGCAGGCCGAGGTGGGCGCCGCGGGCGGCCCCGGGATCGCGGGCGGCCAGCCCCCGGAGGTCCATGGGCACGGCGGCGGCGGGCGCGCCTCGCCCGGGGCGGCGGCGCAGCCCCTCCACCACCCGGCGCTCCGGCCCGGCGAGGAACCATTCCGCCACCAGGCGGTCGCTGGGGAGGCCGCCGTTGAAGGCGTCGACCCGGGCGCCGTAGTAGTCGGCGTGGTAGCCGCGGGCGATGGCGCCGAGACGGTGCAGGTTGAAGTGGGCGTTGCGGGTCTGGACGGGGTCGAAGGTCCACACCATCCGGGTGAGGCCGATCGCCAGCGCCGCCCGCCGCTGGGCCAGCTTGAGCCGCCGGCCCAGGCCCTGGCCCTGTGCCGGCGGCAGCAACCCGGCGGCGTGGGAGCGGTGGTAGCTGTGGCCGTCCCGGCTGCGGCCGGTGAAGCCGAAGCAGAAGCCGACCGGCTCGCCGGCGACGGTGGCGAGGAGGACGATGCCGCCGCTGTCCGCCATCGCCCGCAGCAGCGAGCTGGGGGCGGCCATCTCCGGGCTCTGCCAGATCTGCGCCTGGAGCCGGCTCACGGCCGCGAGGTCGGCCAGGGTGCGACAGCGGCGGACCCGTGCGATGGCCATCCGGTCGATCGTAGCCGGGGTCGGGGGGGCGGTGACCGCGGCGGCGGCCTCGCCCGCCGGCGGCGGCGGCCGCCCCGGATAATGGCCGGCGATGCCCGCCAGTCCCATCGAGCGCGTCCGCAACTTCTCCATCATCGCGCACATCGACCACGGCAAGTCGACGCTGGCAGACCGGCTCCTGGAGCGCACCGGCACCGTCGCCGCGCGGGACATGACCGAGCAGCTGCTGGACACGATGGACCTGGAGCGGGAGCGCGGCATCACCATCAAGGCCCAGGCGGTGCGCCTCCAGCACCGGGCCGCGGACGGCCAGCTGTACGAGCTGAACCTCATCGACACCCCCGGGCACGTCGACTTCGCCTACGAGGTGTCGCGGGCGCTGGCCGCCTGCGAGGGCGCGATCCTGGTCGTCGACGCCTCGCAGGGAATCGAGGCCCAGACGCTCGCCAATGTGTACAAGGCGCTGGACATCGGGTTGACCCTGATCCCGGTCGTCAACAAGATCGACCTGCCCGCCGCCGAGCCGGAGCGGGTGGTGGAGGAGATCGCGAGCGTCCTCGGCCTGCCCGCGTCCGGCACCCTGCTCGCCAGCGCCCGCACCGGGGTGGGGGTCGACGCCATCCTGCAGGCGGTGGTGGACCGGGTCCCGCCGCCCGCGGGCGACCGGGCCGCCCCGCTGCAGGCGCTCATCTTCGACAGCAAGTACGACGCCTACCGCGGCGTCATCAGCTACGTCCGCCTGATGGCGGGCCGGATCGCGGCCGGAACGGCGATCCGGATGATGGCCGGCGGGGCCAGCTTCACGGTCGACGAGGTGGGGATCTTTCGGCCCCAGATGACGCCGGTGGACGAGCTGGCGGCCGGCGAGGTCGGCTACCTGGTGGCGTCGGTCCGCGACGTCCGCGACGCCAAGGTGGGCGACACCGTGACGACGGTCGCCCGTCCAGCGGCGGCGCCGCTGCCCGGCTACCGCCAGGTGACCCCGATGGTCTGGGCCGGCCTCTACCCGGTGGAGGGGGACCGGTATGCGGAGCTGCGCGAGGCGCTCGGGCGGCTGCAGCTGAACGACGCCGCCCTCACCTACGAGCCCGAGACCTCGGTCGCGCTCGGCTTCGGCTTTCGCTGCGGCTTCCTCGGCCTCCTGCACCTGGACATCGTCCAGGAGCGGCTGGAGCGGGAGTTCGACCTCGACCTCATCACCACCGCCCCCTCGGTCGCCTACCGGGTCACCACCCAGGCCGGCGACGAGCTGCTGGTCGACAACCCCGCCCAGCTGCCCGACGCCGCCGCGATCCTGACCATCGCCGAGCCCAGGGTGACGGCGGAGCTGCTCACCCCGAGGGAGTCGCTCGGCCAGGTGATGGAGCTCTGCCAGGAGCGGCGCGGCGAGATGCTCAATCTCGAGTACCAGCCGGGGGAACGGGCGCTGCTGCGCTACGACCTCCCGCTGGGGGAGATCATCAGCGACTTCTACGACCAGCTCAAGTCGCGCTCCCGCGGCTACGCCTCGCTGGACTACGAGCTGCGCAGCTATCGTCCCGCCGCGCTGGTCAAGCTCGACGTGCTGGTGGGCGGGAGCCGGGTCGACGCCCTCAGCGCGATCATCCACCGGGACCGCGCCCCGACTCAGGGACGGCGGCTGGTGGAGCGGCTCAAGGGCCTCATCCCCCGGCAGCTGTTCGAGGTCCCGATCCAGGCCGCGATCGGCGGCCGCATCATCGCGCGCGAGACGGTGCCCGCGCTGCGCAAGGACGTCCTCGCCAAGTGCTACGGCGGCGACATCACCCGCAAGCGCAAGCTGCTGGAGAAGCAGCGCGAGGGCAAGAAGCGGATGAAGCGGGTCGGCAATGTCGAGATCCCGCAGGAGGCGTTCATGGCGGTGCTCCGGTTGGAGCAGCCGTGAGGGCCGAGTCCTCGCCGGCCTGGCGCCGGTCGACGTGTCGGCACTGAGCGGGGCGGCCGTCGCGGCCGCGCCGCGCCGGCCGGCGGGGCTCCCCCGCGCCCTCTACGTCCATGTCCCCTTCTGCGAGCGGCTCTGCCCCTACTGCGATTTCGCCGTGCACGTGGGGGGGGAGGCGCTGCACCAGCGCTACGTCGACGCGGTCGGCCGCGAGCTGGAGCGGCTGGCGCGGGCGGCGCGGGCACTCACCGCCGGGTCGGCGGGACCGCCGCCGCCGCTCAGCACCGTGTTCATCGGCGGCGGCACCCCCAGCCTGCTCGCGGTGCCGCTCATCCGCCGGCTGCTGGACACGGTGCGGGGCGCGTTCGGGATCGGGGCCGACGCCGAGGTGACGATCGAGGCCAACCCCTCGGGATTGGATGGGGGGCGGGCGGCGGGATGGCTGGAGGCCGGGGTCACCCGGGTCAGCCTCGGGGTCCAGAGCCTGGACGACGACGTGCTCCGCCAGCTCGGACGCGGCCACGACGCGGCCGGCGCCCTGCGAGCGCTCGCCGCGCTGCGCGCGGCCGGGGTGCGCCACCTCAGCTGCGACCTCATCTACGCGGTCCCGGGCCGACCCGCGGCGACCTTCGAGCGCAGCCTCGAGCGCCTGCTCGCGCTCGCGCCGGAGCACCTCTCCTGCTACGAGCTGACGGTGGAGGCGGGCACCCGCTTGCACCGCCAGGTGGCGGCGGGACTGGTGCGTGTGCCCGCGCCCGCGGCGGCGCTGCGGCAGCACTGGTGGGCCGTCGACCGGCTGGAGGCGGCCGGCTACGCGCACTACGAGGTGAGCAACTTCGCGCGTCGCGGGGAGCGCTGCCGCCACCACCTCGTCTACTGGCGCGGGGGAGGGTACTGGGCGGTCGGCGCGGGCGCCCATGCCCATCTGCCGGTGGCGGTGGCGGCCCGGCTGGGACTGGCGACGGGGCCGGGCGCGCTGGCGGTGCGGACCTGGAACCACCGCAGCCTGCACCGGTACCTGCAGCAGGTGGAGCAGTCAGGGAGCGGGGTCGCCGGCCTGGAGTCGGTCGACCGGGGCCGGCGGCGGCTGGAGCGGTTCCTCCTCGGCCTTCGCCTCAGCTGCGGTCTGCGCCTGCGGTCGGCGCCGGGTCGGGCACGGGCCGCGCCCCTGATCACGGGGCAGCTCCTGGAGGCGCGGCGCGACCGGGTGCGGCTCACCCGCCGCGGCCAGGAGCTGCTCGACGCGGTGGCGGTGCGGCTGGCGGGCTGAGCCGGCGCGGGCCGGTCCGGCCCGCCCCCGCGACCGGATCAGAGCGCGCCGGGCGGGATGTGCAGGCCGAGGAGTCGGGGCAGGATGACGCCCAGCACGTAGCCGGTGGCGGCCGCGGCGGCGCCGACCGCCAGCACCTGCGCGCCCGAGCGGGCAAGGCCGGTGCTGGTGATGCGGCCCTTGACGATCCCCAGCGCGGCCAGCACCACCGCCGAGACCGCCAGCGAGGTCGCGAAGGCGGCGGTCCCGGTGAGGAGCGCGTAGGGGACGATCGGGGGGATCGCGCCGAGGAGGAACGTCGCCCCCATCCGCACCCCGTCGGCGACCGGGGCGTCGGGGAGCTGGCTCGGGATGCCGAGCTCCTTCTCGATGTGGGTCTCCTCCCACAGCTTTGGGTAGGCGGCGAGGGCGCGGGCGAGCTCGTGCGCCTGGGCGACCGGCACCCCGGAGCGATGGAGGATGGCGGCCATCTCGCCGTGCTCCTCCTCCGGGTCGGTGCTGAGCTCGAGGCGCTCCTTGCGGATCGCCGCGGCCTTGAGGTCGCGCTCGGAGGTCCCCCCCAGGTAGGCGCCGGTGCCCATCGAGACCATGCCGGTGAGGGCCACGACCACGCCCGCCAGCAGGATGGTGGTGCGACCGCCGGACGTGGCGCTGGCGATGCCGGTGACGAGGCCGAGGGTGGTGAGGAGTCCGTCCTGCACCCCGAAGACCACCTCCCGGATGCCGCCCTGGCGGGCCAGGCGCGCGCGCTCGTCGCCGCGCGCGACGGCCGCCATCCCGGGGGACGGCTCCTTGTGCGGGGGGGGGTTCTGGGCGTCGGCCCGTGTGGCATCCATCCTGCCGCAGAGGATACCGGCCCCGCGGCCCGATCCCCACCCAGCGGGCCGCGTCGGCGGCCCGTGTTAGACTCCGATTAGCACTCGCCCAGCCGGAGTGCTAAGCAAAGGGGTCGCCGTCGATGGACGCACGCAAGGAGCGCATCCTGCAAGCGGTGGTCGCCGACTACACCGAGACGATGGTGCCGGTCGGCTCCCAGACGCTGGCCGCCCGCTACCTGTCCGAGATCAGCTCCGCCACCATCCGCAACGAGCTGGCCGAGCTGGTGGTGGACGGCTTCCTGCTCCAGCCCCACACCTCGGCGGGACGGATCCCGACCGACCGCGGCTACCGCTACTTCGTCGACTTCCTGCTCCCGGCGGAGCCGGTGGAGCCCCACCTGCGCCGGAGCGTCCGCCACGCTTTCGAGTCCGCGCCGCCGGTGGCGGAGGCGATCCTGGATGTGGCCGCCGCGATGATGAGCCGGCTCAGCGAGAACCTCGCCGTGCTCACCGGGCCGACCGGCACCGGCAGTCGGCTCAAGCACGTCGCCCTGGTGGGCCTGCGGGCGGGGCAGGCGCTGCTGGTGGTGGCGGTCGCCGACAACCTGGTGCGCCAGCGCCTGATCGCGGTCGACGAGGCCGACGACCAGGACGCGCTCACCACCGTCGCCGGCTGGTTCAATCGCCACGCCGTCGGGCGCTCCGCCGAGGAACTGGCGGCGCTGCCGCGGGCGGCCGACGAACCAAGGCCGGCCCGGGCGATCCTGGCCGAGGTGGCAGCGGCGCTGCGCAGCCTGGACGCTCCCGGGACGGTGATCATCCACGACGGCGTGCGCAACCTCGTGAGTCAGCCGGAGTTCGGCGACCCCCAGCAGCTGCATGCCGTCCTGGAGGTGCTGGAGACGCAGCGGATGCTGGCCGAGCTCCTCTCCCTGGCGATGCCGAACCGGGGGGTGCAGGCGGTCATCGGCAGTGAGAATGCCCTCCAGGAGCTGCGCGGCTGCGCGTTTCTCGTCACCGCCTACCGGGTCGGCGACCGCATGCGCGGCACCATCGGGGTGGTCGGCCCGACCCGGCTCCGCTACGGCCGGGTGGTGGCACGGATGGAGCTGGTCTCCCGGCTCACCGGTGAGATGCTCGATCGCTACGTGGTGTGAGGGGCGGCCCCGGGGGCGTCGGGTCGCCGCCGCCGCACGGGCCGGCAGTCCCGACCCGGGAGCAGGAGTGCAGATGTGACAGGGCCAGATGACGCGGCGGACCCGGGCTCGGGGGCTGCCTTCGAGCGCGAGGACGACCGGGACCGGCTGATCGAGCGGATCCGCGAGCTGGAGGCGGCCAACCTTCGGCTGGCCGCCGACCACGACAACTTCCGCAAGCGGAAGGTGCAGGAGCTGGCCGACTGCCGACGGTACGGAGGTGCGCCACTTCTGGCCGCGGTCCTGCCCGCGCTCGACAACCTGAGCCGGGCGGTGGCCCACCTCCCCGAGGGCGAGGAGGACCAGCTCGCGACCGGGCTCCGGCTGACCGTGCGCCAGCTCGAGGAGGGGCTCGCCTCCGAGGGGATCCGGACGGTGCCCGCGGTGGGTGCCCCCTTCGACCCTGTCCTGCACGAGGCGGTCGCCACCGAACCGGGCGGGGCGATCGACCACGACACCGTCACCGCCGAGCTCCGGCCCGGCTACCGCTACCACGACCGGGTGGTGCGCCCCGCCCAGGTGCGGGTGGCGCGGGCCGGCGAACCGCTGCCGGCGGGGGACGCCCGGCCCGTCGGTGGCGCCGGTGCCGACTGAGCCGGTGATGCCGTCGACCAAGCGCGACTACTACGAGGTGCTGGGGGTGGGACGGCAGGCCTCCCCGGAGGAGATGAAGCGCGCCTACCGCGCCCTGGCGATGCGGTACCACCCCGACCGCAATCCCGGCGACGAGGGGGCCGAGGTACGCTTCAAGGAGATCGGCGAGGCCTACGCGGTGCTCTCCGACTCCGAGCGGCGGCACCGCTACGACACCTACGGCCACGCCGCCGACGGGATGCCGCAGGCCCAGGACTTCGGGTTCCAGGCGGCCTTCGACCTCTTCGACATGTTCTTCGGCGGGGGCGGACGGAGGCCGACCGGCGGCCCCCAGCGCGGCCCGGACCTGCGGATGCCGCTGACCATCACCTTCGAGGAGGCGATCCGGGGCGTGACCCGCCGGGTCGAGGTGCAAAGGCCGGTGCGGTGCGGGGACTGCGGCGGGAGTGGGGCGGCCCCGGGGACCGCCGCGCGGCGGTGCCCGCAGTGCGAGGGGAGCGGCCAGGTCCGCCAGGTCCGCCAGACGATCCTCGGCCAGATGGTCAACGTGCAGCCGTGCGGCCGGTGCCGCGGGGCGGGCGAGATCGTCGAGACCCCCTGCCCGGGCTGCCGGGGCCGGGGCCTGGTCGACGAGACCCGGATGGTGGAGGTCCAGATCCCGGCGGGAGTCGACAGCGAGATGCAGGTCCGGGTCCCCGGCGAGGGGGCGTTCGGGGAGCGCGGAGGCCCCCCGGGGGACCTCTACCTCGCGCTCGCCGTCCGTCCCCACGAGGTGCTGCAGCGGCGGGGGCTGACCCTCCTCTACGAGTGCCCGATCAGCATCGCCCAGGCGGCGCTCGGCGACACGATCGCGGTGCCGACGGTCGACGGGCCCCGTCCCCTCGCCGTCAAGCCGGGGACCCAGTTCGGCGATCAGATCCGGATCCCGGGGCTGGGCGCCCCCGACCCCCGCACCGGCCGGCGCGGCGACCAGGTGGTGATCGTGCGGGTGGTGGTGCCGACCCACCTGACCGAGGCCCAGCGGGCGGGGCTGCAGGGGCTCTTCCCCCCCGACGGCCAGCCCCACCCGGTCCGCCGGGGCTTCCTCGGCAACCTCAAGGACGCCATCGGCCTCTGACCGACCGCGGTCGCCGCCGGCGGTCGCACCGGCCTCCCACCGCCCCTCCGAGCGGGGGGGTCAGCCGGCCGGGGCCTCCAGATCCTGCGCCCGGGCGAGGAGGACGGTCGCGGCCACCACCGCGGCGAGGGTGGTGCGCAGGTTGCGCGGGCCCAGCGAGGCCGGGCGGGCTCCGCCGGCGACCATCGCCTGGACCTCGTCGAGCGCCAGCCCGCCCTCCGGGCCGACCACGATCGCGGTGGGGCGGGTGGGGTCCCACTGGACGGTCGGGAGGGCCTGGCGACGCTCGCCCTCGTGGCAGACGAAGGCCTGGAGGCCGGGCTCGTCCCGCCCGAGGTCGGCGAGCGCCCGCAGCACCGGCTGGACCGGCCCGACCGACGGGACCAGGTGGCGCCCGGCGAGCTGGGCCGACTCCCTGGCGATCGCCCGCCAGCGGAGGAGGCGGTCGGGGTCCGAGCCGGCGGCGGGCCGGGACACGGTGCGGCTGGTCACGACCGGCCACACCGCGGCCACCCCCAGCTGAGCCAGCTGCTCGACGACGTGGGCCATGCCGGTGCCCTTGGGCAGCGCCTGGAGGACGTGCAGCCGGGTGCGCGGCTCCCGTCGGGCCCGGCGGCTGGCGACGATGGTGCCGACCACCCGGCCGGGTGCGAGCGCCTCCAGCCTCACCTCGTGCTCCACGCCCGGCTCCGAGACCACCGTGATCACCTCGCCGGGGTGGCAGCGCAGGACGCGGGTGAGGTGCCAGGCGTCCTGGTCGACCAGCTCCACTGCACCGCTGGCGGCGATCTGCGCCGCCGGGACGAAGAACACGGGCACCGCGTCCAGTCTATCGCGGGTCCCCGGCGATCCCGACCCGGCCCGGGTCGCCGATACGATGGGTGAGGTGGACTGGCCCGCGGACGATCGAGTCGTGCGGGTCAGGGTGGCGCCGTCGGTCCAGGTGGTGGTCCACCAGCTGGGGACGGGGAGCCCCCTCTGCTGCATCCCGGGGCTGGGCGCCGACCACACCGCGTTCGTCCGCAACGTCCGCGACCTCGCCTCCCGCCACCTGGTGCTGGTGCTCGACCAGCGCGGCATCGGCGCCAGCGACCCCGTCACCGGCCCGCTCTCGATGGCCGAGCTCGCCGACGACGCGGCGCGGGTGATCGCCGAGCAGGCGGGGGGGGCCGCCCACGTCTTCGGCGTCTCGATGGGCGGGATGGTGGCCCAGCACGTGGCCCTGCGCCACCCGAGCCTGGTGCGGAGCCTCGCCTTGGGGTGCACCGGGCCGGGCGGGGCGGCCGCGGTCCGGGCCGCCCCGGAGGCAACCCGCCAGCTGCTCGGCGGCGATGCCCGCGACCCGGTCTCGGCCTATCGGAACGCCTGCCGGGTCATGTACAGCACCGACTTCCAGGTCCGCCACCCCGAGGTGATCGAGGCCGCGGTGGCGTGGCGGGCGTCCCACCTGGTCCGCGGCCAGACCTTCCGCGCCCAGTGGGAGGCGATCCGGGGGCACGCCACCGACGATGATCTGGCTCGGATCGCGGCGCCCACCCTGGTCCTCCACGGCACCGGCGACCGGGTGATGCCGATCGGAAACGGCGAGCGGCTGGCGGCCCGGATCCCGGGCGCGACCCTGGTCCGGCTCCGCGGTCGCGGCCACCTCTTCTTCCAGGAGGACCCCGGCGCTGTCGACCGGGCGCTGCGGCGCTGGCTGGGCGCGAGCGCGGCGGGACCCTGACGGCGGCGGCGCGACGTGGTCCCACCGGCGCCACCCCCCCGCGGCGGTCCTCCGGGGGCGTTGGACCCCGGAGCCGACCATCGCGGTGAGCGACCGGGCCTGGATGGGACGGGTGCGGGCGGATCGGAAACGGGCGGGCTGCCGCGGCATCCGCCCAGCCCAGCGGCACGCCGATGTGCGACCAGAGGCCGGCGCCCCGGTGCCAGCCGCAGGCGCTGGTCGGCAACAGGTGACCCGGATCGGTGCCAGCGTCACGGCTCAGGTGGTGCCGCCGCTCGGCGCCACGGCGCATCCCGTCGGTGACGGAGGGAGGCCGGGCGCATCGCCGGATCACGGGTTGTCCGCGTCGGGATCCAGGACCGAGCCCCGCCGACGTCGGGCCGGCCCTCGCTCGGGCCCTCACCGCGCGGACCGTCGCGGCGGCCGCACCCAGGCTCGCACCTGGACCAGGGGGGGCGGGGCGCGGTACCCGGGTGTCTTGGTGCCACGTCCACCAGCGGCCACGGCCGGCACCGACGCCGCAGCGTACCCGGGGTGACCCGCTGCTGCCCGTCCCTCGGCCCGGATCCGGGCGGCCCGCGATCGGCCGCCTGGCCGCGGCGGGTCTGCTGGCGGCTGGGGCCGTGCTGACAGGGGGCATCCCCGCCCTCGCGCAGCCCAACCCCCTCCAGGTCCCGGGACACCCGGGCTCCTTCACGTTCGCGGGCTACTGGGCCTCCCGCTGCCGGTGGGCGCGCGGTGGGGTCGCCGCTGCCAGCCGATCGTGTTCGCGGCCACGCCGTCGGTGCCGAGACGGGTGGACACCCAGTTGGCCTTGACGGTGGGACAGGCGCGCGCCCTCGGCGTGGACGTCACGATGGCACGATCGTCCGCGGGAGGCACCGTCGGGTGGATGCCCGATCGGCTCTTCCCCAGCGGGCAGGCCGATGCCACGGTGCGGCTCGTCCCCATCGCCGCCGGGTGCGGCCGACCACCGATGGCCAGTACCGGGCTCGAGCACATCGACGTCGGCTGGAACGCTCGACCGGCCGGCCAGCACGAGATGCTCACGTCCCTGGAGGGCACGCGGTGCTGGCGGACCCTGATCGCCCACACCCTGCGGGTTCGCCACCCCATCCGCCAGCTCATCGGGGTGGCTGAAGGGCTGATGGGGGTGACCGCGCCCGGGTCAGGGATGGAATGGGGCGACTGGCCGGTGCCGGTCGACGCCCTGGGTCAGCCGGATCTCGCCGCGACCGCCGCCATGGCGGGCTGCCCGATCGAGCCCCGCTCAGCTCCCGCCGCGGTGTGACCCTGTCCGGACCGCGCGACCCCGGGGCTCCGAGGTGCGGGGGCCCCGCCGTCGTCACGAGGCGCGTGTCGGCGGCCCCACTCGGGCGGCCGGAGTGGCGACACCGACGCGGCGCTGCGGGCGGATCGGAGCGCTGTGGGAGTCGTGGCGGCCCCATCCGAGCACCCCGTCGTCGTGGACCACAGCCTGGGCTGCATGGGCTGGGCCCGGTCCCGCTGGCCCACCAGCCTCGGCCACCCCGCCCGGGCCACCCCGCGCGGTGGGCCACGGCCCCGTCCGCCGCGCCCGCAGGGTAGAATCGCTGCCTGCCCGTCCGGCCCGGCTTGGACCGGCGGCGGCCGGGAGGCTGCCGCGCGGGCGCGGCATCGAAGGAGGTGAGGTTCCCTGTCGGAGGTCAAGCTCCGAGACGGCGAGACGTTCGAGAGCGCGCTCCGCCGTTTCAACAAGAAGATCAAGCAGAACGGCATCCTCTCCGAGGTGCGGCGACGCGAGTACTACGAGAAGCCGAGCGTCCGTCGCAAGAAGAAGCTCCTCGCGGCCCGCAAGCGACGCGCCAAGCAGGGCTGAGCGGGCCGACCCCGGCGGCGACGCGGTCGTGATCCAGACCGTGCCGTCGCTGGCGGTGTCCGCGCGCACCGCGGTGGCGCGCGCCCAGCTGGCCGGCCTCCTCGGCCGGTGCCTGCGGTCCCTCGGGCGGTCGGGGTGGCGGGTCACCTGCCGCTGCGCCGACGATCGCGAGCTGCGGGCGCTCAGCCGAGCGTTCCTGGGCGAGGACCGGCCCACCGACGTGCTCGCCTTCCCCACCCGGCAGGATGGGGGCGGCCCGGCCCACGGCTCCATCCTGGGCGATCTCGCCATCTCGGTGGAGCGCGCGATCAGCCAGGCCGAGGTGGCCGACCGGCCGCCCGAGGACGAGCTCCGCCTCCTCGCCGTCCACGGGCTGCTCCACCTGTGCGGGCACGACCACGACACGGCGGCGCGGGCCCTGGCGATGACCCGGGCGACCCGCCGCCTCCTCGCCGCCGACGCGGCCCGCCGGGACGCCGCCGCGCCCGCCGTCCCGGCGCTGGTCCCGCCCGCCACCGTGGGAGCCGACGAGCAGCGCCCGGTCGCGGCGGGGGCCGATCCCGGGTGAGGTGGCGTCGCCCGACGCCGAAGTCTGCCGTCGATGGCCGGGAGCGGGTGCTGGTGCTGGGGCTCGGCAACCCCGGCGCCGACTATGCCCACACCCGCCACAACGCCGGCTGGGACGCGGTCGACGAGCTGGCCCGTCGGCTGGGCACCCGGGTGGACCGCCGCGAGCGAGCCGCGGTGGTCGGCCGCGTCGACGTCTCGGGCCGGCGCTGGACCCTCGCCAAGCCGCTCACCTACATGAACGAATCGGGTCGCGCCGGCGTCCAGCTGACCACCCAGGAGCAGGTTCCGCCGGCCCAGGCGATCGTCGTCCACGACGATCTGGACCTCGCCCTCGGCCGCCTCCGCCTGCGCCGGGGCGGTGGTGCCGGCGGCCACAACGGCGTCCGCTCGCTGCAGGCGGCCTGGCGGAGCGCGGACTTCATCCGGCTGCGGATCGGCATCGGGCGGCCGCCCGTGGGCGAGGACGCGATCGACTACGTCCTCAGCCGCCCGGAGGGCCAGGACCGGAGCCGGTGGCCGGCGATCATGGCGCGGGCGGCGGACGCGGTCATCGCGGTCGCGGAGACCGGGCTGACCGCGGCGATGGACACGTTCAACGCCGGCGGGGGGGCCGGCGACGGCATCGGCGCCGGCGATGGTGGGGTCCCATCGAGGTGAGCACCCGCAGGGCCCCGGTGCTGCTGCCGGCGCCCGGCCCGGCCGGCAGGGTGGCGGCGCCGTCCTTGCACCAGCGGCTGGGCCGGGTCGCCGCGCTGGCGGCCGTCGGCCAGTGGGGAGGTGGCGATCGAAGGCCCCTGGTGCTGGCCGGGGTGCCCCACGGGGCGGTGGCCCTGGTCGCGTGGTGGTGCGCCGAGGAGCTGGGCACGACGGTCCTCGCCGTGGTGGCGGACCCGGAGGCGGCCTGGAGCGAGGGCCAGCCGTGGCTGGCCGAGGACCGGCCCCCGCCCCTCCTCTTCCCTGCCCTCGACACGCTCCCGTTCGACCGGGTCGCCCCCGGGGACGAGGCGCTCCGCTTCCGGCTGCGCACCCTGCTCGCCCTTCGCACGCCCCAGCCGCGGGTGGTGGTGAGCTCGCTGCCGGCGCTGCTGCGCCCGACCCTGGCGCCGGCGTGGGTTGGGGAGCGGGTCCGCCGGCTGGAGGTGGGCGCAGCGATCACCCTGGAGGGCCTGGTGGCGGAGCTGGTGGCCCTCGGCTACCGCAGGGAGGCGGTCGCGTCGGCCCCCGGCACGTTCGCGCGCCGGGGCGGGATCCTCGACGTGTTCCCGCTCCTGGAGCGCCGGCCCTGGCGGGCGGAGTGGTTCGGAGACGTGGTGGAGGGGCTCTGGCACGTCGACGCCGAGTCGCAGGGCTCGGCCGGCCCGGTCGCGCAGGTGGAGCTGACCCCGGTGCGGGAGCTGCCCCTGGACCCTGCCAGCGTGCAGCGCGCTCGCGCGCTGCTGGCGATGGCGCCCGCCCCGCGGCTGCGGGCCGACGTGGCCGACCGCTGGGCGCGCGACCTCGAGGCGCTTGCGGCGGGGACGGTCGGCGACGGGGCGGCCGGGCTCGCGCCCCTCCTCCTCGACCCGGCCGTGACCCTGGTCGACCACCTGCCCGACCGCTCGGTGATCCTCGTCGACGACCGGGCCCGCCTGGGGCGCGGCGCCGAGCGCTGGGAGGCCGAGGTGCTGGAGGTCCGGTCCGGCGAGGTCGCGCGGGGCGAGCTGCCGGAGGCGATCGGCCCCGGGTTGGCGGACCTCGCCAGCCTCCTCGACCGCCTCGCCGGACGTGGCACGATCGACCTGCGCCGCGAGGCGGGCTCCGGCTCCGCCACCACGGCCGCCGCGGTGGTGGAGTGGGCGCCCCATGCCAGCCCCAGCTTCGCCGATGACTTCCAGGCGTTCGCCGCCCACGTGCGCGACGCCACCCGGGCCCGGATGGCGGTGGTGGTCGTGAGCCGGCAAGAGGACCGCGTGGTCGAGCTCGCCACCGAGGCCGGCCTCGACCCCCGGGCGGTCGACAGCCTCGACGGCCGGACGACCCCGCTTCCGGACGGCACCCTGCTGGTCGCCCCCGGGGAGCTCCGGGGCGGCCTCGGGCTCGCCGAGGCGGGGCTGTGGGTCCACACCGACACCGACCTCTTCGGGGGCGGCAAGCGGCGGACCTCGATCCTGACCAGGGGCGCGCGTCGGGCCGAGTCCAGCCTCGGTGGCCGGATGCGCACCGCCGCCAGCGCTCCCACGGCCGCCCGGGCCTTCCAGCTCCAGCTCCAGCCCGGTGACCTCGTCGTCCACCGCGACCACGGCATCGGGCGGTTCCTGGCGATGCAGCGGGTCGCCGAGGGCGACGGGGCCCACGAGTACATGCAGCTGGAGTACGCCGAGGGCCACCGCCTCTACGTGCCGGTCGAGCACCTCGACCGGGTCGACCGATACGTGGGCGGCGGCGATGCCCATCCCCAGCTCAGCCGGCTCGGCACCGGGGAGTGGGAGCGCACCCGCCAGCGGGTGCGCCGACGGGTGGACGCCATCGCCAAGGACCTCGTCGAGCTGTACGCCAGCCGTTTGGAGGTGACCGGCCACGCCTTCGCCGAGGACAGCCGCTGGCAGGCCGAGCTGGAGGCGGCCTTCCCCTACGAGGAGACCAAGGACCAGCTGCTGGTCCTCGACGACATCAAGCGGGACATGGAGTCACCGCGGCCGATGGACCGGCTGCTCTGCGGGGACGTGGGGTTCGGCAAGACCGAGATCGCCGTGCGGGCGGCCTTCAAGGCCGCCCAGGAGGGGTTCCAGGTGGCGGTGCTGGTGCCGACCACGGTGCTGGCCCAGCAGCACCACCTCACCTTCTCGGAGCGACTGCGCGCCTTCCCGGTGCGGGTGGAGGCGCTCTCGCGGATGCGCACCGAGGCCGAGGCGGCGTCGGTCCTGCTGGGGCTGCGGGCGGGCAGCGTCGACATCGTGATCGGGACCCACCGGCTGCTCCAGCCCGATGTCGCCTTCAAGAACCTGGGCCTGGTGGTCCTCGACGAGGAGCAGCGCTTCGGGGTGAGGCAGAAGGAGCGCTTCAAGCAGCTGCGCACCGCCGTCGACGTCCTCTCCCTCAGCGCGACGCCGATCCCCCGCACCCTCCACATGGCGCTCAGCGGCATCCGCGACCTGTCGGTGATCCGCACCCCGCCCGAGGACCGTGTCCCGATCAAGACCTACGTCACCGCCAAGGCCAGCGACCTGATCCGCGACGTCTGTCTGCGGGAGCTGAGCCGCGGCGGCCAGGTGTACTACGTGCACAATCGGGTCCAGACGATCGCCCGCGAGGCGGCCCGGCTGCGCCAGCTCCTGCCGGAGGCGAGGGTGGCCGTCGCCCACGGCCAGATGCCGGAGGCCGAGCTGGCAAAGGTGATGGTGCAGTTCATGGGCGGCGAGGTGGACATCCTGTGCTGCACCACCATCGTCGAGAGCGGTCTCGACATCGCCAACGTCAACACCATCGTCATCGACGATGCCACCCGCCTGGGGCTGGCCCAGCTCTACCAGCTCCGGGGCCGGGTGGGCCGCGGCGGCCAGCGCGCCTACGCCTACCTCCTCTACGACCCCGCCCGCACCCTCACCGAGCGGGCCGACAAGCGCCTCGACGTCATCGAGGACCTGCAGGACCTGGGGGCGGGCTTCACCCTGGCCCTGCGGGACCTCGAGATCCGCGGCGCCGGCAACGTCCTCGGCGAGGCCCAGCACGGGGAGATCGCCGCCGTCGGCCTGGAGCTCTACAACCACCTCCTCCGTCAGGCGGTGGGCGAGCTCCAGGGACAGCCGGTGCGGGAGTCGCCCTCCCAGGTGGCGGTCAGGCTCCCCCTCGCCGCCCTCCTGCCGGCGTCGTACGTGGACGACGAGCGGCTCCGCCTGCGCACCTACCAGGACCTCGCCGCCGCCGCCACCGAGACCGAGCTGGAGCTGGCCGCCCGCACCCTCCGACAGCGCTTCGGGCCGCTGCCGCCGCCGGCGGCCAACCTGGTCGCGACCCTGCGGGTGCGACTGCTGGCCGCGGCGGTCGGGGTGGTCCAGGTGGAGACCGACGGGAACGACGTCGTGCTCCAGTTCGAGCGCGGCGAGACCGAGCGGCTGCAGTCGGTCGCCGCCCAGTTCGGCCGCCAGGTGAGCTGGGGACCGACCCGGCTCCGGCTGCACCGCGCCGTCGTGGGCGCGGCCTGGGTCGATCGCCTGCTAGAGGTGCTGCGGGAGCTGGGGCGGCTCCGCCGGGTGGAGGCCGGCCCGGGTGGATGAGCGGACGGCCGCCGACCTGCGCGCCCTGGTCGAGACGGTGGAGCGGCTCCGCGCCGAAGGCGGCTGTCCCTGGGACCGCCAGCAGACCCACGCCACCCTTGCGCCCTTCCTGGAGGAGGAGACCCACGAGACGGTGGCGGCGATCGAGGCGGGCGACGAGCGGGCGCTGGCCGAGGAGCTCGGCGACGTCCTCCTGCAGGTGGCGATGCACGCGGTGGTGGCGGCGGAGCGGGGCGCCTTCGACCTGGGCACGGTCGCCGCCGCGGCCGACGCCAAGATGGTGCGGCGGCACCCGCATGTCTTCGGGGGGACCCGGCTGGCCGACGCGGGGGCCGTGCTCGAGACCTGGGAGCGGCTCAAGGCGGCCGAGCGGGGGGACCGACTCTCACTGCTCGACGGGGTGCCGCCGACGCTCCCGGCGTTGTCGCTGGCCCTCGCCGTCCAGCGCCGTCCCGCCCGGGTGGGGCTGGACCGGACCCCGACCCCGGCGGCGGCCCGGCGTGCGGTGGCGGCAGCGCTCGACCACCTGGACGCGGTGGCGCCCGGCCCGGGGACGGCCGCGGACGCGGGCGAGGAAGGCCCGGCGGCGGCCGTGGGGACGCTGCTCTTCGCCGTCGTCGCGCTGGCGCGCCAGCTGGGGGTCGACCCCGAGCGGGCGCTGCGCCGGCATGCGGAGGCGCACCGGGCCCGGGTCGGCCGCAGCGAGGCCGGCCTGCGCGCCGGCGGCCGGTCGGCGACGCTGGCGTCGGGCGCGGAGTGGGAGCGGGCCTGGGTCGAGGCCGGCGACGGTCCCGGCCCAGGCTGATCCGGCCCAGGCTGATCCGGCCCCGCCTGACCCGGCCCCGCCTGACCCGGCACCGCCCCGGCGGCCCGGGCCGGCCCGGCCGCCGCCTCCGCGCCTTGACACGGCTCTCGGCGCGGTGCCAGGCTCGGCCGGCGTGGCCACGGCCGCGCCGGCTGGGTCGGCGGCAGACCGGGGAGGGGACGGGATGAGCGGCGACGCGCCCCGGGCCGACCCGGGGCGGCCTGGGGTGCTGGCCGTGCGGGCGCGCCGGCTGCTGGACGTGCGGGCTGGCCGCTGGGTCCCGGACCCGACGGTGGTGATGGCCGCGGGCCGCATCCAGCAGGTGGGTGGGACTCCCCCCGCTGGGGCGGCGGTCCTGGACCTCGGTGACCGCAGCCTGCTGCCCGGCTTGATCGACGCCCACACCCACGTCCTCCTCCAGGGCAACGCCACCCGGGCCGCCTACGCCCACCAGGTCCTGGAGGAGGAGCCGGCCCACCGCGTGGTCCGGGCGGTGCGGTCGATGCGGGTGGCGCTGGAACACGGGTTCACCACCCTCCGCGACCTGGGCACCGAGGGGGCCGGCTTCGCCGACGTCGCCCTGCGGGACGCGGTCGCGGAGCGGGTGGTGCCCGGTCCCCGGCTGTTCGCGGCCGGCCCGGCGATCGGCGCCACCGGCACCTACCCCATCCTCGGCTACCGGAGCGACTGGACCTTCCCGGTCGGGGTGGCGGAGTGCGACGGCGTCGCCGGCTGCCGGCGTGAGGTGCGCCGCCAGCTGGCCCGCGGGGTGGACTGGATCAAGGTGTACTGCAGCGCGGGCCGGGGGGTGCACCGCACCGACGACGGCTATCTGGACTCGCCCCCGACCTGGACCGCGGCCGAGCTGCGCGCGCTGGTCGACGAGGCCCATGCGGGGGGCGCACCGGTGGCGGCGCACGCGGCGTCGGTGACCGGCACCGAGATGGCGGTGGCGGCCGGGGTCGACTCGATCGAGCACGGCTACGCCATCCGTCCGGCGGCCGCCGAGCGGATGGCGGCCGCCGGCATCGCCCTGGTGCCGACCCTGCTGGTGACCCGGGAGATCCTGGACGGCCGGCTGGCGGAGCGCGGGTCCATCTGGGCCGAGGTGCCGGCCATGCACCGTCGCTCCTTCGCCAACTGCCGTGCCGCCGGGGTGACCCTTGTCCTCGGCACCGACGTCGGCGGGTTCGACTGGCTGGGAGCGTCCCAAGTGGGCGAGCTGGAGATCCTGGTCGAGCTCGGGCTCACCCCGCTGGAGGCGATCCGGAGCGCCACCGTGGATGCGGCCCGGCTGCTGCGGCAGGAAGGCGTCCTGGGTGAGGTGACCCCGGGGGCCTCGGCCGACCTGATCGCGTGTCCCGGCGACCCGCTCGCGACCGTCACCGCCCTCCGCGACGTGGACGTCGTGGTGAGGGAGGGAGACCTCCTGGTCCAGCCCGCCGATCTCCGGCTCGGGGGGACGGCCGGTGCCTGATCCCCTGCCTCCGGCGCCGGGGCGTCCGGTCCGCCCGCTGCTGGTGGCGAGCGCCAACGGCTGGGTCGGGATGGAGGCCGGCTGGCGGGTGCTCAGCCAGGGGGGCGCCGCCCTCGACGCGGTGGAGGCGGCCACCCGCGAGGTCGAGGACGATCCCGCCGACCACACCGTCGGGACCGGGGGGTACCCGAACCTGGTCGGCACCGTCGAGCTCGACGCCTCGCTGATGGATGGCAGCACCCGAAGGGCCGGCGCGGTCGGTGCGGTCCAGGGTGTTCGCCACCCGATCAGCCTGGCGCGCGCCGTGATGGACCGCCTGCCCCATGTGCTGGTGGTGGGGGAGGGGGCGGGCCGCCTGGCGGACGAGCTGGGCCTGGAGCGCGCCGAGCTCCTGACCGCGGCGGCCGCGGCCGCCTGGCGGGAGGGGGTGGAGGGCCGGATCGATCCCGACCATCCTCACCACCGACTCCTCCAGGTCGTCTCGGGCCTGGTGCGGGACCCGGAGCACGTGGCGGGGACCGTCAACGTTCTCGCCATCGACCGCGGCGGCCACCTGGCGTCAGCCGTGAGCACCAGCGGCTGGGCCTGGAAGTACCCCGGACGGCTGGGCGACTCGCCCGTCATCGGGGCCGGCAATTACTGCGACGATCGCCATGGCGCCGCCGCCTGCACCGGGTGGGGCGAGCTCGCGATCCGCGGCGCGACCGCCCGCACCGTGGTGGCCGCCCTCGCCAGCGGGCTCAGCCCGCCGGCGGCGTGCGCCCAGGCCGTGGCGGAGCTCAGCGGCCTGGACGTCCCCGCCGGCGAGCCGATGATGCAGGTCGTCGCCATCGACCCCGGGGGACGCCACACCGCGGTCAGCACCCAGCCCGGCAGCACCTACGTGGCCTGGGAGGAGGGCTGGGAGGGTTACCGCAGCCTGCCCCGGCTGCTGGTCCCGATCGCGGGGGAGGCACCCGAGCGTGGGTCGGTCCGGTCGTCATCGACCGTGACGTGACCCGAGTGCGGTCGACCGATCCCGCGACGGCGGCTGGCGCCGATCGCTGCCGGGGAGCGCGCCTGGCTCAGGTGGGTGGCCGCCCCGTCCCCGTTCCTGATGCCCGGACCGCCGGCCCGCCCCGGCCCCTCGCGTCCCGGGCTCCCGACGGACCGAGTGGCTGACGGCGCCTGGCCCAGAGCCGGGACCGGGCTCACCCGTACCGTCCAGCCGGGCCGCGGGCCGCGGCCCGCATGCGTGGCCGCGGTTCTTCCGGGGCGATCACCGCGATGAGGGGTTCGAATCCGAGCCCCTCCGCTTGGGCGTGGTCCAGCGACTCGATCGGGACCACCGCGGTGCGCCAGCCGTCGGAGTCGGGCGCGGAGGCATACCGCTCCACCGCCGCGATCACGGGAGCGGCGGCCAGATGTCCACCGCGCTCGCGTCGGTCCGGGGACCCTCGCAGCGTCGCCTGGGCGGTGCCGAGCTGGGCGGCGAATCGGCCAAGGAAGGCGCTCCGATCGTCGGCGAGGTGGACGCCATCCAGCCGGCGGAATGGCTGGTCGAGGACGGTCACGCGCGACGTCTGATCGACTCGGTGCGGTTCGTGCTGCTGCCGATCCACGGCGCGATGGGCTCGGCCGCTGCGCCGATGCCGGAGGCGGACCCCGCCGACATCCGGTCCGCTGTGCCTTCCAACCGGGGCTGACCCGCGAGCGAACCGAGCGCGCAGGGACGGTCAACCCCCAGCGGCTGGCGCGGACGAGCTCGGGTGCACCGGCACCCCATGGGCCGCGTGATCGTGCTCAGCCGCAGCCGACCAGATGAACGACCGCGAGGTCGTTGGTGCCGTCCGTCTCGCAGCCCACCAGGACGCGCCGCGAGCAGGTGAGCCGGCGGTGGCTCCGCTCGACCGTCGAGCGCCCGCGCGCGACCGGTCGGCGGCGACCGACGCGAACCGTCGGGCGCGCCGATGTGCCGGGCGCGCCGATGTGCCCGACGCCGCTGCGCCCCGTCACGGCGGCGTCGAGCACGGGGAGTCATGGCCGCGATCCGAGCCGATCCTCGACCTCCGAGGACCGGGAGCGGGCCCCGAACGAGGCCGCCCTCCGCCGCCCCCCCGCTGCGGCGCCGCGCCGGTGGCCGCCCGCAGGCGGGCCGTCCCGGGAGCGGGCGCCGGTCCCCGGCCGGGTCGGGGCCCACGAGCGCGGCGCCGCCACCCGCGCCGGCGTGCGGGCTCGCGCCGGACCGCCGAGAGCCCCGCCGGGGGGCCGGTGCGGTCCGCCCCGTCACCGCACCGCGACGGCCGGGTCGGCGTCGGGACGCCCACCACGGCTGCGGCGCGGACGTGCCGCACGGTCGGCCCCCACGCCGTGACCAGGCTCCCGAGCCCCGAGCCGCTCGACCGCCGCCAGCCCTGGCTCGGACGTGCTCGGCCGCGGCGTCGCCGGTCAGCGCGCCCGCCTCTCCTGATCCACCGGCCCCGCCCCACATTGCCTCGGCGGGGGGGCGCGACCTATACTCGCGCCGCACCCGTCCTCCCCCACGTCCTCGTCCATGCTGCACCTTCCCGCCCTGCCCGCCGAGCGACCGGTCCGCCTGCCCCGAGGGCTGGTGTGGGACGCTCGGGTGCGCTGGCGCCTCGCCCGACGCCGACACCCAGTCCGTCGGATCCACCTCGTCGCTGCTGGTCTCCTCGTCGCCAGCTGCTGGGTCGGGCTGAGCCTGCTCAGCGGGTGGCGCCTCAACACCCGCCTGGAGCGCGAGGCGGCTCGGCTGGGACTCCAGGACCGCGCCACCGCGGGCGTGGTCGCGCGCGACCACGCCCAGCTCCAGGCGGCGGCCGCGCCCGGGTGGGCGGGCGAGCTGGCCCGGGCCCAGGGGATGGCGGCCCCGTCGCAGGCCGTCTACGTCATCACGGGCCCCCGGCCGACGGCGCCCGCTCGGCCCTGACCGGATTTGACGCGGCGGGGCCCAGGCCGTACCATCTCGCGTGCGGCGTGGAGCAGTGGCAGCTCGTCGGGCTCATAACCCGAAGGTCCCGAGTTCGAATCTCGGCGCCGCAACGATCCCGTCCCGGCCGCGCGCCGGTCGGGGGCCACCTTGGCGCCGCGATCGCCCGGGGGCCCGTTCCGCGGCCAGCGCCGGTGCGGCGGTATAGCTCAGGGGTTAGAGCGCTCGGCTCATAACCGAGGTGTCCCTGGTTCGAATCCAGGTACCGCCAGGTCGCCGCGGCGGGGCCGGCCGGGCCCTGCCACGGCCCTCCGATCGGCTCCCCGGCTGCGTCCGGGTTGGATGCAGGTACAATCGAGCGCATGCGCCCGCAGCGCCGGTCGGCGGTCTACGTCGTCCTCCTGGTCGCTCTCCTCGCGGTGGCCGTGCTCGCCTGGCGGTCGGTGCCGGTGGCGGCCCCGGCCACCGCCGGGACCGGCAGGCTGCAGCAGGCCCTGGCCAACTATCAGGCGATCCAGCAGGGCCGGCTCAATCCGACCCAGGTCCCCGCCGGTCAGCTGGTGATCAGCTCCACCCAGGCGGCGGTCGGCCTCAACGCCGGGGCCACCGTCGACTGGTACGCGACCAACCGCAAGGAGTACCAGTCGACCACCGAGGGGATCGACGTCGCCGCGCTCTTCGCGCGCTACGGTTACAGCCACTACAACATCCAACCGTCGGGGAATGACAACGTGTTCCTGGCCTACGTGCTGCCCAACCTGGCGATCGTCGCAGTCATCGTGCTGGTCATGTGGTGGATGTTCCGCCAGGCCCAGACCGGCAACAACCAGGCGCTGAGCTTCGGACGCAGCCGGGCTCGGCTGCTGGCGGGGGACAAGCCTGGGATCACCTTCGTGGACGTCGCCGGCGTCGAGGAGGCCAAGCAGGAGCTCAGCGAGATCGTGGAGTTCCTGAAATACCCTGACAAGTTCACTGCCCTGGGGGCGCGGATCCCCAAGGGGGTCCTGCTGGTGGGGCCGCCCGGCACCGGCAAGACCCTGCTCAGCAAGGCGGTCGCCGGCGAGGCCGGGGTCCCCTTCTACAGCATCTCCGGTTCCGAGTTCGTGGAGATGTTCGTCGGGGTGGGCGCCTCCCGGGTGCGCGACCTCTTCGACCAGGCCAAGAAGAACAGCCCCTGCATCGTCTTCGTGGACGAGATCGACGCGGTCGGGCGGCAGCGGGGAGCCGGCCTCGGCGGCGGCCACGACGAGCGGGAGCAGACCCTCAACCAGCTGCTGGTCGAGATGGACGGCTTCGAGACCAACACCCATGTGATCGTGATCGCGGCCACCAACCGCCCCGACGTGCTCGACCCCGCCCTGCTCCGTCCGGGGCGCTTCGACCGCCACGTCACCCTCGACCGTCCCGATATCCGCGGTCGCAAGGCGATCCTCGACGTGCACGCCCGCAACAAGCCGCTCGACTCCAGCGTCGACCTGGAGGTGCTGGCCCGCCAGACCCCCGGCTTCAGCGGAGCCGACCTCAGCAATCTGATCAACGAGGCGGCGATCCTGGCCGCCCGCCAGAACCGCAAGGTGATCGCGATGCGGGAGCTGGAGGAGGCGATCGCGCGGGTGATCGCGGGGCCGGAGCGCAAGTCCCGGGTCATCTCCGACCGCGAGAAGCTCACCATCGCCTTCCACGAGATGGGCCACGCGCTGGTGATGCGGAGCCTGCCCAACTGCGACCCCGTCCACAAGATCAGCATCATCAGCCGCGGGATGGCGCTGGGCTGGACGATGAACCTGCCCGAGGAGGACCGCTACCTCGTCAGCAAGGCGGAGCTCACCGACCAGCTGGCGGGGATCCTCGGCGGCCGGGTGGCGGAGGAGATCCACCTGGGCGACACCAACATCACCACCGGGGCCTCGGACGACATCAGCAAGGCCACCAAGCTGGCCCGGCGGATGGTGACGGAATGGGGGATGAGCGAGAAGCTGGGGCCGCTGGCCTTCGGGACCAAGGAGGAGCTGGTGTTCCTCGGCCGCGACCTCGGCGAGCAGCGCAACTACTCCGAGGAGGTGGCGGGCGAGATCGACCAGGAGGTGCACTCCTTCGTCGACAATGCCTACCTGACCGCCAAGAAGGTGCTCACCCAGCGTCGCCACATCCTGCGCGCCCTGGCCGAGCAGCTGGTCCAGGTCGAGACCATGGAAGGCGGCGAGATGGATGCGATGATCCATCGGATCGAGGAGGAGACGCCGGCCGCCAGCTGAGGCGGCCGAGCCGACGCACAGGGCGCGCGCGCCGACCGGCGGAGCCGGCGGCGACGGACGACCGGCACGGGGCGGGGACACCGCTTGGATCACGGAGGTGACCGAGACGGAGCTGGAGACGGCGAGGGCGCGGACGGAGCGCGCCGCGGCGGCGGCCCGGCTGCCGCCGGTCGGGGTGATCGGCGCCGGGCGGGCGGGCACGGTGCTGGCGCTGGCGCTGGAGCGCGCCGGGGCGGAGGTGGTCGCGGTGGCCTCGCGCCGCCGGGCCGATGCGTCGCGCCTGGCCGGACGGCTCCGGCCAGGCGCCCTCGCGCTGGCGGCGGAGGCGGTCGTCGACCGCGTCGAGGTCGTCGTGGTCGCGGTCCCGGACGACCGGCTGGCGGCCCTGGCCCTCCGCCTGGCGGGCCTCGGCCGGGCCTGGCCCGACCGGGTCGTCGTCCACTGCGCCGGCCGCTTCGACCGCCACGTCCTTGGCCCCCTGCGGGCGTCGGGGGTCGCGGTCGCCGCGCTCCACCCGCTCGCCGCCATGGCTCGCCCCGATCCCGCCCAGCTGGACGGGGTGGCGGCGGCCCTGGACGCCGACCCCAGGGCGGACGCCCGGGTGCGGCGGCTGGCACGCCGGATGGGGCTGCGACCGGTGGCCCTGGCGCCCGAGCAGCGGGCCGCCTACCACGCCGCGGCCGCCCTGGCGGGGAGCCTGCCCCTCATCCTGCTGGCGGCGGCGGAGCGGGTCGGGCGCGAGACGGGCCTGCCTCCGGCGCTCGTCGCCGGACTCCGGCCGCTGCTCTCGGGAGCGGTGCGGAACGCCGAGCGGCTCGGCACCGCGGCCGCCCTCACCGGGCCCGCGGCCCGGGGCGACGCGGGGACGGTCGCGGCCCACGCGGCCGTGCTCGGTCGCCTCGACCCCGCGCTGGAGCGCCTGTACCGGGCCGCGACCGCGCTGACCGCAGCCCGGGTGGCGGGAGCGGCGTGACCGGGGAGCGGCCGCCGGCTCCGGTCCGGGTCGGCGACCTCGCCGCGTGGAAGCGGGAGGGCCGTCGCTTCGCGATGGTCACCGCCTACGACCATCCGACCGCCCACCTGCTCGACCGGGCCGGGGTGCCGGCGCTGCTGGTCGGCGACTCGCTCGGGATGGTGGTGCTCGGCCACCCCACCACCCTCACCGTGACCCTGCGCACGATGGTGCATCACGCCGCCGCGGTCGCCCGGGGCTCGAGCCGTGCGCTGCTGGTCGGCGACCTCCCGTTCGTCGAGGCTCGCCGGGGTCTGGGGCGAGCCACCCGCGCGGCGTGCCGGCTGATGAGCGAGGGGGGCATGCACGCGGTGAAGCTGGAGGGGGGCGGACCGGCGGTCGAGCTCACGGCCCACCTGGTCGCCCGCGGGGTCCCGGTGATGGGCCACCTCGGTCTCACCCCCCAGTCGCTGCACGCGCTCGGCGGGTGGCGGGTCCAGGGGCGGGGCGAGGCGGAGCGCCAGGCCCTCCGGGTCGCCCTCCGCGAGCTGGAGGACGCCGGGGCGTTCGCGGTGGTGCTGGAGGGGCTGCCGGCCCCGCTGGGCGCCGAGCTGACCAGGGGCAGCGGGCTCCCCACCATCGGGATCGGCGCCGGACCCGGCTGTGACGGGCAGGTGCTGGTGCTCCACGACCTCATCGGGCTCACCGTGGGGCCGACCCCACGGTTCGCGCACGCGTTTGCCGAGGTCGGCGCGGCGATCACGGCGGCGGCGGCCGCATTCCAGGAGGAGGTGGCGGCGGGCCGCTTCCCGGACGCCGCCCACAGCTACCGGTGACCCGGCCGGGGAATCCGGAGACGACCGACACCGTCGCCGGGCTCCGCCGCCGGCTGGACGACTGGCGGTCGGCCGGCCTGCGGGTGGGACTGGTCCCGACCATGGGCGCGCTCCACGCCGGCCACCGGTCCCTGATCCGGCGTGCCCGGCGCCAGACCGATCGGGTGGTGGTGTCGGTCTTCGTCAACCCGCTCCAGTTCGAGGACCGCGCCCAGTTCAGCGCCTACCCCCGCGATCGCGCCACCGATCGGGCCCAGCTCCGCGCGGCGCGGGTGGACCTGTGCTTCGCCCCGACGCGGCGGGCGATGCTGCCGGCGGGCTTCGCCACCCGGGTGGCCGTCCTGCGCGGGACCCATGGGTGGGAGGGGGCGGACCGCCCCGGCCACTTCGAAGGGGTGGCGACCCTGGTCGCCCGCCTGCTCAGCCTGGCGGGGCCGGTGCGCGCGTACTTCGGCGAGAAGGACGCCCAGCAGCTGGCGATGGTGCGACGGCTGGTGCGCGACCTCGGCCTGCCGGTGGAGGTGGTCGGCTGCCCGACGGTGCGGGAGCCGGACGGCGTCGCCTGCAGCAGCCGCAACCGGCTGCTCACGGCATCCCAGCGGCGCGCCGGCGCCAGCCTCCCGCAGGCGGTCCGGGCGGCGCTGTCGGCCTACCAGGCCGGCGAGCGCTCGGGCGAGACCATCGCGCGCCGGGCCGGGGACGTGATCGCGGCCGAGCCGGGGGCCAGCCTCGGCTATGCGGCGGTCGTCGACCCCGACACCTTCGAGCCGCAGGTGGCCGCGTCGGCCCGCGGGCTGGTGATCGTGGCTGCCCGCGTGGGCCCGGTCCGGCTCATCGACTCGGCGCGGCTCGGCGATCGGCGCCTCGCGGCCCGGGCCGCGCGGTGGACGTCGTCTCCGCCCGGGCCGCCGCCTGGGCCGCGGCCGCCGCCTGGGACGTGAACCCCACCCGCCGGTTCCCCTCGGGCTCGCGGGCCCGGCGGCAGATGTACCGGACACCGCCCTCGACCGCCACCGCGAGATGGAGGTCGAAGCCCTCCGCGGCGGCGAGGCGGTTGACCTCGTCGAGATCGCCAGTCTCGCGGTATTCGTGGGTCGGCGTGGGGGGATTGGCCATGCGAGCTCCTCACGACGGGCGGTCGGCGGTGGCACTGTTATACTCTCGCCCGGCCAGCGCGCCACTGCGGCGCGCAGAGCCGCGTGCGCCCTGCAACAACCCCCCGTGGGAGATCGCGCCCCGCCTTGAGCCTCGACGAGAGCCGCAGCAACGGTCAGAACCCGCAGGTCTACGCCTCGATGGAGGAGTACCTGCGCATCGGTGCCGACACCATCCGGACCCTGACCTATGGGGACATCGTCGACGGGACGGTGGTGCGGGTCGACCCCGACGAGGTGCTGGTCGACATCGGCGCCAAGTCGGAGGGGGTGATCAGCAACCGCGAGCTGGCGGGCCGGGCCGAGGAGCCGGTGGTGCTGCGGCCGGGCGATCAGATCAAGGTGTACGTGCTCCAGTCGGAGAACGACGACGGCAATGTCGTCCTCAGCCTGCGGCGGGCGCGGGCCGAGGGGATCTGGGCCAAGGCCGCCGAGAAGGAGAGCAGCGGGGAGGGGGTCGAGGCCGAGGTCCGCGAGCAGAACAAGGGCGGCCTCATCGTCAACATCATGGGGCTGCGCGGGTTTCTGCCCAGCTCCCAGGTCGCCCGGGCCCACTCCGGCAACCTCCTGGAGCTGGTCGGGCAGCGGATCATGGTCAAGATCCTGGAGGTCAACCGCAAGCGCAACCGGCTGATCGTGAGCCAGCGCGCCGCCCAGGACGAGGACCGCGCCCGCCAGCGCGAGGAGCTCTTCGAGCGCCTCCATGTCGGCGACGTGGTCAGCGGCCGGGTGAGCGGGCTGACCTCCTACGGCGGCTTCGTCAACCTGGGCGGCGCCGATGGCCTGATCCACATCAGCGAGCTGGCCTGGGACCGCGTCAGCAACGTGTCCGACATGCTGGCGGTCGGGGACGAGGTCACGGTCAAGGTGATCAAGCTGGACCCCGAGCTCTCCCGGATCTCGCTCTCGCTGCGGCAGATGAGCGAGGACCCCTGGGACACGATCGAGGCCCGCTTCCCCACCGGGGCGATCATCGAGGGCACCGTCACCAAGACCAAGAAGTACGGGGCGTTCCTCCAGATCGCCGATGGTGTCGAGGGACTGCTCCACATCAGCGAGCTCTCCTGGGAGCACGTCGAGCGCACCGAGGACGTCCTCCGCGTGGGCGACGTGGTCAAGGTGCTGGTGCTGCAGGCCGACCGGACCCGCCGGCGGATCTCGCTGTCGCTGCGCCAGCTCTTCCCGCGCCCGGCCGACCTGCCGCCCGAGCCTGACGGCGGGGAGCGTGGCTACGATGCCGCCGCCGATTACGTCCCCGAGGACGACGACGACGCGCGCGCCTCCGGCCGGCGACGGCCGGCCGCCGGGCCCAGCCCGGGCGCGGCGGCCCTCGCCGCGGCTGAGGCCCTGCCGGCGACCGATCCCGCGGTCGAGCGGGCCCCGGAGGACGCGGTGACCGGGGCGGGGGCCCCGGTGGCGGTCGCTCCGGTGGAAGACGCTCTCGCCAGCGACCCCGCCGTCGAGGTGGCCCCGGAGGACGCGGCCACCGGGGCGGGGGCCCCGGTGGCGGTCGCTCCGGTGGAAGACCCCCTCGCCAGCGACCCCGCCGTCGAGGTGGCCCCGGAGGACGCGGCGACCGGGGCGGAGGCCCCGGTGGAGGTCGCTCCGGTCGAGGACGCCCTCGCGACCGACCCCGCCCTCGAGGAGGCCGCGACCGATGCGGGCCGGTCCGAACCCCCGACGGACGAGCGGGGCGGGGTCGCGGATCTGCCCGCCGACGGCGAGGGGGAGCGGTCCGCCCCCGACGACGGGACGCCGGGAGCCGCCACCGAGCCGTAGGCGGCGAGCCCGGGGCGGTCCCCTCGATCCGGCTCCCTTCGCGGCGAATTGGGCATAATGCCCTGGTGGTCCTCCGCGCATCGTGCCCTTGCCCCGTCATCCTGCCGCTGGCCGTCTCGGTCCAGCCCGCGATGGCGCGTGCGGACCCGAGGGAGGTGAGCCGTGTACGCCTTTGAACGATTCACGGAGCGTGCCAAGAAGGTCCTGACCCTGGCCCAGGAGGAGGCGGAGAAGTCCCACCACTCCTACATCGGCACCGAGCACCTCCTGCTCGGACTGCTGCGCGAGAACGACGGGCTGGCGGCCAAGGTCCTGGGCAGCCTCGGGGTCGAGATCGGCAAGGTGCGCGCCACCATCGAGTCGGTGCTGGGCCGCAACGAGCGCATCATCATCCAGCAGATCATTCCCACCTCCCGGGTGAAGAAGGTCATCGAGATCTCCTTCGAGGAGGCGCGCCGGATGGGGCACAACTATGTCGGCACCGAGCACCTGCTGCTGGGGCTGCTGATCGAGGGCGACGGCATCGCCGCCCACGTGCTGGAGGACCTCGGGGCGACCCTGGAGAAGGTGCGCGGGGAGATCGACCGGCAGCTGCGCGACCGAGCCCTCGACGACGAGGTGCCGCCGGAGAAGAAGCGCCCCACCAAGACCCCCCTCCTGGACCAGTTCTGTCGCGACCTCACCGAGCTGGCTCAGAAGAACCAGCTCGATCCGGTGATCGGGCGCGAGGGCGAGATCGAGCGGGTGGTGCAGATCCTCTCGCGCCGGACCAAGAACAACCCCGCCCTGATCGGCGAGCCCGGGGTGGGCAAGACCGCCATCGCCGAGGGCCTGGCCCAAGCCATCGTGCACGGGAACATTCCCGAGTCGCTGGCGGGCAAGCGGGTGCTCACCCTGGACATGGGAGCCCTGGTGGCCGGCACCAAGTACCGGGGCGAGTTCGAGGAGCGGCTCAAGAAGATCCTCGACGAGATCCGCTCCTCACGCGAGGTGGTCCTCTTCATCGACGAGCTCCACACCCTGGTCGGGGCCGGCGCCGCCGAGGGGGCGATCGACGCCGCCAACATCCTCAAGCCGGCCCTGGCGCGGGGCGAGATGCAGTGCATCGGCGCCACCACCCTCAACGAGTACCGCAAGTACATCGAGAAGGACGCCGCCCTGGAGCGCCGCTTCCAGCCGGTGTTCGTGGAGGAGCCCAAGCTGGAGGAGACCGTCGAGATCCTCACCGGCGTGCGCAGCCTCTACGAGAAGCACCACAAGGTGCACATCACCGACGACGCGGTGCGCGCCGCCGCCGAGCTCTCCGGCCGCTACGTCAGCGACCGCTCCTGGCCCGACAAGGCGATCGACCTCATCGACGAGGCCTCCGCCCGGGTGCGGATGAAGCTCACCACCACGCCCCCCGATCTGCGTGACCGGCAGCGTTCGATCCGGGAGCTGCGGCTGCAGAAGGAAGACGCCATCGAGCGCCAGGACTACGAGAAGGCGGCGGGCTTCCGGGACGAGGAGCGACGCCAGCAGGACGCCCACGATGCGGCCCAGACGGCCTGGCGCGAGCAGCTCGGGCTGACCACGCCGGACGTGACCGAGCACCACATCGCCGACATCGTGTCCTCCTGGACCGGGGTGCCGGTGACCCGGCTGGTGGAGGCGGAGTCCGCCCGGCTGCTGCGGATGGAGGACGAGATCCATCAGCGCCTGATCGGTCAGGACGAGGCGGTCAAGGTGGTCTGCCAGGCGGTCCGCCGGGCGCGGGCCGGGCTCAAGGACGCCCGTCGTCCGATCGGCTCATTCATCTTCCTGGGGCCGACCGGCGTCGGCAAGACCGAGCTGGCGCGCTCGCTGGCGGCGTTCCTCTTCGACAACGCCGACGCCGTCGTCCGCCTCGACATGTCGGAGTTCGCGGAGCGGCACTCCACCGCCCGGCTGGTGGGCTCGCCACCGGGCTATGTCGGCTACGACGAGGGCGGCCAGCTCACCGAGGCGATCCGCCGCCGCCCCTACAGCGTCGTCCTGTTCGACGAGATCGAGAAGGCCCATCCCGACTTCTTCAACATGCTGCTGCAGATCCTGGAGGATGGCCGCCTCACCGATGCCAAGGGCAAGGCGGTCAACTTCGCCAACACCATCGTGATCATGACCAGCAACCTCGGGCTCCAGGGCCTGAAGGTGAACGTCTCGATGGGGTTCCAGCCCCAGCTGGACGACGCCAGGGGCCAGGACCAGGAGCACGTCCGGATGCGCGACAAGATCATGGACGAGCTGAAGCGCGCCTTCCGCCCCGAGTTCCTGAACCGGGTCGACGCGGTGGTGGTGTTCCATCGCCTCCAGCCCGCCGAGATGCGCCGGATCGTGGACCTGATGCTGATCAGGATCCGCGACCACCTGGTCACCCAGGGGCTCGGCCTGACCGTGACCGACGAGGCCAAGGACCTGATCGCGACCGAGGGCTTCGACAAGCTCTACGGGGCCCGGCCGCTGCGGCGGGTGATCCAGCGCTCGATCGAGGACCCGCTCAGCGAGGAGCTGCTGCGGACCCGCTTCGCGGTCGGGGACCAGGTGGTGGTCGATGTCGACGAGGGTCGCCTGCGGACCCGGGTCGTCACCGCCGAGGCCCGGCTGGAGCCGGCGGCCCCGGTCCCGCCGCTGGAGCCGGCGGCGGGAGCGGCACCCGGAAGCGGCGAGAGTCGCTGACGGCAGGCGGCCGCGCGCCGGGATGGCCCGCATGCCGGCCGAGGTGAGGGCGGGGGCGGAGGAGCCCCCCCCGTCCGCGGCCGCTCCGCCGGCGGGGGCCGCGCCGCGGTCGGAGCGGCTCGCCCGGATCACCGGGATGGCGGTCGGGGCCGTGATCGGCACCCTCTACGCCACCGTGCTGGTGCAGACGCTGCGAGGGCCGCTGGCCTCACCCGTCGGGGTGGTGGTGACGATCGTGGTCGGCCTCGGGGTGGGGTGCGCCGCCGGCTACCTCGTCGCCCCCAGCCTCTCGGTCCGCCCCTACCGCTGGGCGACCGCCCGGCTCGCCGCCACCCCGTTCGCCGAGCTGGTGGGGGGAGCCATCGGCGGGGGGGCGGGCCTGGCGGTGGCGGCACTGGTGGCGGTCGTCTTCGTGGGGCTCCCGTACGGGCTCGGCTGGCTGGTGGCGCTGGCCACGGCGGCGATGGCGATCCCGGTCGGCGTGACCGTGGGCCGTGCCCGCCGGCGCGAGCTGGCCGCGCTCGGACTTCCCCGGGGGGGGCCTGCCGGGGCGGCGGGGGCGGGCGGCCGCGGGATGGTGGTGGTCGACACCAGCGCCATCGTCGACGGCCGACTGCTCGACCTGGCCCGGGCCGGGTTCTGGCTCTACCCCCTTCTGGTCCCGCGCTTCGTCGTGGTGGAGCTGCAGGAGCTGGCCGACGCCGCCCACCCCTCCCGTCGAGCCCGGGGGCGACGGGGGCTGGAGCAGCTGGCGGCCCTGCGGGAGCAACCGGAGATGAGGGTGGACCTGCTGGATCGGGACTTCCCCGCCATCGAGGCGGTGGACCTCCGCCTGGTCCGGCTGGCGCGGGAGCTGGGGGCGGCGCTCTGCACCGTCGACTACAACCTCGATCAGGTGGCACGGGTGGAGGGAATCGCGGTGCTCAACCTGAACCGCCTGGGGATGGCCCTGCGGGCCCCGCTCCAGGCCGGTGAGACCGTCACCGTCGAGATCCAGCGCGAGGGCCGCGAGGCCGACCAGGGCCTGGGATACCTGGACGACGGGACCATGGTGCTCGCCGACGGCGCCGCCCGGCTGGTGGGCCGGTCGGTCCCCCTGGTGGTGCGGTCGGTGCGGCAGACGGCGACCGGCCGGATGGTCTTCGCCCGGCTGGCGGGCGGGGAGCCGGATCCCCCGCCCCTCGGTGCGGTCCCGCCCGCGTGACCGGCCCGCCCGGCCCGGTCGCGGCCCTGGTGCCCGCGGCCGGCGGCGGCAGCCGCTTCGGCGGCGCCAAGCTGTGGGCTCCGCTCGGCGACCGGCCGGTCCTGGCCTGGACCCTCGCCGCCCTCGCCGATCTCGGAAGCGGGGTCGACCAGCTGGTGGTCGCGGCGCCGCGGGCCGACCACGGCCGCATCGCCGACTGGGCCGCCCGGACGGCCGGCCGCCTCCCCCTCACCCTGGTGGAGGGCGGTCCGCGGCGCCAGGACTCCGTGCTCGCCGCGCTCGATGTCTGCACCGCTCCGTGGGTCGTGGTCCACGACGCCGCCCGCCCGGGCGTCCGGGGCGAGCTGGTGGCCCGGGTGATCGACGCGGCTCGTCGCGAGGGCGCCGCCACCGCCGTCCTTCCCGCGGTCGACACCACCTGCCTGGTCCGCGCCGGCGCGGTGGAGCTGGTCCTGGACCGGGAGCGGGTCGCGGGGGTGCAGACCCCGCAGGCGTTTCGCACCGACTGGCTGCGGGCCGCCCACGCCGCGTCGGCGGTGGCAGGGCGGCGGGCCGACGACGACGCGTCCCTGGTGCTGGCGATCGGGCACCGGGTGGCGATCGTCCCGGGCGATCCCCGCAATCGCAAGCTCACCCTGCCGGGCGACCTCCTGATCCTGGCGGCGGACCTCACGGTCCCGGCGGTGGCGCCGTGACCGGGGCCGCCCCCGGCGCCGCTCCGCCGGGGTGGGGCCCCCGGGTCGGGCTCGGGGTCGACGTCCACGGCTTCGGGGGCCCGGGCCCGCTCCGGCTCGGCGGGGTCGTGGTCCCGCATCCCGTCGGGCTGATCGGGCACTCGGACGGGGATGCCCTCTGCCACGCGGTGGCGGACGCCGTCCTGGGAGCGGCCGGCCTGCCCGACCTCGGCCATCACTTCCCCTCCGCCGACCCCGCCACCCGGGGAGCCGACTCGACCGCGCTGCTCCGCCACGCGGCCCGGCTGACGGCGGCGGCGGGATGGGTCGTCGGCAACTGCGACGCCACCGTGGTGGCCGAGGCGCCCCGGCTCGGGCCCCACGTGGTGGAGATGGGCCGCGCCCTCGCCGACGCCCTCGGGGTGGAGCCCGGGCGGGTGTCGGTCAAGGCCAAGAGCAGCGACGGCCTGGGGCTGGTCGGCCGCGGCGAGGGCGTGGTCGCGCTGGCGACGGTGTGCCTGGTGCGGGAGTCGGCGCCGATGGCGCCCGGGCGGGGCCCGCGGGGAGCTGGCCGCGACGGCGGGTAGGATAGAAACCGCCCCATGACCCTTCGTCTCCACAACACGCTGACCCGCCTCGTCGAGCCCCTCCAGCTCGGCAGCCCGGGCACCGTCCTCCTCTACGCCTGCGGCCCCACGGTGCACGCCCGCGCCCATGTCGGCAACCTGCGCACGTTCCTCTTCGTGGACTGCCTGCGCCGCCACCTGGAGGCGACCGGCCTGGCGGTGCGCCACGTCATGAACATCACCGACGTGGAGGACAAGATCATCCGCAAGGCCGGGGCGGCCGGCACCCCCATCGAGACCTTCACCGCCCCCTTCGTGGACGCCTTCCACCGGGACGTGCGGCGGCTTCGGCTGCGGCCCGCCCACGCCTATCCGCACGCGACCGCCTACATCGGTCAGATGCTGGAGCTGGTCCGGCGGCTGGAGGCCAAGGGCTTCACCTACATCGCCGACGGGTCGGTGTACTTCCGCGTCGACGCCTTCCCGCCCTACGGCCGGCTGGCGGGGCTGGACGTGGACGGGCTGCGCGCCGGCGGCAGCGGGCGGGTCGACGCCGACGAGTACGAGGTGAAGGAGCAGGCCCGCGACTTCGTGCTCTGGAAGGCGGTGGCGCCGGGCGAGGGGGCGAGCTGGCCCTCCCCCTACGGACCCGGGCGCCCGGGGTGGCACCTGGAGTGCTCCACGATCGCGATGGCGGAGCTGGGTGAGACGGTCGACGTCCACTGCGGCGGGGTGGACCTGATCTTCCCCCACCACGAGAACGAGATCGCGCAGTCGGAGGCCGCCACCGGCCGTCCCTTCGTGCGCACCTGGGTCCACACCGAGCTCCTCCACCGGGGCGGCGCCAAGATGGCGAAGTCGGTGGGCAACCTGGTCACCCTGAGCGAGCTGGAGGAGGCGGGGGTCGACCCGCTCACGGTGCGCTTCCACCTCCTCGCCGGCGCCCACTACCGTCGCACCCTCCACTTCCGCGAGGAGGACCTCGCCGGCGCCGCCGAGGCGGTCGGCCGGCTGGCAGCCTTCTGGCGCCGCTGCGCCGAGGTCGGGCGCCCGGGGCCCGAGCCGGACGGTGCCCGGGGTGACCCGCTGGCGGCGGTGGCCGAGGACGCCGGCCGCCGCTTCACCGCCGCCCTCGACGACGATCTCAACCTTCCGGCCGGGGTCGCGGTCGCCTTCGACCTCGTCCGCGAGGGCAACCGGCTCCTCGACCGGGGGGAGGCACAGGGGGCGGGCGCGCGGGCGGCCGCCCGCGCGCTCCTCGCCATCGACGACGTGCTCGGCTGCATCGAGGCGGCGGCCGGGGCCGGAGTGGCCGACGCGCCCCTCAGCTCGGCCGCGCAGGCGCTGCTCCAGCGGCGTGAGACGGCTCGCCGGGCGGGGGACTTCGCCGCCGCCGACCGGGTGCGGGCCGAGCTCCGCGGGCTCGGGATCGTGGTCGAGGACCAGCCCCAGGGGACCCGCTGGCGGCGGGTCGGCTGAGGGTCCGGGCGGCCGGTCGCGGTGCCCGAGATCCTCTATGGCCGCCATCCGGTCCTGGAGGCCCTGCGGGCGGGCAGGGAGCCGCGGCGGATCCTTGTGGCGTCGGGTCTCGAGCGGGACCCGAGGCTGGCGGAGGTGCTCACCCGGGCGGCTGGCGCCGGGGCCCAGGTGGAGACGCGCGACCGCCGCCAGCTCGACGACGTCGCCCACTCCGAGCACCACCAGGGGGTGGTCGCCTACTTCGACCGCCGCCAGCTCGGCGGGCTGCACCGGCTCCGCGAGCTGGTCCTGGCCCAGCTGTCGTCCCCGTGGCCGCCGCTGGTCCTCTGCCTCGACGAGCTCCAGGACCCCCAGAACCTGGGAGCCCTGGTGCGCTCGGCGGAGGCCTGCCGGGCGACCGCGGTGGTGACCCTCCGCCACCGGAGCGCGCCGGTGTCCGCCGCCGTGGCCAAGGCGGCGGCGGGCGCGACGGAGCACCTGCCCCTGCTGCGGGTGACCAACCTCCGCCAGGCGCTGGACGGGCTTCGCGAGTGGGGCGTGTGGGTGGTGGGCCTCGACGCCGGGGCCCGGGACCGCTACGACGCCGTCGACTACCGCCTGCCGGTGGCGTTGGTGGTGGGGACCGAGGGAACCGGGATGCGGCCCCTCACCCGGGCCACCTGCGATCGCACCGTGCGGCTGCCGATGGGCGGCCGGGTGGCGTCGCTCAATGCGGCGGTGGCGGGGGGGATCCTCCTCTACGAGGTGGCGCGCCAGCGCGACTTCGCCTTCCCGCCGCGGTCCTGAGTCGATGGGCGGCGGCCGCGACGCGACCGTGAGGCCCCAGGGGATCGACCCCGCCGCACCCGCGGGCGATCCGCTGGCCAGGGTGGCGGCGGTCGCCCGGGCCCTCACCGCGAGCCCCCGCGTCGCCGACGTCGCGGAGCTGGCGGTCGATGCCGTCCGGGCCCTCGCCGGGGCCGACCGGGTGCTGCTGTGGGCGCGGGAGTCCCCCGACGCCGACCGGGTGGAGCTGGTCGGCGACACCGCCCGCGACGAGGGGGGCGGCGTCGGGGCTGGCACGGCCGGCGCGGGCGCTGGCCCCGGTGCGAGCGCGGCGGTGAGGCAGGTCGCCGGGGGCGGCCGAGCCTCGGGCCTGTCGGCCCCCACCCCTGTGCTCCCGCCGGACCCCTCCGGCGCCGCCTCGCCGGGGTCTTCCCTCATCCCGATGGTGTCGGGCGGCGACGTGGTCGCGGTGCTGGAGCTGCGCGGCCCGTTGGCGGGGTCTGACGACGGCCGGTCATGGGACGGGGTGGCGATCGTCGCGGCCCACGCCGCCGCCGCCATCGAGGCGGCCAGGGGGCGGGGGCGCGCCGACCGGCTCGGGCGCACCGACCCGCTCACCCACCTGCCCAACCGGGGCGCCCTGGAGCACGACCTGGGGGCGGAGTGGGAGCGCAGCCGCCGCTACGGCAGCCCGCTGGCCTTCCTCATGGTCGACATCGATCACTTCAAGCGCTTCAACGACCGTCACGGGCACCTGGTCGGCGACGAGGTCCTGGGCCGGGTGGCGGGGCTGCTGGCGGCCAGCGTCCGCGCCACCGACACCGTCTACCGGTACGGGGGGGAGGAGTTCGCGGTGCTGGCCCGCGACTCCGGGCTCGCCGCCGGGCTGGAGCTGGGGGAGCGCCTGCGGCTGGCGGTGGAGCAGGGCGCCGCCCGGGGCGGCCGCGCCCGGCCGCTCACCATCTCGATCGGGGTGGCGGCGGGGGAGCGGGCCATGACCGCACCGGCGGCGCTGGTGGCACGGGCCGACGGTGCCCTGTATGCGGCCAAGCGGGCGGGGCGGAACCGGGTCCTGGCGCCGGACGACGACGGCGAGGACGACGGCCGCGCGACCGTCGGGGAGCCGGGAGCCGCCCCCCTCGCCCTGCCCGGCTTCGAGGCCGCCCGCGGGCCGGAGCCGGAGCTCTTCTGACCGCCGCCCGCGCGTCCCGGCCGCCGCGGCCGGGCTATCCTGAGGGCGCCCTCCGGCCGTCGCCGGGGTGGCCCTCGCGGCCGGTGTAGCTCAGTGGTAGAGCGGCTGTTTTGTAAACAGCGGGCCGGGAGTTCGAATCTCCCCGCCGGCTCCC
>DATLUG010000004.1:0-58148 GCA_035533215.1 Candidatus Micrarchaeia archaeon | reverse complement strand
GTCCTCACCCTCGGTCAGAACCGGCTGGAGGGGACGGGCCGGGACCTGCTCGCGGACGACCAGGTCGTCGCGCTGTACGTCGGCCGGCTCACCTGAGGTCGTCGGGCAGGCCATCGCGCCGGGTGTCCCTCCCGAGCGCGGACGGGCGCGTCGGCCGCGCGGCACACCCTGGCGGAGCGCCTCGATGCCCGGGCGTGGACACCGTCACCCGAACCGAACCGCCCCCGCGGCGCCGTCCATCCCGGAGCGACCCTGACGCGGGGGAACGGACCCGATGGGCTACGCGATCGCCCATGAGGATCGGCGTACGCGAGCTTCGCACGCAGAAGGGATCAGGTCATCGACGCCGTGGGGGCCGGTGAGCGGGTGGTCCTGACCGCGCACGGCGAGGCGGTCGCCGACATCGTGCCCCACGGTCAGAGGACCCGCTGGCTGAGCGGCGATGCCCTGCGTCGAGCGCTCGCCGAACGGGCAGCGGACCCGGCGCGTCGAGATGCTCTCGACAGCCTCGCCGGACAGACCGTGGACGAGCTGTGGGCGAGCCGGCCGGGCTCCTCGACACCTCGGTGTTCATCGCCCGCGAGGTCGAGCGACCACTCGGTGAGCTGCCGGCTCGGGTGACGGTCTCGGTGATCACCATCGGCGAGCTGGAGCTGGGAGTGCTGAGCGCGGTCGATGCCGCCTCCCGAGCTCGCCGGGGGGACACGCTGGCGCTGGCTAGGACGGCGGAGCCCGTCCCGATCAGCGAGGCGATCATGGGGCGTGGGCTCGGCTGGTGGTCGATTGCCGCGCCGCCGGCATCCACCGGACGGTCACGCTCACCGACGCGCTGATCGCCGCGACCGCGATCAACCTCGGCTTGCCGGTGGTGACCCAGGACGACGACTACGTCCAGATGGCGGGAGCGCACCGAGCCCTCCACCTCCTCACGGTGGAGGGACCCGATGCCAGGACGGATGTACCAACTGAAGGCCACGATCGTCGGCGCCACGCCGCCGGTGTGGCGCCGGTTGTTGGTGCCGGAGGCGACCACGCTCCTCCGGCTCCCCCAGGTGCTGCAGGCCGCCTGTGGCTGGTGGGACGGCCACCTGCACAAGTTCAAGATCGGCGGTGTCCGCTATGGCACCGGCGACGGTGAGGGCTGGGGTCCACCGCCGAAGAGCGAGCGACGGGCTCGGCTGGGAGCCGTCACCGAGGCAGGAACGACGTTCGCCTCCGTCTACGACTTCGGTGACCACTGGCAGCACCGGCTGGTGGTGGAGACGATCCTCGCGGCCGTGCCGGGGGCGACCCACCCGGCCTGCAGCGCAGGGCGCCGCGCCTGCCCCCCCGAGGACTGCGGCGGCGTTCGGGGCTGCGCCGACTTCCCCACCGCCATCGGCGACGCGTCGAATCCCGAGCATGACTCGCTGCTCGAATGGGTGGGCGGCGCCTTCGACCCAGGGGCGTTCGACCCCGGTGACGTCGCCGATCGCCGGCGGCTCGGTCGGCTCGCCTGGCAAGCGCCGCCGAGCGCGAGGACGACGACCGCTCGCGCCGTCGGCAGGCGACGTGGGAGCGTCTCGCCGATCTCACGAGCTCCAGCTCCAATCGCGCCGTGATCGCTCGACCATTCGAACCTCGGCCAGCCCCGAGGCCAACTCGGTCAGCGGTTGGATGACCTCGATCGAGCAAAACGCAAGCGTCTCATGGGCCTTCGCCACTGACACAGCCGAAGTCAGGCGGCCCGTTGTCCGTCAGCGTGGTCGCAAGCCGATCGTGCTACCGGAGTGGGATGCCCCGGAGCCAAGCCGCCAGATCGCCGGCTCGGGCGCGTCGTCGCCGGGACGACTCGGCGTCATTCTGTGCGCCGCTACCCGGCGATCAGCGACGTGGCTCGGCTGGGGTTGGGGGACGGGGGCCCCTGGCGTTCGGGGTCGAGGCGTTCCCCTGGAGCATCAACGCGATGGCCTCGCGCTTGGCGACTTCGATGCGGTGATGCTTGGGTCCGCCGAGCTTGATCGGTCCGCCGAGGAGCGGTATGTCCGCTTCGACGACGCGCTTCCGCGGGCGCGGCCCAGGCGCCGGCTCAGTCGCGGGCGCCCTCCGCGGCTGGCGAGGCGGCGAACGCGCGTGCCAGCCACGACTCCCAGGCTTTGCGGGCCCCGGATGGATCGAGGCCGTCGGCGTCGTGGCGGTGGCTGACCGCGACGGGCATGCCGAGAGACCACCGCCCGTGGAACCGGATCAGGTCGTCGGGCGTCTGGACTCCCACCCAGTGGTCGGTGAGAAGGTCGATGACGCCTTCCATCCTCGGGAGGCGGGGATGACTGACGTCGACCGGCGACCCAACGTCCACCCGCTCCGCGCCGGTCGCACCGCCACCGCATGGCACGCCGAGCAACACCGGCCAAGCGTCGGCGACGGAGGAGGACGCCGGCGCCTCCGCCTCGACAAACGTGGCGGGCCGGCCGGCGACGTGGGCGTGGTACTGGGCGAGGGTCCGCAGGTACATCTCCCAACCGGCGGCGGTGATGGGCTGGAACTCCTCGCCCCAGTCACCGCCGGAGCCGCTGTGCCTGAACCGAAGCACGGTGGTCGCCCCGTCCCTCGCGCTGATCAGGTACTCGAACGACTGGATAGAGCCGTCGGGCGCAGGCGGGATCTGCAACTGCAGGCGCCGGCCGGGTTCCCAGGCCGTGACGATCGGGCTGGATGGGTCGATCGGAGCCACAAGGCCGAACCACGTTGCCTGCCCCGGAGCGGTTGCGACGGACTCCCAGACCTCGTCGGGAGTCGCCTCCAGGAGCACTGCTCGGACGATGTCGAATTCGTGGGCCATCATTGATCTCCGTCACGCGGTTCGCGCGGCTGCGTCTTCCTGGTGGGGTGCAGGGCGAGGACGAGCCGGTGGGCGCGGCCTTTCGAGCGGTCTCGTCGTGGTAGCCGGCGATCGGTCGGCGACGACGACGGCGAGCTCCTCCGTGAAGGCGCCACGATCGGCAGCCGACGCGAAGCGGATCGCTCCTTCCAGGGCCAAGGTGGCGAGTCGCAGGCTCGCTCGCCCTGCGTCGCCCCGCAAACCGACCAGGTCGCGCACCAGTTGCGCGGCCAGGGCGAGCGGCCAGCGCGCCGATCCGGAGTCCAGTTTACGCGCCGAGTCGGGCGCGACATGCCCGAGAACGTCCGGCGAGATCACGTTTGAGGATGCGCGGGCGTGCCGGATCCGTTCGGTGCCGTGGCCCTTGCGCCTCTCTTCGACGAGCTTGATCACGCCGTGACGTTCGGCACGCGGAGGTCGTGGTTGACCTTCTGCCTCGAAAGCCCCACCCGCGGCGCACGCGCCGCCGCCGATGCCGGATGCACCAGCTCGGAGAGCAACCGCCGGCGTATCGGGTCGAGCGACGCCTCCGCTGCGGTCCGCTCGGGGATCACGTCCACATCGAGCACACCGGCATCCTGTCCTGGACAAATGGACGTGTCAAGCCGCCACAGATCGTCGGCAGCGGCCCCCTATGGCGCGGGGATTCGAACCGTCGGGCGAGGGGACGGCGGCCTCGCGAACCCGGGCCTGCTGCAGCCCATCCGGCGCCGGCGCGGCGGCGCTCGGAGTCGCCCCGGCGGGGCCGTCCTCCTCACCGCTCGATCGATGGTCCGACCGTCAGCACCACCTTCACCGCGGTGCCCGCCCGCAGCTCGGCCAGCGCCTCCGGCAGCCGGTCCAGCGGCAGGAGATGGCTGACGATCGGGGTCAGGTCCAGCAGCCCGGACCGGAGCAGGTGCACCGCCGGCGGGAAGGTGAAGTCGCCGACGTAGGCGCCGAGGATCCGGATCTCCCGGCGGGTGCAGTCGTACTGGGCCACCTCGGCGCGGGCCCGGCTGTCCATCCCGAAGAGGAGCACCCGTCCGCGCGGGCGGGTGTGGGCGAGGGCCGCCACCAGCTGGGTCCCGACCGCGTCCACGGCGAGGTCGGCGCCGCCCGGGCCCCAGCGGGCCAGGACCGCGCCCAGCTCGTCGGCGGCGGGATCGACGACCGCGACCGCCCCCATCCGCCCAGCCGTCTCGCGGCGAGCCCGGTGGGGCTCCGCCACGACGCAGCGCACCCCGCCGGCCCGGAGGACGGCGAGGAAGAGCAGGCCGATCGCACCCGCCCCGAAGATCATCGCCACCTCCCCCGGCATGGGCGCCGCCTTCCGGACGCCGCTCAGGACACAGGCCAGCGGTTCGGTGAGGGCGGCGGTCCCGCTCGGGATCCGGTCGCCGATGGGATGGCAGGCCCGGGCCGGAACCGACACCCACTCCGCCAGGCCGCCGTCCCGGGAGATCCCCAGCGAGCGGAGCTGGGTGCAGTGGCTGAGGTGGCCGCGCTGGCAGGCGCCGCAGCTCCCGCAGGCGAGGTTGGGGTCGACCGCCACCCGGGAGCCCTCGGTCACCCCCAGGGCCTCCGGACCCAGCTCCGCGACCCGTCCGACGAACTCGTGGCCCAGCACGACCCCTGGGGTCGCAGGGTGTCCGGGCGGCTCCTCGAGGATGTGGAGGTCGGTGCCGCAGAGGCCGCACGCCTCGACGGCGACCACGACGTCGGCCGCGGCGGCGAGGCCGGGGAGCGGACGCCGCTCCACCTGGACCCGGCCGGGACCGCGGAAGACCGCCGCCGACATCGTCCGCGTCGTCACCGCCCCTTCGCCCCCGCGGCGCGTCCCGTCACCCGTGCCACCGCTGGCGCTGGCGCCCCCGTTCGTACTCCCGGCGCCGGGCCCGGACCTCGGCGAGCCCGGAGACGGCGGCGGGGGCCACGTCCCACCAGGCTTCGGCGGACGGGAGGTCGGCATGGGGGGCGATCTCGACCACCACCACCCGGGGCCCGGGCTGGCCGCGGGCCGCCGCCAGGGCCGCCCGGACCTCGGCCACGGTGGCGGCGCGCTGCACCGTCGCGCCCAGGCCGGCCGCCACCGCGGCGAGGTCGAGGCGGAGGTAGTCCCCGTCCAGCACCCCGCTCCCGTCGGGCCCGGTCCGGCGGCGGAACTCGTTGCCGAACCGGCGGCCGGTGGTGAGCCGCTGGAGCCGGTCGATGACCTGGAAGCCATGGTTCTCCGCGATCACCACCGTCACGCCGAGGCCCTCCTGGGCCGCGGTCGCGAGCTCGGAGGGCTGCATGAGGAAGCTGCCGTCGCCGATCAGGGCCACGACCTCGCCCTCGGGCTGCGCCATCCGGACCCCGAGGGCGGCCGGAAGCTCGTATCCCATGCACGAGTAGCCGAACTCGAGGTGGCAGTGGCGGCCCCCGGTCGCGTCCCAGATCTTGAGGAGGTCCCCCGGGGGACCGCCGGCGGCGGCGATGAGGGTGTCGCCGGCACGGGCCTGCTCCTGGAGCACCCCGATGAGCTGTCCCTGGGTGAGCGCGCCGCTGCCGTCCGCCGCCAGCGCGTCGGCCAGCCGGAGACGCCAGGCCTCGGTGGCGCGCGTCACCCGCTCCCGCCACTCCGGGTCCGGGCGCAGGCCGGCCGACCGGGCCGCCCCCGCCAGCGCCGCCAGCGCCTTACGGGCGTCGGCGACGATCGGGATCGCCCCCTGCTTGCGGGCGTCGCGGTCGGAGACGTTGATGGCGGCGAACCGGACGTGGGGGTCCTGGAAGAGCGACTGGGACGCGGTGACGAAGTCGGTGAGCCGGGTCCCGACGGCGAGCACGCAGTCGGCCTCGGCGGCGATGGCGTTGGCGGCCGGGGTGCCCTCCAGGCCGAGGCCGCCCACGCCCCACCACCCGGGCACCTGCACCGCCCCCTTGCCGGCGAAGGTCTCCGCCACCGGGATCCCGAACTCGGCGGCGAACGACTCCAGCGCCGCCTCCGCCTCCGCGTAGCGGACCCCGCCCCCGGCGATGCAGAGCGGCCGCCGCGCCTGGGCCAGCATCGCCGCCACCGCCGCCACCTGGCCCGGCTGCGGCTCCGGGCGCAGGATCGGCCAGACCCTGGTCTCGAAGAACCCGAGGGGGTAGTCGGCAGCCTCGGACTGGACGTCCTGGGGGAGCGCCAGCACCACCGCCCCGGCCTCGACCGGGCTGGTCAGCACCCGCATCGCCTCCGGCAGCGCGGTCAGCAGCTGCTCGGGCCGGGTGAGGCGGTCGAAGTAGCGCGCCACCGGGCGGAAGCAGTCGTTGACGCTGACGTCGCCGGCGAGCGGGTGCTCCAGCTGCTGCAGCACCGGCCCCTGGCGACGGGAGGCATAGGTGTCGGCCGGCAGCAGCAGCACCGGCAGCCGGTCGATGGTGGCCAGGGCGGCCCCGGTCACCATGTTGGTGGCGCCGGGACCGATCGACGAGGTCACCGCCAGGGTGGCCCGCCGCCGGGTGGCCCGAGCGTAGGCGGCGGCGATGTGCACCAGCGACTGCTCATTGCGCCCCTGCACGTACGGGAGCAGCGCTCGGTGCTCGTCGAGGGCCTGGCCCAGCCCCGCCACATTGCCGTGCCCGAAGACCCCGAGCAGGCGGGGGATCAGCCGCCTCGTGCCGCCGTCGCTCTCGCTGTACTGGCCGGCGAGGTAGCGGACGATCGCCTGCGCCATGGTGAGTCGTTCGGTTCCCATCGGGCGTGCCCCGGTCAGCCTGGCCCCGCCGCCGTCGCCATCGGCAGCCGGGGATCGGCCGTCTGGTGGGCCCAGCTCGCCCGCACCCAGTGGTGCGCCGGGTCGTCGCAGGAGGCCATGCTCCGCTCCGACCCGGGGCCGGCGAGGACGTTGAGGTAGTAGAGGTCGTACCCGGGGGCCGCCACCGAGGGGCCGTGGTAGCCGCGGGGGACCAGGACGACGTCGCCGTGGCGGACCTCGGCGCAGAGGTCGATCGCGCCGTCGGTCGTGTACAGGCGGTGCAGTCCGAACCCCTCCCCCACCCGCCGCCGACCGCCCGGCTCCCGGCGGGCCACCTCGAAGTAGTAGATCTCCTCCAGCACCGCCTCGTCGGGGCCGGCCTGGTCGTGCTTGTGGGGCGGGTAGCTCGACCAGTTGCCGGCCGGCGTGAGCACCTCCACCGCGATCAGGCGGTCGGCGGCGAAGGCACCGGGCGCGAGGAAGTTGTTGATCTGGCGGCTCGCCGGCCCGCGCCCGCGGATCTCGATCGGAACCGCCTCGGCCGGGCCGTACGCGGGCGCCAGCGGCACCGACGCCTCGGCGCTGGGGAGGGCGAAGCGACCGCCCCCGGGGCTGGTGATCCGCGCCACCGCATCGCGGGGGACGTAGGCGAAGTCCGTCACCCGGCTGAAGACGTCGGGCCGCCCGACCAGCTCGAAGCGCTCGCCGCCGCAGTCCACCCGGCAGGCTCCCGCCAGCGGCAGCACCGCCAGCTCGCACGACGAGGCGGCCAGCTCCAGCTGCTCCCCGGGCGCCAGCTCGACGACGCGCAGGCCGGCGTAGCGCCACCCGGCGGCAGCGGGCGTGACCGCCGGTGGCGGCGCGGCGCCGACGCGCCGGCGGTGGAGGGGGTGGGTCACGAGCGCGCCCCGCTCCAGCTGGGCGCGCCCGCGGTCACCGCCCGGATCCGCTCCACCACCTGGTCGACGGCGCCGGCGACGTCGCCGTCGGCGGGATAGAGCAGCGACCGTCCCATCACCGCCCCGCAGACGTTGGGCAGGTGGAGGGCCTCCCCCCAGCGCGCCAGCGCGGCGCCGGGGTCGCCCGGGACCTCACCGCCGAGGATGACCGCGGGCAGCATCGACGCCCGCATCACCCGCGCCATCTCCTCGACCACCGGGACCTTGAGCCAGGTGTAGGCGGAGGTCGTCCCCAGGCCCGAGGCCACCGCCATCGACCGCATCACGGCGTCGGGGCTGAGGTCATTGCGCACCCTGGTCCCCACCCGGTGGGCCATGAACACCTCCACCATCGCGATCAGGTGCCGCTCGGCCAGGTCGGTGACGGCCCGGCCACAGGCCTCCAGGGTGGCCGCCGTGGCCGGGTCCTCGGGGTCGATCCGCAGCAGCATCTTGCCGCCGTCGAGGCCGAAGCGCTCGATCCCCGCGGCGGTGTAGGCGGTGAAGCGGTCATCCAGCTCGAAGACCGTGCCGGCGAGGCCGCCGCGATTCATGGAGCCGATCACCAGCTTGTCGTCGAGGACCGGCAGGCCCTCCACCACCCCCAGCGCGAGCAGGTCCTCCACCAGGTCGGCGGTGGCCAGCAGCCCGTCCACCCCGGGCCGCCCCAGCGCCACCAGCACCCGGTCGACCAGCTCGCCGCGGTCGGCCATCGCCGTGGGGTCCGCCCCCACCCGCAGGGCGCCCCGGGCGGGGTGGTCGGCGGCGATGATCACCACCATCCCGGACGCCCCCACCCGGGGGCGGCGGCGGCGGCGGCGGGCCGCCTCGTGGATCGACTCCGGCCGGTGCAGCCGCAGCTGCGCGAGCCGGCGGGCGCGGGCCTCAGACACCGGTCGCCGCTCCCAGCAGCGCGTCCACCTCGGCGGCCGACGGCATCGCCTGCGCGCAGGCCAGCCGCGAGGCCACCACGGCGCCGGCGGCGTTGGCGAACCGCAGGGCGCGCTCCAGCGCCCAGCCGGCGAGGAGGCCGTGGCACAGCGCCCCGCCGAAGCCGTCCCCGGCGCCGAGGCCGTTGACGACGTCGATCGCGACCGGCGGCACCGTCACCGTGGACGACCGGGTCCGTGCCAGCACCCCCTGCGGGCCCAGCTTCACCACCGCCAGCTCGACGCCGCGCTCCAGGAGCGCCGCCGCGGCCGCCAGCGGCTCGCGGCTGCCGACCGCCATCTCGCATTCGTCGAGGTTGCCGACCGCCACCGTCACCCCCTCGAGTGCCGCCTGGGCGCGGCCGCGAGCCTCCCCGAGCGAGCTCCAGAACATGGGGCGGTAGTCGAGGTCGAGGATGGTGAGCGGGCGGCGGCCGCGAGCGGCGAGGGCCCCCATCACCGCCGACCGGCTGGGCTCGTCCGACAGGCCGGTGACGGTCGCCCAGAAGACCCCGGCAGTCCGGATCGCCTCCAGGTCCAGCTCCTCCAGACGGATCTCCAGGTCGGGGGCCTTGGGCAAGCGGTAGAAGTAGAGGGGGAAGCGGTCGGGCGGGAACAGCTCGCAGAAGGTCACCGGGGTCGGCAGCCGCGGGACGGCGGAGACCCAGCGGTCGTCCACCCCGAGGGCGCGCAGGGCGCGGTGGACGTAGGCGCCGAAGGGATCGTCGCCGGTCCGGGTGATCACCGCGGCGCGCCGCCCGAGACGGCTGGCCGCGACCGCCACGTTGGCGGCGGTCCCGCCGAGGAACTTGGCGAAGGACGTGACCTCGTCCAGGCCGACCCCGCTCTGGAGGGGATAGAGGTCGACCCCCACCCGGCCGGTGGTGAGCACCTCGACGGGCAGGCTCACCCCGCCGCCCCCGACCCGACGTCCGCCCGCGGCCGGCCCCGACCACGGCCGGCGCCCCCCGGCCGGGACGTCGCGGGCATCATCGCCCCTCCTTGTGCCACCCGGCCCCGTCGCCCCGACCCAGACGGCGGCCGACCCCGGGCACGGCCCCTCAGCATAACCGGTGAGCGATCTCGATGTCCAGATGTATATACGACCTCATGTCGAAAGTCCTGTGGTAGGCTGTCGCCCCGTGAGGCAGCGGGTGGTGGCCGAGCCCGCCGCGGAGCCGCCGGCGATCATGGTCGACCGGGCCAGCCCGGTTCCCCTCTACTTCCAGATCGCGCGCCAGCTGGAGGCCGCCATCGACAGCGGGCAGTTCCCGGCGGGGAGCCATCTGCCCAGCGAGGTCGAGCTCGCCCAGCGCCTCGCCATCAGCCGCCCCACCGTCCGGCAGGCGATCGAGCGCCTGATCGAGCAGGGCCTGGTGGCCCGGCGCCGCGGCATCGGCACCTGCGTCGTGCCGCGCCGGGTGCGCCGGGCGGTCCAGCTCACCAGCCTCCACGACGACCTGGTCGCCTCGGGCCGGCGGCCCACCACCACCGTGCTCTCGCTCGCCCGCGCTCCCGCCCAGGGCGCGGTCGCGGAGGCCCTGAACGTCGCTGAGGGCACCCCGGTCGTCCGCCTCCAGCGTCTTCGCTGCGCCGACGGCGCGCCCCTCGGCCTGATGCACAACCACCTCCCGGTCGACGTGCTCGCCCTCGACGCCGCCAGCCTGGAGGCCCAGGGCCTCTACGCGCTGCTGCGCGCCCGCGGTCTCTACCCCCAGATCGCCGAGCAGACCATCGGCGCGCGCGCCGCCACCGCCGAGGAGGCCCGGCTCCTCGCCACCCGTCCGCGCCAGTCGGTGCTCACCATCACCCGCACCGCCTACAGCTCCACCGGCCGGCCGATCGAGTACGGCCAGCACTGCTACCGCGCCGACCGCTACGCCTTCGAGATCCGGCTGGTCGGCGGCTGACCTCAGGTCCCGAACAGCCGGTCGCCGAAGTCGCCGAGACCGGGGACGATGTAGGCGTGCTCGTCGAGGCCGCGGTCGATCGCGGCGGTGACCACCTCCACCGCGGGGTGGCGCTCGGCCAGCCGCCCGATCCCCTCCGGCGCCGCCACCACCGAGAGCAGCGTGATCCGCCCCGCCCGCTCCGCGGCGAGCGCGTCGCAGGCGGCCGACGCCGACCCGCCCGTCGCCAGCATCGGGTCGAGGAGGAGGACCCAGGCGCCCGCCAGCGGGGGCAGCTTGGAGTAGTAGGCGGCGGGCCGGAAGGTGGCATGGTCGCGCTCCAGCCCGATGTAGCCGACGGCGACGTCGGGGAGGAGCTCGGTGACCGCCTCCAGCATCCCCAGCCCCGCCCGCAGGATCGGCACCGCCACCGGCACCCCGTCGAGCATCCGACCGGCGGCGCGCCCCAGCGGGGTCTCGACCGTGCAGGGCGAGGTGGGCGCGGTGCGGGTCGCCTCCAGGGTGAGGGCCAGCGCCAGCCGCTTGGTCAAAAGCCGGAAGAGCGACGGCGGGGTGGTGCGGTCGCGCAGCGCGGTCAGCAGGGTCGCCGCCAGCGGGTGGTCGACGACGGTGGTGGTCAGGTGAGGTCCTCCCGGCCCGATGCCCGCAGGCGTTCGACCACCGCGCGGACCTCCTGGGCGCGGTCCCGCGGACACACCAGGAGGGCGCCCTCGGTGTCCACGATCACCAGATCCTCGACCCCGAGGGCGACCACCAGCCGGCCGGCCCGGGCGTCGACGTAGGCGCCGCGCGCCCGGGGGACCATGGCGTCGCCGCGGGTGACGTTGCCCTGGGCGTCTCCCTCCCCCGCCTCCAGACCGGCCGCGTACAGGTCGGCGAAGGAGCCGAGGTCGCTCCAGCGGATGGGGGCGGTGAGGGTGAGGAGGCGGTCGGTGCGCTCCAGCACCAGCGGCTCCACCGCCGCGGTCGGGAGCGCGCCGTAGGCATCCGCGAACGCCTCCGCGTCCTGCCCCGGGGCGACCGCCGCCGCCAGCGCCCCGGCCAGCTCCGGTGCCGCGGTGCGGAGCTCGGTGAGGAACCGCGCCGCGGGCCAGGCGAAGAGGCCGGTGTTCCACAGCCAGGTCCCGCTGGCGAGGAGGAGGGCGGCCACGTCCGCGTCGGGCTTCTCCAGGAACCGGAGCCCGCGGCGGGCCCCGAACGGCGGGGACGGCCGGCCGGCCGGCGCCGGCAGCTCCGGGCCGACCTCGACGTAGCCCAGGCCGGTGGCGGGATGGCTGGGGGCCACCCCCACCGCCAGCAGCCCGTCGGCCAGGGCCGCCCAGGCGGCCGCCGCGCCCAGGACGCTGCGGGCCAGCCCCTGTTCCGGGATGAGGTGGTCGGCGTGGGAGGAGACCACCACCGCCTGCGGGCCCAGCCGTCTGATCGCCTCGTGGGCAGCCCAGCCCAGGGCGGGACCGGTTCCGCGCGGCACCGGCTCCGCCAGCACCGCGACCGGGGGGCCCGCGACACCGGCGAGCTCGCGCTCCACCGCCTCGACCTGGGCCGCGATGGTGACCACCAGCACGACGTCGGCCAGGGGGGCGACCCGGTCGACCGCCTCCCGGAGCAGGCTTCGACCGCGGGGCCCGAGCGGGAGCAGGTGCTTGGGACAGAGGGCCCGCGAGAGCGGCCACAGCCGAGTCCCCGACCCGCCCGCCAGCACCACCGCGGCGAGCGGCCGGCCCGGTCCCGGTGGGGGCGGCGGCGCTGGTGTCAGGTCAGGACCCCGGCTCGGCGCCGAGCGCGCCGGGCCGCTCCTGCCGGCCGATGACCAGGGGCGTCGTCCCCGCCTCCTCGGCCAGCTCCTGGGCCAGCGGGGTTCGCTCCCACGGCAGGTCGAGGTCGCTGCGACCGAAGTGGCCGTAGGCCGCCACCTGGCGGTAGATCGGACGGCGCAGGTCGAGCTCGCGGATGATCCCGACCGGCGAGAGGTCGAAGTACTCGTCGACGAGGGCGGCGATGCGGTCCCGGGGGACCGCCTCGGTACCGAAGGTCTCGATCAGGACCGCGACCGGCTTGACCATGCCGATGGCGTAGGCGACCTGGATCTCGAGCTTGCGGGCGAGGCCGGCGGCGACCAGGTTCTTGGCGACGTGGCGGGCCCCGTAGGCGCCGGAGCGGTCCACCTTGGTGGGGTCCTTGCCCGAGAAGGCGCCGCCGCCGTGGCGGGCGGCGCCGCCGTAGGTGTCGACGATGATCTTGCGCCCGGTGAGACCCGCATCACCTTGGGGACCGCCGACGACAAAGCGGCCGGTGGGGTTGACGAGGAGGGTGGTGGCGTCGTCGAGGAGCTCCGCCGGCAGGACCGGGCGGACGACATGCTCGAGCACCCCCTCGCGGATCTGTTCGTTGCTGGCGTCCTCGGCGTGCTGGGCGCTGACCACCACCGTGTCGATGCGTCGCGGGCGGTCCTCGTCGTCGTACTCGACCGTGACCTGGGTCTTGCCGTCGGGGCGGGCCCAGCGGAGGCTGCCGTCGCGACGGACCTGGGCCAGGCGGCGGGCCAGGGCATGGGCGTACTGGATCGGCGCCGGCATCAGCTCCGGGGTCTCGTCGCAGGCGTAGCCGAACATCATCCCCTGGTCGCCGGCGCCGCCGACATTGACCCCGCGAGCGATGTCCTGCGACTGCTCGTCGATGCAGAGCATGACCGAGCAGGTCTCGTGGTCGAACCCGTACTTGGCCCGGGTGTACCCCACCTGCTGGATCGTCTGGCGGATGACCCGGGGCATGTCGATGTAGCAGTCGGTGGAGATCTCGCCCAGCACCAGGGCGGTGCCGGTGGTGACGGCGGTCTCGCAGGCCACCCGGGCGAGCGGGTCCTTGGCCAGGATCGCGTCCAGGATGGCGTCGGAGATCTGATCGGCCATCTTGTCGGGATGACCTTCGGTGACCGACTCCGCGGTGAAGAGGCGAAGGGGGTGGCGACGGGTCACGGCAGCTCCTCCCGACCCCCACCGGAAGCCACCCGCTTGCGTCCACGGGCCTTCTCCTGTCCGGAGGTCCCGGTCAGTGTAGGGGGCGGCGGCGGATCCGGCAGGGTGGCGACCCGGTCGTCCTCACCCCGAAGGCGTCCGGTCACCCCGGGCGAGCGGTTTCACGTCGCGGTGGCGTTCTCTGATGGACGCACGGTGGCCAACCGCCCGCGCGTGGATCGCCCCCTCAGCCGTCGATCCAGGACCCGAGGGGGAGCGGCCCGCGGAGCTGCCGATCGGCATCGGCTGGCACCGATGCGACGAGATCCTATCGGCGTGGCCCCTCCCCAGCGGGCGCCCTCGTGTTCGGGTGCGATGGCGATCGGGGCCGCCCGGGTGGAGGTCGATTCCGACCCGGTCCGGAGGCCCCGATGCGAGCCATCGCGCTGTCGCCCCGCCCACCGGCGTTCATCCTCGGAGCCACACCCAGGCTCGACCGTCGCCCCCGACGGTCACGGCCGCCCCCACGGTGCGGTGCGGTCGGCTCGAGCATCCGCCACGACGCGCACGATCGTCCACCGCTCCCATCGCCGGGCCGTCGGACGACGTGGTCCCGGGACGGGTCGCGCTCGAGCGGCCGCGGGTGCGCTCGCCGGCAGCGGCGGCGGTGGTGGGGGATCTTCGCGTCCATCCGACCGGAGTCGACGTCGCCCTCCGCATCCAACCCGTCGTGGTCCCGCGGGTGCTCCGCTGCATCGGGGAGGGGTCCCGGCCGCCCGCATCGATGACGGCCGACGCCCGCAGTCGTTCCCGTCGGGCCAGCCACGGCCGCGCACCGCCAGCCTCGACGCGGGCCGCACCGCACCCGGTGTGACATCGATGGGCCTCCCCCCGCGTGCCGGTGCCAGGTGCGGCGGCACCGTCGGCTGACCATGCCGCCCGCCTTTCAAGGGCGCGTGCCTGATGGGGTGGACTGCTCGAGATGATGGCATCCGCTCCGAGCCGGCTGATGGGTCGGTTGGCCCGGCTGCCGATGCAGATGGCCGAATCCCACGAGCGGCGCTGTCGCCGTCGGGTGGCGGCGCCCGGGACGTCGGGATGCGCCGCCGGGCCGTGCCAGCCCACGCGTGCGGTCTGGTCCGGGCCGACGGTCGGGCGGCCTCCATCCCCCTCGGTGGGGACGCCTCGCCCAGCCCCCCGTGCATCACGCCGGCGCGCTCGCCCACGGGATCAGCTCCGCCGATCCCGTGGGGGTCCGGCGGAGCATTGGTCCTGGCCCAGAGCAATCCGCGGGCGGCGTTCCCGACGAGCTGGCGGACGGTCGTGACCGATTGGGAGCGGGCGCGGGCGGCCGAGAGGGTGGAGCAGACCGCCGGTCGGCTCCAAGCGGCAACGCTGGCGCGCGCAATCCCGCCGCGCCGGTGCCGAGCCGGCCGGCGGAGGAGTCGGCTCAGTACCCCACGGCCCCGTCGATCCGCTCTCGCAGCAGGTCGGCGTGGCCGTTGTGGCGTGAGTACTCCTCCACCATGTGCACCAGGGCCCAGCGCGTCGTCAGGGCCCGCCCGGTCTCCTGGCGGGCCACCGCGTCCAACGCCAGGCCGGAGAGGATCCCGTCCGAGCGGCGGCACTCCTCCTCCCAGGTGCTGAATGCCTCCGCCACGTCGGCGGTGACGGCCCCCTCGAAGTCGCGGTCGGGGGTCTCGTCCGAGCCGTAGCGGTAGGGGACGTCCAGCCCGCCCAGGGTCCTGGCGAACCAGCCCCGCTCGACGTCGGCCATGTGCCGAACGAGCCCCAGCAGGCTAAGGGTGGACGGCGGCACCGACCTGGCGCGCAGCTGCTCATCGCTGAGCCCGGAGCACTTGCGCGCCAGGGTGTCGCGCTGCCACCGGAGGAAGGCCAGCAGGGTCTCCTGCTCGCCGGCCTCACGGGGGATTTCCTGGTACTCCATCCGAGCTCCGAGTATAGGCTCCGGGTCCGACGCGGTCGGGTCGCGCCGGACCCACCGGCAGCGGTGATCGCGGCGCAGAGGCGAGCGCCGTCCGGTGCGCCGGCGCCGCCCTCGCCGATGCCGGGCTGGCTGCCGCGGCCGCTTCGTCTCGGCGTGCTTCCAGCCGGCGGTCCGGCCCGCAGGCCTGGGTCCGGGCCAGCAGGTCCCGACGCGTGGCCGGCACCGCTGCCACCCCGCGGTGGGCGCGACGGCGTGGACGGGGACGCTGCGCAGGCCGCGGTCGCTGCCGGGGCGGATCCGTCCCTCCGCAGCCGTGCCCGCGACGGCGAGCTGCGGTCGTGCGGGGGGCCGCCAGATCGATCAGGGGGCGTCGACGCCGATCCCCAGCAGCTCGGCGATGTTGGCGCCGCGGTCCTTTGTCGTGCGCAGGTGTCCGTCGGCGCAGCTGAGCAGGACCGTGACCGCCATCCCCTGGCCGAGCACCCGGCTGGTCCCGGTCGCCACCACCCCGACCGTCAGCGCCCCGGGGCGGTGGCCCATGGCGAAGCGGGCGTCCCAGTCCCGGATCGCGACCAGGTCGCCGAGGCGCACCCGGGTGAGCTGGTGGGCGTCGAGGGCGGCCCGGTCGGCGGTCTGGATCGCCAGCGAGGTGGTCGCTCCCAGCCGTCCCGCCCCCATCCCCACCAGCTCGGGCGGGCAGGTGGCGGCGACCCGCACCAGCAGCCGATGGTCGTCCACGGTGGGCGCCCACGCCTCCCACAGGTCGGGGGCGAGGCTGTGGCAGACGACGGACGGCGCCCCCGCGGCGGCGAGCCCGCAGCCGATCGCGCGGACGACGAAGCGGGCGCCGGGGCCCATCCCCTCGAGCACGGCGGCCGGGAAGTCGACGAGGACGTGGCTGAAGGCCTGGAACTGCTCGTGCTTCCCGGTCACCACCCCGATCGCGCCGTCGACGTCGCCATCCTGCACCTCGACCCGGTTGCCGACGCAGGCGTAGAGGCACAGGGCCCGGTTGGCGTCCGGGTCCTGGTGGGCGAGGCTGACGGCCGGCTCCACCTGCTCGGCGGCCCACCCACCGGCCGGCATCCCCACCCGCACCGTCGGGGTGATGCCCCCGGCCCCGACCGCCACCATCGGCGTGCCGTCGGCGGTGACGACGTACGGGTCGCCCAGGAGGCGGACGGGTGCGATCCTGCCGACGACCACGGTGGCGACCAGTCGGTCGCGGTTGGTGCCAGCGACCGGTGAGCGCCCGCCGGCCGCGCCGGCCCTGGCCGCGCCGGTCACGGGGCTGCCAGGGCCGGGGCGTCGGCGATGCGGGCGCGGTCGGTGAGCCACCAGCCCAGGTGGTCGGACCCCCCGGTGAGCAGGGTGACGACCCCGATCCCGTGCCCCGGCACCGGGCCGAGGGCGTGCACCACCACCCCCACCGCGACGTGGCCGCGACGGTAGCCGCGGCCGAAGCGGTGATCCTGGTCGGGCATCGCCACCAGGTCGCCGATGCACAGGTCCTGGAGGCCGTGGGCCGATCGCACCGCCGGGTCCTGGAGCATGACGTCGCAGTTGGCCCACTCTGAGCTCATCCCCAGCCCCGCCCCCATCAGCTGGGGCGGCACCACCCCGCGCACCCCGACCTCGAGCCGGCCCGCCCCCGATCGAGTCGGCAGCGTGTCCAGGGCGGAGGGGCTGCAGTTGCGCAGGACCACCGCGGGGTGATCGAGCAGTCGCAACCCCTGTCCCTCCGCCTCGACCACCACCGCATCGCCGGGCGCCATCTGCTCCAGCACCTCCTGGGCGAAGTCGCAGAGCACGAAGGCGTGGGTGCCGATCACCGACCCGGTGGCACCCCGGGCCCGGCCGCCGGTGACGCGGACCCGGTTGCCGACGCACGCCAGCACCTGCACCGCCAGGTGCTGGAGCGGGTCCGGGCTCCCCACCGAGGCCCCCGGCTCGCCGTGGTCGACGGCCCAGCCGAAGGCGGGGCTGCCGAGCCGCAGGTTGCGGCAGACGCCGGCCATCCCCGGCAGCGCCACCGGCCGGTCCCGCCAGTCGACCCCGAGCTGACCGCGGTGCTGCGGGTGCATGACCTCGGCGAAGCAGCGCATCCGCACCAGCTCCGCCCGGTTGCTGCGCAGCCCTTCGGCCGGCTCAGTACCCGGCACCCTTGTCGAGCCCGTTGCGCAGCGGCTCGCCGCGCTGGAAGCGGCCCAGGTTGTCGTCGAAGATCGCCACGATCCGCTGGTTCTCGTCCGCCACGGTGCTGGCGGAGTGGGGGCTGATCAGCACCTGGGGCAGGTCCCACAGGGGACTGTGCGGCGGCAGCGGCTCCTCCTCCGCCACGTCCAGCGCGGCGCCGGCGAGCCGCCCAGCCTGGAGGGCGGCCACCAGCGCCCCCTCGTCGACGCAGGCGCCCCGTCCGACGTTGACCAGGATCGCGGTGGGCCGCAGGCGGCCCAGCCGCGGGCCGTCGAGGAGATGGTGGGTCGCGGGCGTGAGCGGGCAGCTCAACACGACGACGTCGGCGCCGGGAAGGTGGTGGTCCAGCTCGGACGGGAGGATCAGCTCGTCGACGGGAAGGTCGGCGGCGCCGGCCCGCGGCCGCCGGGCGCAGCCGACGACGCGCATCCCGAGGGCGCGGCAGTCCTGGGCGACGGCGGCGCCGATGCGGCCCATTCCCACCACCAGCACGGTGCGCCCGGCCAGCTCGGCCGTCGCCGTCCGCTCCCAGAGGTGAGCCCGCTGCTGCCGGAGCAGCCGAGGTCCGTCCTTGATCAGCCAGAGCATCCCGAGGACCGCGAACTCCGCCAGCGGGCCGGCGTGCACCCCGCTGGCGGTGGTCACCACCGGGCCCTCCGCCCCGGCCAGCCCGATGCGCTGCACCAAGGGACCCACCCCCGCGCTGGTGGCCTGGATCCAGCGCAGCCGCGGCCGCCGCGCCAGGGTCGGCTGGAGCTCGGTGGGGCCGAAGTCGAAGAGGATGTCAGCTCCGTCCAGCAGCGTCTCCCACTCGGCCCGCACCCCGGGACGGTCGGCCACGGTGGGGAAGGGATGGTCGGCGGGGTACCGGGCCGGGGCCAGGAGCGCTGTGGGGACGACGAACTCCACCCCGGGGTGGCGGCGCCGCAACCCCGCCACCAGCTCCGCCTCCAGGGGGGTCGTGATCACCGCCCGCCAGCGGGCCGCCCCCACGTCCGCGCTCATCCGCGGCGGAGCTGGAAGCGGCCGGCGATCGAGCCGCCGTCGACGTCGAGGACCGCGCCGCTCACGTGGCGGGCCTGCCGGGAGCAGAGGAAGCACACGGCATCGGCCACGTCCCCGGGCCTGCCCGCCTCGCCGAGCGGGATCTGTGCCACCAGCTGGGCCCGCAGCGCCTCCGGCGCGCGCTCCGGGTGGGCCTCGCTCCACCCGCGCACGTCGATGTATCCGGGCGCCACCACGTTGACCCGGATCCCGTGCGGCCCCAGCTCCATGGCGTGAGTCCGGCTCAGCGATTCCACCGCCGCCTTGGAGGCGGCGTAGGCGCCGCCCCCGGGCCGCGGGCTGCGGGCCGAGCCGGAGGAGACATTGACGATCGCGCCGGTCGTCGGGGAGGTGGCCAGGCGGTGGCGGACGAAGGCGCGGGTCATGTGGAAGAGGCCGGTGACGTTGACGTCCCACACCCGCTGCCAGGCGGCCGGGTCCATCTCCAGGATCCCGCCATCGGGATACTCGGCGGCGTCGTTGACGAGCAGGTCGACCCGGCCGAAGCGCTCCACCCCGACCGCCAGCGACCGTTCCCCAACGGAGGGGTCGGCGACGTCGCCGCCCACCGTGACCACCCCGTCCCGACCGGCGTAGCGGTCCTCGGTGGTGGCGTCCACCGCCACCACCCGGGCCCCGGCCGCGAGCAGGGCCTCGGTGATGGCGCGCCCGAGGCCGTTGGCGGCCCCGGTGACGACGCCGACGTGCCCGTCGAGGGCGAACGCCCCGGCCGGCGCGGGCGGGGACACCGCCTGGTCCTCAGGCGGCAAGCGGGAGCTCCACCCAGCCTTGCTGGCGCACCGACCGCTCGACGGCGTTGATCACCTCCTGCACCCAGGCGCCGGCCCGGAAGTCGGCATGGCCGACGATGGGGGTGCCGAGCACCTCGTCGGCGAGCCCGGAGACGAGGTTGGCGTAGAAGAGGGTGGGCCAGCTCTCGCCGGCGCTGCCGCCGGGCGGATAGTACTCGCGGGGCACCGCCAGCGGCCGGAACTCGACCTGGTCGGGGGTGGCGCCGGTGAGGGTCTCGCAGATGCCGAGCTCCTCCACGATCCGGACGATCAGCGCTCCCTCGCTGCCGTAGAGCCGAGCCTCCACCCCGGGATAGTTGCCGACGGTGACGAAGCTGCTCTGGATCGACAGCAGCGCACCGTTGCGGAACTCGCCCAGGAAGATGTCGCCGTCGTCGACGTTGATCCGCGTCATCGCCCCGGTGGCGCGGGCGACCCGGTGGCTGACGAAGTTCCGCATCGTCCCCACCACCCGGGCGAGATCGGCGCCGACCCACCAGTGGGCGATATCGATGATCGGGGCCCCGTACCCCTCCAGCGAGCCCACCCGCATCTCCTCCGCGGAGCCGTCAGCGGCGGGGGCACGGAAGGGCGTGGCGGGATCGATCCACTGCGAGTTCTGCTCGTAGCCGTTGAAGATGTAGGGGGTGCCGATCCGGCCCGCATCGATCAGCTGCTTGGCGTAGCGCACCGCCGGGCTGTAGCGGAAGGTGAAGCCGACCCGGGTCGCAAGACCCCGCTCCCGGGCCAGCTCGCCGGCGCGGAGGGTGTCGCGGAAGTCGTGCGCCACCGGCTTCTCGCTGAGCACGTGCTTGCCCGCCTCCAGCGCCGCCATGGTGATGGCGAAGTGACTGTCGTCGTCGGTGACGATGTCGACCACATCCACCTCCGGCGAGGTAACCAGCTGGCGATGGTCGCCGACCGCGGCGGGGACGTCGAAGGCGCGGGCCGCCGCCTCGGCCCGGCTGCGGTCCTGGTCGCAGACCATGGTCAGGCGGCAGCGGGGGTCGCGGCGCCAGCCGGGCAGGTGGGCCATGGTGGCCCAGCGTCCGGCCCCCACCACCCCCACCCGGAGCTCCGGGCTCACGCCCCCCCTACCCAAAGGACACGTGGCCGCCCGGCGCCGGCCGTCGGTGGTGGCGGCGGGTCAGCAGGGGGGGCGCCGGGGACGGGGGATGTGCGCTGGGCCTCGCCGCCGCCCCTCGCCTCCGGGGCACGGATGGCGGCGTTCCGGTCGGGGCCGGTCGGGAGCCCGCCGGCAGCGGCGGCGGTGCGCAGCCGACGGCCCGGCTCCGCCCGGGCGGCGTCGCCGCTGACCGATCCGATCGCCGCTCCCCGGCGCCGGCCGGGGGGAAGTCGGGCGCCGCCGCCCCGTCGCGGCAACCCGACCCACCCCTCCCGGAGCGGAGCCGTCATCCCGAGGCCCTGGCATACGACCAGTCCTGGGGGAAGATGGCGAGCAGCGGGTTGGCGGGCAGCACCCCCCGGAGGTCGCTGCGCGCCTCGATCAGCTCGAAGTCGCCGTTGGGGATCCACAGCATCGGCAGCTGGCGGGCCACGTAGTTCTCCCACGGGATCACGCCACCCCGGCCGCCGAGGCCCTGGTTGTCGAGCCGGACCTCGGTGCGGTCGCAGTAGCTGCCGTAGTTGAGCAGGGCGCCGCACTCGAAGTAGCCGCCCCCCAACGGGTAGTAGGGCAGGGTGTACACGGCCCCGCCCCAGTCGATGATCTGCCAGCTGCAGCTGGCCTCCCGGGCGGTGCAGGGGATGGCCAACTGGAAGGCGAAGACGTTGGTGGAGAGGTTGATCTGCACGCCCAACCGGGAGGCCTCCGACTTGAGGGTCTCCATCTGGATCGTCTCGAAGACCTGGCCGGTGTTGTAGACCAGGTTGAGGGCGAGCCCCTCCCCCCGGCGTATCCCGGCCCCGCACTGGCTCGGCCCGCGGCCGGGACTGGCGCAGGTGGTGAGCCGGTTGGGATGGATCGCCCAGCCGTGGGCCCGCAGCAGGGCCCGGGCGGCGGTGGGGCTGTAGGGGTAGGGGTAGGCGCGCTCGACCGGGCCCACCAGCGACCGGGCGCCGTTGACCACCGGGCCGTGGGTGGGCACCCCGTAGCCGCCCAGCGACTTGGTGATCCACTCCGGCTGGTTGATGAGCCGCTCCAGCGCCTGGCGCAGGTAGAGCTGGCGGAAGAGGGGCCCGACCCGGGGGTTGTGGAAGTTGACCAACAGGCTGTTGAACCCATACACCGGCCACTGGCCGAAGGTGAAGCCGGCCCGGCGCAGGGCGGGACGGGTGCTGAGGTCCTCCGGCGGGATGTAGCCGACGTCGAGCTGCCCGGCCCGCAGCGCGTCGTACTCGGCGGCGGGGCTGGTGAACGGCTCCTCGATGAACTTGGCCAGGCGGGGCTTGTCGGGGCCGCTGTAGCGGGGGTTGGGGACGAACACCACCCGACCGGTGACGCTGTAGCTCTGCAGCCGCCAGGGCCCGTCGACCACCTTCCAGAGGGGATTGCTGCCGTAGGTGCCCAGCTCCTTGGACTGGTTGTAGAGGAAGTGGTAGACCGCGGCCGCCCCCGTGGGGGTGCGGTCCAGGTTGCCGACCGCGCCGCCGAGGCTGGTCCGGTCCCAGGCGTGCTGGGGGATGGGGGTGATCTGGCTCAGCTCGTTGGCGGTGAAGTAGGCGGGGGAGTAGCTCCGGCGCAGGGTGAGGGTGAGCCGGCGGCTGCTGTCGGCCCGAACGCTGACCACGTTGTCGGGGAACGACCCCGGCACGTAGGGGGCCCAGTTGCGCTTCTCCGCCCGGAGCAGGTTCATCCAGAACACGACGTCCCGGGCGGTGAGCGGGGTGCCGTCCGACCACAGGTAGGGCTTGAGGGTGATCACCACCTTGGTGTCGTGGTCCTGGTAGACCGGCGGCTGGGCCAGGCTGATCCGATAGTTGATCGCGGGCGAGGTGCCGCTGCCGAACTGGTAGAGCGGCGGGATCATGAGGTACTCGAACTCGCTCTGGTACTGGACGGTGAAGTCGGTCCCCGGGTAGAGCGGGAAGATCCACTTGGGGGCCCCCTGCGCCGACTCCGCCCAGCGCACCACCCCGGACCCGGCCGCCTGGGCCGGCACCGCCAGGAGCGCGCTGCCGGAGCCGGTGAGGAGCAGAGCGGCGCCCAGCCCGAGGGCGCCGCGGCGCAGGCGGCGGCCCGGTCCCCCCGCTGCCGCCCCGTTGGTGGTCGATCCAGCCCTCATGGCCCGGTCCTCCCCTCGCTGACGGATGCTGCCGGCCGCCCGGCCGCGGTCGCCGCCGGCGGCCCCGACCGGCCCCGCGCCGGGCGACGGTGGGGGGGGACGGGGGACGGCCGGGCGTACTCGTGGCGAAGCCGGCTGTACGCCTCCTGGAGATGGCGCTCGATCATGGCGGTGGCGGCGGCCACGTCATGGGCGGCGATCGTGTCGCAGAGCTCGTGGTGCTCGTCGGCGGCGATCGCCCGGTAGTCGTCGTTGACGATGGTGCGGGAGAGCAGGAAGCGATAGACCTGGGGCTGGATCATCGCCCAGCACGCGTAGAGGCGGTGATGGTCCGCCAGCCGGTAGAGTTGGTCGTGGAACCGCACGTCCAGCTCCGCCACCGTGCGCGCCGGCTCGGTGCCGGCGGCGTCGCGGACCCGATCGGCGAGCCGGCGCAGCTCCTCGACGTCGTCGGGCCCGGCGCGCGCCACGACGAGCCGGATCGCCAGCAGCTCCAGGCTGACCCGCAGGGTGTAGAGCTCGTCGACGTCCTCCACGCTGAGCCCCACCACCACCGCCCCCCGGTGGCGGCGGAGGCGGACCAGCCCCTCGTGGTCGAGCTGGACCAGGGCGTCGCGGACCGGGCTGCGGCTGACCTCGAACATGGTGGCGAGGTCGGTCTCGCGCAGGTGCTGCCCGGGGGCCAGCGACCCGGTGACGATCGCCTCCCGGACCCGGGCCGCCACCTCGTCGGCGAGGCTCCGGCTCGGGATGGCGGTGAGCGGAGGGCGATCGGCGAGGGCCGGGGCGGTCACAGCGGCTACATATTGTCGACAATCCTCGGCCCCGTCAAGCGGCGGCCCTCCCCGATCTCAGCCGGAGGACGGCGGCGCCACCGCCACCCAGCCGTGGCGGCGGTGGGAGGCCTCGACGGCGTTGATCACCTCCTGGACGCGGGCGCTCTGGGCGAAGTCCCCCTCCGCCGGCAGGGTCCGGTCCCGGATCTCGTCGACGAAGCTCTGGACCAGGTTGCCGTAGCAGGTGGCGGGCCAGTCGTCGGCGGCGGAGGTGCCCGGGGGGAAGCAGGCCGCAGGGATCGGCTGGGGCTGGAACTCGACCCGGTCGCTGGTGGCGGTCCAGATCCGCTGCCAGGCCCCCCGCTCCGCCACCAGCCGGCAGGTGATCGCCCCCCGGTCGCCGCAGAGGCGGGCCTCGATCCCCGGGTAGTTGCCGACCGTCACGTAGCTGCTCTGGATCGTCGTGAGGGCGCCGTCGCTCATCCGACCGATGAAGACGTCGCCGTCGTCGATGTTGATCGGCTCGCGACCCCGGTCGAGGTTGGTGCGGCGGCGGCGGGCCACGAAGTTCTGCAGCACCCCCACCACCTCCGTCACCTCTTGTCCGGTCATCAGCAGGGCCAGATCGATGATCGGTGCCCCGTAGCCCTCCAGGGACGAGACGGTGATCGCCCCAGCGCCGGCCGCCCAGCCGCCGACCAGGTCGCGGTCGGACGGGGCCGTCAGCACCCGCTTGTCGGCGGGGATGTCGGGGTCGAGCCACTGGCTGTTCTGCTCGAAGCCGTTGAAGATGAACGGCCGGCCGCAGAAGCCCTGCCGCACCAGCTGGAGCATGTGGCGCATGGCGGGCGCGTACCGGAAGGTGAGGCCCACCTTGGTGCGCAGCCCGCGCGCCCGGGCGATGCCGTCGGCCCGCCACACCGAGGCGGCGTCGTGGGCCACCGGCTTCTCGCAGAGGCAGTGCTTGGCCGCCTCCAGGGCCGCGAAGACCAGGGGATCGTGGTCGTCGCGGGTGCAGACGTCGACGATGTCGAGGTCGTCGCGGGCGATGACCGCCTCGGCGTCGCGGCTGGTCTCGGCGATGCCGAACTCCAGGGCGCGCCGCCGGACCAGCTCCGCGTCGCGGTCGCAGAGGACGGTGACCTCCACCCCCGGGCAGCGGGCGAAGGCGGGCAGGTGGGCCGCCGCGGCCCAGCGGCCGGCGCCGATCACCGCCGCCCGCAGGGGCCGGCCCGACCCCGCCCGGGGTGTCACCCGCCGGCCCTCACTCGTGAGCCTGGGTCCGGCCGCGCACCAGCTCCAGCGCCCGCGCGGTGCCGAGCGCGTCGGTGACGGCCAGGTGGGCGGGAGCGGCGTCGCCGCTCAGGACGGCATGGAGGTGACGGATCGCCGCGGTGAAGGATGGTTCGTCTCCTCCCACCCGCTCGGAGCTGACCGTCGTTCCCCGGTGCAGCTCGACGACGTCGGCGCCGTCGGGGTGGTAGGGGTTGGTCACCCGGATGGTGCCCTCGCGGCCCAGGATGCGGGCCTCCGCGTCGTAGGCGCGCTCCAGCCCGCAGGTGAAGAGGAGACGGCGTCCACCCGGGAAGCAGAGGAGGCCCTGGGTGTCGGCGTCGACCTCGCGCCCGGCCCGCCGATCCACCGCCTCCGCGGCCACCGGGTCGGCGCCGAAGAGGTGACGGGCGAGATGGATCGGGTAGCAGCCGACGTCGTTGAGGGCGCCCCCGCCGGAGGCCCTCGACCAGCGGATGTTCTCCGGGCTGCGGACCCGGAAGTGGAATCCGGCCACGATCTCGGTCGGCTCCCCGATGGCGCCCTCGTCCAGCAGCGCCCGGAGCCGCTGGGTCTGGGGATGGAAGGGAAAGACGAACGCCTCCCAGAGGAGCCCCCCGGTGCGGCGGGCGGCGGCGAGGATCGCCTCCACCTCGGCCACGCTCAGGCCCAGCGGCTTCTCGCAGAGCACCGCCTTGCCCGCGTCGAGAGCCGCCACCGCCCACGTGCGGTGGAGGTTGTTGGGGAGCGGGACGTACACCGCCCGGACCCCCGGGTCCTCCAGCACCTCGGCGTAGCCGCCCACCCGGGCGGCCGGCGCCACGCTGTGGGCGAACGCCCGCCCCCGCTCGGGATCGCGGGTGCCGATCGCCACCACCGATCCGCCCCCGGCCCGGCGGAGGGCGGGGACGAAGGCCGCCCGGGCGATATTGGCGGTGCCCAGGACCGCCCAGCCGACCGCGGACGGGGCGGCCATCAGGCGGCCCCGCCGTGAGGCGCCGCACCCCCCGGGGCCATGGTCGGATCGGCGTCTCGCGCTCGCGCCCGGGGCGCCGGCCCCGCCGACCCACCCGGGGGCCGCGGCCGCCCGCCCCTCATCCGCCTGCGGTCAGCGGTCAGCGTGTCCCCGCCTCCCAGCCGCTGAGATAGGCCTCCTGCTCGGCGGTGAGGCGGTCGATGGCGATCCCCATCGCGGCCAGCTTGAGCGCGGCGATCGCCTCGTCGATCGCCTTTGGAACATCGTGCACCGCCGGGGCCAGCTCCGCATGGTGGCGGGCGAGGTGCTCCAGGCTGAGGGCCTGGTTGGCGAACGACATGTCCATGACCGCGGCGGGGTGGCCCTCCGCCGCCGCCAGGTTGAGGAGCCGGCCCTCGGCGAGGAGGTAGATCCGCCGTCCGTCCCGGAGCCGGTACTCGGCGACGTTGGGACGGACCTCGCGGACCTGCTCGGCGAGGTCGTCGAGGGCGGCGATGTTGATCTCGTCGTTGAAGTGGCCGCTGTTGGCGACCACCGCCCCGTCCTTGAGCCGTTCCAGGTGGGCTCGATCGACCACGTTGCAGTCGCCGGTGACCGTGATCACGACGTCCGCGATCGGCGCCGCCTCCGCCAGCGGCATCACCCGGTGCCCCTCCATCACCGCCTCCAGGGCCCGGATCGGCTGGACCTCCGTCACCACCACCTGGGCGCCCATCCCGCGAGCCCGGGCGGCCAGCCCGCGGCCGCACCAGCCGTAGCCGCAGACCACCACGATGCGACCGGCGATCAGCATGTTGGTGGCCCGGATCAGCCCGTCGAGGGTGGATTGGCCGGTGCCGTACCGATTGTCGAAGAGGTGCTTGGTGAGCGCCTCGTTGACGGCGACGATGGGATAGCGGAGCACCTGCTGCCGGGCCATCGCCCGCAGTCGCACCACCCCGGTGGTGGTCTCCTCGGTGCCCCCCACGACCCCGTCGAGCAGCTCCCGGCGCTCTTGGTGGAGGATCCCGACCAGGTCGGCGCCGTCGTCCATGGTGAGGGTGGGGCGGTGGGCCAGGGCGGCCGCGATGTGGGCGTAGTAGGTGGCGCCGTCCTCGCCCCGGCGGGCGAAGGTGGCGAGCCCGCCAGCGGCCAGCGCCGCCGCCACCGGGTCCTGGGTCGACAGCGGGTTGCTGGCGCAGAGGCGAAGGTCGGCCCCGCCGTCGACGAGGGTGCGGGCGAGGTTGGCGGTCTCGGCGGTGACGTGGAGGCAGGCCGAGATCCGGTGGCCGGCGAGCGGACGCTCGGTCCGGAACCGCTCCCGGATCCGGGCCAGCACCGGCATCTCCCGGCCGGCCCAGTCGATGAGGCGGGTGCCGGTCTCGGCCTGGGCGAGGTCGGCGACGTCGTGCGCCGGCGGGCTCGGGACGGCTGCCGTGGGTTCCATCAATAGCTCACGAGGGTGGTGACGGGCAGGCCGTCGAGGGCGGCCCGGCCGCCGAGCTGGCGCAGCTCGACCAGGAAGGCCCCCGCCACCGCCACCCCGCCCAGCTCGGTGACCAGCCGGACCGCGGCGGCCGCCGATCCCCCGGTGGCGAGGACGTCGTCGGCGATGAGGACCCGCTGGCCCGGCTCGATCGCGTCCCGGTGCATCTCCAGGACCGCCTCGCCGTACTCCAGGCGGTAGCCCGCCGAGATCGTGGCCGCCGGCAGCCGGCCCATCTTGCGCACCGCCACCAGCCCGAGGCCGAGCTGGTAGGCGAGGACGCCGCCGACGGGAAACCCCCGGCTCTCGATCGCGGCGACCAGGTCCAGCGGGGTGTCCCGGTAGACCGCGACCAGGGCGTCGCAGGCGTCGCGGAAGGCCTGCGCATCCTTGAACAGGGTGGTCAGGTCCTTGAACAGGATCCCGGTCTTGGGGAAGTCCGCGACGTCTCGGATCTTGGCGGCGAGGACCTCCGACAGGGCGGGCGACGGCTGGACCACGGCACCTCCGAGGGCCGCACCCGGAGCCGAGGCTGACTCGGGCGGAGCCCGGAGGGCGGCCGGAGCATGGTAGAGGAGCGCCCCGCCCGCGGCGCTCGGCGGGAGGGCGCGCCCGTATCCTGGGAGCCATCCCGCCGCCCGGGCCTGCGGCCAGGTGCCGCGGGCGGCCCGCTGCCCGGAGCTCCCCCATCAGCGCCGACCCCTCGACCCCGCCCGCTCCCGACGACGGACGCCCGATCGTCCTTATCGCCTGCACCGCGACGAGCCGGGTCGGGCCCGGCGGCGACATCGCCCAGGCGGGCGTCAACCGCGCCTATCTCGACGCCCTCGACCTCGCCGGCGTGGACCCGGTCCTGGTCCCCAGCGGTGGGGCGCCGCCCGCCCGCCTCCTCGCCCTCGCGGACGGCCTGCTCCTCCCCGGCGGCGTCGACCTGGTCCCCCAGCGCTACGGGGAGGACCCCCATCCGACGACCGAGTCGGAGCCGGCCCTGGACGAGCTCGAGCTGCGGCTGCTGGGGGCGGCCCTGGCCGAGGGCCGGCCGGTCCTCGCCATCTGCCGGGGGTTCCAGGCGCTCAACGTCGCCCTCGGCGGCACCCTCGTGCAGGACCTCGCCAGCCAGCGGGAGGGCGCGGTCGACCACCGGCCGGAGCTGGGCCGCCGGCACCTCGCCCACGGTCTGCGCGTCGCCGCCGATTCCCAGCTGGGGGCGGCGCTCGGCACCACCCACGTCCTGGTCAACAGCCTGCACCACCAGGGGGTGGCCCAGCTCGCCTCGGCCCTGCGCCCGACCGGGTGGGCGGAGGACGGCCTGGTGGAGGCGGCGGAGGTCCCGGGCCCGCGCTTCGTGGTCGGGGTCCAGTTCCACCCCGAGGAGCTCTGGCGCGACTCGGCCCCGGTCCGCGGCCTCTTCGCCGCCTTCGGCGCCGCGATCCGGGCGGCTGCCAGGGACAGAAACGCTGGCGCCCGGACGGCTCCCGGAGGCTCCCCGCCCGGACCGGGGCGAGCCGGCGGGGAGGGCGCGGGCTGGGGGGCGTCACCCTCGCCGCGGGCGGCGCGCCGTTGACCGGGGCCGCTCCCGGGACGGCGCCCGGGCCCGCGACCGCCCAGCCGTTTCCGGTCCTGGTCACCCGCCGCCTCCCGGCGCCGGCGATGACCCGGCTCGCCGCCCGCTGCGACCTGTTCGTGCACGAGGGCGACGACGCCATGCCCCGGGCGGAGCTCCTCGGCCGGATCGCGGGGCGGGCGGGCGCCGTCACCCTGCTGACCGACCGCGTCGACGAGGAGCTCCTGGAGGCGGCCGGCCCGCAGCTCCGGATCGTCGCCAACTACGCGGTGGGGTACGACAACATCGACGTCGCAGCCTGCACCGCCCGCGGGGTCCTGGTCAGCAACACCCCGGAGGTGCTGAGCGAGGCCACCGCCGACCTCGCCTTCGCCCTCCTGCTGGCGGCGGCTCGGCGGGTGGCCGAGGGCGACCGGTGGATCCGCGCCGGCCGCCCCTGGGTGTGGGGCCCGCAGTTCCTCCTCGGCGGCGAGGTGCACGGCAAGCAGCTGGGGCTGATCGGCTTCGGCCGCATCGGCCAGGCGGTGGCCCGGCGGGCCCTGGGCTTCGCGATGTCGGTGGTGTACGCGGACGTCCGAGCCCAGCCCGCCTCGGTGGAGCGCGAGCTGGGGGCCACCCGGGTGGAGCTGCGCGAGCTCCTCGCCGGCAGCGACTTCGTCAGCATCCACACCACCCTCACCGACCAGACCCGCCGCCTCCTCGACGCCGAGCGCCTCGCCTGGATGAAGCCGACCGCGGTCCTGGTCAACACCGCCCGCGGCCCGATCGTGGACGAGGCGGCGCTGGCGGCGGCGCTGCGGGCCGGCCGGCTGCGGGCGGCCGGCCTGGACGTGTACGAGCACGAGCCCGAGGTCCACCCGGACCTGCTCGCCTGCCCCCAGGCGGTCCTGCTCCCCCACCTCGGCAGCGCCACCGACGAGACCCGCCAGGCGATGGCCGATCTCGCCGTCGACAACCTCCTCACCGCCCTCGACGGCGGGCGGCCGCCGACCGCGGTCAACCCCGAGGTCCTGGACCGGCCCACGGCTCCCCGTCCCGGCTGAGGGACGGTCGCGCCCGGCGCTCGCCCCGGGCCCGGGGGCGGGCTCAGCCCGGCCTGGCCGACACCGACCCCCAGGCCCACGACCGGCCGTCCCACAGCTCGGTGAGCCCCTGCTCCCGGGCGCCGCGCTGGTAGGTCCCGACCGCGACGCAGCGGCTGGTGGCGGAGCACGACACCCCGACGAGGACGTCGTCGGAGCCCACCGGTCCCGGCATCGGCAGCACGGTCCAGCGGGCCCCATCCCACCTTTCGGATGACGGTGCCTCGTTGCCCCGGCTGCCGACCGCCCGCGCTCCCACCGCCAGGCAGGCATCGGCCGAAGGGCAGGCCAGCGCCGCCACCCCAGCATCGGCCGCCCGCGGGCGGGTGCGGTCGCCGACCGTCGTCCAGCCCCCGCCGCTGGACCGCACCAGGACCGGATCGGCGCGGCCAGCCCCGGAGCGGCTCTCACCGAGGGCGAGACAGGTGGACGCGGTCGGGCAGGCGACGCCGGTGAGCGGCGCGGCCACGGGGGTGGCCCGCCAATGGCCCCCCTGCCACCACTCCGCCATCGAGGCCGCGCCGGGTCCGGCGGCGAGCGCCGCCTGGTAGGTCCCGGTGACCGCGCACCGGCTCACGCTGGGGCAGGCGACGGCCGTGAGCCGGCTCCAGACCGCGCCGCGCACCTGGGCCGGAGCGGAGAGGGACCAGGTGCCGCCGTTCCACAGCTCCGCCAGGGGACGCTCGTTCCCGAGCGCATCGGTGCGACGTCCGACCGCCAGGCAGCGGTCGGGGCCGGCGCAGGCGATCCCCAGCAGGGCGGCCGACGACCCCGCCGCCGCTCCGCGCATCAGCGACCACCGCGCGCCGGCGCCCACCGCCAGGACGGCGTGGCTGCCGGTGCGGTTCTGGGCGTACCCGGCGGCGAAGCAGCGGCCCCCGCGAACGCAGGAGACCCCCTCCAGGATCACGAACGGGAAGCTGGGAACCCTGACGATCGCCGCCGACGCCCACCCGGTCCCGTTCCAGCGCTCGACCAGCCCGGCGGTGCTGGTCGGATCGACCACCTCGCCGACCGCGACGCAGCCGCCGGCGCTGGCGCACGAGACGCCGAGGAGGTCGACGGAGGCCGGGCTCGGCGCGGCGGCGACCCCGGCCGTCCTGGCCGCGGCGGCCGGCACGGCGGCGAGGGCGCCGACCGCGACGAGGCACGTGGCCAGCCGCTGCCGCCGCCGCCCCCCCCGCCACGCCGATCCGCTCACACCGGCGGGTACCCGATCGCGGCGAGGCTGGCCCGCACCGCCGCGGGGTCCAGCCGCTCCCCGTCGTACTGGACGTGGACCAGGCGCTCGGGGACGGTCACCTCGACGCTCTCGATGCCCGCGACGGCGGCGAGCCCCTTCTCGATGGTGTGCTTGCAGTGGTCGCAGGAGATGTCGGGGGCGGTCAGGTCCAGCGCGCTCATCGGGCAGCTCCCTCCAGGTGCGGGTTGACGGCCGCCGCCGGTCCCGGCGCCGACTCCGGCCGGTGACGACCGAACCCCCGCAGGCGGAGGGCGTTGCCGACCACCGTCACCGAGCTCAGGGCCATCGCCAGGGCCGCGAAGACCGGCGGCACGATCGCCAGCATCGCCAGCGGCACCAGGACCAGGTTGTAGCCGAAGGCCCAGCCGAGGTTCTGGCGGATGGTGCGCAGGGTGGCGCGGGAGAGGGCGATCGCGTCGGCCACCGCCCCCACGTCGGGGCGGACCAGGGTGATGGCGCTGGTGGCCATGGCCACGTCGGTGCCGGTTCCGACGGCGATCCCGACGTCGGCCCGGGCCAGCGCGGGCGCGTCGTTGACCCCGTCCCCCACCATCCCCACCGGGCCCACCGTCCGCTGCAGCGCGGCGACCAGCTCGGCCTTGCCGGCTGGGCTCAGCGGGGCCCGGACGTCGTCGATGCCGACCGCGCGTCCGACCGCGCGCGCCACCGCCTCGCGGTCACCGCTGGCGATCGCCGTGCGCAGCCCGAGGCGGTGGAGGCGCGCCACTCCGGCCCAGCTCTCCGGGCGCACGGGGTCGGCGAGGCCGAGCACCAGCCGGGGGCGCCCCCCCACCGCCACCACCACCTGGGTGCGTCCGCGGTCGGTGGCGGCGGCGCCCGCGACCGGGACCCCCTCGGCCGCGAGCCACTCGGGCGACCCCACCTGCACGAGCTCGCCGTCGACCGTGCCGCTGACCCCGCCGCCAGGCGAGAGCCGCACCGCCTCCGCGCCGCGAGCGGGGACGCCGCGCTCGTCGGCGGCGGTGACGATGGCTCGGGCCAGCGGGTGCTCCGACCCCCGCTCGACCGCGGCCGCGAGGCCCAGGGCGGCGAGCCCGTCGCCGCCCTGAAGGGGGTCGAGGTCCACCACCGTGGGACGGCCCACCGTGAGCGTCCCGGTCTTGTCGAGCACGATCACGCGCAGGTCGTGGATGCGCTCCAGGCTCTCCCCGCCCCGGATCAGCAGACCGAGCTCGGCGCCCCGCCCGGTGCCGACCATGATCGCGACCGGAGTGGCCAGCCCGAGCGCGCACGGACAGGCGACGACCAGCACCGCCACCGCCGGGATCATCGCCGCCACCGGGGCGTGGCCGGTCGCCCACCAGCCGACGAAGGTGAGCGCGGCGGCGACCAGGACCACCGGCACGAACACCGCCGACACCCGATCCGCCAGCCGCTGCACCGGCGCCTTCTCCGCCTGGGCCTGCTCGACCTGGCGGATGATCCGGCTCAGCACGGTGGCCTCGCCGGCGCCGGTGACCCGCAGCAGGAGCGGAGCCAGGCCGTTGACGGTCGCGCCGATCACGGGGTCGCCCGGCCGTCGAAGCACGGGGACGCTCTCACCGGTCAGCATCGACTCGTCGACCGCCGCGGTCCCGTCGAGGACCACCCCGTCGGCGGGGATGCGCTCACCCGGCCGCACCAGCACCCGCTCGCCGACCCGCAGCCCCTGGGGGGCCACGTCGGTGACCGCGGCCACCGCGGCCAGCCGCGGCGGCCCGCCGGCCGGGACCCGATGCGCCGAGCGGGGCTGGCGCTGGGCGAGCGCCTCGATGGCGGCGCCGGCCCGACCGCGTGCCAGCAGCTCCAGGTACTTGCCCACCGCGATCAGGGTGACGATCAGCGCCGCCACGTCGAAGTAGGTGGCACGCCCGGGGAGGGCGATCACCGCCGCCGCCGAGTACGCGATGGCGACGGTCGACCCCAGCGCCACCAGGGTGTCCATGTTCGCCGACCGGTGGCGGGCCGCCCGCAGCGCGCCGCGATGGAAGAGCCAGCCGACCCAGGCCCACACCGGCAGGCAGAGGACCAGCTGGATCGGACCGGACCAGGGCCGGGCGGCGAACCCGTACGCGAGGACCACGATCGCCGCGGTCAGCCCGCCGCCGACGGCCAGCTGTCGGCGGCGCTGGCGCAGCTCGGCGTCCCGCCGCTCCCTCCGCGCCGCCATCTCGTCGCCGAGGCTCGCGTGCGGCTCGACCGGACGCGCGTCGTACCCGGCCGCGCGCACGGCGTCGACGAGCCGGCTCGGGTCCACCGCGGCGGCCAGCTCGACCTCCGCCTGCTCGGTCGCCAGGTTCACCACCGCCTGGGTGACCCCGTCCACCCCGCGAAGCGCCCGCTCGACCCGACGCACGCACGAGGCGCAGGTCATGCCCTCGATCGCCAGTTCGCGATGACCGCCGCGGGCCGGCGATGCGGTCGCACGGTCGGGGACGGAGCGGGCCCTCATGGTGGCGGCTCGGCCAGGGGCGGGACGGGGGCGGCGGCCTCCCCCGGCAGCTCCCCCTCCGGGGCCCGCAGGCGCAGGTCGGTGAGCGCGCCGGTGAAGCGGAGGGTGTCGATCAGCTCCTGGATCTTGCCCGCCCCGCCGCCGGCGGCGATGGCCTCGGTGACGCAGGTCTCCAGGTGGTTGTGGAGCAGGACCCGGTTGACCCGCTCCAGCGACGCCTGGACCGCGGCCACCTGCTTCATCAGGTCGGGGCAGTAGACCTCCGCCTCCACCATCGCGATGACCCCGTCAAGGTGGCCGCGGATCGTCTTCAGGCGGAGCAGCGCCTCGCGCTTGTGGTGCGCGATCACCGCCGGGTCCTCCCTGCCGCCCGAGTGCCCATCTCGCGCGACGAGAGTACCACACCCCTCCTGGGGTGGGGTATCCCTGCCCGCAGCCACCCTCCGGACCCGACCACCCGCGGGGCGGCCCGCCCAGCCACCGGCCGCCGAGGGGGGTGCGGCGGCGGGTCGTCACCACGATCCCAGCCAGCGCCGCCAGGGGGTGGGCTCCAGCCAGCCGTCCAGCTCGCTGGCCGGCACCACCCGGCGCGCCCGGATGGCACGGCGGGCGCGCACCGCGGCGGGGAGGTGGCGCACGAGGAGTCCCAGCGCGCCCACCGCCCCCGGACGCCGCCCGACCGCACGTCCCCACCGCAGCCCGGTGAAGAGGGCGATGGCGGGCCAGTCCCGCCGCAGCACGGTGTCCCCGTCGGCGTTGCGGACGAGGAGCAGAAGCCGGTTGGCGAGCAGGTGGCGCTCGACCGCGGCGGTGCGCCAACCGCCGCTGCCGCCGCGGTGGTGGACCGCGGTCGCCAGCGGCTCGTACCACGCCTCCCACCCGCGCCAGCGGGCCCGCCAGTCGAGGTCGACGTCCTCCTGGTAGGCGAAGAAGTCCGCCGCCAGGACCTCACCCGCCACCGCCACGTCCTGGAGCAGGCTGCGACGGTAGACGGCCGCGGCGGCGGAGGCCCCGAAGACCTCGACGGCGGCGTCCAGACGGCCGTCGTCGGGCTCACCGGCCCCGATGTTGTACGCCCAGCCGGCTCGCGTGATCCCGTGGCCGCAGGAGTCGAGGACGGCCGATCCCCCCGGTCCGGCGGGGCGGCGCAGCCGCCCGGCGACGCTCCCCGCCAGCGGCCGTGCCCGCAGCCGGGCCACCGCCCGGGCGAGGAAGTCGCGACCCAGCTCGGCATCGACGTTGCAGAGGCAGACGAACTCCCCCCGGCTGGCGGCGATCCCCTGGTTGGTGGCCTGGGCGAAGCCGCGGTTCACCGGGTTGCGCCGGCAGCGGACCCCGGGCTGGGCCGCCCACCACTCGCCCGAGCCGTCCTGCGAGCCGTTGTCGACGACCAGGACCTCCACCGGGCGGTGGGACTGGGCGCGCAGCGCGGCGAGGCAGCGGGCGGCGTGGGCGGCGCCGTTCCAGTTGGCGAGCACGACCGACACCAACCCGGGCTCACCGGGGCCCCCTGGGGGCGCCGGACGCGTCACCGGCTCACCCTTGGGTCACGCCGGACCAGGTTCCAGACCGTGAGCGCGGCGAGCCGGCCGCAGATCCCGATCGCCACCCCGGGAGCCAGGAGGACGCCCCAGCCGCGGGCGTAGTGCTGGCGGTAGAAGCGCCACATCGAGCCGTGGAAGCGCCACAGCATCGGCACCACCCGCTGCCGGCTGCTGCCGCCCTTGCGGTGCAGCACCCGCGCCTGCGGCGCGTACCAGACCGTGTATCCCGCCGCCCGCAGGCGCCAGCACAGGTCGAGGTCCTCCCCATACATGAAGTAGGCGGGGTCGAACCCGCGGACCCGGTCCCAGGCGGTCCGCCGCACCAGCAGGCAGGCGCCGCTGCCGCTGTCGATGGCCTCGGCCTGGTCGACCGCCCGGTCGGTGCGATTGTAGGCGGCCAGCCGCGGCTGGCGGGGGAAGAGCCGGCTCAGCCCGCTGAGGCGGAAGAGGGCGACCGCGGGGCTCGGGAACGAGCGCCGGCAGGCGAGATCCAGGCTCCCGTCGGGCCGGTCGATCCTGGGCGAGACGGCACCCCGACGGGGATCGGCGTCGAGGGCGGCGCACATCGCCGCGAGCGCGCCCGGCCGGAGCTCGGCGTCGGGGTTGAGAACGAGCAGCGCCGCGCCATCGTCCGCGGCGTCACCGGCGGGGGCGCCCCCGCCCGCCGCGCCCCGGTTGACGGCGCGCCCGAAACCCAGGTTGCGGTCGAGCCGGAGGAGCCGAACCCCGGGGGCGGTGCGCCGGACCACCTGGCAGGTGTCATCGTCGGAGGCGTTGTCCACCACCGTCACCTGCGACGGCCGCAGCCCCTCGGCGATGCAGGAGCGCACGGCCGCCGCCACCTCGCCCCGCGAGCGGTGGGTGACGATGACGGCCCGCACGCCGGCCGGGGTCACGGCCGTGGGGCGGTCCCCGCCAGGGCGGCGGCGACCGCCCGGCCGCCCTCGGCCGCGAGGTAGGCGGCGAGCCCCGCCTCCCACTCCGGCAGGGGTGGCTCGCCGAGCCCGCGCCAGGCTCCATCGTCGAGCACCGATCGCACCGGCCGCGGCGCCGGCGCGGCGAACTCGGCGGTGGTGATCGGTTCCACCTGTGCCTCCAGCCCCGCCGCCGCGACGATCGCCCGGGCGAACCCCCACCAGCTGGTCTCGCCCCGGTTGGTGACGTGGTAGACGCCGTAGGCCCCCGTCTCCACCAGGCGCGCCAGCGCCGGGGCCAGGTGACCGGTCCAGGTGGGGGTGCCCACTTGGTCGGCGACCACGCGCAGCCGGCCGTCACGGCGGGCCAGGCGGCACATGGTGAGGACGAAGTTGGGACCGGCCTCGCCATAGAGCCAGGCGGTCCGCACCAGGTAGCCGCGGGCGCGGCCGTGGAGGAGCTCGAGCTCGCCGGCGCGCTTGCTCTCGGCATAGACGCCCCGGGGGGCGGGCGGGTCCCCCTCCCGCCAGCGGTGGCCGGCGCGGGGCGCGGGGCCGCCGAAGACGAAGTCGGTGCTGAGGTGACAGCAGGCGACATCGAGGGCGGCGCAGGCGCCAACCAGCTGGCGCACCGCCAGCTGGTTGGCGCGATAGGCGGCGTCGGGATGGGCCTCGGCCTGGTCCACCCGGGTGTAGGCGGCGGCGTTGACGACCGCGTCCGGGCGCCAGCGCGCCAGCGCGGCGCGGGCGGCTCCCGGCTCGGCGCAGTCGAGCTCGGCCCGGGTCAGTGCCAGCGGCTCGTGGCCCCGTGCCAGCAGCGCCGGCACCAGGGCACGCCCCAGCTGGCCCGCGGCTCCGGTGACGAGGACCCGCACTGCGGTCAGGGGGGGGTGGTGGCGCCCGCCAGCGGACGGTAGTTGCGCCGGTAGAACTCCCAGAAGGCCCCCGACTTGATCGGCTCCCACCAGTCGCGACGCTGCTCGTACCAGCGCACGGTCTCCTCCAGGCCCCGGCCGAGGTCGCGGGTGGGCGCCCAGCCCAGCCGGCGCATGCGGGCGGTGTCGAGGGCGTAGCGGCGGTCGTGGCCGGGCCGGTCCTGGACATGGGTCATCAGCCGCTCGCCCCGCCCGGTCAGCCGCAGCACCGTCCGGGCGATGGTCAGCCCGTCGACCGGGTCGTCCCCCTGGCCGATGTTGTAGACCTCCCCGGGCTGCCCCTGGGCCAGCACCATGGCGATGCCGCGCGCATGGTCGTCGACGTGGAGGTAGTCGCGCACCGCCGTGCCCCCACCGTAGATGGGCAGGGGACGTTCCTCCAGGGCGTTGGTGACGAAGAGCGGGATGATCTTCTCCGGGTACTGGTACGGCCCGTAGGTGTTGGAGCCGCGGGTGATCAGGACCGGCACCCCGAAGGTCTCGTGGTAGGCCCAGCACTGCATCTCGCCGCCCACCTTGCTGGCCGCATAGGGGGAGCGCGGCCGAGGCGGGTCGCCCTCCTGCGAGAGGTGGGGGGCGGCGACGTCGCCGTAGACCTCGTCGGTGGACACCTGCAGGAAGCGGGGATGCTGGTGGCGGCGGGCCGCCTCCAGGAGCACGAAGGTGCCATACACGTCGGTCTGGATGAACGCCCCGGGGTCGAGGATGGAGCGGTCGACGTGGGACTCGGCGGCGAAGTTGACGATGCAGTCGGCGGCGGCCGCCAGCGGCTCCACCGCGGCGGCGTCGCAGATGTTGCCGTGCACGAACGTGTAGCGGGGATGAGCGGCCACCTGGGCCAGGTTGGCGAGGTTGCCGGCGTAGGTGAGGGCGTCGAGCACCGTCACCTGGGGCGGGTCGGCGAGCTGCAGCACCAGGCGCACGAACGCCGAGCCGATGAAGCCGGCCCCGCCGGTGACGACCAGCCGCCGCGGCAGCGTCGCCGCCCAGCCACTGGTGGGGTCGTTCGCGCGCGGGTCCGGCTCCATCCGCGTCTCAGATGTTCTCGATGGTCCAGTCGAACCCGATCCGGGGGTCCTGCCAGCGGATCCGGCCCTCGTCGGCGGCGGCGGGGTCGTAGGGCTCGGTGACGTAGTAGGTGAGCACCACGTCGGTGAGCCCGAGGACCTGGTAGCCGTGTGCCACCAGGGGCGGGATGGCGATCATCCGGGGCGCGTTGGTCCCGGCCGTCAGCACCTGGACGCGACCCTCGGAGGGGGAGCCCTCGCGGAGGTCGACCAGCACCACCCGGACGTTGCCCTGGACGAAGTCCCAGTAGTCCCACTGGCGGCGGTGCCAGTGGAAGGCCTTGATCAGCTCGGGCGGATTGCCGCCGCGGGCGTAGGCGAGCGAGCGCGACATCTGGGCGAACGGCTGGTCGGGGATGAAGGGACGCCCGTCGTCGTCGAGGTCGCCTCGCTTCAGCTGCTCGACGAAGTAGCCGCGCGGGTCGGCCAGCAGGCGCAGGGTCTTCACCATCACCTGGTCGATCGGGCCCAGTCGCTCGGCGAGGGGGCGGGTGGCCATCCGGTCCAGCACCCGCTCCATCGCCTCGGTGGTGGGTTGCCAGCTCACCCGTGCGGACCTCCGCTCACGGCAGCTCCACCCGCGAGTGGTCGCCCAGCATCATCCGGTGGGCCTGGGGCAGCGCGGTGCCCCGCTCGATCACCACGTGGCGCCCGATCAGCGAGTCCTCGATCTTGCGCGCGCCCCGGATCACGGTGTGCTCCAGGACGATGGCGTGCTCGATCTCGCTGGCCTCCACCACCACGTCATGGTAGATGGCGGTGAAGGGCCCGACGTAGGCGTCGATGACGCGGGCCCGCTCGCCGATGATGCAGGGGCCCCGCAGGGTGCTGCCGCGCACCTCGGAGCCGGCCTCCAGGATCACCTTGCCGATCAGGCGCGACGACGCATCCACGCTGCCCAGGCGCCGCTCCGGGAGCTGGTCCAGGACCACCCGGTTGCACTCCAGCAGGTCGTCCATCTTGCCGGTGTCGATCCACGGGCCCTCGATGACGTGGGGGCTGACGGTGCGGCCGTGGTCCACCTGCCACTGGATCGCGTCGGTGATCTCCAGCTCGCCGCGGGCGGAGGGGCGGATCGCGTCGACCGCCTCCAGGATCGTCGTCTGGAAGAGGTAGACGCCCACCAGGACCAGGTCCGACGGCGGCTCCAGCGGCTTCTCCACCAGCTGCCGCACCCGTCCCCCCTCGAGCACCGCCACCCCGAAGCGCTCCGGATGCGGCATCCGCTTGAGGAGGATGAGGACGTCCGGCTGGTCGCGCCGGAACTCCTCCACCACGTCGGTGATCCCGCCCGGGATGAAGTTGTCGCCGAGGTACATGACGAAGGGGTCCTGGCCCAGGAAGGCGCGGGCGGTCTGGACCGCATGGGCGAGGCCGAGGGGGGCCGGCTGGGGGACGTATGTCACCCGGGCGCCGAAGCGGCCGCCGTCGCCGACCGCGGCCCGAATCTCCTTCTCCGTGTCGCCGACCACGATTCCGATCTCCGTGATCCCGGCCGCGACCAGCGCCTCCAGCCCGTAGAAGAGCACCGGCTTGTTGGCGACCGGCACCAGCTGCTTGGCGCCGGTGTGCGTGATCGGCCGCAGCCGGGTCCCGGTGCCGCCGCTGAGGACGAGGCCGCGCAGCGTCATGGCGGGGTCCGGGAACGGGGCGCCGCGGCCGGTGACGAGGTGGGCATCCCGGCGGCCAGCCTATCAGGCTGCCGCGCGCGGTCCCCCCGGCCGGGCCCCGCCGGCGGGCGCCGGCCGGGGAGCGCCCGGGAGTCGCACCAGCAGCAGGGGGCCGGCCCGGCCCACGACGCTGGTGCCGGCCGCGGCCCGTCGGACCGCCGCCAGCTCCGCCGCCGGCACAACCAGCCAGCCGCCGCGAGCCGCCCTCCCGCCGACCGCGGCCGGCCCGGCGAGGGTGGTGATGGTGGCGCGACCGGAGTAGTAGAGAAGGGTCGGGTAGGCGGTGCCCAGCACCGCCAGCGGGACCGAGGGGTCGGCCGCGGCGACGCGTCCGAGCGCCGCCTCGGCGCTGGTGGCGGGCTCCGGCTCCAGGCTGAGCGCCAGCCCCGGCGTCCCCATGGCGAGGGGGAGGGCGGCCGCCCGGCCCAGAGCCACCACGAGCACGGCGCCGAGCGCGAGCAGCCGGGCCCGGCCGGCGGCGACGCGCATCCGGGGTCCGCCCCCGGGCGTGTCCCGGCCGCCGCCGGCCGGCGGGCTCGCGCTGGCGAGCAGGCCGGCGACGCCCACCAGCCCCGCCACCCCCAGGGTGGCGACCGGCCGGGGCGCCGGCCAGACGCCGAGCACCACCCCGGCCGCCCCGGTGAGCCCGACGAGCCAGCCGGGCGGCCCGGGGGAGGCAGCTGGGCCGGCGGGGAGGCCGCTGGGTCCGGCGGCCCGCGCGTCGAGCCAGCGTCCGAGCCAGGCGGCGAGCAGGAGCGCGCAGGCCGGGTAGGCGGGGAGGACATACCAGTCGAGCTTGGTCCGGCTCAACGAGAACGCGCCCACGGTGACCGCGAGCCAGATCGCGCAGAGCCGCTCCAGCCCGTCGGGGTCGTCCCGGGCGCGCCGCCAGGAGGTGGTCACGGCCGCCGCCACCATCGGCGCCCAGGCGCCCAGGCCGGCGGCCAGCAGCGGCAGGTAGAAGGTCGGCGGCAGCGCGGCCTGCTGGACCTCGCCGGTGACGCGGTCGACCACGTTGTGGAGGAGGAAGGCGGTCCAGAAGTGGTGCGGGTCGCGCAGGGTCATCGCGAGCGGCCACGGCAGCGCGATCGCCAGCGCCACCACGGCGGCCAGCCCGATCGGACCCCATCGCGCCCGCCCCGGCCGGCGCGACCAGAGGGCGTCGACGAGCAGGACCGCCAGCGGCAGCAGCACCATCGCGCTGCGCTCCATCACCTCCAGGCCCAGGGCCACGCCGAGGGCCGCGCCCAGAGCGGCGCCGCCGCGGCCGCGCAGGAGGCGATGCCCGGCCAGGATGGCGGCCGCCACCAGGAGGGCGCTCAGGGTGTCCAGCATCGCCGCCCGGCTGAGCATGAGGAACTGGGGCATCGTGAGGAGGGCGAGGCCGCCGAGGAGACCGCCCCGGCGCCAGCCCCAGATCCGACCGGCTCCGAGCGCGACCAGCGCGGCCGTGGCGACGCCCCCCAGCGCGGCCGGGAGCCGGTCGGTGACGGTGGTGGCGCCCCCGGCGGCGCGGGCGATCACCGCCGCGATCCAGAAATACAGCGGAGGCTTGCGGAGCCGCAGGGTGCCGTCGAAGACCGGCGCCAGCCAGTGGTGGCCCGCCGCCATCTCGCGGATGAATCCGGCGTGGACGGCCTCGTCGAAGTCGACGAAGGGGTGGTCGCCGAGCCCGTGCAGGGTGAGGGCCAGGCCCGCCGCGGCGACCAGGCTCGCCCCCAGCGCGGGCCCGGGCGGCCGGCGCAGCCATGCCCGGCGCGGCCCGCTCACCTTTCAGTAGGCGTGGTGGTGGAAGAGCACCCGCCAGGGAGTGAGGAGCAGGATCTTGATGTCGAAGCCGAGGGACCAGTTCTCGACGTAGTAGAGGTCGTACAGGATCCGCTCCTCGATGCTGGAGGCCTGCCGCAGATCGTTGACCTGGGCCCAGCCGGTGCAGCCGGGAAGGACCTCCAACCGCTCGGCGTAGCGGGGCACCGCCCCCTCGAACTGGGTGGCGAAGACCGGTCGCTCGGGGCGGGGCCCGACCAGGCTCATCTCCCCCAGCAGGACGTTCCAGAGCTGGGGGAGCTCGTCGAGGCTGAACCGGCGCAGGAACCGTCCGACCACGGTGCGTCGGTCGTCGCCGCGGCTGGTCATCACCGGGCCGGTGCCCGCCTCGGCGCGGTGCACCATCGAGCGCAGCTTCCAGACTGCGAACGGGCGGCCGTCCTGGCCCAGCCGCTCCTGCCGGTAGAGGGCGGGGCCCGGCGAGGTCAGGCGGACCGCCAGGGCCAGGAGCAGGACACAGGGGCCCGCCAGAAGGCCGATCAGGGCGGTGCCGACGAGATCGAAGGCGCGCTTGAGGATCACGTTGCGGCCCACCAGCCGGCTGGGCCGGAGCGACACCAGGGGAACCCCCCCGACCTCCTCCGCCACCGCCGCGCTGGTCATGATCTCGAGCACGTCCGGGACGACCTTGACGGTGGCCCCGGCGGCGGCGCAGACCCGGGCCAGCTCCACGATGGCCTGGTGCTCGCGTCCGCCGAGGGCGAGGAAGACGGTGTCGACCCGCTCCCGCTCGAGCACCGGGCCCAGGCCGCGCTCGAGATCGTGGACCGGGATGCCGTCCGGGAACCGCGCCGCCTCGGCCGCCTCCACGGTCGCGCCGATCGCGGCCGGGCGCTCACCACCGACGGCCACCCCCACCACCTGGTAGCCGTACTCCGGGAACATCCGCAGCCGCTGCACCACCACCCGCGCGATCGAACCCCGACCCACAACGAGGGTGCGCTCGACCCCGTGCCCGTGGCGGAGCAGCGACGCCTGGAGCCCGCGGATCAGGCCACGCTCGACGGCGAATCCGAGCACCGCGAGGACGAACGTCTCCGCCAGGACCAGGCGGGAGTAGGGGAAGGAGCGCACCGCCGCCTCCAGCGCCAGCGCCACCACCAGCACCAGGGCCACCGCCCCGATGGATCCGATCAGCTCGTCGAGGGTGGACTGGCCGCGCCGGAGCTGGTAGCGCCCGGTCATCGCGAAGACCACGACCCACACCGCCGCCAGCACCGGCAGCGCCACCGCATAGGCGCTGAACGCGGGGACGCGTCCGCCCGGGATCGGCACCTGGGAGAGGTGGAAGCGGTAGGCGTAGGCCGCAAGGCCGGCCAGGACGACCGCGACCGCATCCCCGCCCACCCGCGCCGCCAGCAGCAGCCGCAGGGTGGCACCCGAATTCCGGGCGGGCGCGATCTCGACGGAGCGCAGGAGGGGGCGGCCGAGGATGGCGGAGGCCGCGGCCACGGCGGACGCGGCGGCGACTCCGGTGCCGGACGGGTCCGGCGCCTCGGGGCCCGGTCGCGGGGCCGGAGCGCTCGCGGCCAGCGAGATCCCTCCTCGGGTCGACGGCACGGCGTGGACCCAACCATAGCGTCCGGCGGGCCGGCAGCCCCGGCGGGTATCTCTTAGACTACCCGGCGACCGGCTCCCGGCGGGGCGGCCGCGGCGTGGTGAGCCCGCAGGAGGCCGGCCCGCGCCACCGACGGAGATCCCTCACCGCATGCCAGTTCCGATCGGCCGCCCGTGCCGGGCCCGGGGGGCCGCGTGAGCCTCATCGGTCGGGCGGGAGCGCCCCCCCGTCCCCCGCGCGCCGCCGGGGCGGCCCCGGCGCCATCCGGCGGGGCCGGCCGGTGGGCGACGCGACTGGAGTGGGCGGCGCTGACGGCGATGGCGGTGGCGCTCGCGGCCAGCCCCGGCTACGTCGTCCGCTACGTGATCGACGGGCGGCTGCCCACCGACCTGCTCGAGATCTTCCTCGGCGTCGCGATCCTCATCGGGCTGCTGGCGACGCGCGGGCTGGTGCCCTGGCGCAACCCCTACACCTGGCCGGCCGCCCTCCTCCTCGTCGCCGCCACCGTCGAGGTGGTGGTGGCGCCCAGCACGCGGCAGGCGCTCGGGCTCTGGAAGGACTATTTCGTGGAGCCCGCCCTCGCCGGCCTGCTCATCGCCGCCCTGGTGCGCACGCGGGCGCGGGCCCGGCTCCTGCTCGCCGGCCTGGCGGTGGCGGGGATGATCGCGGCCGGGGCCAACATCGGCCACGCCCTGGTCCTGCTCAGCCAGCACCGGTTCCAGGTGCTGGCGCCGCCGGTCGTCATCTACGACAGTCCCAACGCCATCCCCCTGTACCTGGTGCCGCTGGACGCGATCGCGATCGCCCTGCTCCTCTTCAGCGAGACGCTCTGGGAGCGGATCGCCTGCGCCGTCTTCCTGCTCGTCACCGCCACCGCGGTCCTGCTCAGCTACTCTCGGGGCGGCTGGATCGCCCTCGCCGCGGTGGTGGTCTTCGTGGCCCTCTTCACGGTCTACCGCTGGCAGACGGTGCTGGCGGTGGTGGGGGCGGCGACGGTGGCGGTGGTGAGCTCGGCCGGGATCCGGCGCCGGATCCTGGTGGAGTTCAATCCCGCCAGCAGCCACAACTCCGCCAGCACCCGCTTCGAACTCTGGCGCTCCACCCTCAACCTCCTGCGCCACCACCCGCTCACCGGCAGCGGACTCGCCGGCTTCAAGTCCGCCCTCGTCCCCTACCAGGTGCGGGGATACGTCACGGGCTCGATCTATCCCCACGACATCGTCCTCAACTTCTGGGTGGAGACCGGCCTGCTGGGCCTGGTCGCGTTCGTCTGGCTCATGGTCCAGGTCGCCCGCGCCAGCACCGGCGGGCTGGGCCGGGACCGCTGGACCAGGGCCCTGTGCATCGGTGTCCTGGGGGCCCTGGTGGCCCTGGTCGTCCACGGCGCCGTCGACGTCCCCTACTTCAAGAACGACCAGGCGCTGGCGTTCTGGGCGATCCTCGGCATCCAGCTCGGGGTCCTGGGGTGGGCCCGGGCGGGTGGACCGGCCGCCGCGTCCGTCCCGCCGGGCGGTGATCAGCCGGCGGGGGGTGCGCTGGCCGGTCGCTCCCAGCCCATGACGCCGTCGTAGGCGTCGATGGTCTCGCGGGCGGTCCGCTCCCAGGTGAACAGGGCGGCGCGGGCCAGCCCGCGCGCCCGCGCCTCCGCCCGTTCGGGCCCGGGACGGGCGAGGCGGGCCGCCGCCCGCCCGAGCGCCCCGGCGTCGCCGTCGGGGACCAGAGCGCCGGCGTCGCCGAGCACCTCGGGGAGGCTGGAGTTGCGAAAGGCGACGATCGGGCAGCCGCAGCCCATCGCCTCCAGGGCGGGGAGGCCGAACCCCTCGTAGCGGGAACTGACAAGGCAGCAGGCGGCGGCGCTGAGCAGGTCGGCGAGGGTCGCGGTCTCGACGTAGCCCAGTCGACGGGCGCCGCCCAGGTCGAGCGGAGCCTGGGGGCCGAGCTCGCCGGCGAGCACCAGGGGGGCGTCGAGCCCCGACGCCCGCGCCGCCGCCCAGGCCCGGAGCAGGCCGGCTGGATCCTTGCGGCGGTCGAGGGCCCCCACGTGGAGGAGGAACGGCCCCGTCAGCCCGAACCGGGCCCGGACTCGCTCCTCGGCCCCGTCGCGGGGGTGGAGCTCCGGGTCCAGGCCCTCCGGGATCACCCGCACCCGGCCGGGGTCCAACCCGGTGACCGTGACGAGGTCGCGCGCGGTCGCCGACGAGACCGCCAGCGCCAGTCGGGCCCGCGGGAGGAGGCGGCGCGCCGGGAGGGTGCGCCAGCGCTCCCCCCGGAGGCCGGGGACCCCGAGCCGCCACGGGATGCAGTCGTGGACGGTCACGATCACGGGCACCCGGGTGCGCAGGGGCAGGCTCGGGTGGACCGCGTGGTAGCAGGCGGGCGCCAGGTGCCGCAGGGTGCGGGCGAGCCCCAGGGCGTCCTGGTATGCGGCCAGGCGCCCGCGGCTGCGATGGACCGCGGCACAGGTGCGCAGCCGGCTCGGGGGCAGCTCGGGAGGGCGGCGGCCGGGGTCGACCAGGACCGCCAGGCGATCGTCGAAGCCGGCGGCGATCAGGGCGCGGAGGAGCTGGCGGGTGTAGGTGCCGATGCCGCGCCGGGCGTGCCCCCCCTGCAGCGGGCGGGCGTCGACCAGCACCCGTCCCCGGGCGCCCCCGGACCGGCTCAGGCCTGGTGCAGCCGCGGCGCCAGGCCCTCGGCCCGGATGTCGGACTCCAGCATCTCCCGGATCATGGCCGAAAAGGGGATCGTCGGCTCCCAGCCCAGCTTGTCCCTGGCCTTGGCGGGGTCACCGCAGAGGACGGGGACATCGGCGGGGCGGAGGTAGGCGGGATCGACCTCGACGTGGGCGGTCCAGTCCAGGCCGGCGAGTCCGAAGGCGGTCTCGACCAGGTCGCGGACGGTGCGGGTGGTGCCGGTGGCGATGACGAAGTCGTCGGCGGCGTCCTGCTGCAGCATCAGCCACATCGCCCGCACGTAGTCGCGGGCGTGGCCCCAGTCGCGCTGGGCATCGAGGTTGCCGAGCCGCAGGCGCTGCTCGCGCCCGGCCAGGATCTGGGCGACGCCGCGGGTCACCTTGCGGCTGACGAAGTTCTCGCCCCGGCGGGGGGACTCGTGGTTGAAGAGGATGCCGCTGCAGGCGTAGATCCCGTGCGCCTCGCGGTAGTTCACCGTCATCCAGTGGGCGTAGGCCTTGGCCGCCCCGTAGGGGCTGCGGGGATGGAACGGGGTGGTCTCGCGCTGCGGCGGGGGCTCCAGGCCGAACATCTCCGACGTCGAGGCCTGATAGAAGCGCGTCCGCAGGCCGGTGGTGCGGATCGCCTCCAACAGTCGGGTGGCGCCGAGCCCGTCGGTGTCGGCGGTGTACTCCGGTTGGTCGAACGAGATATGGACGTGACTCTGGGCGGCGAGGTTGTAGATCTCGTCCGGCTGCACGGTCTTGACCAGGCGGTTGAGGCCGCCCGAGTCGGTCATGTCCCCGTAGTGGAGGAAGAAGCGCGCCGACGACTCGCGCCGCCCGTGGGCGTGCTCCAAGTGGTCGATGCGGGCCCGGTTGAGCGTCGACGACCGGCGCACCACCCCGTGGACCGTGTAGCCGTGTTCGAGCAGGAGCTCGGCGAGGTACGAGCCGTCCTGGCCGGTGATGCCGGTGATCAGCGCCGTCTTGGCCAAGGCAGGTCTCCCGGGGCAGCGTCGCCGGCCCGTCCGCAGGAGCCGTGTCGGCGGCGCCGGCGGGTGGGCGACGGATCGCCGCGTCGGCGCCTGGTGCCGGCGCCGATCGGCCCGATCCTATCATCCGACCGGCGAGCGGGGCGGTCGCGGACCGGGCGGTCGCGGGCCGGGCGGCCGCGGGCCGGGCGGCCGCGGGCGCCAGGGCACCGGGCGGGTCGGGCCGGAACCGCTCCCGGTCGCGCCCGGCCCCTCGGCAGCCCCCGCGGGGGCCAGGCCCCCACCCCGGCCCAGGCTGCTGCGTGCCAGCCGCCACTCGTCGCGGCTGATGCCGCCCAGGCCCACCAGGACCGCGAGGTAGGCGACGCCGCCGACGGGCAGCACCCAGAGCACGCTGCCGGACGAGAGCTCGACCACCACCGCCGCCATCACCAGCCCGGCGCCGGCGATCGGCCAGCTGGGCCGGAGCCAGGGCAGCGACCCGAGGTGGCGGCGCACCACCAGGTAGCCGGCGGCGAGCAGGAAGACCTCGGTCACCACGGTGGCCCAGCTGCTCGCCAGGTAACCGGCGTCGCGGGGGAAGAGGGGGATCAGGACCAGGTTCAGGACGACGTTGACAAGGATGCTGAATCCCGCCAGCCACACCGAGGCCAGCTGTCGGTCCATCGCCCCCAGTCCGAAGATGAAGGAGTTGTTGACGAAGAGGAAGAGGAGGGCGAGGGCCAGGATGCGGGCCGCGGTCGCCGACTGGCTGTAGACCCCGACCACCCGCAGGATGGCGCCCCCGTCGAGGCCGAAGGCGACGGCCAGCGGCACCGCGATGGTGGCCAGCAGACGGTAGGCGGACGTGTACAGCGAGCGGAGCCGGCCCCGGCCCTCCAGGTGGACGATCGCGAGCGCCGGGAAGATGGCGTTCATGATCGTCTGGGGGATGAAGGAGAGTCCCTCCAGGAACTTGTAGGCGGCCTGGTAGATGCCCACCTGGTGGTATCCGCGCAAGCCGTCCAGGATGAGGATGTCGATCTTGAAGTAGATGGTGTTGAGCGCGAACGCGAGCGCGAACGGCAGTCCCAGGCGGAGCAGCCGGCCGGCCTCCCCCACCTCGGGCAGGAGCCGGATCCGGAAGTAGCGGCGACGGATGACGATCGCCGCGAACACGCAGGTGAAGCCGTAGCTCGCCGCATAGACCAGGAGATAGGCGGGGAGGCCGAAGCCGAGGGCGGCGATCGCGGCGGTGCCGCCGAGCAGGATCACCGCCTCCGCCCCGGTGGCGATGGCCTCGTAGCGGATCTCCCCGGTGGCGTAGAACGTGCTGCGCAGGACGTTGGCCACCGAGGTGGTGAGCAGCAGCGCGAAGGCCGGCCAGAGCAGCTGCGGCAGCGGCGGACCGCCGACCGACACCATCACCCACAGCACCACCAGGCTGGCGGCGAGCAGCGGCAGCTTGGCCGCCAGCACCGTCGCCAGCAGACGGTCGAGCCGCTCTCGGTGACGACTTCCCTCGCGCAGGTAGACGATCTGGAGACCGAGGTCGGCGCTGATGCTGGCCAGATTGCTGAGCACGGTGATGGTGGCGAACTCGCCGTAGCCGGTCGGCCCCAGCGCCCGCTGCTGGACGAGGAACACGACGAACACGAGGAGCCTGGACCCGGTTCGGGCCGCGAAGAGGATCGCCGTGTTGCGGATGGTCCGGCGAGCCAGGGCCATCGGCCTCGGCCTCAGTCGCCGCGCGGGGGCAGGAGTCCCAGCCGGCTGCACACGGTGCCCAGGGTGGCCGCCGCGATCGGGCGGGCGGTCTGGGCGCCGGCGCCCAGACGGCGGTCGAGCTCGCCCGGGTCGCGCAGCAGCTCCGCCACCCGCGCCTGCACCGGCGCCAGCGCCTCCACCAGGGCCTCGGCGACCCGCGCCTTGAGCTGCCCGTAGCCGCAGCCATCGAACGCCCGGGCCGCCTCCTCCATCGACGCGTCGGTCGCGGCCCGCCAGATGTCGACCAGGTTGGCGACCCCGGGCCCGGCGGTGGCGACGGTGACCTCGCGGCCGCTGTCGGTCTGAGCCCGGAGCACCTTGCGCCGGACCAGGTCGGGCGGGTCGAGGATGAGGACGCAGCCCGCCTCGTTGCCACCGGTCTTGCTCATCTTGGCGGTGGGGTCGTCGAGCGCCATCACCCGGCTGCCGGCACCGAGGTGGCCGATGCGCGGGTTCGGCACGACGAAGGTGTCGCCGTAGTGGTGGTTGAACCGCTGGGCGAGGTCGCGGGCCAGCTCCAGGTGCTGGCGCTGGTCCTCCCCCACCGGGACCAGGTCCGTCTGGTAGAGGAGGATGTCCGCCGCCATCAGGGCGGGGTAGGTGAACAGGCCCGCCCCCACCCGCTCCGCCTGCTGCCCGCCCGACTTCTCCTTGAACTGGGTCATCCGCTCCAGCCACCCCATCGGGGTGAGGCAGGTGAGCAACCAGCCCAGCTCCGTGTGGGCGGGGACGTGGGACTGGACGAACACGGTGGAGTGCTGGGGGTCGATCCCGCTCGCCCAGTAGACCGCGGCCAGTTCCCTGGTCTGGGCGGCAAGCTGGGCCGGGTCGCGCGCCACCGTGAGCGCGTGCAGGTCGACGATGCAGAAGTAGTTGCGCGACCGGGCCTGCTCTCGAACCCAGGGCCGGATCGCGCCCAGGTAGTTGCCGAGGTGGGGGGCGCCGGACGGCTGGATGCCGCTGAAGACGACCGGCTGGGAGGGCATCGGGTCGGAGTGTAGTGGGGTGTCCCCTATTCCTTCTCGGTCACCCGGTACTCGAGGTAGGCCCCGAACAGGAGCCGGGTCTGCGCCTCCAGGGCGGGCAGGGCGCTGAGCACCAGGAAGACCACTGGATACATCAGCATCTGCACGTCGGCGAGGCGGCGGCGCCACCAGGGCCACGCCCTGGGACGGGGGTGGATCCGGTTGTCGAGCACCGCCACCGCGAGGATGTTGAGGAGCGTCATCTGCAGGATGATCGAGGCCGCCGTCTCCAGGATGGTGCCGGTGTCGGAGAGGCTGTAGTCGTAGTTGAGCAGGGACGGCAGCGCGCCGCCGACGAAGATCAGGATCGGCAGGGTGGCCCAGCCGAGGTGATTGAACATCAGCATCTGGAAGCGGGCGAGTCGCACCCGTCGCGGGATCTCGGGGTGGGTCACCATCCTGAGGGCGACGTAGGGGACGTCGGTCACCCCCCACGCCCAGCGCTTGATCTGGTTGTACTGGCTGACCAGGGTCCCCCCGTAGTCGCGGGCGCGGGGCGCGTCGCCGTACATGGGCAGGAACGCGGGGCGCACCCGCAGGCGCGCACCGTAGCGGAAGAACGCCTTCCAGAAGAAGCGGGAGTCCTCCGGGATGGCGTCGTCGTCCCAGTAGCCGACCTCGTCCACCAGCCGCAGCGCCATCGAGTACGCCGAGAACATCACCAGCCGGCGCGGGTGGAGGTGGAGGTAGAGCTGCCATTGGGTGGAGAGGGTGGCCATGCAGCGCACCGGGGCGGGGACGCGCCAGAAGTTGTTGCGGAAGATCGGCACCGGTTGCCAGATGGTGGTCGCCCGGTCGGGTGTGCGGCAGAACTCGTGGGTGATGTGGGCCAGGTACTGGGGGTGGACCCGGTAGTCGGAGTCGAGGTCGGTGACCACCACCTGGTCGGGGTCGAGCCCGAGGTCGTCGCAGGCCTGCTTCAGCACCGGGCCGCCGTACGCCATCGCCGCCGACTTGCCGACGACGATCCCGGGCAGGAGCGGGTCCTTGATGTGCCAGAAGGCGCGGAAGCGATCGCCGAACTCGGCCTGGAGACGGCCCACGTTGTCGCAGCCGCCGAGATCGGTGGTGCGGGTGATGATCGCCACGATCTTGCCCTGGGCCGGGTAGTCCGCCCCGGCCAGGGCCGCCACGGTGGCACGCAGCACCTCGTACCGCTCGGTGTAGGTCGGGATCAGGACGGCGTGGGTCACCACGCTCGGATCGAGCGCCCCGGGCACGTCCCGGAGCCCGGGCAGGCGGGCGCCCCAGTCGATCGCGCTGGTCGCCTCCAGGATCCCCCAGCCCCGGCTGACGTGCCGGAACGTGTAGACGAGACGGAGCAACCAGTAGCAGTCGAGGGCCACCGCGCCCACGCCGAGGATCCAGAGGTATTCGAAGTTGGTGGCGGCGATCAGCACCCCCGCTCCCACCGGGCTGAGCAGGATCAGCCAGACGGCACCCCCCGGCACCATCTCCAGCAGGCGCCGGCGGGCGCGCACCGCACGGCTGTTCGTCGCGATGGGGTCCACGCCCACAGCGGGATCGGACCGCGGGCGCACCTGGGGCAGCACCCCGATCCTGGGCGGGAGATCAGCCGTGGTCATATGCGGGGTCAGAGGCTACCATTGCAGTGACCGGCTCACGGGCCGGAGCCATCTGGATAGCGGGCGGCTACGACCATGACACGGATCAACCACATACGGCAGCGAGCCCTCACCCGCTGTGCGACGCTCACCGACGTGATCACCGCACGGCCCCGCCGCCTCCTCCGCCCGCTCCTGCCAGTGGTGCGGTCGCCCTGGGCTCGGCTGGCGGTGACCTGCCTCGCCGGGTTCATCTTCGTCCGCTCGGTGGACCTCGGCACTGCGCTGACCCGGTTCGGCCACCTCGCCGGCGGTTGGGCGCTCCTCGCCCTCCTGCTCACCGGCCTCTCGGTGGTGGCCAGCGTGATCGAGTGGGGCGCCCTGCTTCGCGGGACCGGGCACGGCCTCGGCTGGCGCTTCCTCGGCGGCTGGTACTGCCGCGGGCTGTTCGTGAACCAGGTGCTCCCCGCCGGAGTCGGGGGGGATGCCGTCCGGGCGGTGCGGGTGGGACGGGTCACCGGGCACGGCCCCGTGCTGGCCTCGCTGGTGGGCAGCCGGATGGCCGGCACCCTGGGAATGGCGATCTGGGGCCTGGGCGGGGCGGTCCTCCTCCACACCCTGGTTCGCGTTCCGGGCCTGGTGGGGTTCGCGATCTTCGCCGCGGCGATGTGCGTCGCCTGGGCCTTCGCCCTCCGAGCCGAGGCGATCCGCGAGCTGATGCGGCGGCGCGGGCAGCGCCTGCGACTCAACCGGGTCACCCACTGGATCCAGCCCCTGACCGCGGCGCTCGACCGCTACCGCAGCGTTCCGTGGGCGGTGGCCCAGTGCATCCTCGCCGGGACCCTGGGCTGGGGACTCAACCTCTTCGCGATGCAGGCGTTCGCGACGGCCCTGGGCGCCACCGTGCCCTGGACGGTCTTCGCCCTGGTCCTCCCGATCGCGCTCCTCGCCACCTTCATCCCGATCTCGGCCAACGGGATCGGCGTCCGGGAGGGCCTCCTCGTCTTCCTCCTGGTCCAGTTCCACGTGGCGCTCCCCACCGCGGCCGCGCTGGCGCTGTTCGTCGATTTTCAGCTCTTCCCGTTCGCCGTGGTCGGGGGCCTGCTCCACCTCGTCGAGGGCCGCGCCGCGGGCCGGCAGCGGGGGCGACGGTTGCCGACCGGGCTCACCGGGGTCGGCCGGGGCCCGCTCTCCGCCCTGGTCCCGGTTCGCATCGCGGAGGAGACGGTCCCCCGCCGAGGTCCCGAGCGCCGCTGAGGCCAGCCGGCCCCGGCTGACCCCCGACGGGGTCCGCCGGTCACGCTCCCGCCGCGACCTCTCCGGGGTCGCTCGCAGCCAGGCGTGTCCTGCGGACGAGGACGGCGAGGTGCCCCACCGCCGCGACCGCGATCGGGATCGCGACCCCGATCTGGAACGGCAGCGCCGGGCCCCCGGCGAGCACGAGCAGAGCGCTCCCCAGCAGGGCGAACGAGATGAGCAGGGTTCCGGCCTTGCCGAACGAGGTCGCGACCATGGTCGGTCTCCGCCGGAGGCGAGGGTAGACGAGGGCGAAGGCGATCCCGGGCAGCCCGTAGCGGCCCAGGACCAGGACCGCGAACCACAGCGGGATGAAGCCCAGCACCAGGGACGCCACCCCGCAGACGGCGAAGAAGAGGCTGTCCATCACGGGGTCCAGGGCCCGGCCCAGGATCGTCACCAGCTGCGCCCGCCGGGCGATGTAGCCGTCGGCCGCGTCCAGGAGGGCCACCGGCGACGCCACCGCCAGGAAGAGCTCGCGGCCAAGGGTCCGATCGGGCAGGAGGGCGAGCAGCACCACCGGCGCGCAGCCGTAGGCGCGCAGGGCCGTGAGCCCGTTGGGGACGCCGATCCGGTCGAGGCGCCGGCCCGCGGGGACCTCCACCAGCAGCGGCGTCCCGGCGGCCAGGCCCAGCGAGACCAGGCCCCACCACGCGAGACCGACGAGGGGACCGAGGGAGCCCACCGCGCGGAGCCCGTGCGGACCCGCCACCGCCCCCGCGGCGACCGCCCCCCCGACCGCCCCGCCCAGCCCGAGAACGGCCCACCCGGCCATCGACCAGCGCAGGGTGGGCTCCGTCCGCAGGCGCGCGGCGGCCTCACGGAGGAGGTCGCGGGTGGCTCGGGGACGGGTCACGGCCGCATGATAGGTCGCGGCCAAATCGACCCCGATGGGCGTGCGGGGGTCAGGCGAGCGACGCCCGCCAGGCCCGGTGCAGGTCGCGGTACCGCCCGGGGCCGGCGAGCAGGTCCCGGGGACGGCCGTCCTCGACGATCCGCCCGCGGTCGAGCACGATCACCCGGTCGGCGATCTCCACGGTGGTGAGCCGGTGGGCGATGATCAACGCCGTCCGCCGCGACAGCACGGTGCGCAGCGCCCGCTGCACCAGCCGCTCGCTGGGGACGTCGAGCGATGCCGTCGCCTCGTCCAGGATCAGCACCTTGGGGTCGGCGAGGAACGCCCTGGCGAACGCCATCAGCTGGCGCTGGCCGGCGGAGAAGCGACCACCGTGCTTGCCCACGTCGGTGTCGTACCCGCCGGGGAGGTGTTCGATGAACCGATCGGCGCCGACGGCACGGGCGGCCGCCACCATCTCGTCGCGAGAGGCGTCGGGGCGCCCGAAGGCGATGTTGTCCGCCACGGTGCCGGAGAACAGGTAGCCGTCCTGGGTGACCATCACGACCTGGGACCGGAGACGGGTCTCGTCCCATTCACGAAGGTCGATGCCGTCGAGGCGGATGGAGCCCCGGGTGGGGTCGTAGAAGCGGGTGGCGAGACGGGCGAGGGTGGTCTTGCCGGCACCGGTCGCCCCCACCACCGCCAGGGTCTGGCCGGCCGGCACCGACAGGTCCAGCCCCTCCAGCACCACCTGGTCGCGGTAGCCGAAGCGCACGCCGTCGAACTGGAGCGCGCCCACCACCGCGGCCGGCGTGCGCGGGTGGGCCGGGGAGGCAACCTGGGGCCGCTCCTCCAGCACGCCCGACAGCTTCTCCAGGGCCGCGCTGGCGGCTTGGAAGGTGTTGTAGAAGTCGGTGATGTCCTGCATCGGCTCGAAGAACTGGCCCACGTAGAGGAGGAAGGCAGCCAGCACTCCCACCGTCATCTGCCCGTGGAGCACGCGATAGCCGCCGTACAGCAGCACCACGCCGATCACCAGGTTTCCGACCAACCGGACCCCGGGCGTGAACACCGCGACCAGCCGAAAGGAGCGCTGGTTGGCCAGCCGGTAGCGGTCGTTGATGGCCTCGAAGATCGACTGGTTGCGAGCCTCGCGGCGGAAGCCCTGCACGGCGCGGATGCCACGCATCGACTCGACGAAGTGGACGATGAGGAGCGCCACCGCCTCGCGGGTGCGCCGGTAGGCGCGCGCCGACTCGCGACGGAACCAGGCCGCCATCCAGAGGAGGACCGGGAAGGTCGCCAGGGTCACCAGGCCCAGGGGCCAGTCGAGCACCAGCAGGAGCACGCCGGTGCCCAGCACCACCAGAACCGCCGAGATGAGATCCTCCACCCCGGTCTCCAGCAGGGTGGTGATGGCGTCGACGTCTGAGGTGAGGCGCGAGATCACCCGGCCGGAGGTGTATCGCTCGTGGAAGCTCACCGAGAGCTGCTGGAAGTGGTCGAAGAGCCGTCGCCGGAGCTCCAGGAGCACGTGCTGGCCGATCCTCCCCGACAGCAGGATGAAGGCGCGGTGGCACGCCGCCTGGGCGACGACCGCGATCAGCATCGCCGCCGAGACCTCAATCAGGACGGCGGCGCCGCGGCCGTGGAGCACAGGGGGGATGCCGGAGTCGATGCCGACCTTGACCAGCACCGGGGTGGCCAGGCGGGCGAGATTCTCCGTCACCACCAGCCCCAGCAGGAGCGCGACCTGGGCCCGGTGCGGGCGGAGCAGACCACCAAGCAGGCGGCGGGAGCGCGCGCGCAGGAAGAGGGTGGCGGCCGGGGGAAGGTCGTCGGTCTGCTCGGCGGCGACGCCCCGCCAGCTGTCGACGGCGGTCATGAGATGGCCGCCGCGCTGACGTCGACTCCGCCCTCCTCTCCGACCGCCTGGGAGAGGATGGCGCGGTAGACCGGCACGCCCGCCATCAGCTCGGCGTGGGTGCCGGTGTGGGTGATGGTGCCCCCCTCCAGCAGGGCGACGCGGTCCGCCAGCGCCACCGTGGAGGGCCGGTGGGCCACCACCAGGGCGGTCCGGCCCGCCAGCGCCAGGCGAAGGCCGGCCTCGACGCGCGCCTCGGTGTGCACATCGAGGGCGGAGAGGGTGTCGTCCAGGATCAGGACGGGCGGATCACCGAGGATCGCCCGTGCCAACGCCAGCCGCTGCCGCTGGCCCCCGGAGAGGCTCTGCCCCTGTTCCCCGATCCGGGTGTCGAGGCCCCAGGGCAGCTCCGCGACGAAGTCGGCCTGGGCCACCGCCAGGGCGTCGGTCACGGCGCCGTCATCGGTGCCGGGCCAGCCCAGGGCGACGTTCTCGCGCACGCTGGCGGAGAACAGCACCGGCTCCTCGAACGCCATCTGCACCGCCTCGCGCAGGGACCCGAGGGTGAGGCGGCGGATATCGACGCCATCGAGGGTGATTCGACCCCGAGTCACGTCGTGGAACCGGCAGATCAGGTGGACCAGGGTGGTCTTGCCGGAGCCGGTGGGGCCGACCAGCGCCACGGTCTCGCCGGGCACCACGTCCAGGCTGACATCGTGCAGCACGTCTTGGTCGGTCCCCGGGTAACGGAAGCCGACCCCCTCGAACCGGAGCCGTCCCTTGGGGGCGTCCAGCTGCTGGTCGCCGCCCTGGATCGTGGGCTCGGCCGCGAAGACCTCCTGGATCCGGTCGGCCGCGGTGAGCGCCTCCTGGCCGCTGGCCAGGATGTATCCCAGCGACTGCACCGGCCACTGGAGCTGGATGAAGAGCGTGAAGAACGCCACCAGCCCTCCCAGGGTGAGGCTGCGCTGGCCGACCGCCAGCGCCCCCATCAGCAGGATGACCACGACCACGCAGTTGGGGATGAGCTCCAGGTACGTCCAGAAGCCGGCGCTCAGGCGCACCTTGGCCATCGAGGTGTCGTAGAGGGCGCGCGCGCCGGCGTCGAAGCGGGCTCCCACCAGCCGGCGACGACCGAAGGCCTTGATCACCCGGATCCCCTCGGCCGATTCCTCGATCACGGTGGTGAGGTCACCCTGCTGGTCCTGGAGGCGGCGAGAGAGTTGGATGTACGCCCGCTCGAAGCGGTGGGCCAGGAGGGCGACCGGGACGGTGCTGGCGGCGACCAGCGCGCCCAGGCCGAGGTCGAGTCGGAGGAGGAGGACGACGACGGCCGCGATCTGCAGGCTGTTGACGACGAGGAAGATCAGGCCGAACCCGATGAAGCGGCGGATGGTGCTGAGGTCGACCGTCGCCCGGGACAGGAGCTGCCCGCTCTGCCAACGATCGTGGAAGCCGATGTCGAGCCGCTGGAGGTGAGCGTAGAGGTCATTGCGCGCGGCGGCCTCCATCCCCAGCACGGCGGAAGCCTGCACCCAGCGCCGCACGAAGATCAGCGCCGCCTGGAACACCCCGAAGGCGGTCGCCAGGACGGCCAGCGGGAGCAGTGAACCCATCCTGTGGTGCGCGATCGGTCCGTTGATCACCGCCATCGTCACCAGCGGCACCACGATGGTGGCGCCCACGCCCGCGACGGCTGACACCGCCATGATCACCATCTGCGCGCGGTAGGGGCGGACGTAGCGGCGGAGTCCCCAGAGCGCGCGGAACGGATGCTCTGACCGCTGATCCATGCGGGACAGGCTACCGCCGACGGCGAGCGCGTCGCTGCCGGTGGGGCAGCACGAGGACGAAGCCCCCTGCGCAGCCGGTCAGGCAGGTGCTACCATTAGCACATGGGAAGTGTCGGAGTGCGCGAGCTGCGGCAGCGGGCGAGCGCGCTCCTGCGCCGCGTGGAGGGCGGTGAGACGATCGAGATCACCGACCGGCGCCGGCCGGTGGCGATCCTGGCGCCCCTGCCAGCGGCCGGCCCCCTGGCGCGGCTCCGGGCAGCGGGGGAGGTGGCCTCGGCCTCGCGCGACCTCGACTCGCTCCCCTCCCCCCTGGCGCTCGGGCCAGGGCATGCCCCTCCATCCGCGACGCTCGTTCGAGAGCGGCGCGATGAGCGCTGAGCGCGCCACGTACGTCGATTCGTCGGCTCTGGTGAAGCTCGCCGTCGAGGAGCCGGAGTCGGCCGGGCTGCTGCGCTACCTCCGTCGCCGCCGCCCGCTCGTCTCCAGCTCCCTCTCACGGACCGAGGTTGCTCGGGCCCTGCTTCCGCTCGGGGAGACGGCCGCGCGGCGCGGCCACGAGGTCCTCGCTCGCGTGGAGCTCATCGAGGTCAGCGACCGCGCCCTCGCCTCCGCCGGTGCCCTCCGCCACCCGTGGCTGCGCTCCACCACGGCCATACATCTCGCCACTGCCCAGCGCCTCGGCACAGATCTCGCCGGTATCGTGACCTACGACGAGCGCCTGGCGGCGGCGGCATCAGCGATGGGGTGGTCCGTGGCCACTCCCGCTTGACCAGCGAGCACCCCGCCCGGGAGGGTTGCGATGCAGCGCTCAGCTGGTGGATCACCGATACTGGGCCATCGCACCCGCCGCACCTGGCGGGCGCACCCATGGTCGATCCGATCCTTCGTCCGCCCTCGTAGCTCAGAGGATAGAGCAGCGGTTTCCTAAACCGTTTGTCGCAGGTTCGATTCCTGCCGGGGGCAGCCCGATCCTGAGATCGAATCCGGCCCGGCGGGCTAGGCGACGGCCGAATCTTTACCCCCGACTTTACCCCCACCGGCGTCGGAATCGGCCCGGAGGAGGGCGTCGAGGCGACCCACGGCCGCCCCAGTGAGGGCCGGGAGGACCGCCGCGTAGGTGTTGGCGGTGAGGCTGATTTGGCTGTGCCCCAGGATCGTCGACACCGTCTTGAGGTCGGACCCGGCGGCGAGCAAGAGGGTCGCCGCGCCGTGCCTGAGGTCGTGGAAGCGGCGGTCCGGGCAGGCCGCCTCGCGCAGCCGGCCGTGGAACGCGTGCGTGACCACGGCGCCGTCACGGGGCGCCCCGTTCGCGGTGGCGAAGCAGAGGTCCGAGATCGTCGGCGCCCACGCGGAGCCGGCGGCGAGGCTGGCCGCGGCCTGAGCGGCGCGGTGGGCCGTGAGGATGGCGGCGAGCGCCGATGCCATCGGGATCATGCGTCGCGAGCTGGCCGACTTGGTCTCGACGAGCTGGAGGCGCCCGTCGACCCGCTGGAGGGC
>DATLUG010000003.1:0-15423 GCA_035533215.1 Candidatus Micrarchaeia archaeon | reverse complement strand
TGGCCCGTGGGCGCAGCCTGCTCCTTCTCACTGTGGACGGCGACCAGTGGGCCCCGACGTCCAGCGTCCCCCACGGGGGCGCGCCGCCACGCCGACGACCGCGCAGCCTGCACGGCCGCCAGCCGGGAATCCGGTCGCCATCGCCCCCGCGTGGGGGGCGCGGCGTGAACAACTCCGGCCGGCGGCGCGACCGATGCCGGCCGCATCCATCGCCGCGACCACGTCCTGCGCCACGGCGGGACACCGGTGGGCGCCGAGGACGTTGGAGCCATCGCTCGGCCCCTGGCCGGGCGGGTCGACAGTCAGGACACGCCGCGAGGAGGCCCGGCGATCGACGTGGCCACCGTCCCGCCAGACGGCGGCCGAAATCGAGAACCCCGCGAGACGGACGGCCGGGCCGCCGTCGCCGGTGTCCTCGCGGCTGATCCCGTGACCGCGAACGCGGCCGCCCGAACGGCGTTCGCTCCAGCTCCAGTCGACCCGGAAGCCCCCAGCGAGGGTCGCCGCGGACCGAGCCGACGCTGGTGACGTCGCGGCGAGATGGCACGGTCGCGCCACGTCGCCGTCGCACGCACGGTGGCGGTCGCCACTGTGTCATCGCCGTGAGTCGGCCGCTGATACGCGAACGCCCGCTGCCTACGAGATCGGTGCTGACGCGGTGACCACCGCTGCCCGTGTGCTCCCCCTCTCGTTGGCTGCGACCACGCAGGGTTCGGTCCGGTCCCCAGGGGCCGTCATCCGGGGCACCCTGCGCGGCCACGTCGTCACGCTGGGACCGTCGACACGGGCGCCCTGGCGAGTTCAGACCAGCGGCGCTCCACCCGCCGGCAGGGGGACCACGGCGGCCGCCGCGGCCCTGGCGGGGAGGGGGCGGACCGGCCCTGGCGGCGGCAGTGGCGGGGCGGCGCGGTGGGCACGATCGCCCCCGGCGTCCTTGGCCCCGTACATCGCATGGTCGGCGGCCTGGAGCAGCGCGTTCAGGGTCTGGCCGTCGGTAGGATGGACCGCGACCCCGACGGAGGTCGTGATCCGGGCGAGGGAGCAGGCCGGCGGCAGCGGGATCGCGGCCAGCTCGGCCCGCAGCGCGGTGACGACCCGGTCGGTGCCGGCGGCGTCGGCGCCGGGGAGCAGGAGGACGAACTCCTCACCTCCGTAGCGGACGGCGGCGTCGCCGGCGCGCATGACCGCCCGCAGCGCCCGGCCCACCCGCTGGAGGACCAGGTCGCCCTCAGCGTGACCGACGCTGTCGTTGACCAGCTTGAAGCGGTCGAGGTCCAGCAGCAGCACGCTCAGGGGACGTCGCTCGCGGCTGCTGATGGCGAGTTCGCGCGGGCCCGCCTGGCGCAGCCAGCGGGTGTTGAAGCAGCCGGTGAGGGCGTCGGTGATCGCGTACTCGGTCAGCTCCGCGTACAGCTGGGCGTTGCGCCAGGCGGCCGCCGCCATGTGTCCCAGCAGCGAGGCCGTCTCCAGGTCCGCCTCGGTGAACTGGTCGAGCCCGTAGCGAGTGCAGTTCATCATCCCCAGGCGGTGGTCGGCGGCGATGAGCGGGATGAGGATGATCGACTCGTCCCCCACCGGAGTCCCCGGCATCTGCAGGGACGCGGGGTCGGCGTCGGCGTCGCCGATGCGCTGGGGACGCCCCAGGGCAAAGGCCCAACCGGTGAGCCCCTGATCGAGGCCGAAGGAGTGGCCGGTGAACGCCTCCGCCGCCGCACCGCGGCTGAGCACCGCCCGAAAGCAGCGGTCCTCCAGATGGGCGGCGTAGATGAGCAGGCTGTCGACCGGGACCAGGGCCTGGAGCTGGTCCGCGATGACCGCGAGGATCCGGTCCGGGTCGTGCTCCCCCTGGAGCGCGAGGGCGGCGGCGCTGAGGGTGCGGGCCAGGTCGGTGGGGAACGAGGGCGGCGGCCCGGGGTGGGGGGGCGGCAGCGGAGGCGGGGGGAGATCCCCCCGGGGCGGGCCCGCGCGCGGTGCGCCGGCGAGGTCGGTCCCGGCGAGCGGAGCCGCGGCCGCGGCCAGCTCCCCCTCGCTGAGGCGGGAGAAGCTGGCGCCGACGTCGCCCGGGCCGAGCAGGAACGGCTCGCCGAGGGCCCGGCCCGACCCCTGGAGGACGCCCACCCAGAGCAGGGTGCCGGCGGTGGTCTCGTCGTCCACCCCGGCGGCGTGCACCCGCACCCCGAGCCGGGCGGCGAGGGCGAGGATCCCGCCCAGGACCGCGCGCCGGGTGGTGTCGCTGGTGAGCTGGGCGGCGATGGCGCGGTCGAGCTCGACGGAATCGGGGCGGAGCCGGGCCACCAGCTCGAGGTCGGGATTGCTGGCGCCGACCCCGGCGACCCCGACCATGAGGTCCATCTCCCGGAGGGTGGCCGCCGCTCCCTCCACGTCGTCCGGCGAGGCCTCCCCCAGCCGCAGCAGCACCGCCCGCTCGGACACCGCGAGGGGGGCCAGGTCGTCGAGCAGGAGCGGCATCACCCCCCCGGGGGCGGTGACCTGGGACGGGTGGAGCTCCAGGATCAGCTGGCACGACGCCGGCCGCGCCAGCAGGACCCGTTGCAGTTCGCGGCGCCAGCGCGGGTGCTGGCTGGGGGGATCGGCGAGCCGGGACCACGCCGCGACCACCTCCCCAAGGGTGAGCGGCCCCGGGGCTGACGGCGCGGTGTACAGGACGTGGAGGCCCGTGACCACCCGTTCCGCGAGCCGGACCACCGGGAGCAGGACCGCCTCCACCTGGTCGGGGTCGAAGGCGGGGGAGGCGCGGGGGCCGTCGGCGCCGAGCGGGCCGCCGTCCCCCGGGGGGCCGCCGGCCCCCGGCGTGGCGCTGGAGCGGGTGTCGACCCGCCACGCGAACGCGATGTGGGCCGCGGCGGCGTCCAGGACCGGGAGCAGCCAGCGTCCCAGCGCCGGCCCCCAGGCGACCAGGATGCCGCGCCGGCCCGGGGAGGTCTTGCCGCCCACCACGGCGAGCGGCTGGCCGGCCCAGCCGAGGGTGGAGAGGATCCCGTGGTCCCGGCCGGCGGCCCCGCGGGCGCCCGCCGCCCCCGCGGCCGGACGCGGCACCCACGCGGCCACCCCGTCGGTCGCGAATGCGGACGCGAACGGGAGCGCGTCCACGGGGATCCGGAGATCGACGAGGGGTCGCCCGAGCTGCGCCTGGGCCGGCCCCAGCACCGATGCCGGCAGCCGGTGCGCGACCGCGGTCAGCTCACCGCGCTCCTCGCGCCAGACCAGCGCGTGCACCCCCGCCGCCTCCAGCGCCAGGAGCGTCCGATCGAGGACGTCCACCCGCGACGAGGCCTCCGACAGGCCGCTGACGAGCGCACGGATCAACTCGGCCGACGAGGGGCGGCGCTGACCGGGACGCCCATCGGCCGCAGGGCTGGCCATCTTACGAAGGGCATCGTCGCCGCCACCGGCTCCGATCCGGGCCACGGCCCGGTCACGGTTCCTTGTGGTCCGTGACCGGGCCGCGCCGCCGCCGTCACCGGTGCCGGACGGCAGACGGCAGCCCCGGCCAGCCCAGGGTGAGCGCACTCCAGACCGCGTGGGCGGCGGCCGCCGGCCACACCGAGCCGCTCGCGTCACAGAGCCAGGTCGCGACCGGGGCCCACCCCGCCGCCGCCAGCGGGAAGAGCCGGTTGCCGGAGAGGAGCTGGACGGCCCCGGCGGCCCCGGCGGCGGCGAGCGACCCGGGCCGCGGTCCCAGCCGGCGCCGGCACCCCGCCAGCACCGCGCCGCGCCACACCAGCTCCTCTCCCGCCGCCGCCACCGGCACGATCACCAGCCGCCACCCCGCCGGCGCGGCGCCCCGCCGGCGCTCGAGGTCGCGGAGGGCCCGCCGACCGACCCCGGTGTGGCGGGCGACCGCGGCCGCTGCCACGACCATGGCGTACCAGCCGCCGCCGACGGCGACCGCCCGCGGCAGGCGCGCCGGGGGCGAACCGGCCGCCGCCCCACCCCTCCAGGCCCACAGGCCGCCGCCGACCAGGGTCGCCGCCTGCGCCGGCCAGAACCAGCCGGGCCGGCGTCCGGCGACGAGGGTGCCCAGGGCCTGGGCCAGCAGCAGCCGCACCCAGGCGGCGCTGCCAGCGCCGTCCCCGGCCGCCGGCGTCACCACCGGCGCACCCGGTCGAGCACCGCGAGCGCCGTGGCCGCCGCTGCACGCCCGCCGGCCGTGACCGCCTCGAAGGCGTCGGGTCCCGCTGCGTCGGCACCCGCCCCAGGCACCGCCCGTGCACACGGTCCGCGTGCGGGCCCGAGGGCATGTCCGCCGGGCAGCCGGCAGCCGAGCTCGACCCCGATCGCGGCGACGGCGGCGTCGGCGCGCGTGTCCAGCTCGGCGACCCATCGGGCGAAGGCGCGGCGGCGCACCCTCCCGGTGGTGCGGCGACCCAGCGCCGCCATGACCACGGCGGGTGGGCGGGCGGCCACCAGCCGGCCCAGCCCCCCTCCGGCGGGGACCGAGCGCTCCCCGCGGAGCAGGAGGCCATGGGCGGCGTCACGGCGGCGCTGGGCCCGGTCGAGCGCGCCCAGGACCCCGGCGCGCACCTCCGCCGGGGCCAGCGCGGCGCACGCCCCGAGGGCGAGGACGTCGCCGGCGCTGTCGAGGAAGAGCCCCTCGATCCGCGGCCAGACGGCCTCCGGCCAGTCCGGCGGCGTGGGGGCCCGACCCCCCGCGGCCCGCGCCGCCAGGGCGACGTCCGGCGCCGAGACCGGGCCCGGCCCGGGGACCTCGGCCGGCCCGGCGAGGGCCGCACCGATCCAGGTGAGGAGCCCGGCGGCGGCGTCGATCGCTCGCCCGGGCGGCTTGACGAACCCGTAGGTGCGGCGGGGACGGAACCGGCGCCGCGAGGGGTCCGCCGGCGCCGACGGGTCCCGGCCCAGGGTCCCGATCCACCCCACCGCTTCGGCGGTCTCGAAGGCGTCGTCGACGATGTGGACGGCGAGGCCGGCGCGGATCGACCCCGCCCGGCCGGGGTCGACCGCCGACGGCAGCGGGCCCACCGTGAAGCCGCCCGTCGTCGCCTGCGCCCGCGCCGGCCACGCCACCGGCGCCTCCCCCGGGGCGCGCGAGTGGGCCACGACGGTGGGGTAGCCGGCTGCCAGCAGGGCCCGGCCCCGCCGCTCCAGGTCGCCGCCCCCCCGAACGGCGATCGGGCGCGCTCGCCCCGGCGGTGCCGGCGGGGGAGCCGGCCGCGATCCCGCCCCTCCGGGCCGGGGCCAGCGGCGGACCGGATGGACGAGGACCGTGCCCCCGGACTGGGTCCAGGCCTCGCACACCCGCAGCTCGATCAGGCAGCGCCGCCAGTAGGCGCGGTAGAGCCAGCGCCAGGCGGGATCGGCGGCGGTGGTCGCATAGAAGGCGCGGGCCCCGCCGGCTCCGCCCATCAGACGGAAGAGCTGGGCGAGAAGCTGGGTCCCGTCACCGGCGTGGAGGTGCGCCGCCCCGCGCAGGAGCAGCGTCGGCTCGCCCGGCCGCGCGAAGAGCGCCGCGGCCCGCGGGTGGGCGGTGAGGTTGCGCAGCTTGCGACCGACGCCGGTCGCGGTCGAGGTCCACAGGGTGGCGGTGGCGGGGTCGAGCCGGGCCCCGACCGGGCTCACCACCGGCGCCCCCCAGGGGGTGACCGTGACGAGGTCCCACTGCAGGAACCGGTCGAGCGCCCGGAGCCGGTCGCGGCCCACCGCCGCGGTCAGCCGCCCGGCCGCGGGAGCCGGGGCGGCCCCGCCCGCCCGCCCGCCAGACCCCGGCATGGGCACAACCCTACGGGATATCCTCGGGGTCGAAGATGAACGGGGTGTGGCACGGCGTTGCCTGAGGTCCGAGCCGCGACGGTGATCCCCGTGTCGCAGTCCGCGGTCTTCGACTTCGTCGGCGATTCGCGCAACGCCCCGCGCTGGGTGTGGGGCATCAGCGACGTCGACGCCGCCGCCCCCCACCCGCTGCGGCCCGGCGACGAGGTGACCTTCCAACTGGGCGCCAAGGGCCGGATCCTGGAGAGCCGCTGGCGGATCGAGGAGTGGGTGCCGCCCGTCCGGGTCACCAGCACCGGCCATGCGCTCGGCGCGCAGGCGCGCCTTCGGATCGAGTGCCGGGCGCTCGGACCGGGGCAGACGCAGGTGGAGGAGGTCCTCCAGTACCGGCTGCCCGGCGGGCCGCTGGGGCTGGTGGCGGACCGCCTCGGCATTCACGGGATCCTGGAGATGCAGGCCCGCAACTCGATGCGCAGACTGCACCGCGTCCTCACGACCGGCCTGAACGACCGTTCCCCCGCCCGACCTCGGCGGGCCCGGGGGCCGCGTCGCCGCGCCGCCACCGGGGAGGGGGCCGATGGACGCTGAGCCCGCTGAGCCCAGTCGGACCGGCCGCACCGTGCCGGCGGCGGTGCGCGTGGTCGGGGTGACCGCGGAGCGTCCGGACGAGATCGAGACCGTGATCCCCTGGGAGCTGGCGGGCCCCCCGGGCCAGGTGGCCGTCCAGCTCCGCACCACCGTCCCGCGCGTCACCGTCGGGGTGGGCCTCGCTCGTCGCCCCGGCCTGCTGGAGGCGGTGCGGGGGATCGCCGGCAGCCCCGGCGTCGCCACCAGCCCGGTCGGCGGGACGTTCGTCGTCGGTGGCCCGGGCTGGATCGGGCTCTCCGCGCTGGGGGTGGCCCCGCCGGCTGCGGTGTGGCCGATCGACTGGATGCTGGGGGCCGTCCACGGCTGGCTGCAGGGCTTCCTCCGCCCGCTGGGCGTCACCCTTCGGCCGGGACGGGTGGAGGGGGCGTGGTGCCCGGGGTTCAGCGACGGCGGCGTGGACGGACGCAAGCTGGTCGGGCTCGGGTTCCGGGTGAGCCGTGGCCGGATCGCCTGCCGCGGGGTGCTGGCCGTCCTCCCCCTCCGGGCCGACGACCTCGCCTGGCTGCGGGCGTGCCACGCGCTCATCGGCCTTCCCGTCGACCCCGGGCGCTGCACGTCGCTGGCGGAGTGCACCGGCGACGCCGGCTGGGACGCCGCCGCGGCGGTCACCCGCCTCGCCCGGGCGACGTTCACCGGGACGGCGGCGGCATGAGCTCGGCCCGCGCCCTCGGCCTGCGCCTGGTCCACGACCCCGCCCCGGTCCTCCACACCCGCTGCGAGCCGGTCCGCGTCTTCGACGCCGAGCTCCGCCGCCTGGTGCGGGAGATGTACGAACGCTGCGTCGAGTGGCACGGGGTCGGCCTCGCCGCCACCCAGGTGGGGCTGAACCGGCAGATCGCGGTGGTGGTGCACGAGGGACACCGCTTCGCGATGTGCAACCCGGAGATCGTGGCCACCTCGGGCGAGGTGGACGCCGTCGAGGGGTGCCTCTCCCTCCCCCACCGCGCCGGCCTGGTCCGGCGGGCGGAGACGGTGGCGCTGCACTATCGCAATGCCCAGGGCCGCGGGATCCAGCGCTCGCTCTCCGGCTGGCTGGCTCGGATCGTCCAGCACGAGGCCGACCACCTCCTCGGCATCCTCTGCCCGGAGCGTCTCGCTCCGGGCGCGGTCTTCGGGGCCATCCCCGAGGACGGCGACGGTGCGTCGCTGGCGGAGGGGGCGGAGCCGGCCGGGCCCAGCCCCGACCACGCCATCCCGGCCGAGGCCGGGAGGCTGCCCGCGGCGCGCGGGCCTGGGGCGGCGGGCCGGCGGCGCGCATCGAGGTGAACCACCGGCGCCACCCCACCCGGGCCCCGGCCCCGGCGAGCGCCGTCCGTCAGCCGGCGGCCGCGCCGGCTGCGGCGGGCACCACCTCGGCCACCTCCGCGTCGATGGTGATCTTCACCTCGTCACCGACCAGCACACCGCCCGACTCCAGCGCCACGTTCCAGTTGAGGCCGAAGTCCTTGCGGCTGATCTTGGCCAGCGCCTCGAAGCCGGCGGAGCGGCCGCCCATCGGCGCGGCCTGGACCCCGCCCAGGGTGACCTCGAGGTCGACCGGGCGGGTCTGATCGCGGATCGTGAGATCGCCGACCACCCGGTAGCGGTCGCCGCCCTCGGCCCTGACCTCACGGCTCACGTAGGTGATGGACGGGTAGTGCTCGACGTCGAAGAAGTCGGCCGAGCGCAGGTGCCCGTCGCGGCGCTCCTCGCGCGTGTCGATGCTGGCCACCGGGATGGTCACCCGGAGCCGGGCGGTGGTGAGGTCCGCGGGGTCGAAGTCGAGCTCGCCGTCGACACCCTTGAAGTGGCCCCGCACCGTCGAAACCATCATGTGCCGGACCGAGAAGCTGACATCGGTGTGGGCCTTGTCGATCTGCCAGGTCATGGGATCCTCCTCCACGGGTCGCGGGCTGTTGCTGATACAATCATACCGTCATTAGTTTGCTTGTGCAACCAACCTGGTCAAGGTTCAGAGGCCCTCAGCTCATGATCCCCGCCGCCGAGCTGCCCCGGCCCGATCGGTCCCCAGCCGGCCCCACCGCGACCGGGGCTGCCCCCGCGGCCGACCCGGCGCTCGAGACGTGGCGCCTCTTCCTGCGGGCGCAGGCCCTCGTCCGCCGCCTGCTGGCGGACCGGCTGGCCCGCCTGCGCCACGTGCCGCTCGGCGAGCTGGAGGTCCTGGTGCAGCTGGAGGCGGTCCCCGAGGGACGGCTGCGGATGGCGATCCTCGCCGACCGGGTCCTGCTCAGCCGGAGCGGGCTGACGCGGCGGATCGAGCGACTCGAGCGGCTGGGACTGGTCGAGCGCCAGGCCTGCCCCAACGACGCTCGCGGCGCCTTCGCCGTCCTGACCCCGGCCGGACGGGCTCGCAGCCAGGAGGCCGCCGCCGATCATCTCGCCGGCATCAGCGAGTCGTTCGGCTCGCCCTTGATCGCAGCCGACGGGCTGGAGCCTCTGCGGGACGCGCTCGTCGCCCTGGTCGCCGCCGCCGAGGCTCAGCTCGCCGGCCGGGCGGTCCCGTGCGGCTCCGCCGCCCTCGCGTGCCCATCGGAGCTGGAGGCCTGCCCCGACGCCGCGGAGGAGGAGGGCCGATACACTGACGGCGATGCCTGAGCCTCCGACCGCCCCCCACCAGGCGACCGAGGCACCAGGCGGCGCGCGGTGCCCGTATCCCCACGGGGCCTCCGCCAGCGCAGGTCCTCCCGGGGCCGACCATCCCCCCGTTCCGGGGCGGCCCGCCGCGGCTGGCCGCCCCGGGTGTCCGATGGGCGCGGAGGCGGCGCCGGGCGCGGAGACGGCGCCGGGCGTGGAGCGGTCCGGCCGCGAGCGCTGGTCGCCGTCCGCCCGGCAGGCCGCCGAGGCCGCCGCCCGCCGGGCCGCCCCCGCCAGCCACCTCGACCCCGACCGCGCCGCCGGGATGGCGGTGCAGGCGGTCGAGAGCCGGGCGGACCAGCACCGGCTGGAGGAGATCGGCGACCTCTTCGTGCGCACCCTGGGCAGGAAGCTCGGCTACGGCCACCCCCTCAGCGACCGCACCGGGATGGCCGCGTTCACCTGGACCGAGGAGGCCGAGGCCCGGCTCGCCGAGGTGCCGGCGTTCTGCCGTGAGCTGACCCGCTGGCGGGTGGAGTGGACCGCGCACAAGCGCGGCCTGGGCACCACCATCACCCCCGAGGTGATGGAGGTGAAGTACGAGATGTGGGGCGAGGTCTCCCACGCGATCGAGGCCCGCGAGGGGGACCGCCTGCCCTGGAGCGACAGCGCCCGGCGCCGGTTCGCCAAGGTCCCCGACTTCGTCAGGGGCCAGGTGCTGGAGGCGGTGGAGGGCAACGCGCGCACCCTCGGGGCGACCGTCGTCGACGACGGGGTGGTCGACCAGGTCATCGCCAAGTGGAGCGACACCGGCGACTTCCACGAGGGCCTCTACGGCTTTCGCTGACCGGGGAGCGCCCCCCCGCTGCCGGTCAGGAGGAGGGCTGGTCCCCGCTGCCGGAGCCCGACGCCGCGGCCGCCGAGCGACGACGGGCCCGCTCGCGCAGCGCGAGCTGGATCCGCTTCACGCCGCCATTGTCGACCACCATCGGCGTCGTCCGACGGCGCGCACGACGCCGGACCCGGCTGACCTCGCGGGGGCCCACGCCGTCGGCCTCGAGACCGTCACCGTGCTCCATCGCCTGAGGATACCCGTGGGCGGCGCCGCCCACGCGCTGCCATCGCGCGGCTCCGAGGTGCGAGCGGACGCGACGCGTGGGGAGGCTCAGACTCGCTGCGGGTCGACGACGAAGAGGCAGAAGGGGTGTCCGGCGAGGTCGGCGTAGACGCGCAGCGGTTCCTCGGGGTCGTCGGAGCGGTCGTGGAGGAGTCGGGCGCCGAGAGCCAGGGCGCGCGCGTGCTGGTCGTCGAGGTCCCGCGGGGTGGGCACCGTCAGGTCCAGGTGCAGCTGCTGCGGAATCGGGCCGTCCGGCCAGGTCGCCGCCGGCAGGTGGGCCACCTGTTGGAATGCCAGCAGGGGAGCTCCGGCGGCGTTCTGGAGAACCAGCCAGTCCTGTCCCCTCCGGTCCGGCTCGCCATCGCGCGAAGGCTCGTCCCCGGGCCGGTACCGCAGGCCGAGCAGCTGGCGGTAGAACTCCGCCAGCTCGCGGGCGTCGACGCAGTCCAAGACCACCTGCCGAAGGGCCGGGAACTGCGGCTCGGCTACCACCCGCCTCCCTCCCGGTCGATCGGACCGCACCGCTGCCGCGGGCGGCCGCGGCGGCAGCCCGACGCTACCGGTCATCGACCGGAGCCTGCACGCTGATGGTGGGCGCCGGCAGGCGACGCGAGACGCCGTCCGCTCGGCCCACCGCTCGGCACCGGAGCCTCCCGGCCACCCGCCGCCCCGCGGGCCGGCGCCGGGCACCGGGGACGCCCAGGGTCAGTGGTCCCCGGCCAGCGAGTCGTCGAGGGCCGCCAACTGGTCGGGGCCGGCCACCCAGCTCGCCGCCTCCACGTTGGCGGCCACCTGGGCCGGGGAGGTCGCGCCCGCGATCACCGAGCTCACCGCCGGCCGGCCCAGGAGGCTGCCGATGGCCAGCTGCAGCAGCGAGAGCCGGTGGGTGGCGGCGAACCGCTCCAGCTGGTCGATCTGGTCGAAGGTGGCGTCGGTGAGGAGCGCCGCGCCGACGGCCTGGCGCGCCAGGCGGGCGCCCGGGGGCGGTGGCTCGCCGCGGCGGTACTTGCCGGTGAGCAGCCCCCGTGCCAGGGGGAAGTAGGGGAGCAGCCCGAGGCCGAAGTGGGTGAGGGCGGGGATGCGCTCAGATTCCGCGTCCCGCACCAAGAGGCTGTACTCGTCCTGGGCCGAGACGAAGGCGCTGACGCCGGCGGCGCGGGCGGTCCACTGCGCGTCGGCGATCTGCCAGGGGGCGAAGTTCGAGCATCCGATCCAGCGCACCTTGCCGGCGAGGATCAGCTCGTGGAGGACGCCGAGGGTCTCCGCGATCGGGGTGCGGGGGTCGGGCTGGTGCATCTGGTACAGGTCGATGACGTCGACATCGAGGCGCTGGAGGCTGGCGTCGACGGCGGCGCGGATGTAGGCGGGGGTGCCACGTCGCGTCGACGGGTCTGACCCGGGCATCGCCGATCCGAACTTGGTGGCGACGACCGCGCCCTCGCGCCGCCCCCGCAGCGCCCGCCCCAGGAAGCGCTCGCTGTCGCCGCCGCCGTAGGTGTCCGCGGTGTCGAACAGAAAGACGCCGCGATCGAGGGCGGCGTCGACGACCGCCCGGGCCGCGTCGGCGTCGATGCGGGCGCCGAAGTTGTTGCACCCGATCCCGAGCACCGACACCTGCGGACCGTCCCGACCGAGGGTCCGCGCCGCCAGGGTCCTGGTCGCCATGCCGGGGGAACCTCCGATGGGCGGGCCCGATCGGCGGCCCCCATGGCCGCCGGAACGAGGGGGGGGGGTCCCGATCATCCCATGGTCGCGGACGCAGGATCGCCGCGTCCAGTCGGGGCGCCGACGGTGGTCCCGCCGGCCACCGCGGCGGCTACCATCCACCCGTGGACGCCGAGGGCGGGAGCGCCGAGGCCGATCCGGACGCCGACCCCGAGGACGTGGACGACGACTGGACCCCGCCCGCCCCGCCCCGGGTGACCGCCACCGAGGCGATGGCCTGGGTCACCTACGCCGGGGTGCTGGGGGCGCTGATCGCCTTGGCGGTCACGACCGGCCATCCGACCCTCGGGGTGGTGTCGTCGTTCGTAGTCTGGGTCGCCGGCCTCGCGATCCTCGTCTGGTACACGCGGACCGGGTCCCTGCGCACGCCCGAGGTCGTGCTGGAGCGGGCGCCCCTCCCCTTCCCCTTCGCCGACGACGACCCGGTCGGCCGCTGGCTCCAGGCGGGGGCGGTCGGGAGCCCCGCCGACGTCCCTCCGCCACCGGTGGTGGACCCCGTCGGCGAGGGGGAGGACGCGGGGCTCGCCGCCTACCTCGCCCGGGCGGAGCTGGCGCGGCGACGCCGGGATTCGGCCGAGCCGCCCTCGGAGGCGCGGGCGGCGGCTCCCGGGGCGGCGAGCCCGGGGGCGGCAGCGGCCAATCCTCCCCCCCCCGCCTGACCGACCCGGGCGGTGCCGGGGGCGGCCGAGGCGGCCGTGCGCCGGCCGGGCGGCCGGCCTCCACCCACCCCGTCCGCCTGGGGATCGGGCTCCACCCAGATGGCCCGGGCGGCGGCCTCCCCCAGCTCGACGGTCCGCCCGGTCACCCGCAGCGTGCGCGGACCGCCGCGGGGGCGGTCCCGCGCGACCGCGACGGCGGCGCCCGGGCGCAGCCCCTCACGGTCCAGGAGCCGCAGCAGCTCGGGCGCCTCGTGCTCGGCGAGCTCCGAGATGCGCGCGATCCGGCCGGTCCGCCCCGGAGCGAGCTCGGTGAGCCGGACCAGCCCGGGCGAGGCCGTCCCCGCACCCGGGATCTCGTTGCCGTGGGGACAGGTCGTCGGTCGCCCGAGGTGGCGGTGGAGGCGCTCGACGACGGCGTCCGAGAGGGTGTGGGCCATCCGCCCGGCCTCGGCGTCGGCGGTCGCCCAGTCCAGGCCGAGGCTGTCGGTCAGCCAGCGCTCGACCACCCGGTGGCGGCGCACGATCGCGGCGGCGGCCCGCTCACCGGACCGGGACAGGCGCACCCGCCGGTCGGCGGCGGCGACGACCAGCCGATCCCGGCGCATCCGCTGGAGGGCGGCGCTGACGGTCGGCGCCCCCACCCCCAGCCACTCGGCCAGGCGCCCGGGGCGCACGACCTCCCCCTCGTGGGCGAGGTAGTAGGCGGCCTCCAGGTAGCGCGTGATCGTGTGGGTCGGGAGGGCGCCCGCGCCCCTGCTCGGCCGGGCCGCCTGCGCTACCCTTGGGTGAGCGTCCACGAACTCCTCTCTTCGTCGATGCGAATTCAACCCCGCCCGGGTCCCGGGCCACGGAGGCCGCCGCGCCCATGATCCCAGGGTTCGTCATCTTCCTGCGGGAAGGCGTCGAGGCCTCCATGATCGTCGCGATCCTGCTCGCCTACCTGGACCGAGCCGGTCAGCGCCGCCACTTCCGCGACGTCCTCCTGGGGGTGGGGGCGGCCTGCCTGCTGGCGGGTGCGGGCGGCCTGGCGGCGTTCCTCACCCTGCGCCACTATGCCGGCTCCACCGCCCAGACGGTCTTCGAGACGATCACCTACCTCGTGGCGTTCGTGCTCCTCACCTACATGACCTTCTGGATGCGGCGGCACGCGCGGACCCTGTCCACCGAGCTGCGCACCCGGATCGACCAGGCGCTCGGGCGCCGCGCGCGCTGGGGTCTCGCCCTGCTCGCCTTCCAGGCGGTCGGGCGCGAGGGACTGGAGACCGTGGTGTTCACCCTGGCGATCGTCTTCGCCGCCGCCACCCCCGGCGGTGCGCCCCGCCCGGGAGCGGGCGGGGCGGCCCTGGTGCTGGTCGGCGGCGGCCTCGGCCTGGCCGCCGCGCTGCTGATCGCCACCGCCATCTACCGGCTCGGCCGGCGGTTGAACCTGGGCCGGTTCTTCACCGCCGTCGGCGTCCTCCTCATGGTGTTCGCCGCCGGCCTGCTCGCCGACGCGGTGGAGAACCTGCAGCAGCAGGGGTGGATGCCGGTCCTCGCCCATCCGCTCTGGGACAGCGGTCACTGGCTGGCGGAGGCGAGCCCCCTCGGCGACATCCTCCACACCCTCTTCGGCTACGCCGCCCGGCCCACCATCCTCCAGCTCGCGGCCTGGGCGCTCTACCTCGCCGTCGCGCTGTCCGCCTTCCTCGGGCTCCGTCCGCGGCTGAGCCGCCGGCCGCGCCCGGCCAGCACCTGACCCAGGGCCCGGGCAGGCCGCGTACCATGGCGGCCGGGCGGGGCACGTCGGCCGCGGTGGCACCGGAGGCCCAGGTGAGCGAGCGCCAAACCCGACACGAGGACATCGTCCACGACTTCCTCGGCGATCCGCCCGACATCGAGCCCGGCAACATCTTCCCGATCGAGTGGCGCGAGGAGACGACCGCGCTCACCGACATCTACGAGAAGTCCAAGCGCGACGTCTGGAACCCCTCCCACCTGCCGTGGGCGAACCTCGACCCCGGCGAGTGGAGCGAGGAGGAGCGGCTCGCGATCATGTACTGGTTCGGGGTGCTGGCCAACTTCGACGCATCGGGCCCCGCCGTCTTCGCCAAGGCGATGGTGCGCAGCTACGAGCTGCACGAGGAGGATCCGATCCGGCGCTGCCTGTTCTCGATCGTGCGCGACGAGCAGAACCACGAGGAAACCTGCGGGCGGATGATCCAGCGCGTGTGGCCCGGCGGCCCCCTCCAGTTCCAGCCCCGCACCGAGCTGGAGCGGCTGGCGCAGCGCAATCTCAAGTGGCTGTACTACAACGGGGCCCGCTACTGGAACGGCTACAGCCAGGCCCTCTACCGCTATCCCCTGGCGATCCTCTTCTCCTCCTTCCTGATGGGCGAGGTCGCCTCCTCCACCCTCTTCCACCACATGTACCGCCACAGTCAGCACCCGGTCTTCCAGCAGGCCTTCCTCAACATCGGCAAGGACGAGGCCCGCCACCAGGCGATCTGCATGCGGATGCTGGAGAAGCACTTCGCGACCCTGGGCCCGGACGACCGCCGCCTGGTCACGCGGCAGCTGCGCGCCGGCTTCGTCTTCCTGTCGATGATCCTGTACGAGCCCCCCGACCAGTTCTGGATCATCCCGCCCGATTTCGCCGACGTCCACCGCCGCCTGGAGTCGATCGCGCGGGGCGCCGGGCTGGGGGTGGCGACCCTGGACCAGAAGGCGGCCAACTGGCAGCAGGCGATGCTCCGGATGAAGGCGATCGTGGAGAAGCACGGGATCGCGTTTCCGGCGATGCCGGAGGTGGGGATCACCGGCGAGGAGGTCACCGACTTCACCGAGGCCGACCTCATCCCGGTGTTCTGACGGCGCCCCGGCCGGTCCGGCAGGAGGCGCGGCGGGCAGGGAGGGGAGGGCCGGCACCGCGCGATCTCGGCGGGTGACGAGGACGACGAGGGCCGGCCCCGGGGG
>DATLUG010000002.1:0-61236 GCA_035533215.1 Candidatus Micrarchaeia archaeon | reverse complement strand
AGCGGCGTGGCCCATTTCAACGCCAACACCGAGGACGCGGCCTTCGCGCAGATGCGCGCGTTGCTCGGCTACCTCCCCGCCAACAACCACGAGCAGCCGCCCTACAAGCCCACGCTTGACGATCCGCAGCGGGCGGACACGGAGCTGCAATCGATCGTTCCCGACAACCCGAACCAGCCGTACGACATGCGCTCGGTGGTCTCACGTGTGGTGGATGACGGCGAGTTCCTCGAGGTCATGCCGTACCACGCAGAGAACATCATCTGCGGGTTCGGCAGGCTCGACGGACACTCGGTGGGCGTGGTCGGGAATCAGCCCCGAGTCCTTGCCGGGGCGCTCGACATCGAGGCCTCGATCAAGGCGGCCCGATTCGTCCGCTTCTGCGACGCGTTCAACGTGCCTCTGGTGACGTTTGTCGACGTGCCCGGCTTTCTGCCCGGCACCGACCAGGAGTACGGCGGCATCATCCGCCATGGCGCCAAGCTCCTCTACGCCTACTGCGAGGCCACGGTCCCCAAGCTGACGGTGATCACCCGCAAGGCGTACGGGGGCGCCTACGACGTGATGTGCAGCAAGCACGTCGGCGCCGACTACAACGTCGCCTGGCCGACCGCCGAGATCGCGGTGATGGGAGCGGAGGGGGCGGTGGGGATCGTCAACCGGCGCGAGGTGCGGGCGGCCGCCGACCCCGCCGCCCGCACCGCCCAGCTGATGACCGCCTATCGCACCCAGTTCGCCAACCCGTACCTCGCCGCCGAGCGCGGCTACCTCGACGACATCATCGAGCCCCGCCAGACCCGGGCGGCGCTGATCGCGGCCCTGCGGATGACGGGCTCCAAGCGGCCCTCGCCGCCCGAGCGCCGCCACGGCAACATCCCGCTGTAGGGGAGGGGCGGCGGCGCGGGCCGCCGCGGGTCAGGCGGGCTGGGAGGGCAGGCCCTCACCCGGGAAGCGGCTGATCACGACGAGGTAGTAGAGGACGGCGAGCACGATCAGGCCCAGGATCGCGCCGCCGGCCGCGTAGTAGCCGATGCCCACCACGATCTCGCCCAGGAAGCCCAGCGCGAGCCCGTAGATCACCAGCGGCTTGCCGGTCGGGTTGGCCTGGGCCATCCGCCACCCGCCGACCAGCCCCAGCAGCGCCGCCGCCAGGTCGACCGCGAGTCCCAGCACGGCCACGAAGGCGATGCCGGCGAACCCGGCGGCGGCGTAGGCCGCCCCCAGCGAGAGCACCCCGAGGAGCCCGACCGCCTCCAGCAGGACGCCGATCCCGGAGAGGACCGCGATCACCAGCCCCAGGGTCTTGGCGTCGATGTTCAGCTTGACCGGCGGGTTGTGGGCGAACCCGGGGTTGACCAGCCGGCTGCGAATCGGGTCCATGTGTCCCTCCCCCCCCGGTGGGCCGGCGGGCGAGGTGCCCCGGCCCCCACCGGATTGGGTGATTCTGGACGCTCGCGGCCCGTGTGGCAATGGGTGGGGTGGCGCTCGCCGTCGTGGTCGGGGCGGTGCCGGCCGGCCGGCTGGCCCGGGGCGGCCCCTCTCAGCCGCAGCTCCACGCGCCGCTCAGCTCGACGGCGACGCTGTTGCCGCCGGTGGCATCGAGGTAGAGGCTGAGGGAGCCCGACCGCCCGGTCCGGCTCTCCACGACCATCCCCGAGCCCGGCGCCTGGGGGCTGCCCGCCACCCACTCGCTCCGGTGGCGGTGGGGGGGGGTCGCGAGCAGGGTGGCGGTGGTCCGGACCCCGCCCGGGGTCTCGGGCAGGTGCACGGTGGCGCCGGGCCGTGCGCCCACCACCTCCAGGGTGGCGGGGTGTCCGCCGAGGAGTCCTTGGAAGCGCAGGGTGTGTCCGCCGGCGCTGCAGGCTGCCCGCCCGGTCAAGAGGCCGAGGAGGTCGCCGCTGACGTGGAACCCGACCGGGATCGGGGTGGGCGTGGGGGTCCGCGGCGGCCGCGCCGGTGACCGGGTGGGCCCCGGGGTCGGGATGCGGACGGAGCGCCGCGGGGTGCGCGCGGGGACGGTCGGGTGCGGAGCCGAACGCGTCGGCGAGGGCCGCCGGGTCGGGCGGGGGGTCGAGACCCGATGGGTTGCGGTCGGACGGGGCGACCGGGTGGGGTGCGATCGCCGGGTGGGACGGCTGGTCGGGCGCTGTCCCGAGGGGGTGGGCCGGCGGTGGGTCCGGGAGGGGGAGGCGGTCAGGGTCGGATGCGCCGCCGAGGCCGTGGCCCGGTGGTGCCGGTGATGGGCCGGCGCCGGGCCGGCGCACCCGGCCAGCGCGGCGACCCCCGCCACCGCGGCCAGGAGGGAGGCGGCGCTCAGCCGGCGCTGGATGGCTCGCACTCCGCTGGGGCCGCAGCGCCGCACCGTGGATCGGCCATGTCGCAGGTGTCCTCCAGCGCGCCGCCGGCCCGCCAGCGCCGGGGCCGGTTCGCCACCGGGCCGCAGCGCCCGACTCCTCAGAGTCTACCCGTCCCGGCGGCGGGTGACCCGGAGGTGCCCCGCCTCGAGCGGCGCTGGGCGGCGCGGCGGGTCCGGCCGGCTGGGTGGCGCACCCACACCGACACCGCCCCATCGGTGAAGCTGCGGGTGTACCCGGAGCCGAGGAGGTGGTCCACCTGGGGCCAGGACTGCAGGGCCCGGGCGGTGGTCACCACCACCGAGGGATGGGCGCGGGTCACCCGCGCCAGCACCGCCCGCGACCCGAGCCAGGCCTCGTCGACGTTGAGGTTGGAGGTGGGCAGCACCAGCCGCAGGTGGGCGAGCGGGTAGAGCCAGGCGTCGGAGGACCAGACCACGGTCCGGCTGCCGGCGAGATGGTTGTCGTCGATCCACTGGGCGGCCACCTGGTCCGCCAGGGTGGCGGTGCCGAAGCTGGAGCGGTAGGCGGCGGTCGACTCCAGCCCCATCGCGTGGGCCAGGAAGTTGGGGTAGTAGGCGGCGGTGAGCCCGAGCGTGTACACCCCCCAGCTGGTGGCGTGGAGGACGAGGCCGCCGACCACCATCGAGCACACCGCCGAGGCGACCAGGGGCGCCCGCCGCCACCCGCCGGCCCGCGGCAGCGCGCGCGCCCACCACCTGGTCGGGGCGCGGAGACGGGCCCCCGCGAGCAGGGCCGCGGCCGGGACCACCGCCGGGAGCGCGAAGTGGATGTACGGGCGGTTGGGGGCGATCGCCGCCAGCACCACCGCGCCGATCCACAGCCAGAGGAGCTGGCGGCGCGGCTCCGAGCGGCGGGCGGTGAGGGCCCCGAGGCACCAGCCCAGGGCCGCCGCCGCCCGGGGGACCAGCGCCGCGGCCGTCACCGGCAGGGTGGAGCGGGTGTAGCCCAGGAACGAGGTGACGAGGAGGAAGCCCACGTTGCGGGCGCCGGCCCAGACCAGGAACGGGGCGATCGCCGCCCCCACCACCAGCACCGCGGCCGGGACCATCCCCGCCAGCGCCCCCCACCCGCGCCGCCCCGGCAGCGCCGCGCAGAAGACCGCCGCCGCGCCGGCGTCGGCGACCGCCGTCTGCTGGTAGAGGATGGCGAGCCCGAAGGCAACCCCGGCCACCACCCCCAGGACCGCTCGCGAGCGTCCCCGCGGGCGGCCCTGGGCGGCGAGGATGCAGAGCATCCCGCAGCTGGTGCAGGCGACGAGGAAGTCCTCGGGGAGGGCGAGGTCCCCGTTGAGCAGGGGGGTCCCGAGCAGGACCGCGGCCAGGAGCACGGCGACGGCGGCGCGGTGTCGGCCCCAGCCGGGGCGGACGATGAGCCACAGGGCCGAGAGCGTGACCAGGCCGGCCAGGCCGGAGAGGAGGTGGATGCCGAACTCCCCCACCCCGAAGACGCGCAGGGCCAGCTCGTAGGTCCAGAAGAGGAGGGGCGGCTTGTTGTTCCACACCCCCGCATAGAGGACCGCCCCATGGGCGGCCAGCCAGGCGGTGATGGTGTACCCGGCCTCGTCCACGTGCCAGGGCGGCTCGAACAGGGAGGGCGTGCGGAGGAGCGCGTACAGGCCGAGGCCGGCGAGGAGGAGGCGGTCGGGCGCGCGGGGGCGCCAGCTCGGTCGGAGACGGTCGGTCGGTCGGGTCGGGGGCGCCATCTGGGTGGCCTGCACTCTGGGGCCTTCGGCGCCCGCGTGCCTGAGAGGGATCTCATCAACTGGGCCTGGTCGGCGGCCGGGGGCTCCCACCGGCCTCCACTACACTCTCCGCGATGCTGTCCGCAGCCGCTCGGGGAGGAGCGTGAAGCTCCTCGAATACCAGGCCAAGGCGGAGCTGGCCCGAGCCGGCATCGCGGTGCCGGAGGGACGGCTGGCCCGGAGTCCCGCCGAGGCCCGCGCCGCCGCCGACCTGCTCGGTCCGGTCGCGGTCAAGGCCCAGGTGCCGGTCGGCGGGCGCGGCAAGGCCGGCGGCATCCGCCTCGCCCGCACCCCCGACGAGGCGGAGGCCGCCGCCTCGGCGATCCTGGCGATGGAGGTCCGCGGCTACGGGGTGCCGGCGGTGTGGTGCGAGCAGCTCCTCGACATCGCCGGGGAGCTGTACGGCGGCATCACGGTCGACCGCGACCGCCGCCGGATGGCGGTGATGCTCTCGCTGGCGGGGGGGGTGGACATCGAGGCGGTCGCCGCCACCTCCCCCGGCCGGATCGCCAGGCTCTGGCCGGACCCGTTCGCCGGGCCCCTGCCGTTCGAGCTGCGCCGGCTGGTGCTGGCGGCCTGCCGCGGGCAGCAGGTGCCCGCCGGCCTCCGACCGATCCAGCTCGCCGCCCTGGTGGTCCCGGTGCTGCGGACCCTCTACGACGTCGCCTCCAGGCTCGATGCCACCCTCTGCGAGGTGAACCCGCTGGTGGTGACCGCCGACGGGCGGCTGGTCGCCGGGGATGCCAAGCTCGAGATCGACCCCGGCGCCGAGTTCCGCCACCCCGACCTCGCCGCCGCCGTCGCCGCCGACGGGGCGGCGGCGGTGAGCGGTGAGGACCCCCTGGAGGTGGCGGCGCGCGAGCGCGGGCTCACCTATGTCCACCTGGGCGGCGACATCGGGGTGGTCGGCAACGGCGCCGGCCTGGTGATGAACACCCTCGACCTGGTCAAGCAGCACGGCGGCGAGCCGGCCAACTTCCTCGACATCGGGGGCGGGGCCCGCGCCGAGGTGGTGACCCGAGCCCTCCTGATGGTGGCGCTCGACCCCGCCGTCCGCGGCATCTTCGTCAACATCTTCGGCGGCATCACCCGCGGCGACGAGGTGGCGCGGGGGGTGATCGCGGCCCGCGACGCCGCCGGCATCACGGTCCCCCTGGTGGTGCGGATGACCGGCACCCGGGAGCTGGAGGGCCGCCAGCTGCTGGAGGCGGCCGGCATCGTTCCCACCGCGACCGCCCCCGAGGCCGCCCTCGCGATCGTGCAGCTGGCGCGCGACCGCACCCGGGCGGCCGGGTGAGCATCCTCGTCGGCGCCGAGACCCGGCTTCTGGTCCAGGGCATGACCGGGGCGGAGGGCACCTTCCACACCGAGCAGATGCAGGCCTACGGCACCCGGGTGGTGGCCGGGGTCTCCCCGGGGAAGGGGGGGACGACCCACCTCGGCCTGCCGGTGTTCGACACCGTCGAGCTGGCGGTGGCGGCGACCGGCGCCACCTGCTCCTGTGTCTTCGTGCCGCCGGCCGGCGCCGCCGACGCCATCATGGAGGCCGCCGACGCCGGGGTCGGGCTGGTGGTGGCGATCACCGAGGGGATCCCGGTCCCGGACACGATCCGTGCCCGAGCCTTCGTGGAGCGTCGCCAGGTGCGCCTGATCGGCCCCAACTGCCCCGGCCTCGTCTCCCCGGGGGAGCGCGCCAAGGTCGGCATCATCCCGAACCACATCAGCCGGCCCGGCCCGGTCGGGATCGTCTCCCGTTCCGGCACCCTCACCTACGAGATCATGCAGGCGCTCGGGAGCGCCGGCTACGGGCAGTCGACCGCGGTCGGGATCGGCGGGGACCCCGTCCCCGGCCTCAGCTTCGCGGATGTCCTCCTGCTCTTCGCGGCCGACCCGTCGACCGAGCTGGTGGTGCTCGCGGGCGAGATCGGCGGATCGGACGAGGAGCGGGCGGCCGAGTGCATCGCGGCCGGGTGCGGCACACCGGTGGTGGCGTTCATCAGCGGGCGGAGCGCTCCGCCCGGCAAGCGGATGGGGCACGCCGGCGCGATCATCTCGGGCAGCACCGGCACCCCCGCCTCCAAGGTTGCGGCGCTCACCGCCGCCGGCGCCCGCGTCGCCGACACCATCGAGGGGATCGTCGCCGAGGTGGCGGCGCGGCTGGCGACCCCGGCTCGCGCCGGCTGAGGCCGGGGCCGGGCGGCCGGAGGGCGCAGGGGCGATGGACTTCGAGCTGAGCCCGGAGCAGTCCGAGATCCAGGCCACCGCCCGGGCGTTCGCCGACGAGGTGGTGGCGCCCCAGGCCGCCCGGGCCGACCTCCGCTCCGAGTTCCCGCTGGCGGTGGTCCGGCAGATGGGCGACCTCGGCTTCTTCGGGCTGCCGTTCCCGGAGGCGCTCGGGGGTGTGGGGGCGGGCTTCCTCGCCTACCTCCTGGCGCTGGAGGAGGTGAGCCGGGCCGACGCGGCGGTGGGGATCACCCTGGAGGCCGGGTGCTCGCTCGGGATCGCTCCCATCGCCAGCTTCGGGACCGCTGAGCAGCAGGGCCGCCTGCTGCCCGACCTGATGGCCGGGCGGGCGCTCTGGGCCTTCGGGCTGACCGAGCCGGAGGCGGGATCCGACGCCGGCGGCACCAGGACGCGGGCGACCCGCGAGGCCGGCGGCTGGGTGCTCGACGGTGAGAAGTGCTTCATCACCAACGCCGGGACCGAGATGAGCCGGGGGGTCACCCTGACCGCCCGCACCGATCCCCGGGGCGCGGCCGCGGACGGTCCCGCGGCGCCACCTCGTCCGCGGATCTCGGCCTTCCTGGTCGAGCGCGGGACCCCCGGCTACCTGGTCGGACCCCCCTACCGCAAGCTCGGCTGGCACGCCAGCGACACCCGCCCCCTCACGCTCGACGGGTGCCGGGTCCCCGACCGGAACCTGCTCGGCACCGAGGGGGGCGGCTTTCGCCAGTTCCTCACGGTGCTGGAGGGGGGCCGGGTCGCGATCGCCTCGCTGTCGGTGGGGGTGGCCCAGGCCTGCCTCGACGCGGCCCTGGCCCACGCCCGGGCGAGGCGCCAGTTCGGGCGCCCGATCGCGCGCTTCCAGGCGATCCAGACCAAGCTGGCGGACATGGCGACCCAGATCGAGCTGGCCCGGCTGATGGTGTGGCGGGCGGGATCGCTGATCGAGGCCGGGCGCCCCGCCGGCCGGTTCGCGGCGATGGCCAAGCTCCACGCCAGCGAGGTCGCGACCGCCTGCGCCAACCAGGCGGTGCAGATCCACGGGGGCTCGGGCTTCATGGAGGACCTGCCGGTCGCCCGCTACTACCGCGACGTCAAGATCAACGAGATCGGCGAGGGCACCTCGGAGGTGCAGCGGCTGGTGATCGCGTCCCACCTGCTCGGCCACGGCGGCAGGGTGTCCCCCCTGCTGGCCGACGGTGGGGAGGCCGGCGAGCAGGGGTAGCGTCCGCGCCGGAACCCGCGCCGGCCCTCCCGGCGGCCGCACCCGACCACGGGACGGTCCCGGCGGACGTCTACCATGGGCGGGTGGCTGCCAGCGACCCCGTGATCGTCGCCGCGGTCCGCACCCCCTTCGGCAAGCTCGGCGGCAGCCTCGCCGCCCTCGGTGCGGTCGAGCTGGCGGCGGTCGCGATCCGGGCCGCCCTCGATGGGGCCGGGCTCGCTCCCGAGGCCGTCGACCAGGTGGTGCTGGGGACCGTCATCACCGCCGGGATGGGCCAGGTCCCGGCCCGCCAGGCGGCGCTCCGGGCCGGCCTGCCGGCCACGGTGTCGGCCCTCACCGTCAACAAGGTGTGCGCCTCCTCCCTGAAGGCGGTCAACCTGGGCGCGCTCCTGATCCGGGCCGGGGAGGCCCAGGTGGTGGTCGCGGGCGGGATGGAGTCGATGAGCCAGGCCCCCCGCCTCGTCGCCGGCACCCGCCGGGGGCAGGTGATGGGCGACCTCACCCTCACCGACTCGATGCTCCAGGACGGCCTCACCTGCCCCGTCGACCAGATCGCGATGGGCGAGCACGGCACCGCGGTCGCCGCCGAGCTGGGGGTCGGCCGCGAGGACCAGGATCGCTGGGCGCTCAGGTCCCAGCAGCGCTACGAGGCCGCCCGGGCGGCGGGCCGGCTGGCCGACGAGCTGGTCCCGGTGCGGGTGCCGGGGGGCCGCGACGGGGCCGTCACCGTGGAGCGCGACGAGCAGCCCCGACCCGACACCACCCTGGAGCGCCTGGCCGCCCTGCGTCCCGTCTTCGGCGGGCCCGAGGGGACGGTCACCGCCGGGAACGCACCCGGGATCAACGATGGCGCCGCGGTCATCGTCCTCGCCCGTCGCGACCGCGCCGAGGCGCTGGGGCTGCCCGTGCTCGCCACCTGGCTGGGCTTCGGGGAGGCCGCCAGCGAGCACCCCTACCTCGCCACCGTTCCCGCCCTGGCGCTGGAGCGGGCGCTGGCCAAGACCGGGGGGGCGATCACCGCCCCCGACCTCGACGTCGTCGAGATCAACGAGGCGTTCGCGTCGGTGGCGATCACCAGCACCAGGATGCTGGAGGTCGACCCCGAGCGGGTCAACCCCAACGGGGGGGCGATCGCGATCGGCCACCCGATCGGCGCCACCGGGGCCCGCATCCTCGCCGCCTGCGTGCACGAGCTCCGCCGCCGCGGCGGCGGGCTGGGGGCGGCGACCATCTGCTCCGGCACCGCCCAGGGCGAGGCGACCCTGGTCCAGGTCGGCTGACCCAGGTGGCTGGCCCGGCCGCCGCCGCCGGCCGGGCCCGACCGGACTCCCGCCTCGGGGAGGACCAGCTGGCGATCCAGGCCTCGATGCGCGCTCTGGCCCAGGGCCGGATCGCCCCCCGGGCCGCCGCCATCGACGAGGCTGCCCAGTTCCCCTGGGACATCGTCGAGCTCCTGCGCCGCCACGATGCCTTCGGAATCGGCTTCCCGCCGGCGGTCGGCGGGGTCGGGGCCTCCGCCCTCGGCCTCGTCGTCGCCATCGAGGAGGTGGCGCGGGTGTGCGCCACCTCGGCCCTGCTCCTCGCGGTCCAGTCCCTGGGGGGCGCCCCGATCGCCCTCGCCGGCACCGACGAGCAGCAGCGCCGACTCCTCCCGGACCTCGCCAGCGGCCGCCGGATCGCCGCCTACGCCCTCAGCGAGGCGGACGCCGGCAGCGATCCCGCCGCCATGCGCACCCGGGCCGTCCGCGACGGCGACGGCTACCGGCTCGACGGCACCAAGATGTGGATCACCAACGGCGAGGTGGCGGAGCTGATCGTGGTCTTCGCCGTCACCGAGCCCGGCGCCGGCGCCCGCGGGATCTCGGCCTTCGTGCTGGAGGGACGGCCCCCGGGCCTCGCCCGCCACCCCATCCACGGCAAGCTCGGCATCCGCGGGAGCAGCACCGCCGAGCTGGTCCTCGACGCGGTCCGGGTGCCCGCCGCCAATCGGCTGGGGGCCGAGGGCGAGGGGTTCCGGCTGGCGATGGCGGTGCTCGACCGCTCCCGCCCGTCGGTGGCGGCGCAGGCGCTGGGGATCGCCCAGGGCGCCCTCGACCAGGCCCTCGCCTACGCCGCCGACCGCCATCAGTTCGGGCACCCGATCGCCGACTTCCAGGGGATCCAGTTCCTGCTCGCGGACATGGCGACCCAGGTGGAGGCGGCCCGCGGACTGGTCTACCGGGCAGCCGCCGCGATCGACGAGTGCGACCCCGACCTGACCCGGATCGCGGCCATGGCCAAGCTCTTCGCCAGCGACACGGCCATGCGCGTCACCACCGACGCGGTCCAGGTGCTGGGCGGGGCCGGCTATGTCCGCGAGTACCCGGTGGAGCGGATGATGCGCGACGCCAAGATCACCCAGATCTACGAGGGCACGAATCAGATCCAGCGGGTCGTCATCGCCAAGCGGCTGCTGGGCCGAGGGTAGGGCGTCGCCGCGGCGCGGCGGCGGCTGGGCTGCGGCCCCCCCGGCGGTGCCGGGAGCCCGGATTGACTCTTCGTGACACGCGACCAATACTTGCGGCGGTGAACCGTACATCGCGCGAGCCAATGGAGCCGACCCCGCTTGAGTGACGATCCGGCCAAGGTCGTCGAGCACTTCCTGGCCCTGCAGCCGCGGCTGCAGCGGGTGCTGGATGGTCACCTTCCCTCCCAGCTCCGGCGCGAGCTGGCCTCGGTCACGGGACGACAGCTCGACGCCATCGGGCACCTCCCCGAGGGCGGTCGGTCGATGCGCGAGTTCGCCGAGGCGCTCGGCATCCGGGCCGCCGCGGCAACGACCCTCGCCGACCGGCTGATCGCCCAGGGGCTGGCGGAGCGCCGCCAGGACCCCAACGACCGGCGGGCGGTGCGGCTGGTGCCGACCGAGCGCGCGCTCGAGGTCCACGCCCGGTACCAGGCCTGGCGGCGGCAGACGATCGGCCCCCTGCTGGAGCGGCTCGGCCCGGAGCAGCTGGCCGCGCTGGTCGGGATCCTCGGCGCCGTGTCCGAGGGCGCCGAGCCGGCCACCCCGGCCGCCCCCGGCGGCGGGCCCGCGACGCTCCCGTCGGCGGGGGGCCGGGAGCGGCCCGATCGGCCCGACCTGGGGGCGATCGCGGAGCGATGGCTCTCGGCGCGGGCGGTGCTGGAGCGGCGGATCGCGCGCGCCCACCCGAGCAGGCTTCGCCGCCAGCTCGAGGGCCTCAGCGTGATCGAGCTCGACGTCATCGTCCACTGGCCGCCGGGGGGGAGCACCGCGGCGGAGCTGGAGGAATCGCTCGGGCTGACCGAGGCGGAGGCGCGGACGCTGGCGACCCGCCTCGTCCGCCGCGGCTACCTTCGCCGCCACGGCGCCGGCGGGGGGCTGATGCTGGCGGAGCGCGGCGAGCTCCTCACCGAGACCCTGCGCACGGTCCAGAGCGACGTGCTGGTGGGGCTCCTCACGTCGAGCGCGTCGATCGACCTGCACCAATGCATCTTCGACGTCTCGGAGGCTTTGATCGGGGAGGACGGCGATGCCGGCCCCACCCCCGAGGAGCCGGCCCTGGGCGTGCCGGCGTAGCGGGCGGAGCCGTGCGGGCGGGGCGGGCCCGTCCCGCGCCGGGGCGGCGGCGCTCGGGTGCCGGCGGCGGCGCGGCGCGGCGGCCCGTTGACTGACGCTGGCACGCACCCAATACTTCTCCGGGTGAACCGTACATCAGGCGAGCGATCCAACCTGATCTTGCTGGAGCCGCCGATGCAGGACCTGATCGAGCGCCTGGTCGCACTGCAGCCGCACCTGGAGCGCGTGCTCGACGTGCGCCTGCCGCCGTGGCTCCGGGACGAGCTGGGGGCGGTCACCGAGCACCAGCTCGCGGCGCTGGAGCAGCTCCCGCAGGGCGGGAGGACCATGCGCGAGTTCGCCGACGGGGTCGGCATCAGCGGGGCGGCGGCGACCGACCTCGCCGACCGCCTGGTCGCGAGAGGGCTGGCCGAGCGCCGCGAGGACCCCGCCGACCGGCGCACCGTGCGGCTGCTGCCGACCGGGCGCGGACTCGCCATCCACCAGGCCTGCCAGGCCTGGCGGCGCCAGAGGATCGCGACCGTGCTCCGGCGCCTGACCGCCGACCAGCTGACGTCCCTGGTGCGGATCCTGGCCGCCCTCGCCGCCCCGCCGCCCGGACAGCCGGGGGACGCCACCGAGGCCGGGGCGCCGCGCTCCTGCCGCCCACTGGACCCCACCGAGCTCGGCCGCCCCTGATCCGGAGCACGCCCCCCCGCCGGCCGGGACCGAGCCCCGCTCATGCGAGGACCGCCGGCGCTCCGGGTCGGGGCCGGGCGGTGGCGGTGTCCGGCATCACCGACGCGAGCGCCGCGCCGCTGCGGGTGGGGACAGCGTGACCGCCCGGCGCCGCGGGGTCCGGCGAGCGGCGCGCCGGGTGGCGCGATCACCCTGTCGGCGCCGCGGGGGCGCCGCGGCGGTGGCCAACCCTGTCGCGGTCCACCCATCCACCGGATCGGTGCTCGGTGACGCAGGGGTGCGCCCGCGGCAGTGAAACAGACCGCTGCCGCTCCCGTTGTAGAAGGGCGATCGAGCCCGCAGCGAGGTGCGCCGGACGCACATGCCGCTCGGGTTTCGCCGCAGCCATGGAGACGACGGCATGTCCATGTATCCGATGACGGTCGCCGCCGAGCGCCTCGGCCGTGGCCGTGACCCCCACCTCGCCCCCGCTCCGATGGAGTTCGACGGGGGGATGGCGCGGGCCAACCGACAGATCCGGGCGGCGTTCGACACCCGCAGCGACTGGGCCAGCGATCGCGCCCAGCGGCGACGGTGCCTGCGCGCCATCGACGGCGGCCTGGACCGGCTGGAGCAGCTGCACAGCGCGGACATCGCCAGCGGCGCCGACGTCTGCCGACGGCTGGTGGGCCGGATCGCGGCCGAGGCGGGGGTCATCCCGCCCGCCAGGGTGCAGCGGGCCGCGACCTCCTTCCATCTCCACACCGCGCTGCTCCTCTGGCAGGAGTCCGTCCTCGACCGGGCCGTCCCGCACCGCCGCTCCCGCTACCCGGACCTGGGCGCGGAGGTGGAGGAGATCGGGATCCCCGGCCGCCCACGCCGGGTCGGCTCGACCCGCCGCGCCGCCCGCATCGCCTGACCGATCCGGGGGCCGCCGTCGCGGCGGCGACGGCCGGGCATGATGGGGGCATGCGCACGCCGTTGGCCGCGGCCGCTCGACGCCGGGGGCGTCCCCGCGTCGTCGTGGTGGGGGCGGGGTTCGCCGGGCTCGCGGTGGTGGAGGGCCTGCGCCGGCAGCCGGTGCGGGTGACCCTCGTCGACCGCCACACCTACCACACGTTCCAGCCGCTCCTCTACCAGGTGGCGACCGGCGGCCTCAACCCGGGCGACATCGCCTTCCCGGCGCGCGCCCTGGTGCGGAGGGGGCGCCGGACCGCCTTCCGGCAGGGGGAGCTCACCGGGGTCGACTGGGAGCACCGCCGGATCGAGCTCGCCGACGGCGGGGTGATCCCGTACGACTACCTGGTGCTGGCCTTCGGGGCCACCACCAACTACTTCGGGGTGCCGGGCGCGGCCGAGCACAGCCGGCCGATCTACACCCTCGACGATGCGCTCGCCGTCCGCAATCAGATGGTCCGCGGGCTGGAGCACGCCGCCGCCTTCGGCGCCGCCACGGGCGAGCTGACCGCGGTGATCGTGGGGGGCGGCGCCACCGGGATCGAGATGGCCGGCACCCTCGCGGAGCTGGGGGCGACCACCCTCCGCCGCGATTACCCCCAGCTGGACCGTGCCCGGGCCCGGGTGGTGCTGGTGGAGCAGCGCGACCACCTGCTCACCGCCTTCCCCGCCCGCCTGCGACGCTACGCCCTCGCCGCCCTGGTGCGGCGCGGCGTCGAGGTGCGGCTGCGCGAGTCGGTCGGCGCGGTGGGACCCGAGCACGTGGTGCTGGGATCCGGCGAGGTGATCCCGGCGGGGCTGGTGCTGTGGGCGGCTGGGGTCGGGGTCGACGCGCTGGCGGCCCGACTCGGCTTGGTGCAGGGACCGGGGGGTCGGCTCGTCGTCGAGCCGGACCTGCGTGCCAGCGGTCACGCCGAGGTCTTCATCGCCGGTGACCTCGCCGCCGCCGGCGGGCCTGGCGGGACGCTCCTCCCCCAGCTGGCCCAGCCGGCGATCCAGGCCGGACGCCACGTCGCCCACCAGATTCGCAGCCTGGCCGCGGGAGACGTCACCCGACCCTTCCACTACCGGGGCCGCGGGATCATGGCCACCATCGGCCGCCGTGCGGCGGTCGCCGAGCTCGCCGGCGGCCTCCAGCTGAGCGGAACCCTCGCCTGGGCGGCCTGGCTCGGCCTCCACCTCGTCACCCTCCTCGGTGTCCGCAACCGGCTGTCGGTCCTCCTCAACTGGGCCTGGCACTACGTCACCTGGCGGGGCGGGGCCCGGGTGATCGTCGGCGGCTGACGGGGCGTCCCCGGATCCGGTCCGGCGCCCGACCGGGGAACGTCCTCCCGAGCCCTCCCGACACCACCGGCGGCCGAGGGGCCGGCCCGATCGGGTGGTCCCCCTCGCGCCCGGCAGAACTGGCGGCGGCCGCCGGCCTGGGTGAGGCGTGCCTCGGCGGGGACCGGGTCCCCCCGACGCTCGCCGAGCGGGCCCACCGATGCCCGCTCGGCGGGCTCGCGCTGGCCGGGTCGCGGCTGCGCTGGTGGCCTGCATCGCCGTCACTGGTCGCGCCGGCCCGGGACCGCCCGGCTCGGTCCTCCGCCATCCCGGATGAAACGCAAGGACCCCACCGGGCGGGAACCACGGCGCCCGCATCGGCAGGACGTGCGGCTCCTGTCCCCGGACGGGCGGGCCGGCGCTGTGGGTAGACTCGAGCGGTGTCGCCCGGGTGTGCGGCGAGCCCTCTCGGCCCGGGCGATCGGCGCGCCCTCGCACAAGCGATCTCGGCCGCCGAACGCGAGGAGGCGCCGAGCGGGGTTGCCCCCAGCCGGCCTGGGAAGGGGCGCGCCCGCGCCCACCTCGTCGGCCTGACCGGGCCCCCGGGCAGCGGCAAGAGCACCCTCGCGGACGCCCTGATCACGGCGTGGCGAGCCCAGGGCCGGACGGTCGCGGTCCTCGCCGTCGACCCCAGCAGTCCGTTCACCGGCGGGGCCGTCCTCGGCGATCGGGTGCGGATGCAGCGTCATGCCACCGACCCCGCCGTCTTCATCCGCAGCATGGGCGCGCACGGCCACCTCGGCGGCCTGGCGGCGTCGGCTCGCACCGCGGTGCGGCTGGTGGAGGCGGCGGGGTTCGAACGTGTCCTGCTGGAGACGGTCGGCGTCGGACAGTCCGAGCTGGAGGTCGCCGCGGTCGCCGACACCGTGGTGGTGGTGACGACGCCGGCCGGCGGTGACGGGGTCCAGGCGATGAAGGCCGGGATCATGGAGATCGCCGACGTCTTCGTCGTCAACAAGGCGGATCTGGACGGGGCCGAGCGCACCGTGCGCGAGATCCGTGGGCTGGCCCGGGCGGGGGCGGCCGGCTCCGGCTGGACCGCCCCGGTCGTCGCCAGCGTCGCCACCCGGGCCACCGGTGTGGGTGAGCTCGTCGACGCGATCGACCGCCACCACGCCCATCTCGCCGGCTCCGACGAGCTCGACCGCCGTCGCCGCGATCGGCTGGTCGAGGAGGTGGTGGCCCTGGTGGCGCGGCGGGCGGCGGCGACGGCCCGGCGGATGGTGGCGACCGAGGGTCTCGTCGGGTTCGACGGTGGGGGCGTCGGCGCCGACCTGGGGGAGGACCCGGTCCGCCTGGCGGATCGCCTGCTCGCACGGGTGGCAGCCGGGGCGCCCCTCCCCGGCCCCGCCGTCGCCCCCGCGATGGGCCGCGGTTCCGGGCACGGCCCGGCCCGGGCGGCCGTCCCGACCCCAGGTGGGCCGTCGGAAGGAGCTGCGCCACCGTGACCGGCTGGGGCGACGACGAGGTGGCGCTGCGCCGCTGGCGCCAGCGCTACGACGCCGCGGCGACCCCCGACGCCGCCGCGGGCTCGGCGCGCTTCCGCCCTCTGCCGGAGACCCTTTCGGGGCTGGCCGTCGACCCCCTCTACACGCCCGCCGACCTCGCCGGCGCCGACTACGCCGAGACGGTCGGCTACCCCGGCAGCTTCCCCTTCACCCGCGGGGCCTACGCGTCGATGTATCGCGGCCGGCTCTTCACCATGCGCCAGTTCGCCGGCTTCGGCACCGCCGCCGCCACCAATCGCCGCTACCGCTTCCTGCTCGCCCAGGGACAGGACGGCCTCTCGGTGGCGTTCGACCTTCCCACCCTGATGGGCCGGGACTCGGACGATCCGCTCGCCGCCGGCGAGGTCGGCCGCTGCGGGGTCGCGGTCGACTCGCTGGAGGACATGGCGACCCTGTTCGAGGGGATCGACCTCGCCCAGGTGACCACCTCGATGACGATCAACGCCCCGGCCCCGATCCTGCTGGCCATGTACGTGGTGGTCGCCGAGCGCCAGGGGGTGCCGATGGACCGCATCGGTGGGACGCTCCAGAACGACATGCTGAAGGAGTTCATCGCCCAGAAGGAGTGGGTGGTGCCGCCCCGGGCCAGCCTGCGGCTGGTCACCGACGTGGTCGAGTTCTGCACCGAAAAGCTGCCGCGCTGGCATCCGATCAGCATCTCCGGCTATCACATCCGCGAGGCGGGATCGACCGCCGTCCAGGAGCTCGCCTTCACCCTCGCCAACGGCTTCACCTACGTCGAGTCGGCGATCGCCCGCGGTCTCGACGTCGACCGCTTCTGCCCCCAGCTCAGCTTCTTCTTCAACGCCCATATCGACTTCTTCGAGGAGATCGCCAAGTACCGGGCGGCGCGGCGGATCTGGGCACGTCAACTGCGCGACCGCTATCACGCCCGCTCCGAGCGCTCCTGGCTGCTGCGCTTCCATGCCCAGACCGCGGGCTGCTCGCTGACCGCCCAGCAGGTCGCCAACAACATCACCCGCACCGCGGTGGAGGCGCTGGCGGCGATCCTGGGCGGAGCCCAGTCGCTGCACACCAACGCGATGGACGAGGTGTGGGCGCTGCCGACCGAGGAGGCGGCCCAGGTCGCGCTGCGGACCCAGCAGATCCTCGCCTACGAGACGGGGGTCACCACCACCATCGATCCCCTCGGCGGCAGCTTCTTCCTGGAGGACCTCACCAACCGCATGGAGTCCGCCGCCACCGCGCAGCTGGAGGAGATCCGGTCCCGCGGGGGGGTGCTGGCCTGCATCGACCAGGGCTACCTCCAGCGCGCGATCGCCGACTCGGCGTTCCGCAGCCAGCAGGAGCAGGACCGCCGGCAGCGCCTGGTGGTGGGGGTCAACGCGTTCCAGTCGGCGGGCGACGACCCTGCGCCGCCGGTGCTGCGGATCGACCCCAGCGCCGAGCCCGAGCAGCGGGCCCGGCTGGCCGCGCTGCGGGCGGGCCGGGATCCGTCCCGGCTGCGGGATCGGCTCGCTGCGCTGCGCCTGGCGGCGGAGGGGACCGCCAATCTGATGCCGCCGATCGTCGAATGTGTGCGCGCGCAGGCAACCGTGGGGGAGGTGGTGGGAGCCCTGCAGCAGGTGTTCGGGACCTACCGGGAGCAGGCGGTGGTGTGAGCGCGGTGCGGCGGCCCCCGGCCGCTGTCTCCCGCCGCGGCATCACCCCGAGCGCCATCCATTCGACCCGGCGGCAGGGCTGGTGGTCGCGAAGCGGCGTTCGGCGCTCCGGGGCCACCCCGAGGCCGGCTGGTCGGAGCCAGCCTCGATGGGCGCACCGTGACGGGGACCAGTCTGGCGGCCGGGGACGAGGTCGGGCAGCAGCCGTGGCCACCGCCGGGCGAGCGCCGGAGCTCGTCTCAGAAGTTGTGGAAACGCCAGCTGCGGCCTCGCTGACAGCGGGGACGAGGACGGCGTCGCCTGCCCGGGAGAGACGTCAACCGCCGGCGCGCAGCAACGAGCCCCCCTGGAGACCACGCCGAGTCTGCACGGTATCGGGTTGTGCCCCCGACCGCGCCCGTTCCGGCCCCCGATGACGGGCTCGAGGCGCTCGTCCGCCAGGGGGCCCAGCGTCTGCGCCAAGCCGCCCTGGAGGCGGAGGTCACCGAGCACCTCGGCCGCGTGCGGTACCAGCGGGGGCCCGCCTTCCGTGGTTGCGGCACCGGGTGCCGGCCGGCGGGGGCGCTGGGGACGGGGATGGGCGCGGGGACGACCCGGCAGCCCCGGGTGCGGGACGTCCCCCCCACCGTGCCGCCGTTCGAATCCGCGATCGTGGGCCGGTACGTGCGCCGCTCCCGGACCCAGGCCCGCCTGCTCAACCGTCTCTCCCTGGAGGGGCTGGCCACGGGCGACGTCGAGCCCCTGTTCCGGGCCCCGGTCGGGGAGACGGCGGCGCTCTCGCCGACCGGCATCCTGCGCCTCACGCAGGAGTGGGCGGACGAGTACCGGCTCTGGCGGAGCCGTCCCCTGACCGACCGCTACGTCTGCCTCTTTGCGGACGCCCTCTCCCTCAAGGCGTGGTTGGAGTGGGAGACGACGGCGGTGCTGGTGGTCCTCGGGGTGCGGGCGGATGGGGTGAAGGTGCTGCTGGCGAGGGTCGAGGGGTACCGCGAGAGCACCGCCGCCCGGGCTGAGCTGCTGTGCGACCTGCGCGCCCGCGGCCTGGAGACCGCGCCCCTGCTCGCGGTCGGTGACGGGGCTCTGGGCTGGTGGGCGGCCCTCGATCAGGTGTATCCGACGACCCGGCACCAGCTTTGCTGCAACCATCGGGCCTTGAACGTTCCCGACGAGCTGCCGAAGCGACTCCAGCGCGACGCGCGCGCCGCCCTCCACGGCCTCTATGAGGCGCCGACCCGCGAGACGGGCACGCAGCGGCGGGCGGAGCTGGCGCGGCGGTTGCGCCTGCAGGGCCAGACGGACGCCGCCGCCCGCCCGGAGCGGGACTGGGAGGACTTCGTCACCGTCAACGTCTTTACCCAGGAGCACTGGCTCCATCTGCGGACCACCAACCCGATCGAGAGCGTCTTCGCTGGCGTCCGGCTCCGCACCAACGCCACCAAACGCCTGCACGTGCGGGAGAGCGCGCTCTCCCTGGTGTTCAAGCCGGTGATGCGCCTGCGCACGACCTGGCGCGGCATCAACGGCCCCAACCAACTCGTGCTCCTGCTCGCCGGCGAGCGCGTCCACGATGGCCAGCTCACCCGTCCGCACCCCCCGACCCAGGTGGCTGCTGCCTAGCCCACCGCCCTGATGTCCTGGAGACATTTACACAACGCTTGAAAAGAGCTCGCGGCGCGGGCCCTGACCCCGGTCGCTAACATCCCGCTCCGGGTCCCGGTGCTGGCGGAGATGGACGCGGTCGCCCTGCTGGTGCTGCTCCTGCGCCAGTGCAATCGGCTCGCACCCGCTGCCGTGCGCCGCGAGTTGGAGGCGTCGCTGCGCAACGGCACCAGCGCCTTCGACCAGGACCTGCCGCCGGCGGGCGGGTCGCCCGCAGCCTGGCCGCCTGGGTCCGTCACCGCGGCGGGGCGGCTCGCGCCGGCGCCGATCACCGCCCTCCCAGCGCGGCCCCAGCCGAGCCGCCCGCCCCGACCGAACCCCGTGCCGAGACCCTTCCCGCGACGAACGAGGAGACGCGCACCCGTGAAGATCATCCTGACCAAGGACGTGCCCGACACCGGCCAGGCAGGCGATGTCCGCGAGGTCGCCGACGGCTTCGCCCGCAACCACCTCCTGCCCCGCCGGCTGGCGGTGCGAACCAACGCCACGATCGAGGCCCAGGAGGTGGAGCAGCGCAGCCGACCGCGGGACTGCGACGAGCGCGAGGTGGTCGACGCCCGCGCCCTGGCGGCCAAGCTCGGGGCCAGCACGCTGAGGATCAGCGCCCGCGCCGGCGACAGCGGCACGCTTCACCGTGCGGTCGGCAACATCGACGTGGCGGAGGCGGCCGAGAGCCAGCTGGGGGTGGTGCTGGATCGCCGCACCGTCGACGTCGAGCCCGCCCACGAGCTCGGGGAGCACCTGGCGGTGGTCAAGCTCCATGCCGAGGTGGAGGCCAAGCGGCGCGTGGAGGTGGTGCCGCGTGACGATCCGCCCCGAGGACCGTGGGGCCGCGCCGGCCGCGGCCGCCGAGGCGACCGCGGGCCTCCGGGTCCCGCCCCACAGCCTCGACGCGGAACGGTCGGTGCTGAGCGCGCTCCTGCTCGACACCGAGCAGATCGGGTCGGTGGTGACCCTGCTGGAGCCGGACGACTTCTCCCTCGGCGCCCACGGCGACATCTCCCACGCCATGCAGCGCTGCTTCACCCGCTCCGTCCCGATCGACACCCTCACCCTGGCGGACGAGTTGGAGCGGGAGCAGACCCTCAGCCGGGCGGGCGGAGTGGACACGCTGACCGCCCTCGCGGGGGCCGTCCCCACCGCCGCCACCCTCGAGGACCACGCCCGGATCGTGCGCGACCACGCCTCCAAGCGGCGCCTGATCCAGGCCGGCGGCCGGGTCGTCCAGCTCGGCTTCGACGAGCGGGTGGAGGCGGCGGACGCGATCGAGTCCGCCGAGCAGATGGTGTTCGCGGTCGCCGATCGCGGCCGCGCCGGCGGCGACTCCGAGCTCATCAGCCGCAGCCTCACCCAGACCTGGGACGAGCTCACCCGCGTGTATGACAGCCGCGACGTGCGCGCCGACACCGGCGTCGCCAGCGGCTTCGTCGAGCTCGACGAGGTGACCAGCGGATTCCAGCGCTCCGAGCTGATCGTGCTGGCCACCCGCCCGGGCGTGGGCGAGACCTCGTTCGCCCTCAACATCGCCCGCCACGCCGCCGTCCGTCGCCAGCACCCAGTGGCCCTCTTCAGCCTGGAGATGAGCCGCGACAATCCGTTCCAGCGGATGCTCTGCAGCGAGGCCGGGGTCGACGCCCATCGGCTGCGCACCGGTCAGCTCGACGACGACGCCTGGCCCCGGGTCGCCCGCGCCATGGACACGCTCATCCGGCCCGGATCGTCATCGACGACACGTCCTCGCTCTCGACCACGGAGATGCGAGCCAACGCCCGGCGCATCCGCGCCGCCGACACGGTCGACGTCTTCGTGGTCGACTCCCTGCAGCTGATGCGGGGCAGCGGGCGGCAGGAGCCGCGCGCGCAGGAGGTCTCGGACATCTCCGCCGGCCTCCAGGGCCTGGCCCGCGAGCTGGACGTGCCGGTGCTGGCGATCTCGCAGCTCAACCGGGAGTCGGAAGGGCGCACCGACCGCCGGCCCCAGCTGAGCGACGTGCGCGACTCCGGCAGCATCGAGCAGGACTCCGACATCGTGATGTTCCTCTCCCGCCCCGGGATGCACGAGGAGGGCAAGGATCCCGCTGTCACCGAGCTCGGGACCGCCAAGAACCGCAGCGGACCGGTGCGGCGGCTCGCGCTCTCGTTCAACGCCGGACAGACCGCCCTCCGCGACCTCGACGGCCACCAGCAGGCGGGGCCGGAGGAGGGCTGAGCCGCTCCGGCGGCCGGGGTGCCCGATCAGGTTTGTCAAGCGGCGTGAGGGGCGGGGTGCGGAGCCGCACCCCCGCCGGGACGGAGGGCAGTCCGGGGCGGGGCGGTCGCTCGGCCCGGCCGGCGTCGCGGAGGTCCGCTCGCCGGCCGGTCGTGATCAGCCGCGTTCGTCCTCGCCGCCGCGTCCGGGGGAGGCGTCGCTGCCGCGGCCCGGTCCGGGCGGCGTCGTGGCCGGGCGCCGCCGGGGTGGGTCCTTCGCGCCGCGCCGACCGGAACGCGGATTCGCGCGTCCGGTTGCGGGTGGTATCCTCCGCTCGGGTTCCCACCCCGGCAGGTAACGCTGTCGGTGACGACAGCGCGGCGCCGGGGTCGTCCACGACCGCGACCGTGATGGAGGGACACAGATGCGGCGCAAGACTTTCGACGGTCTGCTCACCTCGGTGGGAGCCATCCTCACGCTGACCCTGGTGGCGGCGGGTGGGCTGCTGATGTGGGGCGCCCAGTTCACGTCCAACGAGGTCCACAGTCAGCTGGCCCAGCAGAAGATCACCTTCCCCGCCAAGAACAGCCCGGAGATCACAGCACCGGAGTTCGCGGCGATGAAGCAGTACGCGGGGCAGCAGATGACCACGGGCGCCCAGGCCGAGGTCTATGCCGACCACTTCATCGCCAACCACCTGAAGGCGATCGGTCTGACCTACTCCCAGGCGAGCACACTCGTCCGGGCACATCCCACCAGCACCAAGGACGCCGCTCTGGAGCAGAGCGTCTTCCAGGGCACGACCCTGCGGAGCGAGCTGCTGGAGGCGTACGGCTTCTCGGTGTTGGGGACGATCGCGTTCGTGGCCTCGATCGTCGCCTTCGGGCTGGCGGCGGTGATGGCGGTGCTCAGCGTGATGGGCTTCGCCCACCTGCGCCGGGTCTCGCCGACCCAGCAGATCTGACCCGGTGACCGTGGCTGCCGGCGCCGGCCGGGGCGCGAGACCCCGCCCTATGATCGGGAGGGCGGCCACGGGGGAGCCGACCCGATGCTCCCTTCCGAGCGCCCCCCGACCGGCCGGCGGGGCGGCCCCGAGCCGAGCCGAGCGCCCCCGGGAGAGCGGCACGCTGGTGAACCCGGTGCGGACGCTGGTTGAGGCGCCCATTTCGCTGCGGTGACCACGCTGGGTCCGACTGGACAGCCCCAGACCCAGGTCATGTGGGTGGACTGCGACGACGAGGCCGTCATCTTCAACACCGAGGTGCACCGGCAGACGTTCAAGAACCTGAGCCGCGATCCCCGGGTCACCATCACCATCTGGGACCGCCAGAACCCGTACCTGTACGCCGAGGTTCGGGGTCGGGTGGGGGGGATCGAGCGGGGGCCGGAGGCACGCCGTCACATCGACCGGCTGAGCCAGAAGTACAACGGCCGGCCCCGCCCGGACGCGAACATCCGATCCGAGCGCGTCGTCGTGCGGGTCCGTCCGCCGCGCCAGCGCCTCTGGGGCTCGCCCTCGAGCTGAGCTCGGCCCCGCGCCCCGCCCGGCGCCGCGGACGGCGCCGTGTATGCTGCGCGCTGGTCCGGCGCCGCCGGCCCCGGGGCCCTTGCGCCGGCCGGTCCGGCCCCGGCCCGGCTCACCCCCTCGAACGAGGCGCCCGAGTGAACCGCCACGACGTCTTCGCTGCGGGCTCGCCCCCAATCTCGCGCCCGGCCCGCGCGCGGCCGGGGCCGAGGCTGACCCCACGATGGCGATCGTCATCTGCGTCGCGGGCCAGTGGGGCGACGAGGGCAAGGGCAAGATCGTCGACCTGCTGGCGGAGTCGGCGGACATGGTCATCCGCAGCCAGGGAGGCGACAACGCCGGCCACACGGTGGTGACCGAGGGCCGCGAGTTCCGCCTCAACCTGGTCCCGGCCGGGATCCTCCATCCTGCCACCGCCTGCGTGATCGGCGATGGGGTGGTGCTCGACCCGCGCGTCCTCCTCGAGGAGATCGAGGCGCTGGTGGCGGCGGGTGCCGACTCGGCACCCGCGTCATGAGCGAGCGTGCCCACATGATCATGCCCTCCCACCCGGTGCTGGACCGCTACGAGGAGGAGGCCCGCGGGGATGACCGCCTCGGGACCACCTTCCGCGGGGTGGGCCCCGCCTCCAGCGACAAGGTGCGCCGGATCGGCTTCCGGGTGGGTGACCTCGGCAGGCTGCGCTTCCTGGAGACGAAGCTGAACTTCGTCCCGCCCCTCAAGAACGCCGTGCTGGAGCGCCTCCACGGGGCCACGCCCTTCGCCGTGGGGGCGATCCTGGAGGAGTTCACGGGCTACGCCGCCCGCCTCGGCCCCTATATCCGCGACCCCTTCCCGTTGGTGCAGGGAGCGCTCGCCCGGAGCTAGGGGACTGCGGCCGAAGCTGGTGACCCGCAGGCGGCCAGGGTGTCGCCGGTGTAGGTCCAGCGGTAGGGGTGGGCATGGGGCCGGTGGTGGGTGGTCACGAAGGTGTACAGCTGCGTTTCCAGATCGTCGGCGGAGGCGAAGTCGCCGTGGCGCAGAAGACGACGGACCACGGTCCGGAAGCACGGCTCGATCTGATCGAGCCAACTGGCGCAGAAGGGCAGGTAGTGGAGCTGGAGCCGGCCGGGGTGCGAAGTCTGCCGGGCGTGGAACGTGGGGCCGTGATGGGTATTGAGGTTGTCGACCACGGCGTGGATGACCTGATCGTCCGGGACGTGGGCATCGAGTTGGTCGAGCAAGGCGGTGAAGACGGTGGCGGGCCGGTTGGGCGTGACCAAGCCGAGCACCTGACCGGTGTGGACCGCGAGGCCGGCGGGGAGGCAGCGGGTGCCGTGTCGCACGTACTCCGCCTCCCGCTTGATGCGCTCGCCCGGCCGACGCAGCGGCAACGCCGGGCAGCGACGCGACAACGCCTGAATGCTCGTCATCTCGTCGATCGACCAGACCGGTCCATCGGTCGGCGGGTCCAAGTACAGCGGAAGGATCGCGCGCATCTTGACGTCGACGTCAGGGTCGGCACGGCGCTTCCGGTAGGTACAACCGTGCGGCTTGAGGTCAGCCGTCTGGAGGATGCGCTGCACCGTGCGCCCGCTGATGGCGGCGACGCGCCCGTCCCGGACCACCGTGTCCGCCAACAGCGGGCCGCTCCAGACGCCGGGTGGTGGTGGACTGGCCGATGGTCAGGTCGCGGTGATCCAGCTCAGCAGCGTGCCTGCCGCTCCGCTCGCCGACGTGGGACCGGCCCACGCCGTCGACGAGGGCGAGGGCCACCCGACCGGTCGCCCGTGGCGTGCGGACGGTGCGGCCCTCTGACCCGGGGAAGGGACGTGCCTCTCGGGGTCATCCCTCCTTCGTGGCAGACCATCCAGCGCCGGTCGTCCTCGCCCGCTCCAAGCGGATCGAGCGAATCGCCGGGGCGGCTCCGGGGGGGCTGGGCCGATGATGGAGCTGGGCTGGCGACAGCGTCGGCTCGGGTGGCCGCGCACGAGATGGTGGGGAGTGTGGGCGGATCGACGTGGGCCATGCTCGGCTCTCTGGTCGGGATGCGCCGACTGCGGCGGCCGTGGCTGCATTCGCCCGCTGCGCAACAGGTCCACGTGGCTGCGGTGAGCGACGTCTTCCATGAGCCACGCGGCAGACGACCCAGCCAGACCTGATCAGTGACGTCGGCACTCCAGCGGGAGGGGGCCGGCCCCGCGCGCCGACCATCAGCCGGGACGGCGACCCCACCTCCGCTGGGAACCTCCCTCGAATGGCCGTCAGCGATCGCCAGCGCTGCCCCCTCCCCGCCGAGGGTGCTGCCGCCAGACCGCGGCGTGGGATGCACCGATCGTCACCAGGCCGCCCCGCCCGGTCGGTCTGCCGCTCGCCGTGCTCGGCGGGGCTGGCAGCTCACGCCCGCCGGAACGCTCGCACCGAGAGGGGGATGAACACCAGCAGCAGCCCCGCCAGCCACGCGACCGTTCCGAGAGCGGGCGGGAGCGCATCCGCGTGCCCGATGGTCAGCGCGCGGACCGCGTTGACCGCCAGGCTCACCGGGTTGACCTGTGCGAAGGCGCGCACGGCGCCTGGCATCGAGGAGGTGGGGACGAAGGCGGAGGAGGCGAAGGTAAGCGGGAAGACCCAGATGAACCCGGCGGACTGGGCGGTTTCGGGGTCGCGGACGGTGAGGCCCACGAAGGCGCTGATCCAGGAGAAGACGTACGAGAAGGCGAGCACCAGTACAAATGCGAGAGCGAGGTCGTAGAGCGGCTGGCTGGGGCGGAAGCCAACCGCCAGACCGACGAGCACCATCACGATGAGCGTCATGACGTTCATGACCATGTCGGCGGCGGTGCGCCCGAGCAGCACCGCCGAGCGGGCCATGGGCAGCGACCGGAATCGGTCGACCACCCCGGCCTTGAGGTCCTCGGTCAGCCCCATGCCGGTGACGAGGGCACCGAAGACTGCGGTCTGGACGATGACCCCGGGCATCAGGAAGTCGACGTAGGGGACCGGGCCGGTGCTGATCGCGCCGCCGAAGACGTATCGGAACAGCAGCACGAAGATCACTGGCTGGACGAACGAGAAGACGATGTAGGTGGGCCGGCGGCGGTTCTTGCGGAGTTGGCGGGTGGCCATGACCCGGGTGTCCCGCAGGGTCTCCGGCAGGGTGAGGTGGCGCCGCTCCGAGAGGGCGGCGGGCGGGGCGGTCATGCACTCTCCCGAATGGCCTGCTGCTCGGCGGAATCCCGGTCGTGGGCGGGGCGGCCGGTCAGGGTCAGGAAGACGTCGTCGAGGCTGGGCTGCTGGACTTCGACGGCCGCGATCGGGATCCCCCGCGCGTCGAGTCGGCGCACGGCCTCGGCCGAAGCGCCGGGACTGGACACCGGCAGCCGGATCTCGCCGGCGGCAGCGACGATGCGAGGCGCATCCCGGGCGGCGAGATCGGCGAGCACCGCTCTGGCGTCGCTGGTGGTGGCGGGATCGCTCAGGCGGATGGCGAGCACCACCGTCCCGATCGCTGACTTGAGCTCGGCCGCGCTGCCTTGGGCAGCGATCCGACCGTGGTCCACGACCGCGATGCGCTGTGCCAGGCGGTCGGCTTCCTCCAGGTACTGGGTCGTCAGCAGCACGGTGGTGCCGCCGCGGCGCAGCTCGTCCACGATGGCCCACAGCTCTTGCCGCGAGCGGGGGTCGAGGCCGGTGGTCGGCTCGTCGAGCAGCAGCACCGGCGGACGGCCGGTCAGGCTCGCGGCAAGGTCGAGCCGGCGGCGCATCCCGCCGGAGTAGGTCGACACCCTTCGATCGGCGATCGCAGCGAGTCCGAACCGCTCCAGCACCTCGTCGGCGCGTCGGCGCGCCTCAGCCGGGGAGAGGCGATACAGGCGCCCGACCATCTCGAGGTTCTCGCGCCCGGTCAGCTCGGCGTCGATGGCCGCGAACTGGCCGGCCAGGCCGATGCGCCGACGCACCGCCAGTGGCTCCGTGAGCACATCGTGCCCCAGCACGCGGGCATGGCCGCCGCTGGGACGCAGCAGGGTCGCCACGATGCGCACGAGGGTGGTCTTGCCGGCACCGTTGGGGCCGAGCAGCCCGAACACCGTACCCGCGTCGACCTCGAGATCGAGGCGGTCCAGAGCCACCACCTCGCCATAGGACTTGAGCAGCCCCTCGACCTGGATGGCCGCGGCTGTCCGTTCACCCATCACCTGCTCATCAGAGTGGTCTGCTTGTACTGTTGCCACTCGTCCCACAAGTCCGGCACGCGCGACTGCCACCAGGCGTAGAATTCGTCCAGCGCCTCCAATCGGGCGCGGCGGCCGGGTGGCTCGCCGGCGAGCGCCTCCAGGCCCTTCGCCAGCAGTGCGCGGGCAACCTGCAGCTCGCTCCGGTCGCGGAGCTGCTCATCCCACGCTTCCGGCCGCAGCCGGAAACGATCTGCCCGCTCGCCCCGGACGTGCAGCCGATCGACCAGCCTGAAGCGCACCAGCATCCCGGTCGCACCGCTGATCGAGCCCTTGCTGGCGTCCAGCGCGTCGGCCGTCTGCGCCGCGGTCTGCTCGGCCGGGTCGCACACCAACAGCCAGCCCAGGACCCGGCCCGCCATCCGGGGCATGCCATACGACTTCGACACCCACGCACCGGCCGCGTCGATGAATCCCCACAGCTTCTCGTCCAATACATTCAGAGTGTACTGAATATTCAGACACTAGTCAAGCCAAAGGACACGATCCCGACCGCGGAACCCTGCCCGGGAGCGGCGCCCGGGTTGCCGTCGCGGTTTGCGGTCCCACGAGCCCTGCGGGCAACGCCGGGTGGCGATGGGTCGACACCGATGACCGGGGCCGGCAGCTCGAGGGCATCGCGGTTGAGGTCGAAGCCGTCCGCGACCCAGAGGCTGTCCATCAGGTCGGCCTCGTCATGCCCACCCGCTTCTGAACGGGGTGGTCATGACCATCGACCCGCCGGGCACCTGCGAGCCCCGATCGGCGCGGACGTCGACCGTGAGCGCGACCACGCTCGCCTGGCCGGCGGCACTCGGCTCAGCTCGGCCCTGGCGGAGGCGGTCGCCCGGGGCGCCGGCCGGGCTGGGCGTCATCGCGTGCGCTGGGGTGTGTCCGCTCCCGCACCCGAGAACGCCCTCCGGGCCCTGGCCGCGGTTCGCGACCGCGCCGCTGGGCTCGCCGCCGACGAGGGCATGGCGGTCTCGCCGCTGGACGGTGAGGCACTCGACGCTCGGCGTGACGAGCTCTCCGGAGGCACCGTGGCACTCGATCCGCCCTCAGCGCCCCGCGCGCCCCGTCTCGCTGGTTGGCCCGCTCCGAGGTCGTGCACCTGATGCTCGTGCGCACTTTCACATCCAGGGTCCGTATCGAAGCTCCCCGGGAGACGGTGTGGGTGGTTCTCACCGACCCGATCTACGTCCAGCAGTGGCAATACGGAAGTTCCTTGCGCACGGACTGGTCCATCGGATCCCCGATTCGCTTCACCAGCGAGTGGGAGGGACACACGTTCGAGCAGCGGGGGACGATCCTCGTCGTCGAGGCTCCCGCGCATCTGCGGCACTCACTGTTCGCTCCCCGGCCCGAACTTGAAGACGAGCCAGAGCACTGCTTCACGATGAGCTTCAGCCTCGAGGAAGACACCGGAGGGACCCGCTTGACGATCACCCACGAAGACCCCCGGGAGGCGACCGGTGAGGACACGGCGAGCGGTGATGAGGGGGACAACGAAGTCCTGGCCGGGCTGAAGAGCCTGGCGGAGTCGGTGGGCGTGACGCCGATCCATGAACGCCTCGCCCACGGTTCGGAACAGGTGCAGTCCGGTTGGGTAGCCGTTCGCGGTCCGGAGCACCGACCGGCGCTCGGTCGGGCCTTCGTCGAACTCGAGCGCATCGAGGGGCGGCAGCCCAGTCGACCGCTCGCGCTGCGGCTGTTGGTGGGCACAGGGGTCCCGGCGACCGAGGCTTCCGTGCCGATTGCGACTATCGATGCGCAGACCTGGTCACCACCCCCCGAGTCTCATCGCCGACCGGTTCGGAGGTGATGGTCACCTGCCCGGACCGCCGTGGTGGAGACGAGAGGCTGGAGACGCGGGGAAGCCCGAACCGCGGCAGAACGCCGTCGTCGAGGAAGCGGGTGATGGCCGAGATCCGGTCCCCTTCGAGGGTCAGCACCATCAGTCCGGCTGGGTGCCCGATCGGTGCCTGCGCCTCGCTCAGGTAGAGGCCAAAGGCCAGTTGGCCATTGGCGCGCGTGGCCACCAGCCGGAAGCGACGCCCGTCACGCCAGGTGGCGCCCGCCCGGAGGAACGACGCGATCGCGGCCGGCCCCTGATATTCGTGCCTCGCCGGCGGCATCGTCAGCCGCGCGTCCTCGGTCAGGAGGGCGACCACGCCATCGATGTCGTCGGCCACAAAGGCGTCCGCGAAGCGCCGTGCGAGCTCACGCTCGCGCGGTGACCGGGGCAGCGGTGCCTGCTCCCGGTCCGCTCTGGCGCCGCCTCTGCTGAGGGTCGCGCGCGCCCGCTGGAGGGCGGCCTTGACCGAGGTCTCGCTGATCTCGAGCACCTCCGCGGCCTCGGAGGTGGGGAAGCCGAGGACGTCGCGCAGCACGAGCACAGCCCGCTGGCGAGGCGGCAGGCGTTGGAGGCCGGCGATGAAGGCCAGCTCGACCGCCTCCCTGGTCTCGTAGCGTGCCTCGGGGCCGGGCGACCTATCCGCGACCCTTTCGAGCCACGCGTCCGGGTACGGCTCCAGCCAGGTCCCTTCGCCCATCCTTGTGGGTGCGGGCGGCTGGAACGGAGGTTCTGGTGGACGTGGCGGTTCACGGCGCCCGGCGTCTCTGAGCGCGTTCAGGCAGTGGTTGGTCGCGATCCGGTACAGCCAGGCGCGGAGCGCCCCCGGCTGTTGGAGCCGAGGAAGGCCGCGCCAGGCCGCCAGCAGCGTCTCCTGGAGCAGATCCTCACCATCCCGGACGGAGCCGAGAATCCGGTAGCAATGGAGCTGCAGCTCCAGGCGGTGAGGGTCGACAAGCTCTCGAAACGCCTCCTCATCACCCGTCTGGGCTCGGGCCAGCATCGACTCCGCCATCCCCACATGTTCCCAGGATCGCGCCCGAGCGGACTGGCGCAGCCGACCCGCGCCGAACGGGGTGCCCCCGCCGTCTGCTCGGATCATCGGTGAGCCGGATGCCAACCCGGGTGACCCGTGAGCGGACCCCTGGGTGCCAGGGTCCGGGGTCGCGGCTGCCCTCCGGTGTTCGTCTCCCGGCCGCGACCCCGCCGGGGCGTCCTAATCCCATTCACGATCGCGAGGTGGGCGGGCCCCAGGGTCAGTGAGCTCCCCGGACGGGGATCGATGGCCCTGCCACCCCAGCCGCACAGCCGTTCATCCCCGGACGTGACAGCAGGGCTCAGATTCGGCCGGTCCGTTTCCGCCCCGATCGGTGTCTCACCGAACGAGGGCCGCAAGAGCGGCGGGCGGGGCCTGCCCCCGGCCAAGGCGTCACACGAAGGGACAACCAGTGAGCAGCACCGAGATCAGGAGGGCCCGCGCCGTCGCCCACCTCGCGGAGGGATACGTCCTGGCCAGCGTGGAGGTCGCGGCCCCGTCCGACCGCGTCTTCCGGGCGCTGGCGTCGGAGGAGATCGTGAGGTGGTGGGTTCGACCGGGCGTCTTCGACACGCGCGAGTGGACGGGGGACGTCCGCGTGGGGGGCCACTGGCGTACGTCAGGCGACAGCAGCAGGGGGCCATACTCCCTCGGGGGCGAGTTCCTCGTGATCGAGCCGGCGCATGCGCTGGTGCACACCTGGCAGGCGGTCGGGACCCCGGCCGTGCTGTCGACCGTCACCTACCTCCTGGAGTCGCTCGCCGAGGGCACGCGCATCACGCTGCGCCACCAGGGCTTCGCCTCCCGGGAGGGCTGCGCCAACACCGGCGTCGGATGGGAGACGAGCTTCGAGCAGCTCGCGGTGTCTCTTGGTGCGCCACCCGCGCCCGATCGCGGATAGCCGCTCGGTGGTGCACCCACCGGGCGACACCGGCAGTGGGCTACCATCCAGCGACGGTCGACCCCCATCGGCAGCGTACGCTCGCGTGCCTGGGCCGGGATCAGTTGAGCGTCGTGACCTCGACCGCGATGAGGCTGCCGTCGCCGGCCGGAATCGTGATGCCGGACACCGGGCTGTAGCACTCGAGGCTGATCGTCGCGAGCCCGCTGAGAGTGGCGCCAAACCCCGTGACGGAGACCGAAGCTGAACCGTTGGCTGGCACGGTCACGGTGTGCAACTGGCTCGTCACCGTCAGCGCGCAGGTTGCGGTTCCGGCCGTGGTGGTGGACGAGTTGTCGAACGTCGCCGTCCCGTAGACGAGGTACGTGCCGCTGGCGTTGGAGGGGACGGTCGCGGTCGCCACCAGGGATGCAACGGGGCTCAGCGTCGCCGCGCCCACGTTGTCGGCGATGAGGCCGAAGGCGGTCCCGGCCGGCCCCGCCGCCCCGGTGGCACCGGTCGGGCCGGCCACCCCTTGGGGCCCGGCCGCCCCCTGGGGCCCGATCGGGCCCGCCGCGCCGGTCGTCCCGGTGGGGCCCCTCGCTCCGATCGGCCCCGTCAGCCCCTGCGGCCCGGCCGGCCCCGCAGCCCCGGTCGGTCCCCGCCCTCCCCGCGGCCCGGCGGCGCCCGGCGCCCCAGCCGGACCGCTCCGTCCTCGGGGCCCGGTCGGTCCCGCTTGCCGGCGCAGCGTTCGGAAGGCCCGCCAGCTCGGGAACTGCAGCTCGTTTCTCCAGGAGCACTGGCCGGAGCGGGTAACCAGCTCGAGCACCCGCGAGCGGGGGACGCAGACCGTGATCCGCATCGGTGCGCGTGGATGCGCGGCGCGGTCCGTCGCCGCGGTCACCGCCAGCGTGCCGGTGATCGCCGCCAACGCCAGGCTGCTGGCAAGGGCGCCGATGCGGGGCAGGTTCGATCGTCGCGCCGCCATGGGAGCTCCTCGGTGGTGGAATGCAGGACCAGCGCCATGGCCTCCAGGGTGCGGATCAGGGCATCCGGTCCTGTGTCTACCTCAGGTCGTCGTCCCCGCTGGTGACATCCGGATCGCGAGTGGGACACAACGGTGCGCCCGGACCCCGCCGTGTTGGACGCAGCCGGGCGGGCTGCGATCGCCGTTTCGCGACCCGGCACGTCGTGACGATACGGGTGCGGTCCGTGGTCAACCGCCGCTGCCGGGCCCACGGCTCCGGCAGCCCGGCCACCCCGTGCGTGCAGCCCTGGCGGGCCTCGCGCGTCGCCCCTGGCCGGCGTGCGGGCAGCGGTGGCGCCGTCCACCCGCGCCGACCCTGATGGCGGTGAGCACGGTGGGGTTGCCGTGTCAGCTCCGACTCCGGTCCCGGGGACGGAGGTCCTGGCCTGCCTGCGGCTGAGGGCCGCGGCCAAGCCAGGCGGTGCGGGCTTGGAATGCCACGCACTGGTGAGCCCTCCTCGGCCGCGGCTGAGGGGGACACCCGGCCAGTGCACCCACATGCCGAGGAGACTCGGGACCCGTGAACGGCCACTCGAAGGGGCGTGACTGTCGGCAGGTGCGATCGACGACGGCGGGGAGGCGGTCAGTCAGGCGGCGGCCTGGGACGTGGAGCGGAGCTGGTTGATGTCGGTCGCCGGCGGCGGGGCTCCCGACGGCGGTCGTTGGCGGTGTCGCCCTCCAGGCTGCGGACGCCGCCCGCGGGGACGGGGCCAGCGCCGTCGCCCCGGCGGCTCTCGACGCCGAGGGTGTGGGGTCGCTGCCGGGATCCGAGGGCGCGGTCCGATGGCCACGGCGCCGGGGTCGAGCAGTGGGGCGGCCGGATCGCAGTGCCGCCCACCTTTGGGGATGGCGGGGACGTCGGAGGCGACCCCGCCGGGGAGGCGGGAGCGATCACCGAAGAGGGGAGCACCCTGGCCGGCTCCGGCCACCCGCACGTGGTCGCCCGGTGACGCGGGGGGGTGACGATGTGGACGGAAGGCGACGGTGGCACCGGCGCTGTCGTGGTCGGCTGCCGGCGGGGACGCCGGCCGCGCCCGCGCCTCGATCCCGGCGCCTGTGCTCAGGGGGGGGGCCTGCGTCCAGTGGGCACGGCGGCGTCGGCGGCGCGCGCCAGGCAGCGCGCAACCAGGCCGGCGAGGGGGCGCCGTCGGAGCTGCTCCAGCGTCGCCGGGAGCGCCAGCGACCAGTTCGGGCGCAGCCCATCGGCCCCGGGCATGTTGGGCCGCTCGGTCTCGCCCAGCGCGTCGTCGAGGGAGGCCACGCTCAGCAGCGAGGGAGCGCGTGCCAGCAGGCGGTAGGCGGCGCCGACGGCCTCGGACACGCTGCCGCCCTCGGCCACCCCACCCTGATCGCCGAGCCGCTGGCGGACGGCTGCCACCCTGCGCACGTTCGGGCGGAGCCCCAGGCGCTCTTGCTCGGCCAGGTCGCGACCGGTCCAGAGGCCGCCAACGGTGGGGAGGTCGTGGGTGGTGACCGCCGCCATCGACGCCGGCGGCCAGCGGCTGGGGTCGTCCTCCTCGAACCACAGCACCCGGTAGGTCAGCATGCGGTGGGCCGCCATCGCCTCGCGGGTGCCGGGCTCGACCGTGCCGAGGTCCTCGCCCACCACCACCGCCCCGGCGCGATGGCTCTCGAGGGCGACGATGTCGAGCAGATCGTCGGCCGGGTAGCGGACGAATCCGCCTCCCCCGGGCGAGGAGCCGTCGTCGATCCACCACAGCCGGAACAGTCCCAGGGCGTGGTCGAGGCGGAGGCCACCGCCGGTGGCGATGGTGGCACGGACGGACTCGACGAACGGCTGGTAGTCGTGCTGCTGCAGGCGCCAGGGGACGAAGGGCAGCAGACCCCAGCTCTGACCCTGGGTGTTGAACTCGTCCGGCGGTGCGCCGATGGTGGCCCCCGAGGCGAAGGTGTCCTGCCACTCCCAGGCGTCGGCGCCGTCGGGATCGACTCCGATCGGAAGGTCCTGCATGACAGCGATCCGCTCGGTCACCACGCCCAGCTGCCGCTGGGTCAGCCACTGCAGCCAGGCGTGGAAGCGCACCCGGGCCTGGTGGATGGCGCCGAACCTGTGCACGGCCGCACCGCTCGGGCGCTGGTAGCGAGCCGGCCACCGGTGCCAGTTGGAGCCGAACGTCTCGGCCAGCGCGCACCAGGTCGCGAAGGTGCGGACCGGGCCCAGGGCGGCCTCCCACCAGCGGTCGAAGTCGGCACCGCCGCCGGCGCCCGCCCAGATCGCCTCGAGCGCGGCGAGCTTGAGACGCCAGACGGCGTCGCGATCGATCAGGCGGGTCTGATTGAGAGCGCGGCCCGCTGCCGCCAGCGGCTCCAGCCGCGCATGCAGGTGGGCGGCGCCGGGGACCGCCTCGATGCGCAGGTAGAGGGGGTTGCGGAAGCGACGGCTGGCGGGGAAGTAGGGGCTTGCCTGCTGGGGCAGGGTCGGCGCGACGGCGGGGAGCGGGCTGACCAGCAGCAGCCCGGCGCCGTGCGCGCCGGCGGACCATGCAGCCAGGTCGGCGAGATCGCCGAGGTCCCCGATGCCCCAGCTCCGCTGCGAGCGGGCGGCGAAGAGCTGGACGGTCCAGCCCCAGACGCGTCGCGACGGCACCGCGCAGAGTCCGGGGCTCACGATCACGCGGCGGCGCGTCCCCGCCGCGTCCTCGAAGGTGTGGTACCCGAGCGGGACATCGGCGGGCAGCCGGTCTCCGACGTCGAGGGTGGCGCCGTCCTCGAGTCGGAGCACCCCGCGGCCGACCGGGTACCGGCGCGCGGGCCTGGTGACGATCACCAGGGGCTCGCCGGGCGGCTCGCCGATCCGCCGCCGAAGGCGGCCCACCGTGTCCGGCGACAGCGTCCGCTCCACCCCCATGGCGTCCAGATAGCGGTGTTGGATGCCCCAGCGGTCGATCACGGGCCGGTCTGCTGGAGGATCGCCACGCTGTCGGGGGGCAGGGCCAGAGCTCGCGCGTGGAGGCGGACCGATGGCGCAGACGCCAGCACCACCCGCATCACTCCGGCGAGGTCCAGGCGCAGCTCGGTCGCGGCGACGCTCGCCATCACCGTGATCGGCCCCCGTCGCACGGTCAGCCATCCCGCCGCCTCGTCGCAGGCGACCTCGACCGCATCGAGGCGGGGGTCGCTGAGCGCCGGGACCCGCCGGCGGAGCGCGATCAGGTCCCGGTACCAGGCGAGCATCGCATCGTGAGGGGGGCTCGACAGCTCCGACCAGTCCAGCTTCGACCGCTCGAATGTGGCCACGTCCTGGGGGTCGGGGACGGTGTCCGGGTCCCAGCCGAAGTCGGCGAACTCCTGGCGCCGGCCCTGGCACACGGCCCGTCCCAGATCGGGGTCGTCGTGGTGGGTGAAGTACTGGAAAGCGGTGGCGGCGGCCCATTCCTCGCCCTGGAACAGCATCGGCGTGAACGGCCCGGTGAGCAGGAGGGCGGCCGCGACCTTCAGCCGCCCCGTCGTGGTGAGGGCGCCGAGGCGCTCGCCCAGGGCCCGATTGCCGACCTGATCGTGGTTCTGGGTGGACACCACCAGCTGCCCCCCGGAGATGGCGGTCGGGCGTCGGCCGTGCACCCGCCGCCGGTGGGCGGACCAGCTGCCGTCGTACACCCACGCCTGGCGCAGCGCCTTGGCCAGCATCGTGAGCGGTCCGAAGTCTGCGTAGTAGCCACTCTCGTCGCCGGTCATGACGGCGTGGAGGGCGTGGTGCCAGTCGTCGGCCCAGGCGGCGTCGAGCCCGTACCCTCCGGCGTCCCGGCTGTGCACCAGCCGGGGATCGTTGCGGTCGCTCTCGGCGATCAGGAAGAGGTGCCGGCGCACGTGCGCGGCGAGGGCGTCGACGGCGCCTCCCAGCTGCTCCAGCACATGGGTCGCGGACTGGTCGACGATGGCGTGGACGGCGTCCAAGCGGAGCCCGTCACAGTGGTAGTCGCGGAGCCACATCAGCGCGTTGTCGACCACGAAGGCGCGCACCTCGTCGCTGCCCGCGTCGTCGAAGTTCACCGCATCGCCCCAGTTGGTGGTGTGACGGTCGGTGAGGTAGGGGCCGAACCGACAGATGTCCCCTCCCTGTGGGCCGAAGTGATTGTAGACCACGTCCATCACGACGCCGATGCCGGCGCCGTGGGCGGCATCCACCAGCCGCCTCAGCCCGTCCGGGCCCCCGTAGGCGTGGTGGGGAGCGAAGAGATAGACCCCGTCGTACCCCCACCCACGGTCGCCCGAGAACTCGGCGACCGGGAGCAGCTCGATGGCGTCGATGCCCAGCTCCACCAGGTGGGGGAGCCGCTCGATGACGGCATCGAAGGTGCCGGCAGCAGTGAAGGTCCCGACATGCAGCTCGTAGAGGACAGCGCCGGCCAGCGGGAGTCCCCGCCAGCCCCGGTCACCCCAGGCGAACGCCCCGTGGTCGACGACCTCGGAGGGGCCGCTGACCCCCAGCGGCTGCGAGGGCGAGCGCGGATCGGCGAGGGGGGGACTGCCGTCGACCGCAAAGCGGTAGCGCGTTCCCGGACCGGCATCGGCGACGGTGCAGCGCCACCACCCGTGGTCGACCCGCTCCATCGCCTGGGGGTGGTGGGCGGCCACGCAGTCCACCTGCTCGGCCAGCGGTGCCCAGAGGGTGAAGGTGTGGCTCACGCCGGCTCCCGGCTCAGGACCGCCACCGGGCACCGACGCAGCAGGTGGGCCAGCGGGGTGAGCTCGCCGTCGACGGACTCGCCGGTGAGGATGCTTCGCCAGCGTCCCGCCGGCAGCTCGACCGCGCTGCCCTGCCAATCGTCCTGGAGGCCGACGATCAGCCGCGGCACCACGACGGTGAGCGATCGGCGGGCGAACGCCACCGCGTGGTCTGCCCGGGGCCCGCGGACGATGAGCGGCCGGTAGGGGTCCGGTCGATACGCGGCGGGATGGCGCTGACGATGGTCGAGGAGTCGGGAGATCAGCCACAGCTTCCACGCTCCGGCGCTGTCGTCGCCGAGGTCCAGGGGGGGCGGCTCGTGTCCCAACCGCTCGAGAAGGCGAGCCCGCTCCCGGAAGTCCACCGGCCGGCGGTTGTCGGGGTCGACCAGGGTGAGGTCCCACAGCTCGCTGCCCTGGTAGAGGTCAGGCACGCCTGGACAGGTGAGCAGCAGGGTCGTCTGGGCCAGGGAGTTCACCCGTCCGAGTCGCACCAGCCGATGGCATCCGAGGAAGTCCTCCAGCAGGTGGACGAACACCCGGTCGGCCAGGACGTCGCGGGCAAACCCGGCCAGCGCCTGCTCGTACTCGGCGGCCGGGCTGATCCACGAGGTGTGCACCTTGGCCTCCCGCGCGGCCTTCTCCATGAAGGCCACGATCCGCTCGGCGCTGATCGGCCATGTCCCCACCAGGGTCTGGTAGAGGAGGTATTCGGCGTTCCGGTCCGGCCACCGGCCTCGCCGATGCCGCTGATTGTGGTCGGCGAGGGCGGCGACCGCGTCCGCCCAGGCCTTCGGCATCTCCGAGAGCAGGTTGATCCTGGCGCGGACGTCGGCTCCGCGCTTGCTGTCGTGCGTCGACAGCGTCAGCATCGTCTCCGGCCAGTGGGCGGCCGTGCGTGCGGTGTGGCGATGGAAGTCGGCGGGCCTGCTGCCGAAGTCCCCCGGAGCGCCGCCGACCTCGTTGAGCGAGGTGAGACGATGGTAGCGGTAGAACGCGGTGTCCTCGACCCCCTTGGCCATCACCGGTGCGCTGATCTGGGCGAGGCGGAGGGCGAACTCGGCCTCGGCCGCACCCGGGTGCTCCAGGAGGGCCAGCTGGCCGAGGAACTGGAGCAGTTCCCGGTCGAGGTCGGGGCGTCGTCGACCCGCGCGCTGGACGGCCAGGGCGACGTGGTCGCGGTCGGCGGCCGAGGGGCCGCGCCCCGGCTGCACGTAGGTCCGGTAGACGGGATAGGCGGCCAGCACCTCGCTCAGCGCGTCACCCAGATCCCGCTCGGTGTGATCGCGATGGCGCCGATGGCGTCGACAGACGGTGGCCAGCAGCCGGGTGAGGGAGTGGAGCTCACTGGCCAGGTTCTGCGACAGCACCTGCAGCTTGGCGGCGTGGACGACCTCCTCGTACGGAGCGTCAGCATCGATGAACTGCTGGTAGCAGGCGGTGAGGGCGCTCTCGTTGTCGGGGTCGACGAAGAGGCGGTTGACGCGGGCGAGGAAGTCGTAGCCGGTCGTTCCCGACACCGGCCAGTCCTCGGCCAGCACCTCGTCGGCTTCCAGGATCTTCTCCACCACCGTGTAGACGCCCGCCGACGCGGCTCGGAGCCGGACCAGATAGCCGAGCGGGTCGCGGAGGCCGTCGATGTGATCGACGCGGAGGCCGTCGACGACCCCGGCCGCGACCAGTTCACCGATCAGGTGGTGGGTGTCGGCGAACACCGCCGGGTCCTCCACCCGAAGCCCGATCAGGCTCTCGATGTCGAAGAAACGGCGGTAGTCGAGCTCCTCGCTGGCGGTCCGCCACCAGGCCAGCCGGTAGGGCTGCGCCTGCAGCAGCAGGTCCAGCCGATCTGGGCTGGCGTTGACGGCCCTCACCGCGGCGTCGAGGGCGCCGGCTGCCGACGGTTCCTCGCGGCAGAGGCGGGCCAGACGATCGCGGAGGTCGTCGGCGCGCCGATGCAGCTCCGCGCTCCGGTCCGAGCCCGGCGGTGCTGCGCGCGCCAGCGCCCGAGCCGCCCGCGCCAGCTCCCCCAGCTCCGGCAGGCCCAGCTGATCAGCGGCAGCTCCGATCAGGTCCCCCAGGCTGAGCGGGGAGAGCGGCAGCTCGTGCTCGCCGACCCGGACGGTGAAGGCGCCGGCGGTGCGCACGACGGTGATCGCGCCGGCCTCCAGCACCCGTCCGTACTGATCCTCGAGCACCGGACGCAACACCGTCGGTCGGTCCTTGCCGGGAGCGCCCGTCCAGTCGATGTCGAAGTAGCCCGCGTACCGGCTGACCGGCCCGTACTCCAACACGTCCCACCACCAGCCATTGTCGCGACCGCCGACCGCCATGTGGTTGGGGACGATGTCGACGACCTCGCCCATCCCGTGGCCCCGCCGCATCTCGGTCAGCTCGCGGTGGCCCTCCTCGCCGCCCAGCTCGTCGCTGAGGCGGGCGTGGGCCACCACGTCGTAGCCGTGGGTGCTGCCCGAGGCGGCCTGCTGGATCGGCGAACAGTAGAGATGGCTGACGCCCAACCGCCGCAGGTAGGGAACGATGCGGGCCGCGTCCCGGAAGGTGAACCCCGCGTGCAGCTGGACGCGGTAGGTGGAGGAGGGGACCACCGGCGTAGTCTACCGCTCACGTTTGCACCGGTTGAGCACGCAGCGGCGCCCTCCCCGGCCGGGTGACGTGCGGTGGCGCTGCTCCCGGGTGCCGGCGCAGTCAGCCGCGTCGACGCCACGCCGGCGTGGGGATGGCGCCGGTCGGCCCAGGCGCGCAGCGGGACCGTCGCCACGGGCCGCCCGCGTCCGGCGCGACCGCGGCGGCGGTGGTGACGAGGGGTGCGCGCAGCCGCGCGCGCATCGACCCTGGTCCGGCACGCGGCCCCACCGGGGCCGGGTTGGCCGCTGCCCCCTTTGCGATCCGACCCGGAGCCGGGCCCGGATCGGCGGCCTCCTGATCCGGCCGCAGTTCCGAAACAGGTGCTCGGGACGTCGCGGCTCCTCCGATGCCGACGTGCTCCATCCTCCGGTCCGGTGCCACCCGCGCCGGCGATTCGGTCACGATCTGGCACAACGCGGCCGGCCGGTCGGCGTTTCACCAGGGGCCGGGGCACGCACGGGGCGATCCCAGAGGGGCCCCCCCCCGACCGCGCCGGGCGAAACGGCGGACCGCGACGACGGGTATCCCCACCCGTAGGGGCCGGACGCTGGCGGGATCACGCCGGTCGAGACCGCGGCCGGCGGGGGGGCGGCTCGGGTGATGGAGGACGCACGGCGCGAGGGCTCACGGCGGCAGATCCGCATCGCCCCGCGGGCTCGCGCTCCCGTCCCCAAGGGGGGCGGCGGCCGTGCGAAGGCTCCGCCCCTACCGGGTCCGACGGGACGTCGACGCCAGCCCGGAGCCCGACGGACGGGTCCACCCCGCGCCGGGGCCGGATCGGCAGCGGCCTCGGCGCGGCCGCGGCCGCTGGGAGCCGCTGGCGCCCGGCCGCCGCTTCGTCGTGCAGCTGCACCGGGCCAGCCAGCGCCACGTCGACCTGCGTGTGGAACACGGCGGGGGCCTGCGGTCCTGGGCGGTCCCGCGGGGACCATCGCTGGACCCGCACGCGCGCCGTCTGGCGGTCGAGGTCGAGGAGCATCCGGTGGACGACGGCGGCTTCGAGGGGGAGATTCCCTCCGGGTACGGCGCCGGCACCGTCCGGCTCTGGGACCTCGGCACCATCCTCTGGACCGGGGCCGCGGCTGGCGACGTGGACGCGGCGCGGGAGGCGGGTCATCTCGACGCCGAGCTGGCCGGGACCCGGCTGGCCGGGACCCGCCTCCGGAGCGGATTCACCCTGGCCTCCCGGGCCGCCGAGGGGAGGAGACGCCCGGCCGCCGCCGGAGGGACCCCGCGGAGGTCGGGAGCGAAAGCCGCCTGATCGCCCCTGGTCGGGTGCGATGGCTGCCCGTCAGCTCCGCTGACCGGGGCTGTCCGCCGCCCCCGTCAGAGTGCGGACCGGCTGCGTGCGCGCCCCGTGGCCCCTGCGGATCCCGAGCAGCCGCTCGGTCCAGCCGAGCCGGACCGGCGATGGGTCAGCTCGGGACGAGGCGGTCCGGGGTCGGGCCCGCAGCCGAGGGGGGAGCCGCCCCGGCACCGAGGACGACCAGGCTCTCACGGATGAAGTCCGGAAGGTCCGACGGCTGGCGCGACGGCACCAGGTTCCCATCCACCACCACCTTCTCGTCCACCACCACCGCGCCGGCGTGCCGGAGATCCCCCTTGACGGTCTTCCAGGCCGTCGTCCGGCGCCCGCGGACGGCGTCGGCGGTGAGCAGGAGTTGGGGCCCGTGGCAGATGGCGAGCACCGGCCGCTCGGCGTCGACCATCTGGCCCGCGATGGCGACGCAGCGCCGATCCGCGCGCAGGTGGTCGGGGGAGGAGCCGCCGGGCAGGAAGAGCGCCCCGGAGTCAGCGGGGTCGACGTCGCCGATGCCGCTGTCGGTGCGGGCGCGGACCTGACCGCGAGTCCCGGGTACCTCCCGGCCGCCTTCGAGTCCGATCACGGTGAGGCGGTGACCGGACATTCGAAACCCCGCCGCGGGATCGGCGAGCTGTGAGTCTTCGAAGTCATCGTCGAGCGGACAGGCGATGAGCACGTGGACTCCTCCCGCAGTTCCCTGGTCGGCCGACTCGGTGGGGGCGGCCGCGGCTGATCGCGATCCGCGAGGAGCGCACCGGCCGCGCGTGCCGGCACCAGATCAACGCCGCCTGGACCCATTCGTTTCGATGAGCGGTCGGGGTGAAACCGCTGCCGCCGCCGGCAGTTGATAGGGGGGAGAGCAGCGAAGTGGGCAGCGCGTGTGGGAGGCATGAAGATGGGCCGCAGCCGAGCCGAAACCAGAAGGAGGGGGGGGCCGTGCGCCGGCCTCGAGCGCGCTGGCACCATCTCGGCGGGCGCAGCCGGGGGCGGGTCGTGAGCGGGACCGACGCCCTGCGGCGCCGGCGAGGGCAAGAGCGCATCACCCTTTCCGAGGTTGCCGACCATGCGGTCGACTACGCCCGTGCGCGTCCCGACGCCGCCACCGCCCTCGACGGCTTCTGCGCCTTCCTGGCGGACCTGGCCGGCACCCCCCATCAGCACGATCAGGCGGTGGCGGGCTCGACCCTGGAGCCCGAGCAGGTCAGCGGCGACGCCGGACCGTCGGCGCTGGGCTGAACCGCCCGCGCGAGCTCCGAAACGATCCTCGCCGGAAACGGTTGGTGGAGGCGCGGGGCCGCCCGCCCAGCCGAATCGGAGGATCGTGCCATGTGCGCACGCTGCGGATGCGACCCGCCGAGGGAGCGTCACAGCTCGGGTGACATCACCCTCGACGATGTGGAGCAGGCAGGGGACAACCACGGCCTGAACGCCGAGCAGGTGGCGGAGGACATCCAGAAGACCGTCCAGCGCGAGGCGGAGTAGGGGACAGCGCCACCTGACCGCGGCGGGCGGGTCGGTCGCCCCAGCGCGGGGCGGCCGGCCTCAGCGGCGAAGGGTCGGTGCGGCCGTGGCGGGCGCCCCCTGCTGCGCCGGCGGAGGCGCTCCGGGGCTGGCCACGGCGGTGGCCGGCAGGGGCCGGATGAGGCGCGCCGCCGAGAAGAGTGCCGCCACCGCCAGCAGCACGGTGGAGGCATAGAAGGCCATGTGGAGGCCGTGGGTGAACACCGCCGCCTCCGCCGCCCGGAGGGAGTGGGCGCCGACGAAGATCGCGAATGCCACCCGGGTCGGGATCGACCGCGACGCGATCAGGACCGCCAGCGAGAAGGAGAAGATCATGCCCACGTTGGCGAAGGTCCGCAGCAATCCGGAGGCGACCCCATACGCTCCCGGCGGTGCCACCTTCATCACGGCGGCGTTGTTGGCGGGGAAGAAGGAGGCCGCCCCGATCCCGTTCACGATGGTGGCGACGACCGCCACCCACAGCGGCGTTCCCAGCTGGAGCTGGCCGTAGAGGATCAACGCCACCACCTGGACCGCGAGGCCCAGGGTGGCCGGGACGGCCGGCCCGATGCGGTCGACGAGCCGGCCCATCACCGGGCTGAGGGCGCCCCCGATGACATACCCCGGGACCAGCAGCAGCGAGGCGTCGAGCGGGCTCAGGCGCCGGGCGCCCTGCAGGTACATGAGGAGCAGGAAGAGGACGGCGAAGCTGCCCAGCGCCTGGAACAGGGATGCCAGCATCGAGGTGGAGAGGGTCGGCACCCGGAAGAGCGAGAGGTCCAGCATCGGCTGGGGCTGGCGCCGCTCCAGCCAGACGAACGCTCCCACCAGCAGCAGCCCGAGCGCGATCGCCGCCACGATCGGGCCGGAGAGCGGCGCCGACGCCAGCTCGATCATCGCCCACAGGATCGCGAACAGCCCGGCTCCGAGGGTCGCCATCCCGAGCGGGTCCAGGCGCTGTGGGCGTCGTTCGCCACGATCGTGGAGCACCGGCACCGCCACTGCCAGCGCCGCCAGCCCGATCGGCAGGTTGATGAGGAAGACCCAGCGCCACGAGAAGGCGGTGACGATGATGCCGCCAAGGACGATTCCCAGCACGGCGCCGATGTTCCAGCCGATGGCGGTGAACCCGAAGGCCTGCCCGCGGCGCTCCGGCGGGAAGATCTCGGCGATCACGGCGCTGCTGTTGGCGGCGATCAGTGCCCCCCCCACGCCCTGGACGACCCGGGCGGCGATGATCGCGAGCTCGCTCCAGGCCAGCCCGCACAGGAGCGAGCCCACCACGAACACGAGGAATCCCGCCTCGTACATCCGCACCCTGCCGAACATGTCGCCGAGCCGGCCCACCTGGGTGGTGAGCAGGGTGAGGACGAGCAGGTAGCCGATCACCACCCAGATCACCGACCCCAGGGGGACGTGCAGCGACCGCTCGATCTCCGGCAGGGCCAGGATCACGATGGTGGTGTCGACCGCGGCGATCACCACGCCCACCATCACCACCGCCAGGCCGAGGGCTGGCGAGGTGGGCTCGGCGTGGCGCGGCAGCGGGCCCGTCACCGCGCGACCTCGCGGGAATCAGGCCGGCGTGCCCCGGCCTCCACCTGCGCCAGGAGGGTGGTGACGAGGGCCGCCTCCGCGCCGGTGAGGACTCCGGCCAGCTCGGCGTCGAGTCGCCGGGCGACGGCGGCGCCGACGGCGTGCGCCTCCCGGCCCCGGGGGGTGATCCGCACTCGGATCGCGCGACGGTCGGCGGCGTCGGCACCTCGCACCACCAGGCCGCGCTCGACCAGGTGGTCCAGGTGATCGGTGAGGGTGGGGCTCTCCAGGCGGAGCCGCGCCGCCAGGTCGCACTGGCGCAGGCCGTCCTCCCGGACCAGCTGGTCGAGCGCGAGGTACAGCGGATGCCCCAATCCGGCCCGGTCCTGCGCCTGGGTGAACCGCTCGCCGACCACCTTGGCGGTGAGCTGGATCTGGCGCCCGAGCGACACCGGTGGCGGCGCCGGTCGGGGCAGCGGAGGCATCGCCCCAGCCTAGCAGATGGTTAGGTGCCTATCGATTCGGCTCCGGGCGGCCGCCGCCGCCGCGCCGCCGTCCGTCGGGCGCGCCGAACCGCTCCAGCCATCGCTCGGTGTCGGCCCGGGTCGGGTGCGGCTTGCGGTCGCCCGCCTCGGTCGGCGCCGCAGCGCCAGCCCGCCGGGGGATCCCGGTGCTGCGCCAGGCGGGGTCCAGCCGGTCGAGCAGGGTGCCCCCCCCGGAGGTGGTGGCGCCCAGCCGCCGGGCCGCGTCGCCAAGCGCCCGGTCGCTGGTCACGAGCCGGACCCTGACGTCGGTGTGCGCGGTCGCCGCGACCAGCTGGAGCAGGCGGTCGTCGCCCGACTGGCCCGGTTCCGGGTACCGGACGCGCACCGCACCGCGGCTGGCGGGGCCGCCCGGCGGCGGGGGCCCGTCGAAGACGACCGTGCAGTCGCCCCCCGTGCCCGCCACCCCCGAGGTCGCCAGGCGGTCCACCAGCAGCTGCTGGGCGGCTCCGAAGGCCTGCGCGATCAGCAGGGCCCGAACCGGCGCCCAGGCCCAGGCGACGTTGGTGCCGTCCACCAGCAGCCGCTCCTGGGGGCGGGCCACCAGCGCCCGCTGCCCCGCCGCTCGCGGCACCCGCCGGGTCATCCCGGCTCCGGCGCACGGACCGCGGCACCGTCGCCGGCACCGCGCGGAGCGGCCGGCACCGCGGCTTCGGGGGCCTCCGGTAGGGCGGCCGCCCCGCCCGCCGCCTGAGGGAGTGTCTCTGCCAGCCGCGCGCAGCGAGCGCGCAGGTCGGGCGTGAGCGCCTCGACCCAGCGGCGGGGGATCGCCTCGGCCCCGTCCCGGAGGCCCGCAAGTCCCCCCGCGAGGGCCCCGGCGCTGGCGGAGCCGGTCAGCCCCCCGCCCCGATTGGCGGCGTCCACCACCACCGTCTCGAAGCGCTCGAAGCGGGCGAGGAGGGTGATCGCAGCCGCGAGGACGCCCACGGCGTCCTGCCCGGCGGGGGCGGGCTCCTGCGGCGGCGCCGGCCGGAGGGCGTCCAGGGCCCGCAGCGGCAGGTCCTCGCAGACGGCCTGGACGGTGCGTCGTCCGGCCTCCGCGACCGGGAGACGCAGCAGGTCCAGCCCGAACAGGCAGGCGGCCACGGTGACGAAGGCCGCCACCGGGTCCGCATGGGTCACCGTGGCGCTGCGGTAGGCCGCCCGTCGCAGCAGGAGGCGATCGCCGCCCACCCCGAGGACCAGCGGCAGGGCGCGGGCGAGCGGGCCGTCCCCGGCGCGACCGGGGCGGAGCCGCGACGCCATCGCGGCCGCGCGATCGAGGGGCGCGCCATCCGACCAGGCGTCGAGCGCCGCCCGGGTGATCGCCCCGGCCTCGAGGTCGCCCTCCCGTGCCAGCGCGCACCAGCGCCGGGCGAGGTCGGGCTCGACCACCAGCCCATGGGCGACCCAGCTCTCCGCGGTGGCCAAGGCGAACGCCGCGGGCGCGCCGATGGCGGCGGTGGGGCCGGGGATCTCCAGGGTGTCCGGGCCCCATGCCAGGGCGTCCTCCACCTCGACGGCGTCGCCCGACGAGCCGGCGCCGAGGGCGGCGGCCCGCCCCAGCGCCCCGCCCACGCAGAGCCCGAGCAGGCACCCGAGGGCGCGGTCGGTCGGACCGCCCGCCGAGACGACGCCGGGACTGGAGGCCCTGACCATCCCCACAGCCTACCCGCGCGCGCGGAGGGCGACGGTCGGCCGCGCCGCGCAGCCGAGATCGCGGCAAGGGGGCGGTAGACTGGGGGAACGGCACCCGGTCCCGCCCCGGCGGGACGTGCCGGGGAGGGACGATGCCGGAGGGTCGGATCCGGATCCTCACCGCCAAGGTGGGGCTCGATGGCCACGACCGCGGGATCAAGGTGATCTCCAGGGCCCTGCGCGACGCCGGGGTGGAGATCATCTACACCGGTCTGCACCAGACACCGGCGCAGGTGGTGGAGTCGGCGATCCAGGAGGACGTCGACGGCATCGGCATCAGCCTGCTCTCGGGTGCGCACATGACGCTCTTCCCCGAGGTGCTGGACCTGCTGCGTGCGCGCGGCGCCGGCGAGATCGTGGTCTTCGGCGGGGGGATCGTGCCCCCCGACGACGCCGCCGTGCTCCGCGGCCTCGGGGTGGACGCCGTCTTCACCCCGGGGACCAGCATCGACGACATCGTCGCCTACGTCCGCCGACGGTTCGGCGCCCCGGCACCAGCGCCGGCGTCCGCGCCCGCCGCCGGCTGAGGCCGGCCCCGCCCGGCGCGTGTGATAGCATCCGGGCCGTTCAGCCCGCCGGTGGATGGCGCCCTCGGTCCGGCGCTCCCGGTTTCAGCCCGCACCTGGGGTCACCATGGATCTCGCTCTCGATGTCGAGCCGCGGACGGTGACCGGGCGCCACGTCGCCGACCTGCGCCGTGTCGGCACCATCCCGGCCGTCCTCTACGGGCATCGCGTCGACCCGTCCGCGCTCCAGCTCTCGCGGCGGACGTTCGAGCGCCTGTACCACCGGGCCGGCCGGGCGCGGCTGGTCCAGATGCGGGTCGCGGGGGAGCGGAGGCGCCGCCCGGTGCTGATCCGAGAGGTGCAGGTCGACCCGCGCAGCGCCCGCATTCTCCACGTGGACTTCTTCCAGGTGGACCTGGAGGAGCTGCTCACGGTCGAGGTGCCGGTGGTCATCGTGGGCGAGTCGCCGGCGGTGAAGCTGAGCCTGGGCGAGCTGCTCCAGGTCGTGCACTCGGTCCATGTGAGCTGCCTGCCCGGTGCCATCCCCGGCCGCCTGGAGGTCGACGTCTCCCACCTCGAGGCGGTGGACGACGGCGTCAGGCTGCAGGAACTGCGTCTCCCCGAGGGGGTGGAGCTGGTCGGCGCCGCCGACGCGGATGAGCTGGTGGTGAAGGTCTCCGCCTCGCGTCTCGCGGCTGAGGCGGAGGCCGAGGACGCGGCCGCCGCATTGGCGGCCGGGGCTCCACCACCCGCGGAGGCCGCGCCGACCCCGGACTGACGCCGGCCGGGTCAGCCCGGGGGCCGCGGCTCGGCGCCGGCGCCGGCGGGCCCGACCCGTGCCCCCGGCGCCGCCTCGTCCGCAGAGGCGGCCCTCCGGCGGGCGAGGTCCGACCGCCGCGCGGCGAGCCGGTCGGCCACCCCGGCCTCGGCGCCGCGGCCCGACGGCGCGTAGAGGGGATGGTCCGGCACCGCCTCCGGCAGGTGCCGGTGGACCACCAGCCCCTCGGGATCGTCGTGGGCATAGACATATCCGGCCCCGAATCCCGCCGCGCGGTCGTGGGCCGTCACCGCGTTGCGGAGATGGAGCGGCACCGGCAGGGCCCCGGACCGGTGCACGATCTCCGACGCGGCCCCATAGGCACGGGTCACGGCGTTGCTCTTGGGGGCGAGGGCGAGGTGGAGGGCGGCCTCGGCGAGGGGGAGGGCGGCCTCGGGCATGCCGATGGCCCGGGCGGCCTGGTAGGCGGCGACGGCCACGGCGAGGGACCCGGGATCCGCCAGGCCGACGTCCTCGGCGGCGAGGATGACCAGGCGCCGGGCGACGAACAGCGGGTCCTCGCCAGCCTCCAGCATCCGGGCCAACCAGTACACGGCGGCGTCGGGGTCGCTCCCGCGGATCGACTTGATGAGGGCGGAGACCACCCAGAAGTGCTGGTCCCCGGCCCGGTCGTACAGGAGCGCGGGCCGCTGCAGGGATCGCAGCACCGCCTCGGCGTCCACGGTGGCGCCGTCGGGCAGCGGCATCGCGGCCAGCTCCAGGGCGTTAAGCGCGACTCGGCCGTCCCCGCCGGTGCGCTCGGTGAGCACGGTGCGCGCCGCCGGGTCGAGCCGCAGGCGACGGGTCCCGAGCCCACGGTCGGGATCCGCCAGGGCGCGGTCCAGGAGCGCGCCGATCGCCTCCGCTCCGAGTGCCCCCAGCGCGACCACTCTGGCCCGGGAGAGGAGCGCCCCGTTCACCTCCAGGCTCGGATTCTCGGTGGTGGCCCCGAGCAGGGTGAGGAGGCCGCTCTCGACGTGGGGGAGGAGCGCGTCCTGCTGGGAACGGTTGAAGCGGTGGATCTCGTCCAGGAAGAGCACCGTCCGGCGCCCGATCCGGCGTCGCATCCGGGCTGCCTCCACCACCCGGCGGATGTCCCGGACCCCGGCGCTCACCGCGCTGAGGTGCTCGACCTCGGCACCCGCACCGGCCGCCAGCACCAGTGCCAGCGAGGTCTTCCCGGTGCCGGGCGGACCCCACAACACCAAGGACGGGAGCTGGCCGGTGCGGGCGACCTGGTCCAGGAGACCGCCCGGGCCGGTCTGCTGTTCCTGGCCGACGACCTCGGCCAGCGTCCGCGGCCGCATCCGGGTCGCCAGCGGCGCGTCGGCGTCGGCCGTCGCGAGCGACGGGGTGGGTGGCGGGGATGGCTCCGGGAACAGCTCAGGTCGATCCACGGTGGCCAGTATGGTCGGGGGTCGCCGGAGGCGGGTGGACCGCGCCCCCGCACTCGCCGGCGTGCGCCGGGATTCAGCCTCGGGCGCGTCCGGCGAGCTCGGCGGCCTGGGCCTGGGCCCGGCGACGGACCGATCGCGGTGCCGGCTCCAGCGGCTCGTCGCCGTCGCTGTCAAGGTCGGGGAACCGAAGCCGGCGGTCGGGCAGCAGCCGATCGAGGAGGTCCGACTGCCAGGCGAGGAGCGCCAGGTGGAGGTGATAGCTGGAGGGAGCCTCGCGAACCGGCGCCGGCAGCGGGCCGTCAGCGACCGCCTCCAGGTCGCCGAGGATGGCCCCGAACGCCTGGGGGGCGGACCGGTCGGCCGGGGGCGGCTCGAGGTGCCAGGTTTCCAGCGTGTCGAGCACCCCGTCGATCTCACGCAACACGGCCCGGGGGCGGACCTTGGACCCGCCATGACCGCGGCCGGCCGGTCCGGCCGCCTCGATGGCGCGGCTGGCCTGCGCCAACGGCTGGCCGCCGTCCGGGCCGCGCTCGCGCACCGGCTGCCCGCGGCGACCCCCGATGCCCGTCATCCTGGCCTCCACCTGCATGCCTGTCCTGCGCCATGACAATTGGCGCTCCCAATCATAGGCCGGCCGCCATCCCGCCGCACCCGCGCCACCGTCGCCGCGCGGCTGCCACACTCCGGCCGTGACCCGGTCGGTCGACGCGGCGGAGCCTCGAGCCCGCCTGCTGGCCCGCGCCCTCGCCTTCGAGCACGGGGTGGCGCGGCGGTCGGCGACCGCCGTCGTGACCACCGCGGGTGGCTTCGCGGTCCTCAGCGACCCGTTCCCGCACTCCTACGCGCACAACCGCCTGATCGTGACCGTTGCCGCCGACCCCGCGTTGGTGCTGGCCGAGGCCGAGCGGGTCCTGGGAGGCGCCGGTCTCAGCCACCGCCTGGTGGCGGTGGACCACGACGCGGTCGCGCCGGCATGGCACGACGCCTTCGCGGCCGCCGGCTACGTCCACCGGACCCTGGTGGTGATGGCGGCGACCGGGCCGCCCGACCGCCCGGCGGGGGCGGCGGCGGAGCTGGTCCCGTACCCGAACCTGGTCTCCTTCCTGTCGGCCAGCTGGCGTCGGAGCCTGCCCGACACGCCCGACGAGGTGGTGCGCCAGCTGGTGGGCCGCCGCTCCGCCACCGCGGCCGCCTGCGCTGTCACCGACCACGCGGTGCGAGTGGGTGGCCGCCCCGTTGCTCACTGCGCCCTCTACCACCGCGGCCGGACCGCCCAGGTCGAGGAGGTGGAGACCGAGCCGCCGTGGCAGGGCAGAGGCTTCGCCCGGTCGGTGGTGCTGGGCGCCGTGGGCGAGGCGCGCCGGCTCGGGTGCAGCCTGGTCTTCCTCCTGGCCGACGCCGACGACTGGCCCCGGCTCCTGTACCGCAGGCTCGGCTTCGAGGCGCTCGGGCGCACCCACGAGTTCGAGCGCGTCGCCGGATCGGTGGGGCCGAAGGGGCCGCCCGCGGACGCCGACCCGCGGACGCCGCTCGACCTCCCGGTCAGCCGCTCGGCCGCGGACGACCCGACTCGCCCCCGGGCGGGCGGCTGGCCCCACTCGCCCCCGTGACGGAGCCCACGGCCGGGGAGCAAGCCGTCGGGCCCCGCCTCGGCCGCTGGTGACACGCCGCCCTCGCCGCGACGGTCGCGCCGCCCCCGGCGCCGGCGGTGCCCTCCCGTCCTTGCCCCGCTCCGGACCGTCGCTGCGGTCACCGACCGCGCCCCCCTTCGCGGGCGGTCGCGCCCGCCCGCCGGCCCCCGGCGTCGCGGTGGGGCCCGACCACCCACGAGCGCCCAGTCCGTCGCGCTCGTCCCCGACGCCGGTGCGGCGGCGCGGCGGCGTCGGCGACGGGCGCGGCCAGGCACCCGCGGATCCGGCCGTGGCTCCCCGCGGCCGGACCGCACGGACGGTCCCGCCTGCGGGTCGGGATCGGGCGGCCGCGGGGCGTCGCCGGGGCGGTCTCGGACCCGTGCCGCCCGCCCGTCCGCCGCTGTGACGCGTGACATAATCGACCGGTGGGGATCGAGGCGACGGGGGCCATCGACCTGCGTTCGGACACCGTCACCCTGCCGTCGTCGGCGATGCGCGCGGCGATGGCGGCCGCCCCGGTGGGAGACGACCAGTTCGGCGAGGATCCCAGCATCAATCGGCTCCAGGAGCGTGTCGCGGCGCTCCTCGGCAAGGAGCGAGGTCTGTGGGTGCCGTCGGGGACGATGGCCAACCAGGTGGCCCTGCGCGTCCTCACCCGACCGGGCGACGACGTGGTGGTGGCACGCGAGAGTCATGCCGTGTGGTACGAGACGGGGGCGGCGGCAGCCAACGCGGGCGTCCAGTTCACCGAGATCGGCGAGGGGGGCGTGTTCTCGACCGAGGAGTTCGAGGCCGCCTGCTGGCCCCCCGGCCATCTCCTCAGCCCACCGACCACGTGCGTCATTGTCGAGAACACCCACAACCGGTCCGGCGGGGTGGTCTTTCCGGCGGCGGAGGCCGAGCGCCTCGGCGCGGCCGCCCGAGACCGGAACATCGCGTCCTACCTCGACGGCGCCCGGCTCTGGAACGCCGCGGCGGCCTCGGGGCGGCCGGTCGCGGAGCTGGCCGCCCCCTTCGACCTGGTCTCGGTTGCCTTCTCCAAGGGCCTCGGCGCTCCCGGCGGCTCGCTCCTCGCCGGTTCCGCGGACCGGATCCGGGCGGCGACCCGCTATCGCCGGATGAGCGGAGGCGCGATGCGCCAGGTCGGCTTCTTCGCCGCCGCCGCGCTGTACGCACTGGACCACAACCTCGAGCGCCTGGGGGAGGACCACGCCAACGCGCGCGAGCTGGCCGAGCGGCTCAGCGTCAGCCAGCTGGTGCAGGTGGACCTCGGCAGGGTGCAGACCAACATCGTCGTGTTCGAGCTCTGCGGCCGTGCCCCCGACGCGGCCACCGTGGTGGCGCGGGCGCAGGCGGCGGGGGTGCGGCTGGTCGCCTTCGGCCCGCGCACCATCCGGGCCGTGACCCACCTCGATGTCCAGACCGAGGCCTGCTGCCGAGCCGCGGCCGTTGTCGTCGACCTGGTCGAGGCGGGCGCCGCGTGAGGCGATGCTGACCCCCGTGCAGATCGTGGTGGTGGGGGTGCCCAACAACTCGTCCGGGGTGCGCGGCGGCGTCGCCGCCGCTCCCGCGGTGCTGCGCCGGTCAGGACTGCTCTCGACCCTGGCCCCGGTGGCGAGCGTCGTCGACCATGGCGATGTGCTGGTGCCGGAGCCGACCCTGGTGCGCGACGACGCGACGCGGATCATCGATCCGCAGGGGATGACGCAGATGATCCGGGGGGTGACCGAGGCCGTCCGGGCGATCGTCTCGGCGGCGGCCTTCCCTCTCGTCGTCGGCGGTGACTGCCCCCTCATCCTCGGCTGCCTGGAGGCGCTCGACCGAGCCGTCGGGCCGGCCGGGCTGCTCTTCATCGACGGCCACGAGGACGCCTACCCGCCCGACCGCTCCCCGACCGGCGAGGCGGCCGACATGGAGATGGCGCTGGCCCTCGGGATGGCGCCGGCGCCGTGGTCGCGCGGCCGCGGGCCCGAGCTGCCGCTCCTGCAGCCCCGCGACGTCGTGATGCTGGGGCCGAGGGACCAGGACGCCCTGGCCCGGGAGGGGGTGCGGTCGGTCGCGGACCGGGTGCGGCTGGTCTCCGACGCCGCCTGCAACCGCGATCCCGGTGGGTCGATGGCCGCCGCCCTGGCTGATCTCCGCCACTGCCGGGCGGGGGTCTGGCTGCACATGGACATGGACGTGCTCACCACCCAGGCGATGTCGGCCGTGGACTACCCACAGGAGGGCGGCCTGGAATGGTCGACCCTCCGCGAGCTGGTCACCACCGCCCTGAGCGACCCCCTGGTGGTGGGCTGGGACGTCACCGTCTACAACCCCGACATCGACCCCGGGCACGCCCATGCCGCGGCGATCCTGGAGGTCCTGCGGGCGGGGGCGGAGGCGGTGTCGGGGCGGTCGGCCGAGATCGCCGGTCCCGCCGCCCAGGCTCGGGCGGCGGCGCCCCGCCGCTGAGACCCGCGGCTCCGGGCGGGCTGGCCCCCCCGGCGCCGCCGGCTCACCGCCCCCAGCTGTACAGCTGGGCCCAGCCCTGGTAGCCGTCGTAGACGTCGGGGAAGCCCCCGCTCACGAAGGGCTCCGGCGAGGTCAGCGGTCCCGCCACCGCCACCGGGCGGGCGCCCGGGCGGGCGACGAGCCAGAGGGCGTCCGCGTGCACGTACAGGAGAGCGCTCCCGCTCCACCTCGGTCGGAGCGCTCCCGTGCCCGCGATCCGGAGCTCGCGGGCGGAGCTGCCGTCGCGGTGCGCCACCCAGATGGCCTGGGTGGCGTCCCACGCCCGCACCCGGCCGGCCGAGACGTCCGCCTGGTCGGGGGCGAAGGGTCCGGTCGCCCGCGCCCGCACGAATGCGAGGGCGCCGGCGGCGGTCCAGGTGGGCTGGTACGAGATCACCCCGGCCGGCTGGGGAAGCGGGTGGCAGCTGGCGGCCGGCATCGAGCAGAGGACGATCGCCTTGCCGCCGGCCCAGATCGTGCGGTCCCCGCCCGCGCCGATCGCCAGCGTCGTGCGGTCCGGCGACCAGGCCAGCCACGACGGGTGGGCCAGCATCACGACCAGGCGGTGGGGTGTGCCGCCGCTGCGCGGGAGGCTCTCCAGCGGCAGCCCGTCCGCGGCGATCGACTGGGAGTTCTGGGGGTCGAGCCAGAAGAGGAGCCCGCGCCCGCTCGGCCACCAGCCCGCCAGCTCGACGCCGTTGCCGCGCTCGCGGTAGAGGACGTGGGGCACCGCCCCGGCCCGCGCCGACAGCGTCGCCAGGCCGCCGGTGGGCGGTCCGCCCGCCGGGCCCGGGAATCCGACCGCGACGGCGAGCCGGGAGCCGGTCGGCGACCAGGCGATGCCGCCCAGCTCCAGCCGCACCGCGGAGCCTGTGGTGACCAGGAACGGCGGGGCCTCGGGGGTGGGGGCGAGGTACACGCTGCCGAGCCCGGCCTCGGTGACGTAGGCGAGCCGCTGGCCGGTGGGTGACCAGGCGAAGGTGGCGACGTCCGCGGCGACGCGGTGGTCGGCCGACCCGTCGGGACGGACCGCCCAGAGGGCGGGGGGCGGCGGGGCGTAGGGCGTGGCCCCCGGCGCACGTCCCTGCCGAAGGTAGGCGACCCAGCCGCCAGTCGGCGACACCGCCGGCTGGCTGACGATGCCGCGGCCCTTGGCCATGTGCAGGCCGCCGGCCCGGTCGAGCAGCCCGAGCTGGCCCCCGGTCACGAAGGCGAGGGTGCCGTGCCCCCGCCAGGCGCGACCATGGGCGGTGGTCACCGCCGCGCGCGCGACCGCGACCCGGTCCCTCGCCGCACCGGACCCGGCGGCCCCGGCCAGGGCCGGCACCAGGCCGGCGAACGCGAGGGCCAGCAGAACCCGCGCTGCTCGCCGCCCTCCGGCTCGAGCGGCGGCGGACGGCGGCACGGCTCGGTCAACGGCGCTCACGGCGGCCCGGTTACGGGAGAAGGCCCCCGTCCGTGCGTCGGCGCCCCCACGGGATGGAGCGCGCGACCATCGGGCCTGCGGGCGGCTGGGGGTGATGCGGGTCGACCCCGGGCGGGCGGCCCCGGCCCACGCCGGCGTCGAGTCCGCGACCATGCCGGCGGCCTCCCCTCCGTCACGGGACGCGCCGGCAGCCTCGCTGCGACCGTGGCGCCGAGCCGATCCTTCGACTCAGGCGCCCCGGGGCTGGCCCGGCCGCGCCGGGGTGGGAGCGGTGGCGGGGCCGCGCCCGCGGCGCGGCCCCGCCCGATGGGTCGGAGCCGACCCTACGACTGGGTGACGGTCGCCTGGCCGCGGAGGTGCTGGACCGCCTCGGTGGCGATGATGGTGCAGACGCCGCGCTTGGTGCCCGAGAGGTAGGTGGCGCGATAGGGCGGCGCGGTGGCCCGCTTGGTGGTGGCGACGGAGCCGCCCACGACGAACCCGTTGCAGGCGGAGCCCGACTCGGTGAAGAGGACCGAGTCAGGGCTGGGAGGCGTGCCCGCGAAGGTCACCGTCGCGGTGACCGTCGACTCGTGGGAGGCGCTGATGTTGGTCGCCGTGGAGTTGGTGGGGAGCGTGGCGGGGACGGCGCTGGCCGTCAACCCCGCCGACACCGGCACCTGGAAGTACCCGAACACATCGATGAGGATCCCGGTGGTGCCGGCCGAGCCGTTGAAGACGGTGAGGTTCCCGGAGCTGCCGAGGCCCTCCTGGGTCATGTTGGGGACATCCTGGCGAGCCCCGGTCCAGTTGATGTCGCTGGCGGTCGGGCGGGCCGACCCCGCCGGGAAGACGGTGACGTAGCCGGACGCCTGGGTGTTGACCACGGTGACGTTCATGGCCGCCGCCAGGGCACCGCCCGAGGGGATGCCGCCGTGCCCGGCGACGGTGAAGGTCTCGCTCCCCATCGCCCCCAGGGTGGTTCCCCCCATGCTCGACCGGGTGTCGACGATTCGGATCGGGGTGACCGAGACGTAGGCCCCGCCCTTGGGTCCGACGGTGCTGGCGCCGGCGTACCACCCATCGACGTCGACCGCGATGTTGCTGGTGCCGACCGCGTTGTAGATCTGGACCTGGCCCCCGCTCCCGATCTTGGCCACCACCCGGTTGGCCACCGTCGCGCCGGTGCGGAAGTTCACGTTCGACACCGTCGGACGCGGCGCGCCGGCCGGGAAGACGGTGAGGTACCCGTTGGTCGTGGGGGCGATGGCGGTGACGTTGAGCGCCACCGCGGCGGCGGTGGCGGGGACCCCGTCGGCGGCGGTCACCACCGTGACCGACGCGGTGCCGCCCGGACCGAGGGGCGCGCCGGCGTCCGGCTGGCCGCTGCCCGACCGGGTGTCGGCGATCCGCACCGGCGTGATCGGGGTGTACAGCCCGGTGGGTCCGGTCGACTTGGTCGTGTAGTAGCCCTGGATGTCCATCACCACCTGGGCGTTCTGGGACGAGTTCTGGTCATAGAGGTAGTCACGGACCTGAACGTCGCCGCTGGCGGGCACGGGCACCGTCACGAGATTGGCGACGGTCACGCTCTTGGTGAAGTTGAGGCTCGATACCACCGGGATCCCGGAGCCGGCCGGGAAGACCGAGAGGTAGCCGGAGCTGCTGGCCTGGGTGACGGTCATGTTGGCGACCACCGCGACCACGCCGGTGGCGGGGACGGACCCGTTTCCGGCTCCGGCGATCGTCACCGACTGTGTCGAGTCGGGACCGAATCGGCTGCCGCCGAGATTGGAGCGGGTGTCGAGGACGCGAAAGGGTGTGATCGACACGTATCGCCCGGCCGAAGCGCTCTGGCGGGGAAGGGTCCGGGCCGATGCTGCGGTCACCGCCAGGGGCGCGAGTCCGACCGAGAGCGCGAGGAGGGCCAGGCAGGGCACCAGCGTGCCAGCTCGCAGCGTCCAGCCCACGTCGGGCTGGCGGCCGGGCTGAGGACCGTCGCCGCAGGGGTGGTGACGGGTCGCAGCCGCCTTCCCACCACTGCGCGGGCGATCGGCGGAGTGGTCGCGACGGATCCGAAATATGGACATGGCAGGCGCCTCCTATGCGCACGTATGTTGTCGCTGCACCTGGTCAGTGCCCACGATGCGCACCGCCGAGGCGGGGCACCGGGCGACATCGACTGCCAGCGCGATCAGGGAGCGACGCTCGTCTCAGTATGCACGAACAGTCTCGGTCTGGCAGACGCCAGTTCGCGTGCGATCGGCGCATCGAACGCGCCATCGCAGCGCCGCCGTCCGAGGCCAGCGAGCGGTCCGGTCGGCCGTTGTCCAGATCAACTCCTCGCTTCCGGGCAACGCCCGCTTCCAGGGGTCGCCCGCGCCGACCCCCAGCTGGGGATCGGCCACCTCCGATGATGGCGGCCCGCGAGCCCGGCGTCGGTCCGATGGCGTACCGAGCCGAGTTCGGGGTCCGGGAGCCGCATCAGCGGGGATCGAGCGGCGGCGTCGCACGCGGGGCCGGACCTCAGGTCATCGGTCCAGGTCGAATGAAACGCGGCGGCGGTTCCTCCCGGCCCGCCGTTCCGAGGGCGCTCGGTGCGGTGGGGCAGGTGGGACCCGCATCGCTTTCGAGTGGGTGCGCCGCGCCGCCCTCCGGTCACGATCGAGGAGGGTGGTCAGGCGCCACCCGTGGTCGCTATCGTCTCGGCCACCGGACGGCATCGCTCACGGCGGCTCATCGATCACCGAGGGAGGAGGCGATGGAACACGATGCCGCACGCGGACAGCCCGTCGCGCTGCCCGAACCGGGGGACGGGCTCACCGATCCACGCGAACTCCTCACGACCTATCTTGACTTCTATCGGGACACCATCCTTCGCAAGCTCGACGGCATGTCGGAGGCGGACCTGCGCCAGAGCCGGCTGCCGTCGGGATGGACGCCGCTGCAGCTGCTCAAGCACCTCGCCCATGTCGAGCGACGCTGGCTGCAGTGGGGATTCCGCGGCGAGCCGATCGCGCAGCTGTGGGGCGAGGACGACGCCCGCGGCCGGTGGGCGATCGAGCCCGGCGAGAGCAGCGGGGAGATCCGCAGCTTCTTCCTCGACAGCTGCGATCGCTCCCGCCGGATCGTGGGGTCGGCCGAGCTCGGCGAGGTGGCCCGGAGCGGCGGCCGCTTCAACCCGCCCGATCCGCATCCGGCCCTGATCGGGATCCTCTTCCACCTGCTGCAGGAATACGCCCGCCACGCCGGCCATCTGGATGTGGTGCGTGAGCTCGTGGACGGAACGGTCGGGGAGTAGGCTCAGGATCGCCGGACGCGTGCGGCGGTCCCAGCGCTCGGACGGCGGCCTCGAACAGGAGCCGCCGGTGGCGGCATCGACCTGGGTGATGTCCGCCGGTGCTGCCCGGAAGCCGCCGCCACAGGGGGCCACCCGACGCCGAGGTGGGTCCCTTCACCAGGTCTGGGTGGAGGCGAAGGGCCTCGTCGGGCTCCGTCATCAGCGCCGCCGACCGCGCCTTGGAGTCGCGGTCGCGCCCGGTCCGGCCTGGCGGCAGCAGGAGCTGGACGGACAGTCCGCCGAAGCCGCCGAGGTCACCGGCACCACCGTGACGACGCCTCGGCCGAGGCGGGTCGCCGCCGCAGTCGCCGTCGTTGCGGACGATGACGGCTGGCCGTCGCTCGTTCGTCCCGGAGTCACGACCGGGTCCAGGTCGACGGCTTGGATCTCGCCGCGCCGCGTGAGGACGAGGGGACGGCGGCGGCGGTGACCCCCCAGTGCTCCGCGTCGCCGGCGGCTCTCCACTCCCGCAAGGCGTCCTCGAGGGATCCTGCCAACTCGGGCTGGACGCTGGCCCGGGCGGCGGTGTCCGCGTCTCGTGGGGCCCGTCCGGGGCTGGCCCGGCGGCGCCGATGCCGTGCCCCTCCGGCTCATCATCAGCACCACGTGACAAAACCAGGGCCTACGCTCGATAGATCGTATTACCAGATCGACGGTTGTGGTACGATCTGGCTCATGGTCACCACGGTCAACCCAAAGGGTCAGGTGACGATACCGGGCGCCCTCCGGGCCAGGTACGGCTTTCCGCCGGGGACCAAGGTCGCCTGGATCGAGCGCGAGGGAGAGCTGATCCCCCGACCCGTTCGGAGCATCGACCATCTGGTCGGAGCCGTCGTGCGTGACCCCGGTCGCCTCTCGCTGGCGACCCAACTGCTCCGGGACCGACACGCCGAACGGGAGCGTGAGGATGGCTGACCGTCGCGTGCTCGACAGCCACGCCATCCTGGTGGCGCTGGAGAGGGAGCCGGGCTGGGAGCGGGTCCGAGCCGTCCTCCGCGACGGCGAGCCGTGGATGACCTTGGTGAACGTGGGGGAGGTGGTCTACATCGTGGAACGCAACAGCGGCAGAGTGCCGGCCGACGCTGTCTTCGCCGATCTCCTTGCCGAGGAGCGGCCGGATGACTCCCCAGCCATCCGGTTCGTGCCCATCGACCGTGGCCTGGTTCGCAGCGCGGCGTCCTTGAAGGCCGGCGGTGGCCTCAGCTACGCCGACGCCTTCGCTGCCGCCGGAGCGAGGCAGCTCGGCTGCCCGGTGCTGACCGGCGATCCGGAGTTCCGGTCGGCCCAGCGTGCCGGGGTGGATGTCGAGTGGCTGCCCCACGATCGGTCGTGATCGCGAGGGTCCGGTCGGGTCAGCGCCTGAGATAGGAGTTGACGCCATCGCACACCTTTCGGAGGTGATCACCAGACTTGGTGAGTCGATCGCACGGTCATGTCGCAGACCGGCCACCTCCCGAGCGGGAGGACTGATTGCCACGGGAGCACGATCACCGGCGGCACGGACGACGCGACCTATCCATCGAGTGCCAGCGTTGGAATGGCGATCGGCACCCAGCCGGGGGAGCGTCTTGGGTCACGGATGCTAGCTGTTCAGGGCATTGTTGGCTCGCTGCCTTCCTCGCTTCCGGACTGTTCTGCCGCGATCAAGGTAGCTCGTGAGCGCGAGCCATTCAAGGCGTCTGGGCACCGGCCGCTCCTCCATGCCGGGCACGCTGCCGCGCGGGGTGTCCGGGACATCAATTGCCGGAGATTGGTCTCCACCCATGGACGGACGCCGCGCTATTCCAGGCTGCCGGGATTCCGACGCGGCTGATCGGACCACTCGGCGACAACGTGCCCGCTCCGGGCGGGTGGGTGCCAGTTCGGAAGGTGGTGGAGCTCTGCCCAATACTCGAGGCGACCTGCTCCACGTGCGTGCGATGAATGTCGGCGGATGTGTTCGGGTGAGGCGGTCCGACGGGGTGAGCGTGCCGTCGCCAGATCGTCGGTGATTCCAAATGGCGACAGGTGAGGAGCCTGTGGCCTCTCATCGGACGTCGCGAAGCTGGAGTCTGTGCCTCTATTGGCACAGGTGGCGTCGCTCGACCGCTGCCAGAAGCGGTGTCAACCGCTTCGACGCCCTGCCACGCCTCTGCGTCCGCGACCCGTGGATGTCAGCCGCTGCGCTCGCGGAACCCTGAGCCACACGTCCGTCCCCGGCGGCCGCGCCTGGAGCTGCGCTCTGGCACCCGAACGGATGTGGACCGGTGGGGCGGCACGTGAGGATGGATGCGGGGAGGAGGGGAGCGCGGGGGTCAAGTCCGGTGTCGCCCCGGAGAGCGATCTGTCGATGGATGTGGACGTGAGTGCCGGCTCGCGATGGTCGGGAAGGGCGGATTCGCGGACCAAGCGTTCGCCGCTGGCCGCTGGCGTCCGACTCGTGATCATCGAGGTCCGTCAGGAGCCTCCGACCGTCCGCCGGCATCCGTGCTCGACCGGGCGATAGGGTGTCAGATAGGGTGTCGCGCCGGCGCAGCACCGAAGGGTCTGCGCGGGTAACGGCGGCCGAATTGGCGAGGTGGCGAACATGGGTACGCCTCGAGCGTGACGCTGGATATGAGGTGCGAGTCGGAAACTCGGGTCGCGTCGTCGGCGGGGAGCCGCCGCGGTCCGCTTGTGATCTCGCCCACGGCTGCGAGAGTCCTCCGCTGACTGCCACCGTCCGGCGTCATCCGCTGAGGTTGCGGTCAGAGGCGTCCCCGCGACGGGGGACGTGGAGTTGGGTGAAGGTGGGCGGGTTGGCAGTGACGGTAGGGGGACGCATTCTGGGACACGCTTGGTGCGCAAGCCCATTCCTGGCGCTCTCGACCATCCGCCTCGACGCCTCGCGGAGCCGCCGATCGTCAAGAGGCCAACCGAAGTGGCGCGCCGCTTTCCGGTGCCACTTGCGCCTCTCCTTCTCCGGCTGCCGCTCGGGGGTCCGATCTGTGCTCGTCACGATGCTCGCCACGGCTCATGGCGACCGAAGCCGGTCGCGCAAGCGCGGTCATCGACACCGCGGGGGCCTGACGTCAACTCTGAATGTCCCGCCACGTAGCGCGGGGGTGGCCGTCCGACTTGGGCCCATATCGACCTCCAGCCGGGCCGCAAGCCGCCGGGTGGTCGTGAGGGGTGGATCAGACGGCCAAGGATGACGACTACGCGTCCGATGAGACATACTTGGCCAACCCCTCATGCGCAAGTAGGACTGATGCCCAGCTCCGCCCCCCTCCCGCCACACTCATGCCGGTAGACCGCCGAGACCGAGACCTCATTAGGGCCTGGCGCGAGTTTGCCACGTCGGTCCGCGTCCAAACGGGCGCCTCGCTCGTCAGCTGGGCGGAGTACCTCGCCACGGGTCGGGGGCGGACCGATGAGCGCACTCTGGTCGCTCCTGTTGTGTTCCCCGCCTTCGCGGAGAGACTGCTGAGCTGGCAGCTCGGCCGCACCCTGGCCGCCGAGATCAGCGGAGTCGAAGGTCGGCCCGATTTCACTCCCGCTGACGCCGTCACCCACCCATTCGTCTTCGACACCAAGAGCACCAGTGACTGGACCACCCTGGGCGGGCACGATGACCAAGTCCACCGATACCTGACGAAAGGCCACCCGCGCATCCGTCAGGTGGTGGTGACGAACCTCGTCGGCATCCGGGTCTTCGAACTCGAGAACGGCACCCTACGCGATACCCTCCGGGTGAACCTTGCCGGACTCCTCGGAGGAACTCTGGAACAGGCCGCTGCACTCCCTGACGCCGCCCGGTTCGTCCTGTTCGTCGACCGTTTTCGCTTCCGCCACTTGTCGCGTCCTGAGAAGCTTGCTCGTGTTCGGGAGGCCCACGCCTGGAATCCCCCGTTTGAGGCCACCAGCCCCGAGTGGGTCTTGGAGCGTCTGGACTCGGTTGTGCAGGCCCTCTCCAAGGACGTCGCCGCGTTGGTTGACAGCGGCGCTCTGACAGACGTTTCCATCGTCCCAGGCTACCAACGACCGGCTGTGCTCCGGGAACTGCGTGATCTTGAGGAGCGGCTGGGTGGGTGCGGATTTCGGAGTAATCCGATCAGCCGTTTCGGCTGAATCCGATCAGGCGTTTCGGTCGAATCCGATCACCGAAATCGGCTAAATCCGATCACCCCGGGGGTGGGGTGGCATGGCAGCGGGGGCAGCGGCGGGCTTGG
>DATLUG010000001.1:0-88941 GCA_035533215.1 Candidatus Micrarchaeia archaeon | reverse complement strand
CGAAGCAGACCTCGGTGACGCTGAGGTCGCCACGACGCAGCCGCGCCATGGCGCGTTCGATGCGCCGGGTCATCAGGTAGCCGTACGGCGACTCGCCGTAGGCGAGCCGGAGTTGGCGGCTGAGGGGCCCGGCCGACAGGTCGGCGCCGCGGGCGAGCCCCTCGACGTCCAGCGGCTGCGCGTACTCGCGGTCGATCCGGTCGCGGACGCGGCGCAGCCGCGCGAGGTCGCGCAGCCGCTGCGCCGCGGCCACGTTCGTCCAGTTCTGCCGCCGCCTCCTGGCAAAGGCGGACGGCCCGGTGTAGCTCGTGGTGGACGGGCATCCGACTCATCGGGCCCGGGCAGTGCGCGAGGTCGTGGCCACCACGGAGGATCGGCTGACCGTCATCGTCGTGGCCGCCTCGGCTCCCCGCCGTGGTCCGGGGCTTCTTCCTCGACCCCCACAGCGGCTAGGCCGCCGGCTGAGAAGGCATCCTACCAACGCGCGGGCGTCTGTCCCAGCGCATCGCGGAAGTCTCCGATGAGTCGAGCCTGGTTGGCGTAGCCGAGATCGGAGGCCATCTCAGCCCAGCTCCCTCGGCCGCCCGCGCGGACCGTCTCGGCCGCCTCCAGCAGGCGACAGCGGCGGAGCTGCCCGATCGGGGACCCCCAGCCTCGGACAGGAACATCCGCTCCAGGGCGCGCTGGCCGATCGCGGGTCGAGCGGCCGGTGTGCCGGGTCCGCGGATGGACCGAGCGATCTCGGTGAGCCGGGCCACCGCCGCCACCAGGCGGCCGCCCGCCGGGCGACCGTGGCGGCCTCGCCCGGCGCTGCTCCGTTATCAGAGACGAGCTCCTCCTGGTTGACGTCGACCGCGTCTGCCAGCGGGATCACGCGGACGGTGAGGGCGGTGGCCGACCCGGTGACGAAGGTGGCGGGCCCGCCCGGGGTGATCATGGCGGCGACCACGAATCCACGACCCGCCAGGGTCCGGGGCGTCAGGCTGCGGGCCACGCTGTTCAGCTCGCTTCGAGGGGGGCGAGGGCGCGGGCGTCTGGGCGGAGGTCAGGATGGCCGAGGATGATGGTGGCGCAGGGATGGGTGGGCAGCCTCTGGTGGTGGGCCACGTCCGCCGGCAGGTCCCACCGCACCGCCCCAATACGGTCGACCGGCCCTCGAGGGCGGCGGTTGGTGGATGCCGACTCCGTCGGACCCGCTGGCACAGCAGCCATGGATCGAGGTTCCCCCGACGGTCCCGAGCGACCGGGGACGAGCCACCACCGCTCATCCGGATCGCCCAGACCAGCAGCCGCGACGGGAACGTCCATCCGCCGGCAGCCCGCTGCCCATACCATCTTCGCCATGACCAAGTCAACCAGCCGGACGACCGATCTCCTGATGCCGGTGCTGTCCGACCTGGCGGTGGTCGTCGGCGGAATCGGCGCCGAGCGGCTGCACGATCCGACCCCGTGCTCCCAATGGGACGTCGAACAGCTCCGAGACCATGTGCTGGGCTGGCTGGCCACGTTCGCAGCCGGCTTCGCCGATCCGCAGGGGAGGGCGCCGCGGGCGGACATCGAGGGGTACCGGACTCCCGAGGAGGCAGCCCGAGCGGTGCGCCGCGATGCCGACCTGCTGGCCCGGTCGATCCGCGGAGGGGCAGCCGAGCGACCGCTGTGGCTCGGGGAGAACTCCATGCCGGGAGAGCTCGCGCTCGGCATGATCCTGTGGGAGTACCAGGTCCACGGATGGGATCTCGCCCGCGCGACGGCCCAGCCGTGGTCTCCGCCTCCGGCGGCGTCGGAGGAGTCGCTCCGCTTTGCCCCTGGAATGCTCACTGACACGTACCAGGGTGAGGGGAAGGCCTTCGGGCCGACGGTCAGCGTGCCGGACGACGCTGCACCCCTGGACCGCCTCCTGGGTCTCTCGGGTCGCGACCCGGGCTGGTCGGCCGCCTGATCCGACGCGTCCCACCGGTGTCCGGGGCACCGTGCCGGTGACGGCGGACGATCCGGCGCCCGCGCGCGGGCGCCCGCGGGCACGGGAGCGGAGACGGTGCGACGCTCGGAGCGGCGCCGAGCCCGTGCGAGGTGGGCCCGGGCTGGCCGCGTTGCCCGTGATCGGCCGTTCGAGCCGGGCGAGGCGGGCGGGATCGGTGCGGAGATCGATCGCGGCGATGGTCGCACGCATGATCGTGAGTTCGAGTGGGGCCCGTGGCGGCCCGCTCCGACCCGGGACGTCCAGACACGGCCCTCCGCCTCGGTGAGGGTGCCGTGCGTCCGCTGGGACACCCCTCCAGGGTGGAGAGGGCGGTCGCCGCGTCGCCCCGCCAGTCACGTGGTGCCGTGCGCGGGCACGCGCGATCCGTGAGCGTGACGTCGAGCCGGGGCCGAGACCACGCCCACACCGAGTGCGGGGAGGCCTCCCGATGTCGGTCCTCCGATCCGCCATCGATCCCGCGCGGGACCTGGCTCGGGCGAGGGAGGACAGGCGCCCGGCGGTGACGGTCTCGATCCAAACCGCAACCGCACAGGGATGACGGTGCCGGTCGGTCCCGGCCACGTGGACCACGTCGAGGAGAGGGTCGCGCAGCGTCTCGACGCTGGCGCAGAGTCGCGGCGGGTGCCCGGCGACCTCGGCGGGGGCGGGCGGAGCGCGTCGGTGAACCGGCTCGACGGCACCGTCATCGGACGCCACCGGTCACCCTCGCTGGTAAGTCCAGACAGGTTGAGACATCCCACCGGGACCACGTGTCAAGTCAGAACATTCGTTCGCGATCGGTGGGCGTGTCACGCGGCGGCCTCCCGCAGGCGATGGTGGCCGACCCAACGACGATGTCCCCAGGCTGATCGAGCGGGCAGCGCTGGGCGGCGCCGGGATCGGGTACGTCGATGCCCAGCTGCTCGCCGCGGCCAGGCTCACCCCCCACGCCCGCCGTTGGGGCGGAGACGCGCGGCCCGCAACCGGTGCCGCACCGATGGGGTGCGCCGTTCCACCCACCGGTACTCCACGATCATGACCTGGAGGCGGCCGAGCGGCGGCGGTGGGACCAGCCCCGACCGGCGGCACGGGGCCTCGCCGCCACCACCGCGCGCACGATCCGGGGGCTGCGGGCGTCGCGCCCCGGGCGGTCACGGCGCAGGCGGCCGTCCCATCGAGTGGCGCCCGCGCCGCCGCCGCCGCACCATCGGCAGGGCGCCGAGGGCCCCGAGGGCGGCGGACGGCACCGGGGTCGGCACCGGCCCGGGCAGCGTCGCGATTCGATTGAGGGGCCAGAAGCGGAAGCGCGCGACCGCCACGATGCCGCTGCGCGGCTCCCAGCCGAAGGTCCGCGAGTCCTCGGAAACGTTGCGGTTGTCGCCCATCACGAAGTAGTCGCGGGCTGGGATGCGGACCCAGTGGCCGGACGGCGGGAGGGTCGGCGATGCCTGCCCTCGGCTCGTGCAGCACTGGACCTCGTCGCGCCAGAGGCCGTTGACGTACGGCTCCCGCAGCTCCTCGCCGCCGCCTGCACCGACCGGATGATGTCGGTCGACATACACATGGCCGATTCCCTTGGCGTCGGGCGCGATCCGGATCCACTCACCGGGAAGGCCGATCACGCGCTTGATGAAGTCGGTGGGACTGCTGATCGGCGGCTGGATCACCACGATCTCGCCGCGGCTGGGCCCCTGGAAATCGAGGGTGATCTTGTCCGCCACCAGGAGGTCGTTGTTGTGGAGGGTGGGGACCATGCTCTGGCCCTCGACATGGACGGTCTGGACCACGAAGGTGATGACGAGGTAGATCACCAGCGCGAGCACCACCAGCTCGCCGATGTCGCGCATCCACGCTCGCCGGCGCCGGCTGGGCGACCGACCGCTGTCCGGGTCCGTCGCCGCGGTCCACGGGGGGCGCTGCGGGGACTCCACGGGCACCGGCTGAGTATACGAACGGTCCCGGCGGCTCTCTGGTGGGGGGCGGGACCGTGCGACGGGCTGGGGGGTGCGCCTCAGAGGTCGACGTGGAGCCGCTCGCAGAGGCCCCCGAGCTGGTCGGCGCTGAAGTAGTCGATCACGATTCGCCCGGCTCCCCCGGAGCGCGCATGCACACTGACCCGAGTGCCGAGGGCGCGCGTCAGCGCCTCCTCCAGCTCGGGCAGGGAGCGTGACGCCGTGGCGAGGCGTGGCGAGGGGGTCCCGGCGCCGCCCCGGTGGCGCACCTGCCCGACGAGTCGCTCGGTCGCGCGGACCGAGAGCTGGTGGTCGAGCACTTGGCGCAGGGCCTGACGCTGGAGATCGGGGTCCTCCAAGGCCACCAGGGTGCGGGCGTGGGCCGGTGAGATCGAGCCCGCCATCAGCGCGGCGTGGACCTCTGGGACCGCGTTGAGCAGGCGCAGGGTGTTGGCAACGGCCGGGCGGCTGCGACCCACCCGCTCCGCCACCGCCTCCTGCGTCAGGCCGAACTCGTCGCAGAGGCGCGCGTACGCCCGCGCCTCGTCCAGCGCCGAGAGATCGTGGCGTACAAGGTTCTCGACCAGTGCGATCTCGAGGGCGACCCGGTCCTCGCCGGCGGCCCGGATGGTGGCCGGGATGCGGGTGAGGCCGGCGAGCTTGGCCGCCCGCCAGCGACGTTCGCCGGCCAGGATGCGGAAGCGCTCGCTCCCGTCCGTCTCGACGACGATCGGCTGCAGGACCCCGTACCGGCGGATCGAGTCGGCCAGGGTCTCGAGTGAGGCCTCGTCGAACTCGGAGCGCGGCTGCTGCCCGTTGGGGGTGATCCAGGCGACGGGGAGCTCGCGCACGCCGGGGCCACCGAAGCCGCCCGGGAGGCCGACGGGCCCGGTCGGGATCAGGTCGTCCAGGCCGCGTCCCAGCCCGCGCCGGGCATGACGCGGTCCCGCTCCGAGGGCGGGTCCGAGGGGGGTGAGTTCGGGGATGGCGGCGTGGACCGGCGACGTGATGGGTGCGGCAGGCTCCTCGGGATCCGTCACGCGGCCACCAGGGCGTCGCGGGCCAGGAGCTCGGCGGCGAGCGCGCGATAGCTGGCGGAGCCCCGACCCGACGGGTCGTAGAGGGTGATCGGCAGCCCGTGGCTGGGCGCCTCGCTCAGCCGGACGGTGCGGGGAATGATCGTGCTGAACGTCTGGTCGGGGAAGCGGCGACGCACCTCGGCAACCACCTGGGCGCTGAGGAGGGTGCGGGGGTCAAAGAGGGTCATCACGATCCCGGCCATCTCCAGGCTGGGGTTGAGGTCCTGGGTGATCAACCCATGGGTGTGGGTCAGGAGCGACAGGCCCTCCAGGGCGTAGTACTCGCACTGGAGCGGGATCAGCATGGCGTCGGCCGCGACCAGGCAGTTCACCGTGATGAGCGCCAGGGAGGGAGGCGAGTCGACGAGGACGTAGTCGTAGTCGGCGACGGCCTCCAGGGCGTACCGGAGGCGGAACTCGCGGCGGGCGAGATCGGCCAGCTCGAGCTCGGCCCCCGCCAGCGCGAGGGAGGCCGGGGCCAGGGCGAGCCCGGGGACTCGCTCGACCGGGACGATGACGTCGGCGAGCGGCTGGCCCAGGACCAGCACGTCGTAGACGGACCGCTCGACGGTCCGGGACGGGTATCCGAGGCCGGACGTGGCATTGGCCTGGGGATCCGTGTCGACGAGGAGCACCCGCCGCCCCCGTTCGCAGAGCGCGGCCCCGAGGTTGATCGCCGTGGTCGTCTTGCCGACCCCCCCCTTCTGGTTGCAGACGGTCAGAATGCGGGGTCGCGCCACCCGGCAAGTATAGGGACGATCGGGGAGCGGCCCGCGCGGCCCTGTTCCACGGGAAACATCCGGCGGCCGCGGGGCCCAATCCGGCGGCGGCCTCGATCGGCAGGGCGGCCAGCGCGGTCTCGGCTCGGGGGCGCCGATCACGGGGGAACGCCGGTCGCCGGGTGGGCCGAGCCCCGCCACGAGCCGGTCGGGTGGGCCGCCCCAACTCCCGAATGCTTCACGTGGAACGCTGGGCACCGACGGGGCGGCCCACGACCGGGGGGAGGCTCAGCCGAACCACCGCGCGCCGGCGCCGGGATCCCGCGGCCCATGGCCGATCACGATCCCGCCAGGCCGGCTCCGTGTCCCTTGTCGATCGCCCGACGCCGGCGTAGGCTGCGGGAGCGGCCGCCGCCCGCCGCCGTTCGCCGCGCCCCTCCAGGAGGCTCCAGCATGGCCGTCGTCACCGCCCCGGTCCTCCGCAACCGCATCGGCGGGGCGTGGGACGAGCCCGCCGGCGTCGAGCTCCAGGATGTCCCCGACCCCGCCACCGGCGAGGTGATCGCACGGGTTCCACTCTCGGATGCCGGCGCCGTCGACCGGGCGGTGATCGCGGCGGCGACCGCTCAGCCGGAGTGGGCTGCGGTGCCGGTCGCGGAGCGGGTGCGCGTCTGCTACCGACTGCGCGAGCTGATGGTCGCCCAGGCCCAGGAGCTTCGCGATCTCATCGTGCGGGAGAACGGGAAGACCCGCGACGATGCCCAGGGCGAGGTGCGCCGCGCCGTGGAGGTGGTCGAGCTCGCCTGTGGCATGCCGACCCTGATGATGGGCAGGGTCCTCGCCGACGTCTCGCGGGGCATCGACACCGAGGAGATCCGCTACCCGGTCGGCGTCTGCGGCGTCATCACCCCCTTCAACTTCCCGTTGATGGTGCCGATGTGGACCCTGCCGCTCGCCATCGCCGCCGGCAACGCCGTCGTCCTCAAGCCCTCCGAGCGCACCCCCAACTCGGCGGTGCGGATCGTGGAGCTCTTCGAGGCCGCCGGCCTCGGGCCCGGCCTCCTCAACATCGTCCACGGGGCACGCGCGGTGGTCACCGCGATCTGCGAGCACCCCGGCATCCGGGCCGTGTCGTTCGTCGGCTCCCAGCCCGTGGCGGCGTACGTGTACCGCACCGCCTCGGCGCACGGCAAGCGGGTGCAGGCGCTGGCCGGCGCCAAGAACCACCTCGTCGTGATGCCCGACGCCGACCTCGGCGTCACCGTCCCGGCGATCATGAGCTCCGCGTTCGGCGGGGCCGGCCAGCGCTGCCTCGCCGGCAGCGTCGTGGTCGCGGTCGGGGAGGCCGGCGACCGGGTCGTCGGTGCCCTGGCGAGGGCCAGCGAGGGTCTGCGGGTGGGTCCCGGCGCCGACCCCGAGACCGGGATGGGGCCACTCATCCGCGACGACAGCCGCAGCCGCGTCACCCGCTACATCGAGGCCGGGCTGCGGGAGGGGGCGCGCCTGGTCTGCGACGGGCGTTCCGCCGTCGGCGGTGACGAATCCGGCGGGTTCTTCCTCGGCCCCACCATCTTCGACGGCGTCACCCCCTCGATGACGATCGCCCGCGAGGAGATCTTCGGGCCGGTCCTGAGCGTCGTCCGCACCGTGGACCTGGAGGAGGCGCTGGCGGTGGTCAACGCGTCGCGCTTCGGGAATGCCGCCAGCATCTTCACGACCAGCGGCGGGGCGGCACGGCGCTGGCGGGAGGGCGTGCAGGCGGGGATGCTGGGGGTGAACATCGGGGTGGCGGCGCCCGTCGCCATGTTCCCGTTCGCCGGCTGGAAGGACTCCTTCTACGGTGACCTGCACGCCACCGGCCTCGACGGGGTGCAGTTCTTCACCCGCCGCAAGGTGGTGACCTCCCGCTTCTGAACCCGGGCGTGGGCGGGGCCGGCGGGCGCGGGTGCTCGACGCGACGGCCGCATCGATCCGCCGGCCGTGGGCGCCGGCCTCGGAGTGGAACGACGGTCAGGCGACGCGGGCGCCGGGTCCGGGCCGGGTGGAGAGGTCGCCGGCGCGGATGGGACCGTCGCAGGCGGAGCACTGGAGGCGGCCCACCACCTCGCCCCCGCAGCCCGCGTGGACGATGAGCCGGGGAGGGCCGCCGGGGGGGGCGTGGTAGCGGTCGCCCCATTCAAGGAGCGCGACCAAGACCGGCCAGAGGGCGCGGCCCTTGTCGGTCACGCGGTACTCGTGCCGCGGCGGCCGCTCCTGATACGGCACCCGCTCCAGGATGCCCTCGGCGCAGAGCCGGGCCAGCCGGTCGGCCAGGACGTTGCGGGCGAGGCCGAGACGGAGGAAGTCGTCGAAGCGCCGGACCCCGACCAGGGCGTTCCGGACCACCAGCAGCGTCCAGCGGTCCCCCAGGATCTCCAGTCCCCTGGCGATCGAGCAGTTCTGGCCGGCGTAGTCGCGGGGCAGCACCCGAGCAGTGTAGCACGAGGGTTGCGTCATGCAACTCACGCTGCTACCGTGCGTTGGGTTGCTTCACGCAACTGATAGACAGACCATCGCAGGAGGCCTCGTGATGACCGTCCGCCCCCCGTTCGCCGCCACCCGAGCCCGCCCCGGGTGGACCCTGGCGCTCACCGCCCTGGCCGGCTTCATGGTGGCGCTCGACACCATGGTGGTGATCGCGGCGCTCCCCGCCATCCACCGCGACCTCCACGCCACCGTCGCCACCCTCGAATGGACCGTCAACGCCTACACCCTGACCTTCGCCGCCGGAATCGTCACCGCCGCCGCGCTCGGCGACCGGCTGGGGCGCCGCCTGGTGTTCGTGCTCGGCCTGCTCCTCTTCTCGGCGGCCTCGGCCGCCTGCGCGCTGGCGCCGACCGCGGGCCTCCTCATCGCCAGCCGGGCCATCCAGGGCCTCGGCGCGGCCGCGGTCACGCCCCTCAGCCTCACCCTGCTCGCCAGCGCCTTCCCAGCTCGGCGCCGGGGCCAGATCATCGGGATCTGGGGGGGGCTCACCGGGCTTGCCATCGCCGGTGGTCCGATCGTCGGCGGGGCCGTGATCCAGGGGCTCGACTGGCACTGGATCTTCTGGGTCAATGTCCCGATCGGGTTGGCCTGCGCTGCGCTCAGCCGCCGCCGGCTGGCGGAGAGCCACGGCCCGGCGACCCGGCTCGACCCCCTTGGGGTCGTCCTGGTGAGCGCGGCGGGCGGTGGGCTGGTGTGGGGGCTCGTGCGCGCCGGCACCGCCGGGTGGGGCAGCGTGGCGTCGATCGCCGCCCTCGGGCTGGGGGCCGCGTCCCTCGTCGGCTTCGTCCTCTGGGAGCGCCGCCGCCCGGAGCCGATGCTGCCGATGCGACTGTTCGCCAACCGGGCCTTCTCGGCCGCCACCGCGACCGGGTTCCTCACCTCGGCCTCGGTCTTCGCCGCCGCGTTCCTCACCGCCCAGTACTTTCAGCTCGTCCAGGCTGACTCGCCGTTGCAGGCAGGGCTGCGCTTCCTCCCGTACACCGCGACACCGCTGGTGGTGGCGCCCCTCGCGGGCGCGGTCTCCGATCGGATCGGCCAGCGCCCCCTGATGGCGATGGGGCTGGCCATGGAGGCGATCGGGCTCGGCTGGTTCGCCCTGGTGGCGACCGGCGGCGCCGGCTACGGCCAGCTGATCCTGCCCATGCTGCTCGCCGGGATCGGCGTCTCGATGCCGTTCGCGACCGCGGTCACCGCCGCGGTGGGCGCCGTCGCTCCCCGGGACCTCGGCAAGGCCTCGGGGGTGAACAGCACCCTGCAGCGCTTCGGGGGCGCGTTCGGGGTGGCGACGGTGACGGCGGTGTTCGCCGCCAACGGTCGCCTTGGCACCGCGGCCGGCTTCACAGCTGGGTTCCGACCAGCCCTGGCGGTGGCCGCCGGCCTCGCCGCGGTCGGCGCCGTCACCGCGCTCGCGGTCCGCCGCCCGGCGCGCGGGTCGGTGCCGATCCCGATGGCCTCCGAACGGGCGGCGTGACGGGCGGAGCCGGCGGCCCCGGACCGTCGTCCTCGTCGGCTCCGCGCCGCCCGCGCCGCCGGAGCTCCCTCACCGGCGCCTCCCGCGGTCGCCGCCCTCGTCGCCGCGCGGGCCCTGACCATCGTCGCGGCCGAAGCGCCGACCAGGCGCACCGGATGGAGCCGGAGCCGGCTCTGGCCGGGCCGACGGCTCGCACCGGGCCGGTCGCCGCCGTGGGCGCACCCGCTACCGTGGGAGGGTCACCGGACCTCCGTTCCCGAAGTCGCCGCGGCGGCGGTGCGCATGCGCCCCGGCCGCGGGCCCGACCGGCACCGGCAGCACGCCAAGGGGGCAGCGGATGGGACTCGCGCAGCGGGTGGCGGCGGCCCGGGGGGAGCGGCCCGCCGAGCTGGTGCTCCGCAACGGGCGCATCTGCAGCGTGATCACCGGCGAGCTGCTGGACTGCGAGGTCGCGGTCCAGGACGGCCACGTCGTCGCGCTCGGGAACGGCTACCGCGGCCAGGTGGAGCACGACCTGGCCGGGGCCGTCGTGGTCCCCGGCCTCATCGACGGCCACATGCATCTCGAGAGCACCATGCTGGGATTGGTGGAGTTCAGCCGCGCGGTGGTCCCCCACGGCACCACCTGCGTCGTGCTCGATCCGCATGAATTCGCCAACGTGCTGGGGGTGGACGGGATCCGGCACCTGCTGGCGAACGGCCGCGGGCTGCCCCTCGACGCCTTCGTCATGCTCTCGTCGTGCGTCCCCGCCTCCGCGTTCGAGAGCCCGCGCCAGCCGCTGGAGGCGGCCGACCTCCTCCCCCTCCTCGACGAGGACCGGGTGCTCGGGCTGGCGGAGGTGATGGACGTGGCCGGGGTGCTCGCGGGAGCGGAGCCGGTCCTCGCCAAGATCGCGGCGACCCTGGACCGCGGTGGGCTGGTCGACGGCCACGCCCCCGGGCTCGGCGGACGCGACCTCTGCGCCTACGCCGCGGCCGGGATCATGTCGGACCACGAGGCCACCACCGCCGAGGAGGCGCGCGAGCGGCTGCGGCTGGGGATGTGGCTGATGGTGCGGGAGGGCTCCGCGGCCCGCAACCTCGCCGCCCTGCTCCCGGTCCTGCGGGAGCTCCGCCCGGCGCGCGCCCTCTTCTGCACCGACGACCGCGACCCCGAGGACCTGCTCGAGCGCGGCCACATCGACGCCGTCGTCCGGCAGGCGATCGCGGGCGGTCTCGACCCGGTCGACGCGGTCCGCTGCGCCACCGTCCAGCCCGCCCAGTACTTCGGCCTGCGCGACCGGGGGGTGGTGGGTCCCGGCCATCGGGCTGACCTCTGCGTGGTCGATGGGCTGGAGACGTTCGCCGTCCAGGCCGTGTACAAGGACGGGGTCCGGGTCGCGGAGGCCGGCCGACCGTGCTTCCCGGTCATGGCCGCCGCGACCGGGCCGCCCGCCGCCCCGGACGGCGGCGATGACCGCCACGGCCACGGCAGCGTCCGGATCCGGAGGATGGGACGGGAGGCGCTGCGCATCCCCGGCCGCCCCGGCAGCGCCTCCGTGATCGGGGTGCGCGACGGCGACCTGTTCACGTCCCACCTTCTGGAGGCCGCTCCGGTGCGCGACGGGGAGCTGGTCGCCGACCCCGGGCGGGACCTCCTCAAGATGGCGGTGGTCGAGCGGCACCACGGCACCGGCCGGGTGGGCCTCGGGCTGGTGCGCGGGATCGGGCTGTGCCGGGGGGCGATCGCGTCCACCGTCGCCCACGACGCCCACAATCTCGTCGTCGTCGGCGTCGACGACGACGACCTCCTCTGCGCCATCGAGCAGGTGGTTCGGCAGCGCGGCGGGCTCGCCGTCGCTTCCGGCGGGTCGGTTCTGGCCGCGGTGCCGCTCCCGGTGGCGGGCCTGGTCTCGCGGCAGCCGGCCGCCGCGGTCGCCGCTCAGCTGCGCGGGCTCGACCGCGCGGTGGCCGAGCTCGGGTGCGGGCTGCGGCGCCCCGCCATGACCCTCTCCTTCCTCTGCCTCTCCGTCATCCCCGAGCTGAAGCTGACCGACCGCGGCCTGGTGGACGTCACCGCCGGACGGATCGTGCCGATCCAGGGCTGAGGCGCGCGGCGGTCGCATTGACGGCGGTCCGCAGGCACCGGTAGCGTGGGTGGTGCCGGCGCCGGGGCGGACCGGCCGGCCGTCTGCGGCCCAGGATCGGAGGGTGACGGTGGCGACGATGGCCGGGGCCCGAGGCACGACCGTGACCGGTTCGGGCGAGCGGTGGATCGCCACCGACAGCTGGAACTTCACCTCCTTCGTGCTCGGGATGGTGCTGGAGGCCTACATCTTCGGGATGGCGTCGATCGCCACCACCTGGGTCACCATGCCGACGGCGCTGCGCTCGCTGCTGCTCTCGTGGGCGCCGATCTGGCTGATCATCGGCATCGCCGTCGCCGGGCCGCTGTCGGACCGAATCGGGCGCCGGACCACCTTCTACCTGACCATGGCGCTCTACGGGATCGGCGCCGTCGGTCTCACCTTCAGCGGCACCTACTGGCTCATCCTCGCCTTCCTGGCGATCATGCTGTTCGCCGCCGGCGGGGAGATGAACACGATCATGACCGCCTCCCACGAGGTGATGCCGAGCCGCCACCGCGGCAAGGCCATGATGCTGGAGATCAACGGCATCAACGTGGGCGGTCTCATCCTCGCCGCGGTCTCGCTGCTGAGCGCCTCCCACGGCGTCTTCTTCCAACGCGGCATGATCGCGGCCACCTTCCTGGTCGTCCTCCTCGTCCTCCTGGCAGCTCGCACCAGGACCCCGGAGTCGATCCGCTGGCTGCAGTCGCGCGGGCTCGACGAGCGGGCGCGGCGCGAGGTCGACCGGTTCTACGGGCAGGGTCAGTGGGCGGCACGCGCCGCCGCCGCCGCCCAGGCGGTCCGGGCCGCCGACGCCGCCGGCCCGCGCCGACAGGCGTCGATCTCGCTCCGGCTGTTCGCCACCACCGCGGTGGCCTTCGCCGGCACCGCCGGCTTCGGGCTGATGACCTACATCCTCGGACCGGAGCACTTCCCGAAGCTGACGGCGACCATCCTGCTGGTGGCCACGCTCACCGGGTTCGTCAGCGGATTCTTCGGCTTCTGGGCCGACCGGCTCAGCCGCCGGCTGCTCCTCCTCGTCGGGTACCTCGGCTCCTTCCTGCTCACCCTCGTGATCCTCGTCACCCAGGGGCGGTGGACCGCCTCGCTCGGCCTGTTCTGGCTCCTCCTGGTGGTCCTCAATGTGTTCGTCAACATCGCCTACCTCACCGAGGACACCCTCAAGGGGGAGGTGTGGCCGACGCGCCGCCGCGGCACCTACACCGCCGCGGTCCGCTTCATCAGCATCGGGCTCTACATCGCCACCATCTACCTCACCCAGCACTTGGACGCCGCCGGGCTGATCCGCTTCAGCCTGCTGGTCTGGGCGGTCGGGCTCATCGGTGCGGTGGCCTGGTACATCGGCGGAATCGAGACCGGCCGCCGGGTCGGCATCGACGTGGCGTCGGGAGGCTGAGCCGCCTGCTCGCGCCGCCGCCGAGTCCGGCCGCCCCCGCCGCACCCCCGGGTCGCGGGCGCCGCCGGCGGTGCGGTGAGGGTGATCGCCCGCCCGCCCTCCCCTCGGCGGCCTCCGGCCCCGCTGGCCCATGATGGACAGGTGCCAGCCAGCGCGCCGGGCTCCGCCCCACCCGCCGACCCCAGCCCCGAGACCGCGGAGCTGGCCCAGCTGGGGCTGGCGGAGCTGGCGGCACGGCTGCAGCGGCACCAGCTGAGCTCGGTCGAGCTGGTCCAGGCGCTCCTGCGCCGGATCGGGGCGGTCGACCGCGACGGGCCCCGGCTGCGGAGCGTGCTGGCGGTGGCCGACGATGCGGAGGCCGCGGCCGCCGCCCTCGACGCCGAGCGCGCCGGCGGCCGCGTCCGCGGCCCCCTGCACGGGATCCCGGTGCTGGTGAAGGACAACTGCGACACCGTCGGCGGCGCCGCCACCACCGCCGGCTCGCTGGCCCTGGCCGGGACCCGACCCGGCCGCGACGCGACCTGCGTGCGTCGCCTGCGCGAGGCGGGGGCGATCGTGCTCGGCAAGGCCAACCTCTCGGAATGGGCGAACTTCCGCTCCACCCACAGCGCCAGCGGGTGGAGCGCCTGCGGCGGGCAGACCCGCAACCCGCACGTCCTCGACCGCAGCCCCGGGGGCTCCAGCTCCGGCTCCGGTGCCGCGGTGGCGGCGGGCCTGGCGCCGCTGGCGGTCGGCACCGAGACCGACGGCTCGATCCTCTGCCCGGCCGCGTTCTGCGGGGTGGTCGGGATCAAGCCCACGGTCGGGCGCGTGAGCCGCTCGGGGGTGGTGCCGATCTCGGCGAGCCAGGACACGGTGGGGCCGATGGCGCGCACGGTGCTCGACGCCGCCCGCCTCCTCGACGTGCTCGCCGGGCGCGACCCCCTGGACCCGGCGACGCGCCGGCGCGGTGCGGGCCCCCTGGCGACGGCCGCGGCGGCCGCGAGCCCGCCCCCCCTCGCCGGGGTGCGGCTGGGGGTGGCCCGGGCCGTCCACTTCGGGTACAGCGCGCGCGCCGACCGGCTGGTGGAGGCGGCCCTGGCCGAGCTCCGTGCCGCCGGCGCGGTGCTGGTCGACCCCGCCGACATCCCGACCGCCGAGGTGCTGCGCGGCAGCCCCGACGAGCTCACCGTGCTCCTGCACGAGTTCAAGGACGGTGTCGACGCCTACCTGCGGGAGCGCCCGGGGCAGCTTGATGCCTGCCCCCGCAGCCTCGTCGAGCTGATCGACTTCAACGAGGCCCACGCCGACCAGGAGCTGCGCTGGTTCGGTCAGGAGCTGTTCGTCCAGGCAGCCGCCACCGACGGACTCGCCGCACCCGGCTACCGACGCGCCCGCGCCCGAGGCTGGCGACGGGCCCGCCGCCAGGGGATCGACCACGCCCTCCGCACCCACGAGGTGGCCGCGCTGCTGGTCCCCACCATGGGCCCGGCGCCGTGCAGCGACCTCGTCAACGGTGACGCCGACGGCGGAGCCGGCTACCAGGCGGCCGCCGTCGCCGGGACACCGGCGATCACCGTGCCGGTCGGCCTGACCGACGGCCTCCCCGTCGGCCTCACCCTCCTCGGCGCCGCCTGGAGCGAGACGCAGCTGGTGGGTCTGGCGGCGGCGGTGGAGCGGGAGCTGGCGGTGCGGCTCGTTCCGCAGTACCTGGGGACCGTCCCGGTCGACTGATCGCGCGGCCGCGGATCGGTGGGGACTGGGACCCGCCGATTCTCCGCGGCGCCGATCCCGGGCCGTCCCCGCCCGCCGCCGACGGCATCCGCGCGCCCTCGGGCGGCGGTGACCGCATGACCAGAACACTGACCGCCCCGAGATCAAGGCCAGGGATCCTCGCGCTGCGCGACGACGTGGAGGCCGGGGGGGAGGTGGAGGGCACCAGAGCGGCCGCACCAGGCCCGGCCGGTGCCGGTGCGCGGCGTCCATGCGCGCATGCGGCGGTGCGCCGGTGTCGCAGCCGCGGACCGTCCGGCTGACCCCGCCGGCCGGCTGATCTGTGCCACCGCGCCCGAGCACGGCTGCCGGCTCGTCACCGAGGATCGCCCGATGCGCGGCCAGGCCCACCCCCGGTCGCCCACCGGCTGGGAGGGGAGCGTGCTCCCGTTGGCCGCCGGGCCACAACGGGGTCGACCGACTGGCCGGCTTGACACCACATCCGGGCGGTGGGAGAGTCGGCGCGGAGCGGGCGGCGGGGAGCGTGTGGAGGGACGCCGATGGCGGAGACCGTCCGGGCTGCGCTGGTGCAGACGCACTGGACCGGAGACACCGCCTCGATGGTCGAGGCCAACGTGCAGCTCGCCCGCCAGGCGGCGGCGCAGGGGGCTCGGGTGCTGTGCTTCCAGGAGCTCTTCAGCGGCCCCTACTTCTGCCAGGTCCAGGACCCCGCGTACTACCGGCTGGTGGAGCGGGTGCCGGGCGGCCCCATCGTCGAGCGGATGCGCGAGCTGGCCCGGGAGACCGGGATGGTCCTGGTGGTCCCGGTCTACGAGGAGGAGCAGCCCGGGGTGCTCTACAACGCCGCCGCCGTGGTCGACGCCGACGGCCGCTACCTGGGCACGTACCGCAAGCACCACCTCCCCCAGGTCGAGGGATTCTGGGAGAAGTTCTACTTCCGCCCCGGGAACCTCGGCTACCCCGTGTTCCGGACCGCGGTGGGCCCGGTCGGCGTGTACATCTGCTACGACCGGCATTTCCCCGAGGGGTGGCGGGCGCTCGGTCTCGCCGGGGCCCGGATCGTCTTCAACCCTTCGGCGACCAGCCGGGGGCTCTCCGCCCACCTCTGGCGGCTGGAGCAACCGGCCGCGGCGGTCGCCAACCTCTACTTCGTGGGGGCGATCAACCGGGTGGGGGTGGAGCCGCTCGGGGACAACGACTTCTACGGCGGCTCGTACTTCGTCGACCCCAGGGGGCAGCTGGTCGGGGACGCCGCCTCCGACACCGACGACCAGGTGGTGGTGCGCGACCTCGACATGGGACTGCTGGAGGAGGTCCGCCGAGTGTGGGCCTTCTACCGCGACCGCCGCCCGGACGCGTACGGGGCCCTGGTGAGCCCGTGACCGGGCCGCCCTGCGGGAGCCCTGCCCGGTGCGCCTGATCGTGCGCGGCGGCACCGTGATCAGCGCCCAGCAGGAGGTTCGGGCCGAGGTCCTGGTCGAGGGCGAGCGGGTGCTGGCGGTGGCCCCTCCCGACACCGAGCTGGCCCGCAGCTTCGCGGCCGCCGCCGACCGGGTGGTGGAGGCCGCCGGCCGGTACGTGATCCCGGGCGGGGTCGACGCCCACACCCACATGGAGATGCCCTTCGGCGGCACGTTCGCCGCCGACTCCTTCGAGACCGGCACCAGGGCCGCCGTCTGGGGCGGCACCACCACCATCGTCGACTTCGCCATCCAGCCGCGGGGGGGCTCCCTCCATCAGGGGCTGGAGGGCTGGCTCGCCAGGGCCGAGGGCCGCTGCGCCGCCGACTACGGCTTCCACATGATCCTGAGCGAGGTCACGGACGCCTCGCTCGCCGAGATGGACCGGCTGGTCGAGGAGGGCGTGACCAGCTTCAAATTGTTCATGGCGTACCCGGGCGTCTTCTACGCCACCGACGGCGAGATCCTGCGGGCGATGCAGCGGGCCGCCGGGATCGGGGCGCTGATCCAGATGCACGCCGAGAACGGCATCGCCATCGACCAGCTGGTCCTGCAGGCGCTGGCCCGCGGCGAGCGCAGCCCCAAGTTCCACGGATCCACCCGCCCGGCGGTCCTCGAGGGCGAGGCGACCCATCGGGCGATCGCGCTGGCGCGGGTCGCCGGGGCGCCCCTGTACGTCGTCCACCTGTCGGCGGCCGAGGCACTGGCCGAGGTCGCCGACGCGCGGGACCGCGGCGAGCCCGTCTTCGCCGAGACGTGCCCCCAGTACCTCTTCCTCTCCGACGATGAGCTCGCCGGCGATGGCTTCGAGGGGGCGAAGTTCGTGTGCTCGCCACCGCTGCGGCCGCGGGCGCACCAGGCCGCCCTCTGGCGCGGCCTGCGCACCGACGACCTCCAGGTGGTGGCCACCGACCACTGCCCGTTCTGCTTCCGGGAGCAGAAGGAGCTGGGCCGGGACGACTTCTCCAAGATCCCCAACGGGCTCCCGGGGGTGGAGCACCGCCTGGACCTGCTCCACCACGCGGCGACCGAGGGCCGGATCCCCCTCACCCGCTGGGTGGAGCTGGTCTCGACCGCGCCGGCGCGCATGTTCGGGCTCTTCCCGCGCAAGGGGACGATCGGCCCGGGCTCGGACGCCGACATCGTCGTCTACGACCCCTCGCGGTCGCGAACCCTGGGAGCGGCGACCCACCACATGGCGGTCGACTACTCCTGCTACGAGGGGCTCAGGGTCAAAGGCGCCGCCGAGACGGTGCTGGTGCGCGGCCGGGTGGTGCTGGAGGGCGGCCGGTACGTCGGCCGGCCCGGCGACGGCCGCTTCCTGGCCCGGGGCCTCTCCCGGGCGCTCGGCTGACCGGGCGAGGCCGACCGGTGCAGTTCGGAGTCGTGCTCCAGACCGACCCCCCGGCGCGGCGGACCGTCGAGCTCGCCCAGCTGGCGGAGACGCTCGGGTTCAGCCACGTCTTCACGTTCGACTCGGTCGTCCTCTGGCAGGAGCCATTCGTGATCTACCCCCAGATCCTGGCCGCGACCGCGCGGGTCGTGGTGGGGCCGATGGTGACCAACCCCGTGACCCGCGACCCCACTGTGACCGCCTCCTGCTTCGCCACCCTCAACGAGGCGTTCGGGCCCAGGACCGTGTGCGGCATCGGCCGGGGCGACTCGGCGGTGCGGGTGACCGGGGGCCGTCCCGCCGGCCTGGCCGAGCTGGAGGCGGCGATCTCGGTGATCCGGGGCCTGGCGGCCGGCGAGGTGGTGCGGATCCGCGGTCGTGCGGTGCGCCTCCCCTGGGTGCGCACCACCGGCCCCCAGGTCTGGATGGCCGCCTACGGCCCCCGTGCGCTGGCTCTGGTGGGGCGCTGCGCCGACGGTCTCATCCTCCAGCTGGCCGACCCCGCCATCGCCGCCTGGGCGATCGCCACCGTGCGGGAGGCCGCCCGTGCCGCCGGCCGCGATCCCCTCGCGATCACCATCTGCGTCGCCGCCCCCGCCTACGTCGGCGACGACCTCGCCCATCAGCGCGACCAGCTGCGCTGGTTCGGCGGGTTGGTCGGCAACCATGTCGCCGAGATCGTGCGCCGGTACGGCAGCGACTCCGGGTCGGTGCCGCGCGCCCTCACCGACTTCATCCGGCACCGCACCGGCTACGACTACGCCCACCACGGAAGGGCCGGCAACCCGACCACCGACTTCGTCGAGGACTCGGTCGTCGACCGCTTCTGCGTGGTGGGGCCGGTCCCGGCCCACCTCGCCAGGCTGCGCGAGCTGGCCCGGCTCGGGGTCGACCACTTCGCCCTCTACCTCATGCACGACCGGCAGCCGGAGACCCTGGAGGCGTACGGCCGCGAGATCATCCCCCAGCTGGCCCCGGGCTGAGCCGCGGCCCGGCGGCCCACCCGCCCGCCGCCGCCCCGGCTGCTACACTCCGCCGCACCATCGGCTCCGGTGCTGGGATCGGCGGGGGTCGGCAGGTCAGGCCGGTCGGAGAGCGGGTCGGGGCGCCGCCGCCGGGAGCCTGACACCGGGCCAGGGGCCACCCATCCGGTGCGGGTCCGCGCGGCGGTCGGGGCTCGCCCCGACCACCCCAGGAGGGAGGTCATGACACCAGCGTTCACGAGACGAGGGGGCACGGCCCGGCCGCCGGCGCCGCCCCGGCGACGACGCGCCGACCGCACGGGTCTCCGGCTCGCGGTGGGGAGCGCGATCCTCGCCGTGGTGGCCACCGGCTGCGGGGCGGTCCACCCCGCCGCCGGAACCGCCGCCGGCAAGGTGCTGCCCCGGGCGGGCTCGTTCCTCGGCTGCATGGTGACCGACACCGGCGGCATCGACGACCGCTCCTTCAACGCCTCCTCGTGGCAGGGGATGCAGGCCGCCCACACCGCCGATCACGCGGTCGCGGTGAAGTACCTGCAGTCGACCTCGTCGAGCGACTACGTCCCCAACATCAACGCCTTCGAGCGCCAGAAGTGCGGCATCATCGTCACCGTGGGCTTCCTCATGGGGACCGCCACCGAGCAGGCCGCCAAGGCCCACCCCAAGCAGGACTTCGCCATCGTCGACTACACCTACACCCCCAAGATCAAGAACATCCTCGGGCTCTACTACCACACCGACCAGGACGCGTTCCTGGGCGGCTACCTGGCGGCCGCGATGTCGAAGTCGAAGGTGGTGGGAACCTTCGGCGGTGACGACATCCCCACCGTCACCATCTACATGAGCGGGTTCGTGGCCGGGGTCCGCTACTACAACCTCCACCACCACGCCCACGTCAAGGTGCTGGGCTGGAACCCCAACAAGAATCGGGGAACCTTCACCGGCAGCTTCACCAACCAGGCGGCCGGCAAGATCGACACCGAGACCATGATCCACGACAATGCCGACATCATCTTCCCGGTCGCCGGATCGGTCGGCCTGGGCGCGGCAGCGGCGGTCAAGGCCGCCGGGCCGCCCCATGCGATGGAGTGGGTCGACGTCGACGGCTGCGTCTCGGCCCACCAGTACTGCAGCATCTTCATCACCAGCGTGACCAAGGGGATCGTGGCCTCGGTCAAGGCCGCGGTCCTGGAGGCCGCCCACCACACCTTCAGGGGCGGCGTCTACAACGGCACCCTCGCCAACGACGGCGTCGGCCTCTCACCCTTCCACGACTTCGCCGGCAGGGTCCCGCATCGGGTGAAGGCCACCCTGAACCAGCTCCGGGCCGGGATCATCGCCGGGCGCATCTCGGTCAATCCCCTCAAGTACCCAGCCAGCACGTGATCTCAGGCCGACCGGGAGCGGGCGGCCCCGCGGATTCCGCGAATCCTCGGCGCCCCCGCCCCGGCCACGCCCGGGTCCTGGTGCCGCGGGACCGCGACCGGGCCGGCCGACCGGCGGTCCGGGGGGCAGCGGACGCCGCCCCGGCGGGGGCGGCGGTGTGCCGGGCTTCCCCCGCAGACGGGGCGCGGTAGGGGGGGCCGGGCGGTGCGGCTGGAGCTGCAGGGGATCGTCAAGCGCTTCGGCGACCTGGTCGCCAACGACGGGGTCGACCTCGTCGTCGAGCCCGGCGAGATCCACGGGCTCCTGGGCGAGAACGGGGCCGGGAAGACGACCCTCATGAACATCTGCTACGGCCTCTGCCGCTCCGACGGCGGCGCGATCCGAATCGACGGGCGAACGGTCCACCTCGCCAGCCCCAAGGACGCGCTGCGGGCCAGGATCGGGATGGTGCACCAGCACTTCATGCTGGTCCCGGTCTTCACGGTCGCAGAGAACGTGGTCCTGGGCCAGGAGCCGGTGCATCGGCTCTTCGGTCTGCTCGACCGCGGCCGCGCCCGGCGCGAGATCCGGGAGCAGTCCGAGCGGTACGGCCTGGCGGTCGACCCCGACCAGGTGGTCGAGACGCTGCCGGTGGGGGTGCAGCAGCGGGTCGAGATCATCAAGGCCTTGGTGCGAGAGGCCGAGCTGCTGATCCTCGACGAGCCCACCGCGGTGCTCACCCCCCAGGAGACCCTGGAGCTGTTCCAGATCATGCGCGCCCTGCGGGCGTCGGGACGGTCGATCGTGTTCATCACCCACAAGCTCGGCGAGGTGCTGGAGGTCTCCGACCGGATCACGGTGATGCGGCTCGGCCGCGTCGTCGGCCGCACCACCCCCGCCGAGACCTCCGCCGAGCAGCTGGCGGCGATGATGGTCGGCCGGGCGGTCGCCTTCCAGGTGCAGAAGGGGTCGGCCCGACCCGGGGGGGCGGTGCTGGAGGTCGCCGACCTCAGGGTGGTGGACGACCGCGGCGGCGTCGCGGTCCACGGCCTCAGCCTCACCGTGCACGCCGGCGAGATCCTCGGCGTCGCGGGGGTCCAGGGCAACGGCCAGACCGAGCTGGCCCGCTGTCTCTACGGGCTCGTCCCCGCCGCCGCCGGTCGGGTGCGGGTCGACGGTGCCGACCTCAGCAAGGCCTCCTCCCGGCGGATGGCCAGGGCCGGGGTCGGGTACATCCCCGAGGATCGTCAGCGCGAGGGCCTGGTGCTCTCCTTCTCGGTGGCGGAGAACCTGGTCCTCGACCTCTTCGACCGCAGGCCCTTCGCCGCCGGGCTCCGGTACGACCCCCGGGCGGTGCGCGCCAACGCGGTCCGGCGGATCCAGGAGTTCGACATCCGCAGCGCCTCCCCGGCGGCCCCCGCCGCCACCCTGTCCGGCGGCAATCAGCAGAAGGTGGTGCTCGCCCGCGAGTTCTCCCGTCCCCTTCGGCTGCTGATCGCGTCCCAGCCCACCCGGGGCCTCGACGTGGGCTCGACCGAGACGGTGCACCGCCGCCTCGTCGAGGAGCGGGACCGCGGCACCGCCATCCTCCTCGTCTCCACCGAGCTCGACGAGGTGGTGGCGCTGGCGGATCGGATCGCCGTGATGTATCGGGGGCGGATCGTCGCCACCGTCCTCCCGTCCACCCCCCGCGAGACGTTCGGGCTGCTGATGGCCGGCGTGGCGCCGGCCATGGCTCCCGGGGCGGCCCCGTGACCGAGGTCGACGCGAACGCCGCCAGCGCGGGGACGCCGGTCCCGCCCGCGCCCGAGCCGGTCGACTCCCCACCCGCCGCCGGGCCGGGGCCGCGGCGCCGGCTCCAGGCGGTGGCGGTCCCGGGGACGCTGGTCGTCACCGTGCTCGCCGTCTTCTCGGCGCTGGTGGTGGGCGCCGTCATCATCGTGGCGACCAGCACCGCCACCCTCACCGCGTGGGGGCACGTCCTCCACGACCCGGGCCGGGCCGTGCACACGTCCTGGACCGCGGTGGAGACGGCCTACGCGGCCCTCTTCACCGGCGCCCTGGGCGACCCCGCCGCCTACGTGCACGCCTTCCAGCAGCGCACGGCCGGGGCCTTCGTCGCCGCCTTCACGCCGCTCTCCGAGACCCTGGTCGACACCGCCCCGCTGCTGCTCAGCGGGCTGGCGGTGGCGCTCGCCTTCCGGGCCGGCATGTTCAACATCGGCGCCCAGGGTCAGATCATCGCCGGGGCCCTGGCGGGGGCCGCCATCGGACTGGTGCTGCCGGGGCTTCCGGGAACGCTCCACCTCGCGCTCGGCCTCGTCGGCAGCTTCGCCGGGGGCGCGGCGGCCGGCTGGGTCCCGGGCGTCCTCAAGGCCCGCACCGGTGCCCACGAGGTGATCACCACCATCATGCTCAACTACGTCGTCCTCAACCTCCTCGTGTACCTGCTGGGCCTGCCGTTCTTCCTGGGTGGCGGCCTCCAGGTCAACGCCATCTCCCGGCCGGTGCCCGCGGCGGTCCAGCTCCCCCACCTCGCCGGTCCCGGCCTGCGCGTCAACGGCGGCATCGTGGTGGCCCTGCTGGCCGCCGGTGCGGTGTGGTGGCTGATGCGGCGGACCACCCTGGGCTTCCGGTTCCGGCTGATCGGCGCCAGCCCGGCCGCCGCCCGGGCGGCCGGGGTCGACATCCCCAAGATGGTGACCCTCGCCTTCGTCCTCGCCGGTGGCCTGGCCGGCCTCGCTGGCGGGGTCCAGGTCCTGGGCGTCGCCAACCAGCTGGTGCCCAACTTCGGCGAGGAGCTGGGCTTCACCGCCATCATCGTGGCGCTGCTCGGCCGCGCCAACCCGACCGGGGTGGTCCTGGCCGCCCTGCTGTTCGGGGCCTTCCAGGCCGGCGGCCTGCAGATGCAGGCGCAGACCAGCATCCCCATCGAGCTGGTCGAGGTGATCGAGGCGGTGATCGTCTTCTTCATCGCCGCGCCGCAGCTGGTGCGGCAGCTCTATCGCATCCGAGCCCAGGGCGGGGGCATCCGCCTGCTCTCCCAGGGGTGGGGGGGATGACCCCGATCACCTGGGGCGCCGTCGGCGGCGGCCGCGCGGCCGCCGCCGCCCACCACCGCCGACGGTTCTGGCATGGCGTCGTCTGCTGCGGGCTGGGGCTGGGGATCGCGGTCCTGTTCGCGCTTCACGTCGGCGGCGCCAGCCTGGCCCGGCTCAACCTCGACTCGGCGCCGGCGGTGTCGGTGCCGGTGGTGGTGCTGCCGGTGCGGCTGACCAATGCCGTCCTGGCGGCGGTCGCGGTGGCCGCCGGCCTGCTGCTGCTGCTCCGCCCCCGCGGCCGCCACCCCTACGCGCCGCTGGGTCTGGCCCTCACCGCCTTCGGGTTGGCGTTCCTGGTGTGGGCCGCCCGGGGCACGGAGATGAGCTTCGAGGGCATGCTCGCCAACACCCTGATCGACTCCGTCCCCCTGGTCTTCGGAGCCCTGGCGGGGGTGATGTGCGAGCGCTCGGGGGTCATCAACATCGCCATCGAGGGCCAGTTCCTGGCGGGGGCGTTCCTGGGGGCGATGGTCGGCTCGGTCACCGGCGACCTCTGGCTGGGGATGCTGGGCGGGGCCGCGGCCGGCGCCCTCATCGGCGCCCTGCTCGCGTTCCTGTGCCTGCGCTACCAGGCGGACCAGATCATCGTGGGCTTCGTCATCGTGACGTTCGCCACCGGGCTGACGACCTTCCTCGACACCCAGGTGCTCACCCCCAACCAGTCGGTGCTGAACTCACCCGCGACGTTCGGACCGGTGGCGGTGCCGCTGCTCGACCGCATCCCCCTGGTGGGGCCGATCGTCTTCGACCAGAACGTCTTCCTCTACCTCGCCCTCGCCCTCCTCCTCGTGATCCAGGTCGGCCTCTTCCACACCCGCTGGGGCCTTCGGGTCCGTGCCGTCGGCGAGCACCCCCGCGCCGCCGACACCGTCGGCCTGCGGGTGCTCTTCATCCGCTACCGCAACGTGATCCTGGGCGGCGCGATCGGCGGACTCGGCGGGGCCGCGCTCTCCATCGGTTCGACCGGGGAGTTCACCGCCGACATGTCGGCCGGGCTCGGCTACGTGGCGCTGGCCTCGATGATCTTCGGCCGCTGGAACCCGCTCTGGGCGGCCTCCGCCTGCCTTCTGTTCGGCTTCGCCGATTCGCTGCAGAGCACCCTGTCGGTGCTCAACGTCCCGATCGCGTCCCCCTTCCTGCTGATGGCCCCGTACGTGGCGACGATCGTGGCGGTGGCGGGTCTGGTGGGCCGGGTCCGGCCGCCGGCGGCCGACGGCCAGCCGTACCGACGTGAGTAGGGGGGCCGACCCGGGCGCAGCCCGCTCAGGGGTCGGCGACGGCCCTGGGCGCGTGGTCGAGATGGGTCGCTCTGTGGCGGGTCGCGGCTATCGCCCAGGCCGCGACGTGAGGGTCCGCCCGCCCGCGATGCCGGTGGGCCGCTCACGATCCAGGTCGGCGTCGGGCAGCGTCCGCCGGTGGGCTGCGGCCGCGGCGCCGGTGCGCCGGCAGGCGGCGACGGCCTCGTCCACCGAGACCCCCGCGAACCGCTCTGCGTGACCGGCGTTGGCGGCCCCGAGCTCGGCGGGGGAGCCCTCCACCCGCCCGGCACAGAGCAGCTCCCGGATCCGGCCGGTCAGCAGCGGGTGGCCGGCGGCGCCGTGATGGATGCGCACCCCGACGGGCCAGCCCTCGCCCGGGACGACCCGGCGCCAGGCCCCCTCGCGGCACGACTGCGCGAACGCGATCCGCTCCGCGTTGGCGAGCGCGAGCGCCTCGGCCTTGCCCACGCCGCCGGTGCCCCGACCGACCCGACACGACAGCGCTCCGCGGGTCCACCGTCGCGCGGTGCCGCACCCCGGTGCTCGGTCCCGCCGGCGGTCGGCGCCGCTCGCCGGCCTGGCATCCTTCCAGGGTGGTCGGGGCCGAGGAGCCGTACCGGGTCGCGGAGGAGGCCGCCGAGGCGCTGCGGGAGCGCATCGGCGGTGCCCCCGATGTGGCGATCGTGATGGGGTCGGGGTGGGCCGCCGCCGAGGCGGCGGTCGGCCCGGTCGAGCAGGAGGTCGCGCCCGCCGACCTGCCCGGGTTCGCACCTCCGACCGCCCCCGGCCATCAGGGGACGGTGCGATCGGTCCGGGTGGGAACGCGACTGGTCCTGGTGCTCTCCGGGCGGGTCCACCTCTACGAGGGGCATCCGCCCTCCCGCGTCGTTCACGCCGTGCGGGTCGCGGTCCTGGCCGGGGCCGGGACGGTCGTGCTCACCAACGCCGCCGGCTCGCTGCGACCAGACCTTCGGGTGGGCCGCCCGGTCCTGATCGCGGACCACCTCAACCTGACCGGCCGCTCCCCGCTGACCGGCCCCCTCCCACCCCAGCCCCGTGCCGGCCCTTTCCTCGACGTGACCCACCTCTACCACCAAGGGCTGCGGGCCCTGGTGCGGCGGGTCGACCCCAGCGTCGCCGAGGCCGTCTACGCCGGCGTCCCCGGCCCCCAGTTCGAGACACCGGCCGAGATCCGGGCGCTGCGCGCGGCGGGCGCCGACCTGGTCGGGATGTCCACCGTCCTGGAGGCGATCGCGGCCCACCATCTCGGTGCTCGGGTCCTGGGCCTGTCCTTGGTCACCAACCTCGCCGCCGGGCTCACCCCGTCTCCGATCGACGGGGAGGAGGTGCTGCGGGAGGGGGCGGCCGCCGCCGGCCGGGTGGGCCGGCTCCTCGCGGAGGTCGTCCGGCGCCTGGACGAGGCGGACCCGCGGGCGGGGCCTGGGTAGCGGCGGTGGCCGGCGGTCGTCACCCTCCCCGGTGCAACCTCCGCACCGTCGCCACCGTGTCCGCCTCGTCGGCGCGCCGGTCGGGCCGGTGGCGCACCACCCGGGCGAACCGGAGCGCCATCCCGGCGGGATAGCGGGGGCTGGACTGGATCCCGTCGAAGGCGACCTCGACCACCAGCTCCGGCCGCACCGCAACGACCCCCTGGCCCCTGTCGGTGGCGAGCGCGAGCAGCCGCGCGGTCTGCCAGGCGAGCATCACGTCGGTCAGCCCCTTGAAGGTCTTGCCGAGCATGGCGAAGCCGCCGGTGGCCGGGTCGCGGGCGCCCAGGTGCAGGGTGGACAGCCACCCCTGGCGGCGGCCGTGCCCCCACTCGGCGGCGAGCACCACCAGGTCCAGGGTGTGGCGGGGCTTGACCTTGAGCCAGGCCGCGCCCCGGCGACCGGCCTGGTACGGCGCGGTGAGGGCCTTGACCATCACCCCCTCGTGGCCACGGGCGACGGCGTCTTCGAAGAATCGGGTGGCGGCGGCGACGTCGCCGGTGATGACCCGAGGCACCCACACCGAGGGGGGCAGGACCGCGGCGGCGGCGGCCAGGCGCGCTGCCGCCGGCCGGTCGATCAGCGCCTCGCCCTCGAGCCAGAGGCAGTCGAACACAAAGAGTGTGAGGGGGACGGCCCGGCGCGGCTCGGCGGCCGCATCGCGGCTGGCCACCCGGCCGCTGGTCTCCTGGAACGGTCGCGGCCGCCCGTCCGGGCGCAGCGCGATCGCCTCACCGTCGAGGACCACGCTGCGGGCCGCAAGCGCGCGCGCCGCCTCCACGAGCTCCGGCACCCGGCTCGTGATCGGGTCGAGGGTGCGGGTGAACACCGCGACGTCGTCGCCGTCGCGATGGACCTGGACCCGGACCCCGTCGAGCTTCCACTCGACGATCGCCGTCCCGACCGCCCCCATCGCCGCCGCGACCGACGCCGCCGTCTGGGCCAGCATCGGACGAACGGGCTGCCCCACCACCAGCTGGAATCGGTCGAGCCCCCCCGCGCCCCCGCGGAGCGCGGCGTCGGCGACGGTGGCGAGGTCGCCCGAGAGCATGGCGGCCCTTCGCACCAGGGCCACCTCGACCCCGGCGGCACGGGCCACCGCCTCGGCCATGATCCCGGCCTGCGCACCCTGGCGCAGCTCGCCCAGCGCGAGCGACACCAGGAACCGCTGCTCCTCGACGGTGGCGCGCGCCAGCAGCGCGCGCAGCTGGGCCCGCCGCTCCGCGACCGCACCCGGTCCCCCGGCGGACTCCAGCCGGCCGAAGACCAGGTCCACGTCCAAAGCTGAGAGCGACGCCGTCGCGGCCGCCGGGGGCAGCCGCCGCAGCGCGGCCCAGCCCACGCCGGCCCGCCGCTGGCGCAGCTCTCCCGTGAGGTACCGGACGGCGACCGCCACCTCGTCCGGGGCGGCCGCGCCCAGCCTGGCGGCGATGGCGTCGACCTTGGCCAGCCGGGAGCGCGTCGCCGCCACCCGCAGGGAGGTCTCGGCGAGGTCGGCGAGCCGCACCGCTCGACCCCTACGCCCCGGGACTCCCGGCGGCGCCCAGGCGCTCCAGGATCATCGGGGCCACGGCGGGCGGCTCGGGCCCGAGCTCGACGGCGTCCGCGAGCGCCGCCAGGGCGGCGGGCAGGCGGCGGGCGTCGTCGCCGACCAGCTCCAGCACCGGCTGGCCGGCCTCGACCGGCTCTCCCGGCTTGGCCCGGCACCAGACCCCCGCCACCGCCGAGACGGGGTCGCCGGCACGGGCCCGCCCCGCCCCGAGCCGCCACGCCGCCAAGCCCACCGCCCGGGCCTCCAGGCGCCGGACGAACCCCGCCCGGTCCGCCGGGACGACCCCGAGGGTGGTCCCCGTCGGCAGCCGCGCATCAGGGTCGCCCCCCTGGGCCCGCACCATCCGCCGGAAGACCGCCAGCGCCCGGCCGTCGTCGAGGGCCGCGGCGGGGTCCGCCGTGATCCCCGCCAGCCCCAGCATCTGCTCGGCCTCGGCGCAGATCAGCCGGCGCAGGTCCGGTGGTCCCGCCCCGGCGAGCAGCTCCAGCGACTCCTCCACCTCCACCGCGTTGCCGACCGCCCGTCCCAGCGGGGTGTCCATGGGGGTGAGGAGCGCCGCGGTGCGCACGCCGTGGGCATCGCCCAGCCCGATCATCGTCTCCGCCAGCGCCCGCGCGGCCGCCCGGTCGGCCATGAACGCTCCCGACCCCACCTTGACGTCGAGGAGGAGGGCCGCCGTCCCCTCCGCCACCTTCTTGGACATGATCGAGCTGGCGATGAGCGGGATCGACTCGACCGTCGCGGTGACATCGCGCAGCGCATAGAGGCGGCCGTCGGCGGGGGCGAGGTCGGGCCCGGCGGCGCAGATGACGCAGCCCACCTCCTCCAGCTGCCGCACCACGGCGGCGCGGTCCAGGTCCGGCCGCCATCCCGGGATCGACTCCAGCTTGTCGAGCGTCCCGCCGGTGTGTCCGAGGCCGCGTCCCGACAGCTGGGGCACCGCCGCTCCGCACGCCGCCACCAGCGGGCAGAGGACCAGCGACACCTTGTCGCCGACGCCGCCGGTCGAGTGCTTGTCGACGGTGGGGCGGCCGACGCCGGAGAGGTCGAGTCGGCGCCCCGAGCCGATCATCGACCCGGTCCAGGCCGAGAGCTCGGCCACGGTCATCCCCCGCCAGCAGATGGCCATCAGCAGGGCGGCCATCTGCGCGTCGCCGACTCCGCCGGCGAGGTACGAGCGGAGGAGGTGCTCGATGGCGGCGGGTTCGAGGGCGCCGCCGTCGCGCTTCTGGCGGATGAGCTCGACCGCCGCCGCGGGGTGGCCGCCCCGCTCGGTCACGGTTGGCGGCGCCGGGCCAGCTCGGCGGCGTCGAAGGCCCCGGGCAGGAGCGCTCCCAGCGTCGCCGGGTCGCCCCCGGGGCCGCCGTCGACCTGGAGCTGCGGCCCCCCGTGCTCCAGGAGGAGCTGGCGGCATCGCCCGCACGGCGTCAGCGGCTCGCCGTCGGCGGTGACCACGCTGACCGCGGTCAGCCGCTCGCCTCCCGCCGCCCGCAGCGCCGACACCAGCCCGCACTCGGCGCAGAGGGTGAGCCCGTAGGAGGCGTTCTCCACGTTGCAGCCGGTGACGGTGCGGCCGTCAGCGGTGAGGCCGGCGGCGCCCACCCGGAGCCCCGAGTAGAGGGCGTAGGCATGGGCGGCGGCGGCGCGCGCCTCGGCCCGCAGCCGGTCCCAGTCCACCGCCGCCCTCACGGGCCGGTCCGGGGGCCGCTCCCGGCCCGAGGGGGCTGAACCATGCCGGTATGGTAGGTGGGTGCCGGTCGCCCAGCCCGCTCCCGGAGTCCCCGCTCGACGGACCCATCCGGAGGTGGCGGCGGCCCTGGCGGCGGGACGTCCGGTCGTCGCGCTGGAGACGGCGATCATCGCCCACGGACTCCCGCGGCCGGTGAACCTCGAGGTGGGCCTGGAGCTGGAGGCCGCGGTCCGCGCGGCGGGGGCGGTGCCGGCCACGATCGGGGTGCTCGCGGGGGTGCCGCGGGTGGGGCTGGCGGCGCGCGACCTCGAGCACCTGGCCACCGCGGCGAGGGTCGCCAAGCTCTCCGACCGCGACCTCGCCCCCGCCGCCCTCGCCGGCGTCGACGGGGCGACCACCGTCGCCGGAACGCTGGCGCTGGCGGCCGCCGCCGGGATCAGGGTGCTGGCGACGGGCGGGATCGGTGGGGTCCATCGCGGCGCCCGGGAGAGCTGGGACGTCTCGGCCGACTGCGGCGCGCTGCGCCGCTATCCGGTCCTGGTGGTCGCCGCCGGGGTGAAGTCGATGCTCGACGCCGCCGCCACCCTGGAACAGCTGGAGACGCTGGGGGTCCCCGTCGTCGGCTACCGCACCCGCCGCCTCCCGGGGTTCCTTCGCCGCGACGGTGGCCTGGACCTGGACTGGTCGGTGTCGACCCCGGCCGAGGCGGCGGCGCTGCTGCGAGCCCACCTGGCCCTCCGTCCCGACCCCGGCGGCCTGGTGCTCGCCAACCCGGTGGCCCGCGCCCGCCAGCTGGCCCAGGGCCTGCACGACCGGGCCAGTGCCGACGCCCGGGGACGGGCCGCGAGCGCCGGCGTGGCCGGCAAGGCCGCGACCCCCTTGCTCCTCGCCGAGCTCGCGCGCGCGACCGGCGGAGCCAGCGTCACCGTGAACCGCCACCTGGTGCTGGCCAACGCGCGCCTCGCCGCCGCGGTCGCGGTCGCCGGCTGCGCGTGAGCCGGGTGGTGGTGGTGGGAGACGTCCTCGCGGACGTCTCCGTCCACCTGCAGCGGCCGATCGCCGAGGACAGCGACACGCCCGCCGCCATCACCCTGCATCCGGGCGGCTCCGCGGCCAACCTCGCCGCCTGGCTCGTCACCCTGGGGACCGAGAGCACCGTCGTCGGTGCGATCGGGGACGACCGGCTCGGACGGATCCAGGCGGACGAGCTCGAGCGGGTGGGGGTGCGCACCCGTCTCACCGTCCTCCCCGACGCCGCCACCGGGGTGGTGGTGGCCCTGGTGGCCGCCGACGGACGGCGGAGCCTGGTGACCAGCCGGGGGGCGGCCGGTCGCCTCGTCCCCGAACACCTGCCGGAGGCCCTGTTCCGCCGGGGTGCCCACCTGCATCTCTCCGGCTACGTCCTCCTGGATCCCGCCACCCGGGCCGCCGGTCTCGCAGCCCTCCGGCTCGCCCGCCGCGCCGGGATGACCGTCTCGGTCGACCCCAGCTCCAGCGAGCCGCTCCGCCTGGTCGGCCCGATCGCGTTCCGCACCTGGACGCGAGGGGTCGACGTGCTCCTGCCCAACTGGGACGAGGGGCGCGTGCTGACCGGACTGGAGGATCCGGATGCGATCGGTGCGGCACTCGCCCGCACCCACCTTGAGGTGGTCATGACCCTCGGACCCAAGGGGGTGCTCTGGGTGGGCCCGGACGGGTCCCATCGCGCAGCTGCGCTGCCGACGCCCGTGGTCGACACCACCGGCGCCGGCGATGCCTTCGCCGGCGGGTGGCTGGCGGGGTGGCTGGCCGGCCAGCGCGGTGCGGCGCCGCTCCATCGGGGCCTCGCCGCGGCCGCGCTCTGCGTGGCCCACGTCGGCGCGCGCCCCGCCGGCGCCCGCTGAGGTCCGAGCGCGCCGCCGGTCGGGGTTCCGGCACCGGCGCCGCCGGCCCAGGCGGAGCGATCCGGGTCGGACGGAGGCGCGGCCGGGCCGCCATCGGCCCCGGTGCCCTGCCGCGGGCAACCGGCATCGCCGCCGCCCCGCCCTTCGTACCCGGGGACCGGGACCGGTCGATAATCGGGGCCTGATGGTCAGCGCGGTCCGCGCCCCGCTTCCGGCTCTGGCCGGCCAGAGCGTGGATGCCGTGGCGGTCGAGGCGCGGGCCGGTCTCTTCGCCAGTCGCTCGATCAAGGGCGCCGCCAAGCTGTGGGCCCTCGACCTGGTGGTCCGCTGCACCGACCTCACCACCCTGGAGGGTGCCGACACCCCCCAGCGCATCGCGATCCTCTGCGCCAAGGCCCGCCGACCCGACCCGGGGGATCCGTCGGTGCCCCCGGTGGCGGCGGTGTGCGTCCACTCGGCGCTGGCGGCCGGCGCGGCCGAGCGGCTGCGCGGGAGCCCGGTGAAGGTGGCGGCGGTCGCGACCGGGTTTCCCAGCGGCCAGATGCCCCTCGACGTCAAGATCGCCGAGGCCGCGGAGAGCGCCCTGGTGGCCGACGAGATCGACATGGTGATGGACCGGGGGGCGTTCCTCTCCGGTCGCTACGCCGCCGTGATGGACGAGATCGCCGCGGTCCGGGCGGCCATCGGCGGCCGCCGCCTCAAGGTGATCCTGGAGACCGGCGAGCTCGGCGGCTATGATCAGGTGCGCCGGGCGAGCCGGCTGGCGATGGAGGCGGGGGCCGACTTCATCAAGACGTCGACGGGCAAGATCCAGCCGGCGGCGACCCTGCCGGTGGCGGTGGTGATGCTCGAAGCGATCCGCGACCACGCCTGGGAGACCGGACGGGCGGTCGGGTTCAAGGCCGCCGGCGGCATTCGGGCCGCCCGCCAGGCGGTGGGCTACCTCGTCGCCGCCCACGAGACCCTCGGCGACGCCTGGCTCACGCCGGACCGGCTCCGGATCGGGGCCTCGTCGCTGCTCAACGACGTGCTGATGCAGATCGCCAAGGAGCGAAGCGGTGCCTACCAGTCCGCCGCCGACTTCAGCCAGGCCTGACCGCCCCGCCCGACCGGATGCCGGCTCGGTCCCCGCCGAGCGGGGTCCCACCGCCTCGCCCCCGGCCAGAGGGGAGCCGCCGCCGACTCCGGGATTCGTCTACGCGCCGGCACCGGAGTCGACCGACCACGTCCGGCTGCGCGATCGCTACCAGCTGTTCATCGGCGGCCGCTTCCAGCCCCCGGTGGCGGGACGCCACCGGCTGACGATCAACCCGGCAACCGAGGAGCCCCTGGCGGAGGTCGCCGAGGCCGACGCCGCCGACGTCGACCGCGCCGTGGCGGCGGCCCAGCGTGCGTTCGCCAGCTGGTCGCGTGTTTCCGGCGGCCGCCGCGCCCGCTACCTCTTTCGTCTGGCCCGGCTGGTGCAGGAGCGGTCCCGCGAGCTGGCGGTGGTGGAGAGCCTGGACGGGGGCAAGCCGATCCGTGAGTCGCGCGACGTCGACATCCCGCTGGTCGCGCAGCACCTCTTCTATCACGCCGGGTGGGCCGACAAGCTCCAGCTGGCCTTCCCCGGAGCCACTCCCAGGCCCCTGGGGGTGGCGGGACAGGTGATCCCGTGGAACTTTCCCCTCCTGATGCTGGCCTGGAAGATCGCACCGGCGCTCGCGACCGGCAACACGGTGGTGCTGAAGCCGGCGGAGACGACCCCGCTGACGGCGATGCTCTTCGCCGAGATCTGCCAGCAGGCGGAGCTCCCCCCAGGGGTGGTGAACCTCGTCACCGGCGACGGCGCCGTCGGTGCCGCGCTGGTGCGCCACCCGGGGCTCGCCAAGGTGGCCTTCACGGGATCCACCGCGGTGGGCAAGGAGATCCAGCGCGCGCTCGCCGGGAGCGGCACCGCGCTCACCCTGGAGCTGGGCGGCAAGGCGGCCCACGTGGTCTTCGACGACGCACCCATGGAGCAGGCGGTGGAGGGCGTCGTCAACGGCATCTACTTCAACCAGGGCCATGTCTGCTGCGCCGGCAGCCGCCTGCTGGTGCAGGAGTCGATCGCCGAGCCGTTCCTCCGGCGCCTCACTGAGCGGGTGGGCCGCCTGCGGGTGGGCGACCCCCTCGACAAGAACACCGACGTGGGGGCGATCAACTCGAGGGAGCAGCTGCACCGGATCGAAGCGCTGGTGCGGAGCGGGGTGGACGAGGGCGCCCGGCTCTTCCAGGCCCCGTGCGACCTGCCTGCTCGCGGCTTCTGGTTCCCGCCCAGCCTCTTCACCGAGGTCGCCCCCTCCCACCGGATCGCCAGGGAGGAGATCTTCGGCCCGGTGCTGGCGGTGCTCACCTTCCGCACCGCGGAGGAGGCGGTGGAGCGCGCCAACAACACCCGCTACGGGCTGTCCGCCGGAGTGTGGACGACCAAGGGCTCGCGGATCCTCTGGATGGCAGACCGGATGCGGGCCGGGGTGGTCTGGGCCAACACCTACAACCAGTTCGATCCCGCCGCCCCCTTCGGCGGGTTCCGCGAATCCGGCTTCGGCCGTGAGGGCGGGATGGCGGGGCTGGGCGCGTACGTGAGCCTGCGGTGACCGCGCCGAGCGTCGCCAAGACCCCCAAGGTCTACCTGGACGGCGCGTTCGTGCGCTCCGAGTCGGGTCGCGTGTACCCGGTCGGACCCGTCAACGTGCCCCGCGCCTCGCGCAAGGACCTGCGCGAGGCGGTGCGGGCGGCGCGCGCGGCCCTCCCCGGATGGGCTCACCGCACCGCCTACAACCGCGGCCAGGTGCTCTACCGGGTGGCGGAGATGCTGGAGGCGCGCCGGTCGGAGTTCATCACCGTGCTGGGCGGCGGCCGGGCGGCCGGGCGCGAGGTCACCCGATCGCTCGACGCCCTCGTCTACTACGCCGGCTGCGCCGACAAGCTCGCCCAGCTGGGGGGATCGGTCAACGCGGTCGCGGGACCGTACTTCACGTTCAGCGTCCCCGAGCCGATGGGTGTGGTGGCGGTGGTGGCCCCCGACCTCCCGGCGCTGCAGGGGCTGGTGGAGCACGTCGCCGCCGCGCTGTGTGGCGGCAACGTGGTGGTCGCGGTGGTGTCGGAGGGCCACCCGCTCCCGGGCCTCCTCGCCGCGGAGCTGATGGCGACCGGCGACGTACCCAAGGGGGCGATCTGCCTGCTGTCCGGGCTTCGCTCGGAGCTCCTGCCCCAGCTCGGAAGCCATCGCGACATCGACGCCCTCGACGCGGCCGGCTGCACCGAGGTGCAGCGCCGGGAGCTGGAGCTCCTCGGCGCCGACAGCGTGAAGCGGGTGTTCGGCGGTCAGGTCGGGACCGCCCACCGCCTGGCGCTGGCGTCGCTCGAGCTGAAGACCGTCTGGCATCCCGTCGGCGTCTGAGCGGCCGAGCGGAGCCGCCAAACCGCCCCGGCGTCGCTCGGCTCACTTACGATGGGGGCGCCCGTCCGCTGCGGAGCTCGGAGCCCCCGCCATCCCCCTCCTCGACCGGCTCGCCGACCCTCCGTATGCCGACCAGGTGCGTCGTCACGTGGCGGTGAGCGGTCGGACCCTGGGGCTGGTGCTCGCGGTCCTGACCAGCATCGGCCTCCTCCTCGTCGTCATCGGCCTCGCCGCCCTGGCCGGAGCCAGCGGACAGGTGCCGGTGCTCAGCGTGGGAAGCGGCACCACCTCGGCCGCGCTGGTGCTGGACGTCGTCGCCGACATCCTGCTCCTCGTGGGCGGTTGGCGGATGTCGCAGGGGGACAGGTTGGGACGCGGTCCCGCGACGCTCGGTCTGCTGGTCGCGCTGGTGAGCGCGGTGGTGGCCGGCGGCGCCGGCATCGCCGCCGAGGTGGTGGTGCTCCTCGTGATCTACGCGCTGGTGGCGGTCAGTCGCTTTCCCGAGCCGACCCCACCCCCGGCCGGCCCCGGCTGACGTCGACGGGGACCAGGCCGCGATCCGGTCGGTGACCGCCCCGCCGGCGGATGACCCGTCGCTGCCGGTGCGGCGCGCGACCGCGGCCGATCGGCTCGCCTGGGACGCGTTCGCCCGCGATCGCGCGGACGGCAACCTCCTGCAGACCTGGGGGTGGGGCGCGCTCAAGGAGGGCCAGGGCTGGCGCGTCCACCGCTGGGTCGCGGGCGGTCCTGCCTCCGCCGAGTGGCGCGCCGTGTGCCAGGTGCTGACCCGGCGGCTCCCCGGCGGGTGGCGCTACGGCTACGCTCCGCGGGGCCCGGCGCTGGCTCGTCCGGGCGACGCCGCGGCCGCGTCAGCGGTGCTCGCCGCCGCCGCCCGCGCGCTCCGCCGGCAGCGCCTGGTGCGGCTGACCTGCGATCCGGAGTGGCCGGTCGGGACGGCCGCGACCGAAGCCGTCCGGGCTCGCTGCGGCCTGCGGGAGCTCGCCTTCGACGTCCAGCACCGCCAGACCTGGGTGGTCGACCTCGGCGGTGACGAGGCGACGCTGCTGGCCGGGCTGCCCGCCGCGGCCCGCCGGAATCTGCGCCTGGCGGCCCGGGCACAGGTGGCGGTCGCACCCGCGGAGCGGGCCGACGGCGTCGCCGACTTCTTCCCGCTCTACGCCGAGACGGTCGCGCGGCAGGGCTACCTGGGCCGCCCCGAGGCGTACCTGCACGCCCTGGTCGCCGCCCTGGGTGCGACCGTCTTCATCGCCCGCCTCCGAGGCGAGCCCGTCGCCGGCGCGATCGCCGTCACCTGCGGGCCCCGCGTGTGCTACCTGTTCGGCGGCACCCGCCCGGCGGCCGCTGCCGCCCGCCCCAGCTACGGCCTCCACTTCGCGATCATGCGGTGGGGGATGGCCCGCGGCTGCACGATGTATGACATGTGGGGGGTGCCGCGGCGCTTCGACCCCGCCGACCCCGCCCACGGCTATGCGGTGTTCAAGACCCGCTGGGGGGGCCGGCTCGTCCGTCACACGGGCCTCCAGGAGGTGCCGCTGCGGGGTCCCCTCGACCCCCTCCTCCGCCGCTTGGAGCGGCTGGCGCTGCGCCGGCGGCCCCTTTTGACCTGAGTCGCCCGGCCCCGAGCCCACCGAGGCAGCGCGACGGCCGCCCCGCCCCGGTACGAGGCGCTGCCAGGGACGCGTCGAAGGCAACGTCGGCTCCGGGCGGCGCCGGCCCCCGGTGTCGCGGCCGCCGTGGCGCGGGTGACACTGGACGTCGACGCGATGCTCGTGAGCGCCCGCAGTGAGAAGGAACGGCCGTGACCGTGACGCGGCAGGGCATCGGGTTCCACCGCAGCGGGGAACCCTGGAAAGGAGCCGCTCGGCCCTGGCCGGTCCCCTGCGGCCGGTCACCGCGGGCACTCCCACCGCCGCCCTTCAGTTGGCTCCCGCGAGCCGGCCGCGCTGTGACGGCGGCGGGCGATGCGGCTCGAGCTCGGCGACGACGGCGGAGCGCCGCGTTCGGTGGGGAGACGGGGCCGCCGGAGGGCGTTCGGGGCGGCGCTAGAATCCCCAGCGTGCTCTACCTCGGGCGGCGCCGACGCCGGACGTGGGACACGACCGTGTTCACCCCGGCCCGGGAGATCTTCGTCGTCGCCGAGCAGGTGACGGCCCTGCCGCCGTTCAGCTTCCGCCAGGTCGACGACCGGACCGCCGAGGTGACCCAGACCCTCGCCAACGGGTTCTTCGGCGGCTGGCGCCGGGTGGCGGCGCCCCGGAACCGGATCGGCATCCACTGCGAGGCCGGCCCGGTCGGCACCCGGCTGACGGTGACCGCCGTCGGCGACCGCGCCGCCAGCCGGCGGGCGACCAACCTGGTCCGCATCGTCGCGGCCGGCGAGCGCGATCCCCGCACCATCTACCGGTTCCGGGCGATACCGGTCGGCCCCTGCACCCTGGTGCAGAGCTGGGCCGGCACCGGCTATCCGATCTTCGTCGCCCCGGACCTCGCCGCCGCGCGCGGCGCCGCGGTGCGCCCGGCCCGCCCGCTCTGGGCGCTCGAGCAGCGCGGCCACTGGGTCCGCGTGCGGGTGGGCGGCCCCGCGCCCGCAGCCGATGCCGGCCCATCGGGAGTGGATCCGGCCGTGGCAGCCGAGACGCCCGGGGATGGTCTCGCGACCGTCGGCTGGGTCGAGGCCGACCAGCTGGTCCCGGCGACCGACCTCACCGGCTCGGACGGCGTCTCGGTGTCGCCGATGGGTGCCGACGGCGTCGGCGCGGCCGCGCCCCCGGTGCCGGCCGCTGGCGCGCCGACGGGCTGACGGTGCCGGAACCGGCGGAGTGGGGGACGGTCTGCCCCCCCCTTCTGGCGGGCGGCCCGGAGGCGCCCGTGCTCCGGACCCGGCTCATCCTCGATCGGGCCGGCTCGGCCCGCCAGCTGCGCGGAGTCCTCGACCTGGCGGTGCGGATCGCCACTCCCGCTGCGGTCGCCGATCGGCTCCCGGCCCGCGTCGCGAGGGCGCTCCCCCGGGATCTCCGCCAGCCGACGATCTGGATCGGCGCGGCCGACCACGCCCGGCCGCGGGTGGGCCGAGACGGGGGCGCACCCTGGCCCCGGGGCACCCGGGCGTGGGCGATCGGAACCATCGGCGCGGCGCCCCTGTGGCGAGTGGTCGGCGAGGCCCCCGCCCTCACCCGGCTCCTCCGATGGCTGGCTGCCGACCCGCTCGGGCGGCACCGCCGGGTGACCGCGGTCGCCGTGGCGGGCGGACGGGTGTGGACGTGGACGCCCGACGACCAGGGGACCACGGGCTGGCGGGTCGCCCCCGCCGCCGCGGCGCCGCCGCCCCGCGCCCGCGACGCGGTCCGCGGCCTGCACCGCCTGCTGGCCAGCCGCGGGGCGCCCCCCCCCCGGGTGGTCCTGCCCGACGGGCTGCCGGCGACCGTGGTGGCCGCCGCGACCAACCTGGTCGCCCGGCTGGCGCTGGCCAGCGACCGCTTCCGCTCCGGCCCGATCGGGCTCAGCCCGCGCGAGCCCGCCGCGCGGGCGGCGGAGCTGGTCCTCGTGGCGGGCGGCTCCGGGCCGGCCCGGCTGCGGCTGGGAAGCCGCGGCGAGGCGGTCCTGAGCGGTGGCCGCGATCCGGCGCAGCTCCTCCAGCGGCTGGCGCGCGTCGACCCGTTCGCGGTCGAGGACCCCCTGGAGTGGCTCGGCGACCGGGTCCGCTGGCCAGGGGCCGCGACCCGGCCGCAGCGGCCGCGCCGCCCGCCGACAGCCGAGCGCGTCAGGGTGAGCGGGCCCTGGGAGGGGGATGTGATCCTCCGCGCCGCCGCGGCCCTGCGCGGTCGTCCCGGCTCCGTCCGGCCGCTCGCGGTCGACTGCTGTGCCTCGGAGGACCCAGGCGGGCGCGGGCGGCTCGCCGCCGCCGTGGCCGGCGCGCTCGCCATCCCCTCTCACCGGGTCCGCCCCCTTCCCGCCTACCACCAGGCCGCGGTCTGGCTCCAGGGCGAGGCCGCCACCGCGCTGGTCGGGAGCGGAGCCACGACGCTCCACCTCGGGGTGCCGCGCGGCGCCCCCGAGCGCCCGGCCTCCTGGGCCATCACCGCGCTGGGCGGCCTGGAGCGGCTCGCCGCCACGCTCGGGCTGGCGGAGGAGTCGGTGACGGTGGCGGTGGCCCGCGCCGCCACCGCGTCGGCGCCGACCTTCCGCCTCACCGCGGCGACCCCGGCCGGCCCGCGACGCCTGACGTTCCGGCCGCTCACCGTCCCCGGCGGCGCGTGGCCGGGCGACCGCTCCGAGACCAGCGGGCTTCGCCTCCACCTCCCCGGCGGCGGTGTCCGCGAGGTGCCGGTGGAGTCCGACCACGCCGCCTGCGTGCGGCTCTACGAGGCGGAGGTCCTGCCCCTCGCGCTGGAGCGCGCCCGCGGCGGCCGGACGGTGCGGGTGGAGCTGACGGTCACCACCAGCGAGCCCGACGGCGAGGACGGCCTGGGCCAGTTCTCTCCCCTGGAGGAGCTCCACGAGGAGCTGTACTTCCGGACCCACGCCGCGGCGCGGGCGGTGCGGGCCCGCCTGGTCCTGGTGCCGGAGGTCCTGGCCGCCCCGGGGGACGGGGTCGCCATCACGGCGCGGATGGTGGACCTCGGCGGCGCCGGTCAGGCGGTCCTGGAGCCGGAGCCGACGCTCCTCGGGCTGCGCTGCCCGGCGGCTGGACGGAGCGGCCTCGAGCTCGAGGTCGGCTGGGGGCGGGGCGGCCGTCCCGACAGGCGGCCCCGGCCCGGCGATGCCGTGCGGCCGACGGGCCGGAGCGGACGGTGGTGGTGGTGGTGGAGCGCCCGGGCGGGCGGGCGGGCCCCCGGCCCGGGGGCGGGGCGGGGCGACCCTGCCCGCCTGCCGGTCCCGGAGCTCGTCCCCGCTGCCGCGCTGCGGCTGCGGGGGCAAGAGGGCTGCACCGGCTGGATCGCCGGCCGCTCGACGCTCGGCCGCCCGATCGCGGCGGTGGCGGCCCTGCCGTGGCCCGGGAGGGTGGGGTCGGTCGCCAAGGCGGCACTCCTCTGCCCCACCGTCCTCCTCGTCGGCGGCCATCATGCCAACGAGGTGAGCTCGACCGGCGCGCACCTCGCCCTGATCGAGGCCCTCCACGCGGGGTGGCGGCCGGACGCGGTCCTCGTCTGTGTACCCCTGGAGAACCCCGACGGCGCCGTCGTCCACCGTCAGCTCGCCCTCGCTCACCCGACCTGGAAGCTTCACGCCGCCCGCTTCAACGGGGTGGGCGAGGAGTTCGGCGGCCAGCCCCGCCCCCTGCGGAGCCCGTTCGGGGAGGCTCGGCCGCGGGCTCGACTGCTGGCCGCGATCGGCGCCGACTGTCTCGTCGACGACCACGGGGTCCCCGACCACGTCTGGGCCCAGCCCCTGTGCGGACGGAGCTCTCCGCCCTATTTCCCGATCGCCTACACCCTGCCCCCCGGGCTCCTCTACGTGATCGGAGAGACGGGGGCCGACGGCTCCGCGCCGACCGGGTGGACCGCCGCCGTCCACGCCGCCATCGCCGCCAGCTTCCTCGCCGATCCGGAGCTGGTGCGGCGCCACCGTGCGCTCTGGCAGGCGTACCGGCGCTACGGCTCCGACCTGGACCCCAGGGCCTTCCCCTCCCGCGAGGTGGACGGCCTCCCCCTGCAGGCGCGCCGGGTCGCCACCGGCGACCGCCGCCGGGTCGCCGATCGCTTCCCGATCGCCCTGGACCTGGTCACCGAGGTCGCCGACGAGACCAGTCGGGGCGAGGACCTCGCCCTGGCGGTCCGAGCCCACCTCCGGGCCGACCGCGCCATCCTCGCCGAGGTCGCCCGCGCCGCCGCCCCGGCGGCCTGGGTGGGCGCCCCCGCCGGCTGGCGACTCCGCCGGGACGCGGCCTGCGTCCCCGCCGCCCCGCCCGCTCCGGCCGAGTCCGGAGCGGGCGGCCGGGCCCAGCTCAGCCGGAGACGGTCCAGCTCTCCGGGGTGAGCTTGAGGATCGGGTCCTGGGGCACGACGCCGCCCACGGACCTGCGGTACATGGTGATCTGGTAGACCTGGTTGGCGGTGAAGATCACCGGCAGCTGCTTGGCGAGGTAGTTCTCGTAGGTCCAGAGGCGCACCAGCCCGGGCCTGGTCTGCGAGGCGACGATGTTGGCGTCGTTGACGCGGCTGCGGTACCCCCCGTTGTTGGAGACGGCGCCGCTCTTGAAGAGCTGCTCGCCGGAGGGGTAGGGGTCGACCCCGAACAGCCAGCCGCCGCCCCACATCGCGATCTGCCACTGGCAGCCGGTGTGCTTGGCGGTGTTGCAGCCGAAGGCGGTGGCGATGATGGTGTCGAAGGGGGCCGAGGAGAGGGTCAGCTGGATGCCCGCCTCCGAGGCCGCGGACCGCAGCGCCGCCATCTCCTGGCTCAGCTGGAGGCTGCCGCTGGCGTACTGGAGGGTGAAGGTGAGCCCCTGGCCGTGGGTGATCCCCGCCCCGCAGTGGCCGCGGCCGCCGCCCGGGCTGGCGCAGGTGCTGGTGCCCCCCGGCCTGACCGTCCAGCCGTTGTCGCGCAGCAGGCTCTTGGCCCGGCTGACGCTGAACGGGTAGGGATTGTCCTGCTCCTGGGGCGAGGCGAAGGCGTTGGCCGGCTTGATCGGAACCGGCCCGTAGGTCGCGACCGCGTGGCCGCGGAAGATGTCCTTGATGTAGGCGGGCTGGTCGATGAGGCTCTGCAGCGCCTGCCGGACGTAGAGCTGCTGCACGATCGGCCCATCGGTGGGGTTGTTGTAGTTGAGGGGGATGTAGTTGATCCCGAAGGTCTGCCAGTCGGCCAGCCCGTACCCGTGACCGGTGAGGTAGCCGCGCTGGTTGAGGTCCTCGAAGGGGAGGTAGCCGACGTCGACGCTGCCGGCCCGCAGCGAGTCGAACTCCGCCGTGTTGCTGGTGAACGGCACCTCCACGAACTTGGTCACCGCCCCGCTCATCGGGCCCGAGTAGGTGCGGTTGAGCGAGAACGCCGCGTATCCGGTGGAGGGGGTGTAGCCAGACAGCGCCCACGCCCCGTCCACCGTCTTCCAGAGTGCGTTGGTGCCGTAGGTGGCGAGGGTCTTGGCCTGGCTGTTGAGGTAGGTGTAGACCGCCTCCGCCCCCTTGCTGGTGAGGTCGTGGCTGCCGACCGAGCAGCTGGCGCAGGTCTTGTCCCAGGCGTGCTGGGGGATGGGGATGATCTGGCTGAGCTCGTCGTAGAAGAGCCAGTCGGTGTTGTAGGCGCGGTTGAAGGTGACGGTGAAGGTGCTGGCGCTGTTGTAGCGCACCGACTTGATGATGTCGGGCCAGGCGCCGGGCACGTAGGACCCGTAGTTGGTCTTCTCGGCGCGGAGCAGGTTGATCCAGAACTCGACGTCGCGGGTGGTGACCGGCCTGCCGTCCGACCAGCGCCAGTGGCCGAGGGTGACCGCGGCGACGGTGTCGCCGGCTCCGTTGGTGCTGAAGCGCGGCCGGCTGCCGAGGCTGAGGGTGGGGTTGTAGGTGAGGACGCCGCTCTTGCCGAACCAGAACAGCGGTCGGTAGCTGAGGTACTCGAACTGCTCCACGTTGGCGGTGGAGAAGTTGCTTCCCGGGACCAGCGGGAAGATGTAGTTGGGGGTCACCCCGGGCGCCAGCGCGAGGGTCACGGTGTGCCCCCCGGCCGCGCTGGCGCGCCACTGCTGTGCGGCCGCGGGGCTGGCCAGCGCCGTCCCCACCAGGGCCAGCCCGACGACCGCGGCCTTCCACGGCCCGAAAGTCCCGACCGTGCGGTTCATGTCCGGATCCCTCCCGCTCTCACCCTCGACTGAAGGCCGCCCAATGCTAGCACCGGAGTGCCCGGCGGGAAGGCCCGGCATGGGGCTTCCGTCAGGGGCCGCCCCGTATACTGATCATGCAGTCAGTCTGCCGAGGGAGGTCGCGTCCGGTGCTCGGTGCGCGCAGCATGGACCTCAACAGCGACACCGGGGAGTCCTTCGGACCCTACCAGCTCGGGGAGACCGCGACCCTGCTGCCGGTGGTCACCTCCGCCAACGTCGCCTGCGGCTTCCATGCCGGCGACCCCCGCACGATGGCCGCGACGGTCGCCCTCGCCCGGCGCCACCGCGTCGGCGTGGGCGCCCACGTCGGCTATCCCGACCTGGTCGGGTTCGGGCGGCGGGCGATCGCCGCCAGCTCCGAGGAGATCGCCACCGACGTGCTGTACCAGATCGGGGCGCTCTTCGCCTTCACCCAGGCGGAGGGGGTGCCGCTCCGCCACGTCAAGGGGCATGGCGCCCTCTACAACCAGGCCGTCCGGGACGAGCGGGTGGCGGCCGCCCTGGTGCTCGGGGTGGCGCGATTCCGGCAGCCGCTGGCGCTGGTGGCACCGGCGGGGAGCGCGATGGCCGCCGCCGCGGAGGCGCACGGCCTCCCCCTGGTGTGGGAGGCCTTCTGCGACCGCGCCTACCGCCCCGACGGCACCCTGGTCCCGCGGACCGAGCCGGACAGCGTCCTGACGGATCCGGGGCTGGTGGCGGCGCGAGCGGTGCGGCTGGCCCGGTCCCAGGAGGTGGTGGCCGCCGATGGCACGGTGATCACCGTCCCCTGCGCCACGCTCTGCATCCACGGGGACACCGCGGGGGCGACCAAGGTGGCGGCGCGGGTGCGGGCCGAGCTGGAGGCGGCCGGAATCGCGCTGCGCCCGATGGCATCGCCGGCCCCGCCGCCGGGCGGCTGACCGGAGCTGCGGGCAGGGTGGGGGGACGGACCCGTTTGCCCCGGGTCACCTGGGTCGGGGACAGCGCCATCGAGGTCGCGGTCGGCCCGGGCCGACCCGACCTGGCGGCGGTTGCCCGGGCCCAGCTGGTGGGCGGCGCGCTCCTCGCCGCCGCCATCCCGGAGGTGGTGGACGTGGTCCCCGGCCTCCGCACCGTCCTGGTCACGCTCGACCGGTCGCGCCCCCCCCAGCACCCTGGGCGGCTGCGGGAGCGGGTCCGGCTGGAGGCCGTCCGGGCGCTGGCGGTGCGGCCCCGGCCGGGCCGGGCCGGGCCGGAGCGCCTGGTCACGGTGCCGGTGCGCTACGGGGGCGACGACGGCCCCGACCTCGCCGCCGTCGCGGAGGAGACGGGCCTTCCCGCCGCTGCGGTCGTGGCATCGCACGCGGGGCGTCCCTACACCGTGCTCGCCCTCGGCTTCCGCCCGGGGTTCGCGTTCCTCGGCTTCGTCGACCCCCGGCTCACGGTCGCCCGCCGGTCGGCGCCCCGGCTGGCCGTGCCGGCCGGCTCGGTGGGGCTCGCCGGCCGCCAGACCGGCATCTACCCCGGCGAGGCTCCCGGGGGCTGGCGGCTCATCGGGCGCACCGCGATCCGACTCTTCGACCCGGCCGCCGCCTCCGCCGAGACGGCGTGCCTCCTGCGCCCGGGGGACCGGGTCCTCTTCGTCGCCGACCGCCTGGGCCAGGTCGTGCCCCCGGACCGGACCGGCCGTTGACCGCCCTGGTGGTGGTGCGCCCGGGGTTCCAGGACCTGCTCGTCGATGGCAGCCCGCGGCGCGCGCTTCGGTTCGGCCTGGTCGAGGGCGGCCCGCTCGACCCACCCGCGCTCGGGCTCGCCAATCGACTGGTCGGCAACCCGCAGGCGGCCTGCGGGGTGGAGTGCGTCGGCCGGGGGCCGGTGCTTCGCGCGGTCGGCGGACCGGTCCGGGTGGCGCTCGCCGGACCCCTCCGGCTCGCGGTCGACGGCCGCGACCAGCTCGATCGCCGGTCCATCGTCGTGCCCGAGGCCGCCACCTGCAGCGTCGCCGCAGCCCCGCCGGGGCTGCGCGCCTGGCTGGCGGTCGCGGGCGGCCTGGCGGTGCCGACGGTCCTCGGCAGCCGGGGGGTCGATCGGCCGGGACGTCTGCCCGGCCTCGCGGGGCGGGCGCTCGCGGCCGGCGATGTGCTGGAGGTGGGCCGAGAGCTCGCGGGCCGTGACGCGGCCGGACCCGGGCCGTCCCTGCCCCGTCCCCCCCCGGACCCAGGTCCCTGGCGCCTCGCGGTCCTGCGCGGACCGCAGTGGGCGCAGGTGGGCCCGGCGGTGCGCCGGCACCTCCTCGCCCACCCCTACACCGTCTCGCCGGACGCCGACCGGGCCGGGCTCCGCCTGCTCGGCCCGCCGGTCCCGCCGGCGCCAGCGGGGCCGCAGGCCGGCAGGATGCTCTCGGAGGGGACCGCCTGCGGGGCGGTCCAGCTCACCCCGGAGGGCCTGCCGATCGTGCTGCTGGCAGACCGGGGCTCGCTCGGCGGCTATGCCAAGCCCCTCCAGCTCACGACCGCGGACACCTGGCGGCTCGCCCAGGCCCGCCCGGGCACGGTCGTCCGCTTCCATCTGACGACGCTCCCGGCGGCGTGGCGCAGCCTCCGCCGGGCCTGGCTCGCGGCGGGCTGAGCCGGGCCGCGGCGAGCCAGGCCCGCCCCCGTCAGGCTGGGGTGGCCGCCCGGTCGGCCGCGTGGTGGCGGAGGTCGTGCCAGCCGGGCGGCGGCACCAGCGCGGCGGCCCCGGCCGGACCCTGGCTCCCGGCCGGATAGGGCTGGACCGCCGGCATCTGCTCCAGCACCGGCTGGAGGGCGGCCCAGGCGGCCTCGGTCTCGTCCTCCCGGATGAACAGGGTGTGATCGCCGAGGAAGACGTCGTGGAGGAGTCGTTCGTACGCCTCCGCCGGCTGGGTCTTGAAGGAGCTGCCGTAGGTGAAGTTCATCCGCACCGGCTGCTCGACCACCTGCGGGCCGGGCTGCTTGGCGTTGAAGGACAGCGAGATGCCCTCCTCCGGTTGGATCCGGACGGTGAGGCGGTTGGACTCCAGGTCGGCGATCTCGGTGCCCTGGAAGAAGTGCAGGGGCACGTCACGGAAGCGGAGCACGATCTCGGTCCGGCGGGTGAGCAGGGCCTTGCCGGTGCGCAGGTAGAAGGGGATGCCGGCCCACTCCCAGGTGTCCACGTGCACAAGAAGGGCGGCGTAGGTCTCGGTGGTGGAGTCCCCGGCGACGCCCGGGACCTCGCGGTAGCCGACCAGACGCTCGCCGCCGGCGAGGCCCGCCGTGTACTGGCCGCGCACCACCTCGGCGGCCCCGATCGGACGGATCGCGCGCAGCACCTTCACCTTCTCGTCGCGCAGGGCGTCGGCCGCGAAGGACGTGGGCGCGCCCATGCAGGTGAGGGCGAGGAGCTGGAAGAGGTGGTTCTGGACCACGTCGCGGATCGCCCCGGTCTCCTCGTAGAGCGGGCCCCGGTCCTCCACCCCGATGTCCTCGGCCACGGTGAGCTGGACGTGGTCGATGACGTCGCGGTTCCAGATCCTCTGGAACAGGGTGTTGCCGAAGCGGAAGACGAGCAGGTTCTGGACCGTCTCCTTGCCGAGGTAGTGGTCGATCCGGAACACCCGCTCCTCCGGCACCGCCTGGTGGAGGGCGCGGTTGAGGGCCCGGGCGGAGACGAGGTCGTGCCCGAACGGCTTCTCGATGATGACCGACCCGCCGCGCTGCAGGCCGGCTTGGCGAATCTGCTCCAGGATGGCATCGAAGGCGGAGGGTGGGACAGCGAGGTAGAAGACCCGGCGGGGGGCGGTGAGGACGTCGCCGAGCTGGTGCAGCGCGTCGCCGGTCGACGGGCGAAACCGCAGCCGCCTGGCGAAGCGGTCCCAGACGCCGGGGTCGAGGCCGGTGCGGGAGAAGGCAAGGACGGCTGCCTTGGCGAGGGCGCGGAAGCCGGCGTCGTCCAGACCGTCGAGGGAGAGGCCCAGGATGGTGCAGTGGACCGGCAGGAGCCCGGACGCCTCCAGGTTGTAGAGGGCCGGCAGCAGCTTGCGGCGGGCGAGGTCGCCGGAGGCGCCGAAGACGACGAGATCCTGATCGGGCGGGGTGGGGAGGGGGCGCGACACGGCCCGGCGAGTGTCGCACGACCGCGGCCGCCACGCCACGCTTGGCCCGCTGCCGCCGCGCCTATACTCCGGTGGTGACGGACGGCGCACAGGATCGCGGCGGCCGGAGGGCCGCGCTGGACGACCTGCGCCGGCTCGCGTCGAGCCATCCCCCGCTCGATGACGCGGCGACCGCGGCCCTGCTGCGGGATGCGGTCGGCGGCGCCGCCGCGGCGACCGAGCTGCTCGTCGCGCACCACCTCTGGCTGGTGCGCGACGCGGTCCTGGCCCTGGCCCCCTCGAACGTTCCGGTCGCCGACCTGTTCCAGGAGGGCAGTGCCGGCCTGGTGCTGGGGCTCCAGCGCCACCTCGCCGCCGGCGGCACGGCGGCGGGACTCGCCGGCGCGCTCCGTGACGCGGTCGACCGCGAGCTCGCCGACGCCGAGGCGCATGAGCGCGACGCGCGCCAGGAGGAGGCGCGGTGGGTGGCCGACAGCGAGGTGCTGGTGGGCGCCCAGCTCCGCCTCCGGCGCGAGAAGGGGCGCGACCCCACCACCGGGGAGATCGCCGTCCTGTTGCATTGGGAGGAGGAGCGCGTCGACCGCGTCCGCGAGATGGCGTCCCGGGCCCAGTCCTCCCACGACGTCGACCTGCTCGCGATCATCGCCGAGCTGGAGGAGGACGGATCGATGGACGGCGACGAGGGCGACTGAGTCGGTGGGGCGCCGGCGGCAGGCTCCGACCGTGGCGGCTCCGCGCCCGCCTCAGCCGGAGCCGGCGACCCGCAGCCGCTCCAGTTCCTGGACGTTGGCCCAGCCCATCGGCCGCCGGCCGCTCTCCAGCTCGTGGATGCGGGCGACCAGCGCGCGCGTCAGCGAGCAGGGGAGCCCGCGCGCCGCGCCGATCTCGATCACCGCGCCGAGCTGGTCGTCGACCTCGGTGCGGCGGTGGCGGACAGCGAGGTCCCGCCAGATCCCGCTCTTGGCCTTCCCGTCCCGCCGGCGACGGGCCACCAGGCTCGCCATCGCCGCCTCCAGCCGCGCTGGGTCGCGGCCCTGGCGTGGATGGTAGAGCTGCGGCTCGACATCGTCGAAGGGCTGGAGGCTCACCCCGAGGTCCGCCGCCACGTCGTACACCTCGCAGGCCAGCTCCACCATCAGGTCGGGATGGCGCTCGATGACATCGGCCATGGTGGCGTCGACCAGCGCGGTCGCGAAGAGCATGTTGGCGTACCCGAGCTTGGCCCACAGGTAGCCGAAGACGTTGTCGGTGACCGTGACCGGCAGGAATGCGCGGAGGCGCTCCGCGATCGCCTCCACCCGAGGTGACCGGCGGCCGTCCAGCTCGCCGACCACGAAGGTGCCCGGCCCTCCGAACTGGATCACCCCGGGCTCCACCAGGTCGGCGGAGAAGTTGACGAAGGCGCCCACCGTGCGATCGTCGCCGACCACGGCGGCGATGGTCCGCTCGCAGAGCCCGTTCTGCAGCGAGACGACGCAGTCTCCCCGCCCCATTCGCGGGGCGCACCATTCGGCCGCCGACCGAGTGTCCTGCGCCTTGACACAGAGCAGGACGGTGCCGAGCCGCCCGGCCACCTCATCCGGGCTGGCGGCGTCCACCGCCACCGTGACCTCACCACCCGCGGCCCGCAGCGTCAGCCCGCGCGCGCGCATGGCGTCGACGTGGCCCCGGTCCCCGTCCACCAACCGCACCGCGTCGCCGGCGCGCACCAGGTGGGATCCCACCGTCCCGCCGATGGCTCCGGCCCCGACCACCGTGAACCGCATCGCTCGGTCTCCCCTGCGCCACCCGCTGGCCGGCCTCGCTCGGCCGGAGTGTACGAGAGCCGCCAGGCCGGCCGCGCGGCTTTCGCGCCGGCGGTCAGACTGGCGCCGTGCCGGTTCCCTCGCCCGACCAGCTGGCCCAGGTGGTGGCGTGCCTGCGCCGCTCCGGCGCGCGCTTCGCCTTCGTCCACGGCAGCGCTGCCGGCCCCGCTGCCCCCGCTCGTCCGCCCCGGGACATCGACGTCGCCGGCTGGTGGGGTGGGGGTCCGCCGGCCGCCTTCGAGGTCCACCTTCCCGACGGGGTCGACCTCCTGGTGCTCGATGCCGCCCCGCTGGAGCTGGCCGGCCGGATCGCCCTCCACGGGCGGCTCCTCTTCGACGACGGCCCCCCGGCGCGGGTGGCCTGGCAGGCCCGCACCCGGCTCGTGTTCCTCGACGAGCAGGATCGCCAGTCGGCCCTGGACCGCGTCTTCCTGACGGCTCGGCGCGGTGGTTGACGCGCGCCGCGTCCGCCGCCTCCTCCAACGCGTGAGCGAGGAGATCGGCTTCCGGCACCAGCGGGCGCAGCTGGACCGCGCCGAGCTGGGGGCCGACCCCGACCGGCTGGGGGCGGTGACGTACGCGTGCATCACCGCCATCGAGGGCTGTCTCGACGTGGCCCAGCACTGCTGCGCCGCCGAGGGATGGGGACCACCCGCCAGCAACGCCGACGCCATGCGGCTGCTGGGCCGGCACGGGGTGCTGGAGCCGCTCCCGGCCCAGAGCCTGGTGCGGGCGGTCGGGTTCGGCAACGTGCTGGTGCACGGCTACGTCGACGTCGACGAGGCCATCGTCCTCCGGTAGCTGGACCACCTCGACGAACGTCGGCGCTTCGTGGCCGCGGTGCCGTCGACGCTGGCCGCCGACTGACCGCGGTCCGCCCCCCGGAGGGGCGCAGCCGGCCGGCGGCGCCGCCACCGTTCCACCTATACTGAAGCGCCGTGCAGGGGGAGGCGGGGCGGCCCGGCGGGTGGATTCGGAAGCGGCGATGATCGTCGTCGCCAGTGCCAACGGCGCGGTCGGGATCCCGGCCGCGATGGCGATCCTGCGCGACGGTGGCAGCGCCCTGGACGCGGTCGAGGCGGGCGTTGTGGTCGTCGAGGACAACCCCGACGACCACACCGTCGGCTACGGCGGCTACCCCAACGTACTCGGCGAGGTCGAGCTGGACGCCTCGATCATGGAGGGGTCCACCCGCCGGGCAGGCGCGGTCGGGGCGCTGCACGGCTACCGCCACGCGATCACCGTCGCCCGCCGGGTGATGGAGACGCTCCCCCACGTGCTGGTGGTCGGCGACGGCGCCGCCCGGGTGGCCGAGGGCATGGGCATGCCCAAGGAGGACCTCCTCACCGAGGACGCGCGCCGCACCTGGCGGCAGGGCCTGGAGGGAACGCTCGACCCCGGTGCGCCGATAGCCGAGTGGCTCACCCGGGTGGGGCGGCTGGCCAAAGACCCCGAGCACGTCGCCGGCACCGTCAATGTGATCGCCCAGGACCGGGACGGTCGTCTGGCCGTCGCGGTCAGCACCAGCGGGGCCGCCTGGAAGTATCCGGGCCGTCTCGGCGACTCACCGGTCATCGGTGCCGGCAACTACGCCGACGACCGCTACGGCGCGGCGGCATGCACGGGGTGGGGAGAGCTCTCCATCCGGGCCGGGACGGCGCGCCAGGTGGTGGAGGGTCTGCGCCGCGGCCTCGCCGTGGAGGCGGCCTGCCGGGAGGCGCTCCGGGAGCTGCGCCTGCTCGGAGGGGTCAGCCCCGGCGGGATCCTCATGCACGTGGTCGCAGTGGACCGGGCCGGCCGCCACTGCGCCGCCACCACCCGCCCCGGCTGGTCGTACGCCCACCAGACCGCGGCGATGGACGCGCCCGTCACCGCGCCCCGGCTGGTGGTCGACGTGGCCGCGGAGTCGGAGGACGGGCGGTGAAGGCCACCGCCTACCGCGGCTACCGCTCCTACCAGTACCTGGATCCGGGACGGGACTTTCGCGTCTTCGAGCTGGCGGCCGAGCTGGACCGGGTGCCCTCGCAGCGGGTGCCGACCACCCCCGAGCAGGAAGCGCGGGTGCAGGCCCTGCTGGAGCGGGGACCGGTGATCTCCTTCCACGACCATCCCACCGTGATCCCAGCCGACGCCGACCAGCTCTTCGAGTACCGCCGCCACGGACGCGACGTCACCGGCTTCCTGGGACTCAGCCACTCCGGTCTCGACGCCGTCTTCGACAACCTCGCCGACGGCGAGGGCCAGATCACCTCGCTGGCGGGCTGGAAGTGGGACGACACCCTCTACGACCTCGGCATGCGCCTCTGCGACATCGCCCACCAGGACTACCTTCGCGTCGTCCACCGGCTGCGGGACCTGGAGGCCGCCCGCGCGGCGGGTCAGCTGGGCGTCATCCTCGCGGTCGAGTCCGCGGCGCCGATCGAGAACGAGCTCGATCGCCTCGACATCCTCTACGGGTTCGGGGTGCGTGCCGTCGGAGTCACCTACAGCGAGGCCAACCTGCTCGGCAGCGGCCTGGCGGAGGCCAGCGACGCCGGCCTCACCCGCTTCGGGCGCCAGGCGGTGCGCCGGATGAACCAGCTCGGCATCCTGGTCGACTGCTCCCACGCCGGCGACCGCACCACCTTGGACACCATCGAGGCCAGCACGGCGCCGGTTTCGATCTCCCATGCCGGGGCCCGGACCGTCTGGCCAACTGCCCGGATGAAGCCCGACGACGTCCTCCGCGCCATGGCCGAGCGCGGCGGGGTGATCGGCATCGAGGCGGCGCCCCACACCACCTGCTCCCGCGACCATCGCCGCCACACCATCGACAGCTACATGGCCCATTTCGAGTACTGCTGCGAACTGGTCGGCCTGGAGCACGTCACCTTCGGTCCCGATACGCTGTTCGGGGACCACGTCGGGCTGCACCGGGTCATGACGGAGCGGTTCGGCGCCCTGGGCCCGGAGCCGGCGGAGCCGTTCGAGCGGGTGGAGTGGGTGGACGGCCTGGAGAGCCCTGCCGAGAGCTTCCCCAACATCGTCCGCTGGCTGGTCGTCCACGGGTACCGCGACGACGACATCACGCAGGTGATCGGCGCCAACGTGGTGCGGTTGCTGGAGGCCGCCTGGGAGCCTGGGAGCCGGGGCTGACCGTCGTGGACGGGGGGGACGCGGGGCCCGGGACCGTCCCCCGGGTCGGGGCCGACGACGTCATGCGCCTCGCCCGCAGCGCCGAACTCCGGTGCACCCCCGCTCGGGCCGCCGTGCTGGCCCCCCACCTCACCGCCCTGCTGGACGGCGCCGACGCGCTCGCGGCCGCGGCGACCGCGCCGCCGCCGGCGGACGACGCCCTCGCGGCCCGTTCGCTCCAGGTGCCTTCCGCGCCGCCGGCGACCGCGACCCCGGCCGCCGGCGGGCTCGCTCCGGGTGGAACCGACGGTGGCGACGCGTTCCTCTCCATCCGGGAGCTGGCCCGGCTCTACCGCACCGGCGAGCGGTCACCGGTGGCGGTGACCGGCGCCTTGCTCCGCCGCATCTCGGCTGCGCAACCGCGGCTCAACGCCTTCGTCACCGTCCTGGCCGACAGCGCGATGGCGGGGGCCCGCGCCTCGGAGGCGCGGATCCGTGCCGGCCTGGGCCGCGGCCCCCTCGACGGGGTGGCGGTCGCCTGCAAGGACAACATCGACACCGCCGGGATCCCCACCACCTGCGCGGCCCGGATCCGGCGAGACGAGGTGCCCGAGGCGGACGCCGAGGTGGTCCACCGGCTGCGGGCTTCCGGAGCGGTCCTGATCGGCAAGACCAATCTCCTCGAGTTCGCGTACGGCGCCGTCCACCCGGACTTCGGGCAGGGCAACAACCCCTGGGATCCCGCCCGCACCGCCGGCGGCTCCAGCAGCGGCTCGGCGGCGGCGGTGGGCGCCGGCCTCGCCTTCGCCGCACTGGGGACCGACACCGGCGGCTCGATCCGGATCCCCGCGGCGTACTGCGGGGTGGTGGGCCTCAAGCCGACCCTCGGCGCGGTCAGCACCGACGGGGTCTTTCCCCTCTCGTGGACGCTGGACCACGTCGGCCCCATCGGGCGCCGGGTCGACGACGTGGCGCTCCTGCTCGCGGTCCTCGACGGGGCGGGGCCGGTGGCGGACCCCTCCGCGGAGCTGGCCCTGGGCGAGGCCGGCACCGGACCGGCCGCCCGCCTGGCCGGGCTCCGCGCGGCCGTTCCCCTGGACCGTCATGCGGGCGACCTGCAGGCCGGCGTCGCCGCGCGCTGGGAGGATGCGCTCCGGCGGCTGGCCGCGGCCGGGGTCCGCCTCGATGAGGTCGAGCTGCCGAGCCTCGCCTACGCCGACGATGCGCTCCTTCAGATCATCCTCCCGGAGGCCGCCGTCATCCACGCCTCATGGCTGCGCAGCCGGCCCCAGGACTACGCTCCCGACACCCGGCTGCAGCTCGAGCTGGGAGCCCTGGCGCCGGGCACGGCGTACGTCGCCGCCCAGCTGGTGCGCGAGCGACTGGTCCAGGAGACCCGCCGACTGCTCGGCGACCACGACCTGATCGTGACCCCGACGGTGGCCTGGGTCGCTCCCCGGAGCGATCCCGCGCTGGCGGGCCCCGAGGGGGCCGCCGAGGCGCGCCGGAGCGGCCCCCACAACCTCACCGGCGTGCCGGCGGTGACGCTGCCGTGCGGGCTGGGGGATGATGGGCTCCCGGTCGGGCTCCAGCTGGCCGCCGCCTGGGGCAGGGACCGCCGCCTCTTGGAGTGGGCCGCGGCGGTGGAGGCGCTCCTCGGGGGTCCCCTCGGTCCGCCCCCCGGATGGGCGCAACGCGGGTGACCGAGCCGGCCGAGAGGGAGGGGGCGTGATGGACGGGAACGGGAGCGTCACCGGGCCGGAGCCGGACGGGGGTCGGTCGGGGCTCGCCGAGACCGTCGCCATGGTGACCGGCGCGGCCCACGGCCTCGGGCGTGCCATCTGCGTCACCCTGGCCGCGGCCGGAGCGGCGGTGGTGGCCTGCGACATCGAGGCCGAGGGATTGGGGGACACCGAGGCCGCGGTGGCCCGCGCCACCGGGCGGCCGATCACCGCCCTGGCCGTCGACGTCACCGACCCCGCCGCCGTCGCCGCCGCCGCCGCCGGCATCGCCAGCGCATCCGGCCCGATCGGGATCCTGGTCAACAACGCCGGCGGGGTCGGGGGACAGACCATGCGCCCGGTCGACGAGGTGGACCCGGATGCCTGGCGGCAGCTGATCGCGATCAACCTCGACGGCACGTTCAACTGCGTCCGCTCGGTGGTTCCCCAGATGCGCCGGCGCGGCAGCGGGGCGATCGTCAACATCTCCTCGGGTGCCGGCCGCACCTTCAGCCTCACCGGAATCCAGGCCTACGCGGCGGCCAAAGCGGGGGTGATCGGGCTCACCCGCCAGCTGGCCAAGGAGCTGGGCCCGGCCGGGATCCGCGTCAACTGCGTGGCCCCCGGGTTCGTGCGCTCCAACCCCACCACCGAGCGGCAGTGGGCGGCGATGGGCGCCACCGGCCAGGCCCGCCTGCTGGAGTCGATCGCGCTGCGGCGGCTGGGGCGGGCGGAGGAGATCGCCCTCGCCGTGCGGTTCCTCCTCTCCGACGACGCCGCCTACGTGACGGGGCAGACCCTCGGGGTCGACGGCGGCAACATCATGCTGGGCTGAGCGCGCTGGCGCGCAGGAGGATGGCGATGGCAAAGGTGCGCGTGTCGGACCTCGAGGCGGAGCCGGGGGAGCGACGGCGCGGGTGGCTGACGGTCCCCGGGACGGACCCGGCGTGGACCGTCCCCGCGGTGGCGGTGCGGGGCCGGCTGCCGGGGCCGACGCTGGCCGTCACCAGCGGGATGCACGCGGCCGAGTACGTCCCGATCGAGGCGGTCACCCAGCTGACGCGCTGGGTCGACCCGGCCAGCCTGCGCGGCACCCTGCTCGCCGTGCTGTTGGTCAACACCCCCGGCTTCTACGAGCGGTCCATCTATGTGAACCCTCGCGATGGCCGCAACCTCAACCGATCATTCCCCGGCGATCCCGAGGGCAGCCCGGCAGAGCGGGTGGCGGCCTTCCTGCTGGCGGAGCTCATCGACGGTGCCGACGCCTACGTCGACGCCCACTGCGGCGACCTGATCGAGGCGCTGGCGCCCTTCACCCTCTGGACCAGGGCGGGCGACCCCCAGGTGGCGGAGCGGTCGGCGGCGATGTCGCGCGCCTACGGATTCGAGCGTGCGCTCGGGGTCGACCCCGACTCCGTGCCCGGAGCCGCCTATGCGTCAGCCGCGCTGCGCGGCGTCCCCGCGATCATCGCCGAGGTCGGTCAGCAGGGGATCTGCGATGGGCCCTCGGTGGCGCGCCACCTGCGCGGGCTCCAGAACGTGATGGCGCACCTCGGCATGGTGGACCCGCTCGGGCCGCCCCCGCCCGACCCCGTCGCCATGGACCGGATGGATTGGATGCGCACCGACATCTCGGCCACCTACCATCCCGTGGTCGCGGTCGGTGACCGGGTCCGGGAGGGCCAGCCGGTGGGCGAGCTGCGCGACATCTTCGGCGACACCGTGCGCGAGCTGCGGGCCCCGGCAGCGGGAGACGTCGTCTTCCTGGTCACCTCGTTGGCGGTGAAGGCGGGCGACCCGCTGCTCGGGATCGGGGTGCCCCAGGGCTGAGCCTGGGCCGGCACGAGAGCCACCTCGCCCGGCCGGTTCCCCGCCTCCGGCTGGCGGACGTCGACGATCGGCCCTCGGTGGTCAGCCCCGGCGGTGGGGGCGCTGCCGCCGGACCCCATCCTCGATGGCTCCCCGCAGAGCGGGAGGCGGTCGGGTGAAGCCGGCCAGCCGGCCGCCGGGTCGGTCGGACGGGGAGCGGATGAGTTTGCGCGTGGATGCTCTCTGGTCCTTTCGCGCGAGCCGACGGGTGGTCACCGGCACCAACCCCGCTGGCCGCGCCTGCGTCGTCAGCGACGCGGTCAGCGCCAACTCCGCCGCCGACCCCCCGTCCGTGCTGGAGGACCGGTGGTCGATGGAGCTGCCGGCGGCGGCGGCCGGCGAGCTGGACGTGCCGGCGGCGGCCGGTGGCGCCATCGGCTGGGGGACGGTGCTGGGGCGGACGTGCACCGTCCCCGCGGGCGGGGACGATCGGCCTCCACGCGACCGACTCGGTCGACGGCGTCACGGTCGTGACCGGCCGGCGCGTCCTGGTGCTGGAGGACGGGGAGGTGACGCTCGACCGCGGCGACGGCCTGGTGCAGCGCCACACCCGCACGGTGGCGCAACCCGGGACCCGGGCCGTGCGTCCTGATCGCGGTGATGGCCAGCGCCGAGGGGTGGGGAGGGGCAGCGGTCAGAGGACCGGTTGCCGCCGCCCCTCCTCGGCCAGCCCGCCTACTGGCCGGAGCCGGACCGCATCGTCCCTGCCTGGACCAGGCCGATCCGGTGCCCTTCGGGATCGGTGAACTGGGCCATCCGCGGCCCGCCGGGGACGTCCATCGGCGGCATCACGGAGCGCCCGCCCCGGCGCTCCACCTCGGCCAGGGTCGACTCCAGATTCGCCACCTCCACATACCAGGTCACCCAGCCGCCACCGCCCTCGGCCCCCCCGCTGATGCCGCCCCCGATCGGACCCGGCTGGACCATCCCGTAGCCCATCGGGTTGCCGGCGTCGATCTCCCAGCCGAAGACGTCGCCGTAGAAGCGCTGCAGGGCCGGGCCGTCATCGCCGGTCACCTCGAAGTGCACCACCGGGTTGGCCATCGCGTGTCCCCCTGTCGGGTCGCCCGGGGAGCTCCAGGCGCGGACCCCGATCCTATCGGGAGCGTTCGGGGCGGTCAAGCCGTCCGCGGCCGGGTGCGAGCCCGACCCGGACCGGGCGCCGCCCGTCCACCCTACCGGAGCTCCGGGGGGAGCCGGGCCACCCAGCCGCACCCCCGCAGGAAGGCGGCGGCCACCCCCAGCACCTGGTGATCGCGGCCCCATCCGCCGGCCACCTGCAGGGCGGCCGGCAGCCCGTCCTCGGCCGTCCCGCAGGGGACCGACACCGCCGGGAGGCCGAGGAGGCAGTGGGCACCGGTGCGCAGCCCCTCCAGCTGACCGAGCTCGCTGCCCAGGGGGGGATCGGACGCCGGCGCCACGAACCCGACCGTGGGCGAGAGGAGGACGTCGACCCGACCGAGCGCGGCGGCCGCCTCCGCCGCCATCCGATTGCGGAAGCGTTGGGCGCTGAGGTAGGCGGAGGCCGGCAGCAGCGCGCCGAGCTGCAGCTGCAGCAGCGTGTCGGGGGCGTAGTCCTGGGGTCGGGTGCGCAGCCAGCCGGCGTGCACCTGGCTCGCCTCGGGGGCGAGGACCAGGATGTGGGCCGCCTCGGCGTGCTCCCAGGTGGGGAGCTGGACGTCCTCCAGCACCGCGCCGGCGTCGCGGAACACGGCCAGGGCCCGCTCGAAGGCCGCCCGCACCCCGCTCCGCAGGTCGTCGCCCAGGTGCTGACGCAGCACCCCGGCGCGAACGCCGGCCAGCGTCCCCGCCGCCGCGGCGGCGGGGACGCGAGGGCCGCCGCCACCGCCCTCCGTCGCCATCACGTCGAGCAGGGTGGCGACGTCGTCGACGGTGCGGCCGATCGGGCCCACGTGGTCGATCGACCAGGACAGGGGGAAGACGCCCTGGTGGCTGACCCGCCCGAAGGTGGGCTTGAGGCCCACGATGCCGCAGTAGGCGGCCGGGATCCGGACCGAGCCCCCGGTGTCGGTACCGACCGCGAGCGGCACCATGCCCGCGGCCACCGCCGCCGCCGAGCCGCTGCTGGAGCCGCCCGCGGTGCGGCCCGGGTCCCAGGGGTTGTTGCACTGGCCGCGGTCGGGGTGGACGTTCCCATAGGCGAACTCCAGCATGTTGGTCTTGCCGAGCAGGACCGCCCCCGCGTCCCGGAGCCGCCGCGCCACGACCGCGTCGCGGTCGGGGACCCGGTCGCCGAGGATCCGGGAGCCGCAGGTGGTGCGCACCCCGGCCGTGTCGCAGTTGTCCTTGAGCCCGACCGGCACCCCGTCGAGCGGGCCCAGCGGCCGGCCGCGCAGGTGGCGGTCGGTCGACGCCCGCGCGGCCGCCCGAGCCGGCTCGGCGGCAATCGTGATCCAGGCGTTGATGGTGCCGTCGAGGCGGGCGATGCGGGCCAGCAGCGCATCGACCACCTCGGTGGGGGCCAGCGACCGGGACCGATAGCGGGTGGCCAGATCCGACGCCGAGAGCACCGCGACCTCGGCGTCCGGCGCGCTCACCGGTGGGGCCCCCGGGCGGCGTCGTAGGGGTCTCCGAGCCAGCCGGCCTCCGCCGCCGCCCCCATCGGCAGGGCCGCCGCCGCCGCCAGCAGACCCTGCAGGAGGGGCCGCAGCGCCTCGGCCCGGGCCCGGTCCAGCGTCAGCCCGGCGGCGTGCGCCACCTCCAACACCTCCGCCACCGTGGGTCCTCCGGCAGCCTCTGCGTGCACCTCGGTCTCCTCGATCTCGGCCCAACGCGCCATCCGCGGGGGACCGCCGCCAACGCGCCCCGGATCATAGTGGGCTCGCCTTGACGCGGCTCCCCGGCGTTGTCACCATCGGGTGGGCCGGGCCGGCCGCCGATCGCGTGGCGCGCAGGCCGCCGGCGCCGGAGTCCGCCCCCCCCACCCGAGGTACCGTCCCGATGAGTGACCTCGCCCTCTCCACGCCATTTCTCGCCGCCGGCTCCGAGCCGGTCCTGGAGGATTGGGGCCCGCTGGCGGAGGCCACCGGAGCCCCGATGCAGACGTCCGGCACCACCTTGTGGTCCGACGGCAGCGGGTCGGAGTCCGGCGTCTGGGAGTGCAGCCCTGGTCCCTCGCGCTGGAGCCTGGAGACCAACGAGTTCGTGCACATCCTCGCCGGGCGGATGACCGTCACCCCCGACGGCGGCGTGCCGATCGAGGTGGGAGCGGGGAGCACCGCCGTCTTCCCCAAGGGCTGGACCGGCACCTGGGACATCCACGAGCGGATCCGCAAGCTGTACGTCATCTTCTGACCGCCGTCGGACCTCGGATGCCGCCCCGGTCGAGGGCGCCATCCGGGAGCGCGGTGCGGATCAGATCGGACGTCGATGCGGCTCCAGGGTCGCCAACTCGAGACACCGGCGCGCCACCCCGACCACCGGGCGCGGCTGCGGACCGCAGCAGGCCCGGCCCAGGGATGGCCCGCTGCCCAGGGGTCCTGCCACCAGGACCCGCACCAAGGCCGGCGCCGCCTGATGGGGGCGCGGTCCGGGTCGCGCTGCCCCCCGTCCTCGGAGGAGAGGGTCACGGCGTTCGCCGCTGCGCAACCCCGGCGCGACAGGTCGGTCACAAGAGCGCCAACTGTCTCGAGCGCCGCTCCGGGGACTGGTAGGTTCGAAGGCCCGGGCGCCTCCCACGCGTTCCATCCGTCCCGGCGCGCATCCCCCCGCTCGCGTGCGCAGGAGACCATGGCCATCAGGGTGAGAAACGCCCCCGAGACGCTCGGGACCTCCGGCGGTGCCGACCCGGGACCGGACGACGCGCCTCTTCGCGTGATCGAGCCGCGCCCTGCGCGGAGCCGTCGGCGGCCGCAGTGGGGGCATGATCGGCGGACCCGTCCCCTGCCCGTGGTCGCCCCGCCGGTCAGCGATCGGCGGGTGGGAATGGCTCGCCTGGCCATCGTCGGCACCGTGGTGGCGTGGCTGTGGTATGCCGTCACCTGGCTCTTCGGTGACCTGCTCAGCAAGGGCCAGTCCAGCCCGATCGCTCGCACCGAGGCGATCGCCTACCTCCTGATCGTCACCCTTCTCACGGCCTCGACCCTGGCCTACCTGCTGAGTCGGCTCGGGTACATGTACCGTGCGCGCACCCATCATCGAGCCGACCGCGCCGCGCTCGAGGACTGCTTCGACCGCCGCACCCCGAGCCTCAGCGTGCTCGTGCCCTCCTATCAGGAGGACGCCCGGGTGATCCGCAACACGCTCCTGTCGGTGGCTCTCCAGGAGTACCCGGACGTGCGCGTGGTGCTCCTCATCGACGACCCGCCGACCCCGAGCTCGACCGCCGCCGGCGACTTGTTGGCGACCGCGCGAGCCCTGCCCCAGGAGCTCCAGGAGTTGCTGGCTGGACCGGCCACCCGCTTCCGGCAGGCGCTCGAGGCCTTCGACCGCGCCCCCGGCACCGACCGGGTCGGGCCCCGGGCCGTTGCCCGGCTGGCGGCCGAGTACGATGCCGCCGCGTCGTGGCTCGAGAACCTCGCGGCCAGCCAGGACGTCGTCGACCACACCGACGCCTTCCTCGCCAACCACGTGATCCGCAGCCTTGGCGGCGGTCTCCAGTCGGTGGCGGCAGCCCTGCACCAGGCCGCCGACGAACGCGCCTCGCTGCCGAGGTCCCAGGTGGGCCGACTCTATCGCCGCCTCGCCTGGACCTTCCGGGCGGAGTTCTCGAGCTTCGAGCGCAAGCGCTTCGTCTCGCTCTCGCACGAGCCCAACAAGGCGATGAACCTGAACAGCTACATCGGCCTGATGGGGGGAGCCTACCGCCACGTCGAGACCCCGGCGGGCGCCGCCCTGGTGTCGTCGGATCCGGGGGAGGCCGATCTCGTCGTCCCCGACACCGACTACGTCCTCACGCTCGACGCCGACAGCATGCTGCTTCCCGAGTACTGCCTGCGCCTGGTGCACGTGCTGGAGCAGCACGAGCACGACCAGGTGGCGATCGCCCAGACCCCCTACAGCGCGTTCCCAGGCTCCGCGACCCGGCTGGAGCGGATCGCCGGTGCCACCACCGATCTCCAGCACCTGGTTCACCAGGGACTCAGCTACTTCGACGCGACCTTCTGGGTCGGCGCCAACGCCCTCATCCGGAAGAAGGCGCTGGACGCGGTGGCGGTGCCCTCGTACCTAGGGGACTGGGCGATCACCACCTACATCCGGGATCGGACCGTGATCGAGGACACCGAGTCGACCCTCGATCTCCGCACCCACGGCTGGAAGCTGCTCAACTACCCCGAGCGCTTGAGCTACAGCGCGACCCCGCCCGACTTCGGATCCCTCTGCATCCAGCGACAGCGCTGGGCCACCGGGGGACTCCTGATCCTGCCCAAGCTCCGCCTCCAGGCCCGGGCCGGCCGGCTCCGGGACCAGCGAGCCCATCCGCTCGAGCTCTTCCTGCGGTGGAACTACATGGCCTCCGTCACCTGGAGCTCGGTGAGTCTGTTCGTCCTTCTCGCCTTTCCCTTCGACGCCACCCTGATCAGTCCGCTCCTCGGCCTGGTCGCGCTCCCGTACTTCTGGGCGATGGCCTCCGACCTGCGCCACTGCGGCTACAAGCGCTCCGACGTGGCCCGCATCTACGGCTTCAACCTCATCCTCCTTCCGGTCAACCTCACCGGGTCGGTGGCGACGCTGGTCCAGGCCATCACCGCCTCCAAGGCGGCCTTCGCGCGGACTCCCAAGGTTCGCAACCGCACCGTCACCGCACCGCTCTTCCTCTTCGCACCCTACCTGCTCATCGGCCTGGCCGCCCTCACCGGTCTCTTCGCCTACCAGCACCATCGCTGGGAGAACCTGGGCTACGCCGCCCTCAACGTGACCCTCCTCACCTACGCCGCGGTGGCCTTCATCGGCCTTCGCCACTCGGTCATCGACGCCTGGATCCACCTCATCCGGCTGCTGTCGAGGCCGGCGCGAACGGACCGCCGGCGACGGCTGATCCGCCGCGGGAGGCCCGTCGTACCGGCTCTGACCACGGACTGGCGCTCGGTCCTGGGGTCGGGGGGGCAGGCGGGGGCGCCCCTGGCCGCGGCCAGCCGCGGTGGAGGGGTCCTCGGCGGCGGGGGACGGAGCGGCGCCATGCCCGATCCCGGCGACTTCCACACCATGTTCCAGCCGGTGGTCGAGCTCGCCACCGGATCCGTGGTCGGCTACGAGGCGTTGACCCGATTCGAGGACGGGCTCAGCCCGGAGCGTCGGCTGGCGGACGCCGAGGCGGCCGGCTCGGCCCTCGCGCTGGAGGGGATGATGGCGGCGACGGCGCTAGACGCGGCCCGCGACCTCCCCGCCGGGGCCTGGCTGGCGATCAAGGGCTCGGCCCGCCTGCTCCTCGAGGTCCGCGACCTCCGGGAGCGGCTGGCGGCCGCCAATCGGCGGGTGCTGCTGGAGGTGCGGGAACCGTCGACGGGAGAGGTGTCGCCCGAGCTGCGGGCGCTGCCCGCGGTGCTGCCCCCGAACGTCTGCCTCGCGGTCGAGCACGCCGGGGTCGGGCACAAGAGCCTGGCGGTGCTGATGCAGGCACGCCCGGCCTTCGTCAAGATCGACCGCTCGGTGGTGGATGGGCTCGCCGCGGATCGCGCCCGCCAGGTGCAGCTCGCGACCCTGGTGCGGCTCGCCGGGGAGCAGGACTGCACCGTGGTGGCGCCCGGGATCGAGACGGCGGAGGAGCGCCGGGCCGTCAGCGCCCTCGGCATCCGCGTCGGCCAGGGCTACCTCCTCGGCCGTCCCGAGGGTGCGCCCGGTGCCGGCGACGAGTCTCCGCGCGCCGCCGCCCCGGTGGGGGCGGCAGCCGCGCCCTCCGGCGTCTCCCCGGACGGCCCGCGCGCCAGGCGGGGTCGTTCCGACGGCCAGCTGGCGGCGCCGGAGCGCCGCCACCTGTCGCCGCTCCGCGCGCTGACGGCGCTGACCATCTGCGGCGCCGCCGCCTATGGCACGGTCAGCCTGGTGGTGCCCCGGGTGGAGGCCGCCTACGCGCCGCTGGGCGCCACCTGGTTCGCCCCCTACGTCGATGTCACCGCGACCCCGCCGTATCCCTTCCAGGATCGGTCCGGCGACCCGGCCCGCCAGGTGGTGCTGGGCTTCGTCGTCGCCGATCCGTCGGCGCCCTGCACCCCCAGCTGGGGTGCGGTCGACACCCTCCCCCAGGCCGAGGCGTCGTTGGCGCTGAGCTCCAGGATCGCGGAGCTGGAGCAGGAGGGCGCCAGCGCGATCGCGTCCTTCGGCGGCCAGGCCCACACCGACCTGGCGGTGAGCTGCACCCGGGTGAGGCCGCTCACGCGGGCCTACCAGCAGGTGGTGGACCGCTACCACCTTCGCGCCATCGACCTGGACGTCGAGGGCGCGGCGCTCGCCGACGGCCGCGCCGACCAGCGCCGCGCCCGCGCCGTCCGCGCCCTCCAGCTCTCGGCCCAGCACCACCGTCGCACGCTGGCCGTCTGGCTCACCCTGCCGGTGGAACCGTCCGGGCTCCAGCCCGACGCGCTCGCGGTGCTGGACGCGATGCTGAAGGCCCGGGTGAACGTCGCCGGCGTCAACGTGATGGCGATGGACTTCGCCAGCCCGCCGCCGGCGGGAGACAGCATGCTGAGCTCGGTGGAGGCCGCGATCTCCGCCAGCCAGCGTCAGCTCGGCCGCGAGCTCACGCGCTACGGAGTTCACCTCAGCTCGGGTGCGACATGGCACCGCCTGGGCGTCACCGTGATGATCGGCCAGAACGACGTCGTCGGCGAGAACTTCACGGTTGCCGACGGTCGGGGACTGGTCGACTTCGCCCGCACCACCGGCCTCGGGCGGCTCTCGATCTGGTCGCTCAACCGCGACAGCCAGTGCGGCACCGCCTACGCGGAGCTGGGAGTGCTCTCCACCACGTGCAGCGGCACCGCCGAGTCGGCGCTCGGGTTCGCCCACCTCTTCGCTGCGCTGAAGGGGATCGTCCCGACGACCCGGGCGGCGGCGGCGGCCCTTCCCCCGCAGCCAGACTCCAATCCAGCCAACGCACCGTTCCCGGTGTGGTCCCCGGCGGCGCCCTACCAGCGCGACTACAAGGTGGTGCGCGCCGGGTACATCTACCAGGCCAAGTGGTACAACACCGGCCAGGATCCAGCCCAGTCCTTCCCCTATGCGTGGCAGACCCCGTGGGAGCTGGTGGGGCCGGTGCTGCCCAGCGACCACGCCCCCGCGCTGCCGCGGCTGCCGCCCGGCACCTACCCGGCGTGGTCGATCGCCACGCTCTACCGCGCCGGCGACCGCGTCCTCGATCATGGCCTCCCCTACCAGGCGCGGTGGTTCAACGAGGGGTCGTCGCCGGCAGACCAGCCGACCGACCCGAACAGCTCGCCGTGGCAGCCGCTGTTCTCGGTGCCGGGAGAGCCCACCGGCCCCTGACGGGCCCCGGCCGTGCGATGGCAGCGGCGCTGGTGGTGATCGGCTGGGTCGGGTTCGGCGTCCACCTGGCGCCGGTCGCCATCGACGCGATGGCGCTGACCGCGGTCGTCGGCGCGGCGACGATGAGCGCCCGCAGGCGGATCGCGATGCTCAGCCCGACGGTGTCGGGGCTGGCACGGTCCGGGGTGTTGATCGACGCCAACGGATCACGGTACAGTTCGTGATCATTCACTCGTCGCAGCCGAGGACGGGAGTATCGAGATGGCTGACATCGTGCTGTTCCACCACGCCCAGGGGCTGACCCCGGGCGTGGTCGCCTTCGCCGATGACGTGCGCCGGGCCGGACACACCGTGCACACGCCCGACCTGTTCGAGGGCCGCACCTTCGACTCCGTCGACGAGGGGGTGGGCCACGCCAAGGAGATCGGACTCGGCGAGGTGATCGAGAGGGGCGTGCGGGCGGTCGAGGGGCTGGCCGCCGAGCTGGTGTACGCCGGCTTCTCGCTGGGTGTTCTCCCGGCCCAGAAGCTGGCGCAGACGCGGCCGGGAGCGCGGGCGGCGCTCCTGTTCCACGCCTGTGTCCCGGTGTCGGAGTTCGGTCCTGGATGGCCCGCCGGGGTCCCGGTTCAGGTGCATGCGATGGACGCCGACCCGTTCTTCGCCGGCGAGGGCGACCTCGACGCTGCCCGCGCACTCCTCGACGAGGCCGAGGACGCGGAGCTGTTCCTCTACCCCGGCGACCAACACCTCTTCGCCGACAGTTCGCTGCCTTCGTACGACGCGGCCGCGGCCGCACTCCTCCGCCAGCGGGTGCTCGACTTCCTCGCCGCGGAGTAGGCGAGCGTCCGAGCGTGCTGGGTACGCTCGCGGTGACGCGCGGCGGCGCGGAGGCTGCCGTCCTGGCCGAGGTGCGGAAGCGCGCCGCCGGGTGCGTCGGGGCCCCGCCGCCATCGCCGGTCGCGATCCGCGCCCAGCGGCGGGAGAGCCTGGCCCGCAAGGCTGTCGGGATGGGCGCGGCCCCCCTCCAGCACGCTCGCAGCCCCGGTCCGGCGGCGTCCTGTCGCAGCACCAGCAGGTGGGACAGGTGACGGCCCCCGGCCAGGAGCCGCTGCGTCGGCGCCGCCAGCGGCCCGCCGGCGGTGCGACGGCGGCGCTCGCACGGCCGCATCGACGCGGCGGATGGGTCCGAGGCGGTCGACCAGCGCTCCCGCCAGGACCGGCCCGGCGAAGGGGATGACGGCGGCCCGTGGCCCGGATGGGGACGGAGCCATGGGTGGGTGTCTGGCTGCCGCGAGCGGTGGGTCCGCGTGTGGACGTGAGCGGCGTGACCGCGGCTCCAGCACCCCGCCGTCGAGGGCACGGGCTGTCGGTCCACCCGCCCGGCGGACCGGTCTCCGACCGGCCTCCTCACCGATCCCGGGTCAGACCGTCCGGGCCGCCATCGGGGGGGCGACCTCGATCCCGCTGCCGCCACGTCGCTTGGCGACGTACATGGCCGCGTCTGCACGCGGGACCACGGTCGCGAGCTCTTCGGTCGCCCCCCCGAGGGCGACCCCAACGCTGACGCGGGCGGCGAGGGTGAAGGCGGCGGAGGTGCTCAACCCCTCCACCAGGCGGGTCGCCACCACCCGAGCCTCGGGGGCGCCCACGTCGAAGAGGCAGGCGAGGAACTCGTCGCCGCCGACGCGGGCGGCGACGTCATCGGACCGCACCAGCTCCGCCAGCGCCCCGGCGACGGTGAGGATGAGGGTGTCGCCGGCCGCGTGTCCCTTCGTGTCGTTGACGCGCTTCAGCCCGTCGACGTCGACCGAGAGGACCGCGACCGAGCGGACCTGGCGTCGCTCGGACACCGCGCGGACCAGGCCCCGTCGGTTGAGCAGTCCGGTGAGGGGATCGGTGAGGGCCTCCGACTCGACGCGGTCGTTGGTGAGGGCGTTTCCCAGCGCCGGCTCCAGCACCCGGGCCAGCGCCGCGAGCCGGTGCACCTGCTGGTCCGACACCGCGTCATCGCGACTCAGCACCGTGAGCACGCCGTCGAGCTCGCCGTTGGGGGCGACCGGGACCCAGGCCCCGTGGGTGACCCCGGTCGCCCGCGCGTAGGCGCGCAGGGCCGGGCCCATGATCTCCGGGTCGAGTGGTCCCGCGACCGCCTGGCCGAGATGGAGGATGGTGGCGAGGTACGGGTGGTCCGACAGCGGCCAGCTCCTCGGGTCGTGGGCAGCGTCGGTGTCGTAGGCGGCCTCGACGCGGACCTGCCCGTCCGCGATCCTCAGGTAGGTTGCCCGGCGCGGGGTCGAGCCGGGGGGCGTGGCGATGCTGGCCGCCAGCCGGCAGGCGGTGCGGAGCAGCTCGGTCGGCTGCCGCTGGGCGTAGAGGTCCCGCTGCGCTGCCGCCAGCAGACGGTCTTGACGGAGGAGCTCGTCGCGCTCGCCGATCGCGGCCAGGAGGCGACGCCGCACCGCTTGGGTCGAGATCGAGGCGAATGCGCAGGCCGCCACCCAGACGACGAGGCGGCGGAGGTCCGCCGCGGCCGGCCCCGGCGGCGCTGCCGCCACGGCGGCGACCCCCAGCGTCACCCCGGCCACCGCGGTCCAGGACACCCACGGCCGCTCGTGGGCCGCCGCCCACAGCACCGGAACCAAGGACACGGCGACGAGCGGGCTGTTGGCCCCGCCATCGGACACGGTCAGCAGCGCCCACGACGCCGTGTACAGGAGCATGGCGGCGACCCGGACCGGCCCCAGCCCCAAGCGGATGCTGACCGCCACCAGCAGGGCGGTCAGGAGCAGGAGGCCGGCGCTGCCCAGGTACTCCAGGGGATGCCGTGGTCCGGGCGGCAGCAGCGCGCTGAGCTGCGCCAGCACCGCCACGGCCGCGAACGGGGCGACGCGGCGGGCCCGACCCGAGCGCGTCGTCGGCGCGTCGTCGGCCCCCTCCGGATCCGGCGTCGGGGCTGGGACGATCACGCGCCGACGGCGCCGCTCCCCCGACGGCGATCGCGGGGCGGGCGCTGGGCAGGACGGCTCGCGATCGCGGCGGTCCTGCCCTGCCATTGTTCTCCACCACCGATTGTCTGCCCGAGGCGACACGGGGCCGTCGCGGCACCGGCGCGCCCCGGTCAAGGTGCGGTCACGGCCCGGGGCGGACCGGCACGCCGTCGCCCCCCGGCCTCCGCCGGGACCGGGTGCGACAAGCAGGTGGTGCCGACCACGAGGGAGGAGCGGTGCGGCCGCACGGTCGTGCCGCCCGCCGCATCACCCCCCGGCAGCGCCGTGATCCTGGAATCGAGGGCGCACCCTCGCGCCGACCCCGATGGGCTTCGACGATCGACCCGACTCGCGGCTGACGGCGACTGCGGCAGCCAGCCGGAGACCGCCGGCGGTTCGAGCCGCGCTCGCCGGTCGGCCAGGATCCGCCGGCATGCGACGGCGATCGCGCTCACCGGGGTCGATCCCCTCACCAAGGCCCGTCCCGACGACATCGGGGCACTGGGCGGTCTCGATGCAGGGGCGCGAGCCGGCTCCCCCCGATGTGGCCACGACCGACCCCGCCGCCCTGGACTCGCGCGAGCGTGGACATCGGAGGGGATCGCCTTCGACCAGCCGAGCGTCCCTCAGGGGAGGTGACCATGCCCCGGAGGGCAACGGGTGCCAGGATCGGTATCACCAATATATGCATTATACTGGTGAATTCACCTATCATTGGCTTACGATGGTAGTGTCACCAACGCAGGCGATGGGCATCGAGACACGCGAGGACGCTCCGGGCTCGCTCCGACTCGTCCAGGAGCTCGTCAACACCGCGGACCTGGAGGGCGGCACCGACGAGCTGGACTCGGCGGAGCGGGTCGGCCTCTGGCTCGCGGTCCGCGGGTTCCAGCCGGCCGGTCCCCCGGTCGGCGCCGATCGCGAGCGAGCGGTGGCCCTGCGGGAAGCGCTCCGGCAGCTGCTGCTGGCCAACAACGGGGCCGCATCCGGGGTCGCCGCGGCCACGCGTCTCGCCGCGGTGGCGGGAGCGGTGCAGCTGGTGCCGGCGGCGAGCCCCGCGGGATCGGTCGAGCTGAGGCCGGCTGGCCGCGGGGTGAGCGCCCTCACCGCGGCCGTCCTCGCCGCCATCCACGAGGCCCAGGCCCGCGGCACCTGGGACCGTCTCAAGGCGTGCCCGGCCGACACCTGCCGGTATGCCTTCTACGACAGCTCGCGCAACCGCTCCGGGATCTGGTGCACCATGCGGGTGTGCGGGTCACGCGCCAAGGCTCGCACCTACCAGCGCCGCCTGCGAGCCGGGCGGGGGGCGCCGGACCGCCCGGCGCGCCGGGACCGGGCTCAGGCGCAGGCCCAGGCCGACGATTCCCCCGCCGCGAACATCGTCGCCGCGACCTCCGCCTGCTCGACCGGATCCCAGAGGTTGCGGCCGCCGTTGCCGTAGAACGTGCCGGGCATGAACTGGAACAGCCCGCTCGCCCCCGAGCCGGCGTTGTAGGCGAGGGGATCGAGGCCCGACTCGCAGACCGCCACCCGGAGGAGCCAGCCGGGGGCGACGTGGTGCCGAGTGGCGGCGGCGGCGATGATCGAGCGGATCCCGGGCCCGGACGAGACCCGGCGCCCGCGCGGGCCCGGCGGTGCGGCCCGCGGCGGGGGCGCTGCCGGCCGGGCCCGTTCGCCCGCGGCGGGGAGGGCCGCGACCGTGTGGCGGACCGCGGAGCTGGCGGGACGGGTGCGCGGAACGTGGATGCGAAGGCGCCGGCGGGAACGACCGTGGGGGACGGCGACCTGGACCGACTGCACAAATCGCCGGGACCACGCCATCGCGCGGGGGGGGAGACGGCGCTGGTCCATCCCGGCCGCCGACGGCAGCCCTCGCACCAGCGGGCGGGGCGGGCGCCGCCCGGAGAGGTGGCGGCGCGCAGCCGATCCCGAGAGGGTGGACGCCCAGGGGAGCACCGTCATCAGCATGACCGCGGCCACGGCGAGGGCGCCCAGGCGGGCGCGGGACGCGGACCGCCCCCGCGCTCGGATGCGCTCGGATCTCATGGGTGATGCTCCAGGTGAGGATCGCCGCGATGGGGGGCGACCGGCCGGAACCGCGCTGGCCCGGCGTGGGGTCCAGCCCCGTGGGAGGGGAGGACCGCGGACGCCGCGAGTCTACCAGACGCCCGTCGCCTGCCCCGTCGACGGCCCCCGTCGCCCATGCCACCTACACTTCCGGCGGATGCTCCAACACACCCCGCTCGAAGGCGAGCACCTCCGGCTCGGCGCCACCCTGGTCGCGTTCGGGGGCTTTGCCATGCCGCTCCAGTACGGCAGCATCCGCCAGGAGCACGCCGCCGTCCGCGAGCGCGCCGGCCTCTTCGACGTCTCCCACATGGGCGAGGTGTCGGTGACGGGCCCGGGGGCCCTCGCCTACGTCCAGCGGCTGGTCGCCAACGACGTCGAGCGGCTGCGCCCCGGGGCTGCCTGCTACACCATGATGTGCCGGCCGGACGGCGGGATCGTGGACGACCTCCTCGTCTACCGCGACGACGACGGCTGCTTCCTCGTCGTCAACGCCGGCCGCCACGACGCGGACCTCGCCTGGATGCGGGAGCAGCTCCCGCCGGCCGGGGTGGAGCTCTGGGACCGGTCGCCGGCCACCGCCCTGCTCGCCCTCCAGGGCCCGCGTGCGGCCGAGATCCTCGCCCCGCTGACCGACGGGACGGACCCCCTCGCTCTGCGCACGTACCACCACCGGGAGGCCGCCGTGGCGGGGGTGCCGGTGCGCCTCTCCCGGACCGGCTACACCGGCGAGGACGGCTTCGAGTGCTACTGCGACGCGGACCGGGCGGTGGAGCTCTGGCGGCGCCTGATCGACGCGGGCGCTCCCAGCGGCCTGGAGCCGGCGGGGCTGGGTGCCCGCGACACGCTCCGGCTGGAGGCGGGCCTTCGGCTCTACGGGCAGGACATGGACGAGACCCTGGACCCTTTCACCTGCGGGCTCGGCTGGACCGTGAAGCTGGGCAAGGGGGCGTTCATCGGCCGGGAGGCCCTGGCCCGGCTGGCCACGAGGCCCCGGCGGCAGGACGCGGTGGGGCTCCGGCTGGGGCCGCGCCACATCCCCCGCCACGGCCAGCAGGTGCTGGCGGCCGGCCGGCCGGTCGGGGAGGTCACCAGCGGCGGGTTCGGCTTCACCGTGGGCGGCGGGATCGCCCTCGCCCTGGTCGAGCCGGAGCACGCCACCATCGGCTCGGCGTGCGCGGTCGACCTGCGCGGCAGCCCGGCCGAGGCCCAGGTGGTCGCGCTACCGTTCTATCGGCGCCCGCCCGCCTGACCTCGGGCGCCCAGCCGCCGCCGGACCGCAAGGAGGAGCCCGTGCCCGACCCCAGAGAGACCAGCTTCACCCGCACCCACGAGTGGGTCCGAGCCGAGGGTGAGGGCGCCGCCGTGGTCGGCATCACCGAGCACGCTCAGCAGCAGCTGGGAGACGTGATCTTCCTCGAGCTCCCCACCGTGGGAGCCCGGTTCGTGGCTGGGGACCGGTTCGGCACGGTCGAGTCCGTGAAGGCGGCGAGCGACCTGTACACCCCGGTCGGCGGGTCGGTGACCGCGGTCAACGAGCAGGTCGCGTCCGCGCCGGAGCTGGTCAACCAGTCGCCCCAGGCCGACGGCTGGCTGATCCGGCTCGCGATCGAGGGCGGTTGGCCCGACGACCTCCTCGATGCGGCCGGCTACCAAGCGCTGGTCGCGGGCGAGGCGGGCTGAACCGGTCCCGGACCATGGCCTACCTCCCGAACACCGACGCCGACCGGGACGCGATGCTGCGCGCGATCGGGGTGACGGACGTCGAGACGCTCTTCCGCGACGTCCCGGCGCGCCTCCTCGGCCCCGCCCTCGACCTGCCCCCACCGCTCTCCGAGCCCGAGCTCACCGCTGAGATGGAGGCCCTCGCTCGCCGCAACCGTCCGCTGGGCGACTGGGACTGCTTCCTCGGCGCCGGGATCACCAATCGATTCATCCCCCAGGTGGTCCACGCCACGATCCGGCGCCCCGAGTTCGCCACCAGCTACACCCCCTACCAGGCGGAGGCGAGCCAGGGATACCTGCAGGCGATCTTCGAGTTCCAGACGATCGTCGCCGAGCTGTACGGGCTGGACGTCGCCAACGCCTCGATGTACGACGGGGCGACCGCCACCGCCGAGGGGGCGCTGATGGCGGTGGCCCAGACCGGGCGCACCCACCTGCTGGTCTCCGCCGCCTGCCATCCGGAGTCCCTGCGGGTCCTGGACACCTACGCCGCCGGTCGCGGCGTCCGGGTGACGCGCATCCCCCGCCGCGGGGCCACCACCGACCTGGAAGCCGCCGAGCGCCTCCTCGCTGCCGGCGACGCCGCCGTCGTCGTGGTCGCCCAGCCCAACTTCCTGGGGGCGCTCGAGCCCGCCGGTGAGCTGATCCAGGCCGCTCATGCCGCCGGCGCGATGGCGCTGGTGGCCGCCGACCCGGTCGCGGCGGCGGTGCTGGAGCCCCCAGGCGCCCTGGGGGCCGACATCGCCGCCGGCGAGGGGCAGCCGCTGGGGATCCCGCCCCAGCTGGGCGGCCCCACCGTGGGCCTCCTCGCCTGCTCCCAGGCCCTGCTGCGGCGGATCCCCGGCCGACTCGTCGGCCGGACCACCGATGCCCGAGGCGCTCCCGCCTACTGTCTCACCCTCCAGACCCGCGAGCAGCACATCCGCCGGGAGCGGGCGACCTCCAACATCTGCACCAACCACGCCCTGATGGCGCTCGCCGCCACCGCCTACGTCGGGCGCCTCGGAGCCGGCGGCCTGGAGCAGGTGGCCGAGATCAGCAGCCGCCGTGCCCATCACCTGGCCGCGGCGGCGGCCGCCCGGCCCGGCTACGCCCTCGCCTTCCCCGGGACGCCCTTCCTCTGGGAGTTCGCCCTCCGCTGCCCGCTCCCGGCCGAGGCCGTCGCCGAGGCGATGGCGGAGCGGGGCATCCTCGCCGGCCTGCCGCTGGGCGGTGTCGACGACCGGCTCGGGGACTGCCTCCTGGTCTGCACCACCGAGCTCACCACCCCCCAGATGATCGGGCGCTTCCTCGCCGCCCTGCCCACCCCGGCGGCGGCGCCGCTGGCGGAGGCGGCCGGGTGAGCGACGGTCACGGTCGCGGGCCCGCCTGGGCCACCGCCGAGCCGCTGCTCTTCGAGCTCGGCCGGGCCGACCAGCCCCCCCCGCGCCTCCCCGACCCCGGCGTGGACGCGCCCGGGTTGGCCGCCACGGTGCCGGCGGCGCAGCGACGGACCCGGTCGGCCCGACTCCCCAGCGTCAGCGAGCCGGAGCTGGCCCGCCACTTCGGGCGGCTCGCCCGCCGCACCCACAACCTGCAGCAGGGGATCTACCCGCTCGGCTCCTGCACGATGAAGTACAACCCGGCGGTGGACGAGGCGATGGCCCAGCTGGAGGGCTTCGCCTTCTGCCACCCGTACCAGCCCGAGAGCTCGATCCAGGGCTCGCTCCAGCTGATGTGGACGCTGGAGCGATGGCTGGCCACGATCACCGGGATGGACGCGATGTCCCTCCAGCCGGCGGCGGGGGCGCACGGGGAGTGGACCGGGTTGCGGATGATCCAGGCCCACCACGCCGCCCGCGGCGACCTCGGCCGGACCGAGGTCGTGATTCCCGACAGCGCCCACGGCACCAACCCGGCCTCGGCCGCGCAGTGCGGGCTGACCGTCGTCACCGTCCGCAGCGGCGCCGACGGCACCGTCGACCTGGCCGACCTCGAGGGACGGTTGGGCCCCCGGACCGCCGCCATCATGCTGACCAATCCCAACACCCTCGGCATCTTCGAGCGTGGCATCGAGACGATCGCGAGGCTCGCGCACGGGGCCGGCGCCCTCCTCTACTACGACGGCGCCAACCTCAACGCCCTGGTCGGGATGGCGCGCCCCGGCGACATGGGCTTCGATGTCGTCCACCTCAACCTGCACAAGACCTTCTCCACCCCCCACGGGGGCGGCGGTCCGGGGGCGGGGCCGGTCGGGGTCCGGTCGGCGCTGGAGCCGTTCCTGCCGGTGCCCCGGGTGGTCCGCGACGGCGAGCGTTACCGCCTCGACGGCCGCCGCCCCCAGTCGATCGGCAAGGTGCGCAGCTTCTACGGCAACTTCGGCATGCTGGTGCGCGCGTACGCCTACATACGCGCCTACGGCGACGAGATCGCCCAGGTGGCGCGCGACGCGGTGCTCACCTCCCGCTATCTCCGCCACCGCCTGGCCCCCGGGCTGGGGACGGCCCTCCCCAGCGACTCCTTCCACGAGTTCGTCGCCACCACCACCCGCTCCGCGGTGCCCGGGCTGCGCGCGTTCGACCTGGCCAAGCGGATGATCGACTTCGGCATCTACCCTCCCACGGTCTACTTCCCCACGACCGTCCCCGAGGCCCTCATGTTCGAACCCACCGAGACTGAGTCGAGGGCCGCCATCGACGACCTCGCCGACGTCGTGCTGGGGATCCTCGACGAGGCCCAGGCGGACCCCGAGCGGCTCCGCTCGGCTCCGTCGCTGGCTCCGGTCGCCCGTGTGGACGAGGTGGGGGCGGCCCGCCGACCCGAGCTCCGCTGGTGGCCCGAGGAGCCGTGACCGCAGTCGCCCCGTCGGCGCCGGACTCGGATCGCCTCGCCCTCGCCCGGCTCCTCCTGGTTCGCGCCTTCCGCTTCGGCGCCTTCACCCTCAGCAGCGGCGCCCCCAGCCCGTACTACTTCGACGGCCGCCAGGTCACCCTCAGCGCGATCGGGAGCCGCCTGGTGGGCGCCGCGGTGCTCCGGCTCGCCCGTGGCGACCGGGTCACGGCGATCGGCGGCCCCACCATCGGGGCGGACCCGATCGCCACCGCCGTCGCGCTGTCCAGCGGTCTGGACGGGGCCGAGCCGATCGACGCGTTCCTGGTCCGGCCCGCGGCCAAGGCGTACGGCCTGGGCGGGATGATCGCGGGGCCCGCCCTCAGCCCGGCCCAGCGGGTGGCGATCGTGGACGACGCGCTCACCACCGGCCGCTCCCTGCTGGCGGCCGCCGGGCGGGTCCGTGAGACCGGCGCCACCATCGTCGCCGCCTACGTCCTGGTCGATCGGGAGGAGGGCGGCGCCGACGCCCTGGCCGCCGCCGGGCTGGTCGTCCGCAGCGTCTTCCGCCGCTCCCAGCTCCTCGACCCGGAGGGTCGCCCGCGTCCCGACCCGCGATGAGGCGGCGATCCCCGCCGCTGGTGGTGCGGCTCGCGGTGGGGGCGGCGATCCTGGGGCCGCTCGTGGGCGGCTGCGCCGGCGCCGCCACCGCCCTTCCCGCGACCGCTCCCCTCGCGGGGGGACTGCCGGTGCGGCGCCATCCCGTGGCCCTCGCAACCGGCCGCCTCTACACCACCCCCGACGGCGGGTTCTATCAGGACCCCGCGGTGATGGACGTCTACTACGCGCGCCGGGTGCGGCTGCCGCCGGTCCTGGCCCTGCTGCCGCCCGCCGACCGGCGGGCGGCCCGGGACCTCGCCGGCGACGGGCCGCTGCTGGAGGTGGTCGCCCGGGCCACCAACCGGGGGGCCTCGACCGGGAGCGTCAGCCTCGCCAACACCGTGTTGGAGTCACAGCTCACCAGCCAGCTGGTCCCCCGCCGCGTCCGCGGGGCGGTCACCCACACCTTCTACGAGCCGATCCGCCCGATCCTGGTCCTCGCCAGCCGGCCCCTCGACCTCTGCGCCGCCTCGATCGCGCCGGGGGGGAGCGTGTGGCTCCTCGCCGTCTTCCCACCGGTCGACCCCAGGGTGCGGGTGGCGCTGGTCGCCCAGGGCCTCTACGGCTTCTACCTGCCGGTCGCCAGTGGCGGGGTGCCCCCCGGCCTTCCCCTCCGCCTCTACACGGGCGACGTCAACCGCTGCGTCCAGGCCTCCGTCGGCTGAGGCCGTGCCGCCAGCCTCCTCGCGGGACCCGGTCCGGGACCGCTCCGCCATGGTCCAGCGGCTTCGCGGGCAGGGGGGGTTCGACGAGCGGGTGCTCCTGGCGATGGCCTCGGTGCCCAGGGAGGCCTTCCTGCCGGAGCGGTGGCGACCGCGCGCCTACGACGACCGTGCCGTCCCGATCGGGTACGGGCAATCCTGCTCGCAGCCGCAGATCGTCGCCGCCGTCCTTACCGCGCTGCGCCTCCGGGGCGGGGAGCGCGCCCTGGAGGTGGGGCTGGGCTGCGGCTACCAGGCCGCGGTGCTGCGGGCGGCCGGGGTCGTCCTCGTGATCGGCGTCGAATGGCTGGCCGAGCTTGCCACCGCCGCGAGCGCCACCCTCCGGCGCCTCCAGGTGGGCGCGGTCGAGGTGCGGGTGGGGGACGGCGGCCTGGGAGCGCCGGACCGATCACCGTTCGATGTCATCGCGGTGAGCGCGGCGGCGCCGGCCGTGCCCCACCCGCTGCTCGCCCAGCTCGCCCGGGGGGGGCGGCTGGTGGCCCCGCTGCGAGAGGGACCGGAGCTCGACCGTCTCTGGCTGGTTCGGCGCCGGGTGGACGGCGCGCTCACCCGTGAGCCCATCGGGCCGTGCCGGTTCGTGCCGCTGCGGGGGGCGTTCGGGGGTGGCGGAGCGTCCCCCCCCGAGGCCCTGCCGACCTGACCGGAGGGCGCGGCCCGCCCGCGGCCGGTCACCTGTGGACGACGACCGTGCCCGCGAGCCGGTCGTGCTGGTGCTGCGTGGGGGTCCCAGCCGACGACAGCGCGCCCCCCGAGGCGGAGGACGGCGACGCTGACCCAGGGCTCGACCACCCGGAACGCGGCCGACGCCACCCAGCTTCGGCCCTCCGCGGCCCGCTCCCGGCACCCCCCCGCAGCCCGGAACGGGGCCGGCCGACGGGGCCGCTCCCCGCCGTCCGGACCATGACGACGGACCGGCTGGCGTCCAGGGCCTGGAAGGAGGGGACGTCCCACGAGGAAGGCATGGACCGGGCCCACGAGTCCGCTCACCAGCGCATCGGCACCCGCGTCGCCGGCGCCACCACCCGCCGGGACGGTCTGGCAGCGACGGGACGGGTCAGTCGGTGGCGCTGGCGATCGAGCCGTCGGCCGCGTAGGTGTGGAAGCCGCGGCCGGTCTTGCGCCCCAGGTGGCCCGCCTCCACCAGCCGCTCCAGCAGGGGGCAGGGGGCGTAGCGGGGGTCCCGGAACCCCTCGTACAGCACCTGGCAGATGCTGTACACGACATCGAGCCCGATGAAGTCGGCCAGCTCCAGGGGCCCCATCGGGTGGCGGAAGCCGAGCCGGGCGACGGTGTCGATGCTGGAAGCGGTCCCCGCGCCCTGCATCAGCGCGGTCATCGCCTCGTTGAGATAGGGGACGAGGATCCGGTTGCCGATGAAGCCGGGCAGGTCTCTGGCCATCACCGGGGTCTTGCCAAGGCGTCTGGCGAGCTCCTCGATCACCTGCACCGTCGCCGCCGTCGTGCGCACCCCCTGGACGATCTCCACCAGCGTCATCACCGGGACCGGGCTGTAGAAGTGCATCCCGATGAACCGCTCCGGGCGGCGGGTGGCGGCCGCCAGGCGGGTGATCGGGATCGAAGACGTGTTGGAGGCGAACAGCACCGGGGGGGGGCAGAGTCCGTCCACGGTGGCGAAGAACCGCTGCTTGACCTCGGCCGACTCCACCACCGCCTCGATCACGAGGTCGGCCGCCTCCGCCCGCTCCAGCTCCGCTCCCAGGTTGATCCGGGCCCGGGCCGCCTCCCGCTCCGGGGCGGCCAGCCGTCCGCGCTCGACGAGGCGGTCGAGGCTGCTCCCCAGCTGTCGCTCGGCTCGTCCCAGGGCCGCCTCCTCGATGTCGTACAGGTCCACCGCCAGGCCGTGCTGGGCGCAGGTCTGGGCGATGCCGGCGCCCATCAACCCCGCCCCGGCCACGAAGATCCGCTCGATCGTCATCCCGTGCCGCCCCGGTCCACCGCGCCCGCCGGGGGACCGGGCTCTCCTCCCACCGGGCGGGTCCCCCGCCGGCGGCGCGACCGGCGCGACCGCCCCGTCGCCCCCGGGCCCTCGGGACCCCCGTCCGGCGCGGCGCCGTCGCCACCCGGCTCGCCGACGGGTCGCGCGACCACCTCGCCGGGGCTCCCGGTCGGCCCCCGCCCGCGCCGCCGGCGTCGACGGCGCCGTCGCACCCCCGCGCCGTCGGGGGCCGGCGCGCCGGGCCGATGGTCGCCCGGGACCGTCCCGCCGGTGGCCCCCGCGGCGCCGGGCGCCGCCGCCGCCGTCGCGCCGGCGGTCTGGATAGGTGCCGCGGGGTGCCGACCCGGACGCCGCCGGCGCCGCCGGCGGCGGGTCCCCGCCTCACCGTCCGCGGGCTGGGCCACGGCGGCGAGGCCCCCCTGCCGGCGCCGGGCGGGCCGGGTGCGGGCCGCCGCGCCGGGCAGCAGCTCGGCGGCGAGCAGGTATCCCCCCGCCTCGCGGGCGGCCTCCACCAGCCGCCCGTACATCGACTCCTCACCGGACCGCAGGGTGGTGGCGTCGCCGACGCAGACCACCATCCGGCGGGCCCGCGAGACGGCGACATTGAGGCGGTTGGGCACCCGCAGGAAGCCGATCCGCCCCCGCTCGTTGCTGCGCACCAGCGAGATCACGACCAGGTCCTCCTCGCGACCCTCGAACGAGTCCACGGTGTCGATGCGCACCGGTCGCTGGAAGCGGCGCCGCCCGAGGGCCTGCCGAAGGCGGTCGACCTGGTCGCCGTACATCGCGATCACCGCCAGCGACATCGCAGGATCGACCCGCTCATTGAGCAGGCGCACCACCTGGCTCACCACCCGCACCTCGGCGTCATTGCGGAGGGCCCCCCCGGCCCCGCGCCGCTCGCCCCCCCCGCGGATGCCGGCGGTGTCGGCGAAGTGGAGCGCGACCGGGAAGGGGCGACGGCTGACGAAGCCGTACTCCTGCACCTCGGCTGCGTCGGCCAGCTGGTTGTCGTAGGAGGCGCGGCTGATGTAGGCGCTGATCTGGGGATGCATGCGGTGCTGCTCGACGAGGAGGCAGCGGGCGGCCTCCGGCACGCCCCCGTCCCAGCAGCGCTCGAAGAGGCTGGTATCGACGATCGTCTCCAGCTCCGGGTGCTCCTCGACGATGCCGTAGATGGCGTCGTCCTCCACCGGCGGCAGCTGCCGGTGGTCGCCGACCAGGACCAGGGCCGCGCCCAGGCGCAGGCACGGCAGCGCCTCGTCGATGCGGGCCTTGTTGGCCTCGTCGAGGATGACCAGCTCAAAGCGGTCCTCGGTCGTGATCGGCGAGGTGGCGGCGGTGGCGCAGGTGGCGAAGCAGACGTTGGCGTCGGCGAGGCGGGGGTCGTCCTCGTCCTCCACCCGGAAGGCATCCACCCCGGGATTGACCCGCTCCGCCTTGGCCACCCGGACTGCCCGCAGCCCGGGGGATCCCGCCAGCCGCTCCAGGGCGTTGTCGACGGCGAGATTGCTGTGGGAGCACACCAGGATGCGCTCCCCCGGGCGCTCCCGCAGGCGGTGCTTGATCGCCTCCACGATCACGGTGGTCTTGCCGGTGCCGGGCGGTCCCTGGATGAACGCGGCGTGGCCGGGCTCGAGGCCGACCATGATCCCGATCGCCCGGTCCTGGGCGGGGTTGCTGTGCATCCCGACGGTGAGCCAATCGCTCCGCGGGGGCAGCTGGGGCGCCTGCACCGAGTCCGGTCGGAGCAGCAGCTGGCCGAGCAGGAGGCTGCCGGCGTCCCCGCTGGCGATGCTGGCGAGGGTCGATCGCTTTGCCTGATAGAGCGCGCGATTGAAGGACGGGATGATCCACCCCTCCGACCCGGCCGCCTCCTGGGCCTTGCAGCTCACCTCCACCAACCGGCGGCGGTGATCGATCCGGGTCACCCGGCCGAGGAAGTGACCGGCGTCCTCGGGCTCGATCATCACCGCGGCGTCGACGGTGAGACCGATCGTGTGGCCGGCGGGGACGCTCAGCTCGAGCTTGCCGATCTCCGGCCGCCGCCGATCGTCGTCGCTGAACCGACGGCCGCAGCCGGGGCACTGCTCGTCGCGGTCCGACCGCCAGAGCGCCCGGCAGCTGCGGCAGCGCCAGTACTCGCGGACGCCGCGGAAGGGGGTGCGCTGGGTGGCGACCCGACTGCGTTCGGCGTTCTCCAGCCCGTCCACCAGCGCCAGCGTCTGCAGCAGGATGGGCGCGCTGGCATCCCCTCGGCTGAGCTCGGCCAGGGCCAGCAGCTGGAAGGTGTCGGAGGGCTCGCCCTCGCTGGCGCTCACCAGGGGGTCGCGACAGCGGACGCGAAGGGTGCGGGCCCCGTTGCGCTCGCGCTCGGCCGGAGCCGGGCGCAGGGTGGCGACCTTGAGCGCCGCCCGGTCCGCCGGCCCGCGCCGGGGCGCGGCCGCGACGCAGCCGACGTCGAGGCCGGGAAGGAGGAGGGTGAGGCCGGGCGGAGTCCCGTCCCCGGCCACCACGATGAACTCGTCCAGTGCGCCGATCTGGGCGGCGAAATGGGCGCGGGGGTCGACGCCGCTGCCCGCCTCGAGCGCGCGCAGGATCGACATCGCGTCCGAGCGCTCGGGCACCACCAGGTGCAGGCGCGCGAGGGTGAGATTGGGGGGCGTCAGGGCGCCACTTCCTCCGAGCCGTCCATTTGACGGACAGCCAACGCGTCGGTGCCGTGGTGGACGCCACTGCGACCGGGGACCCCGGATGGCGTGTGCGGGCCGGATCGCTGCCCGAGGGGCGGATGGCCCGTTCACGCATACCATAGCCAAAACGCGGCCCGCCGGGGGTGAACCGTCTCGGCCGCGGGCCTCGGACCGGGCACCGGCCGCGACCGGGGGCCCCCGCCCCGGCCCCGGTGCGCGGGTGTCGGGCGGGGGGATCAGCCCGCCCCCGCGCGGCCGCGCCCGCTCGGGGCGCCCCGGCCGGACTGGTAGAATTGACAGGGCATGCCGCCTGGTCACCGAGCCGTCGGACGGGAGGCGGGGGGGAGCGGCAGGGAGGCGCCGCCGCGGCCGGCGGGAGGCCTCGGTCGAGCCCTGGATGGAGAGTAGCGAGATCGAGGCTGCGCTGGACCCCTTCGACCGCGAGCCGGACGACCCCGGGGCCGCTGGGCCTCCGGTCGCGAGCGAGCCGTCAGGACCGGTGGCCCCGGGGTCGTCCGGGGGCGCGCAGGCGGCGGGCCCGGGGCCCGGGCCGACCGCCGCTCCCCGCGCCAACGGCAGGACCCGGAGCGGGGGGCGGGGCGGGCGGTACTCGGCCGAGCAGATCCAGATCCTGGAGGGCCTGGAGCCGGTGCGGCTACGCCCGGGGATGTACATCGGGTCCACCGACCCGAGGGGCATGCACCACCTCGTCTACGAGATCGTGGACAACTCGGTGGACGAGGCGCTGGCGGGCGAGTGCGACCGCATCGAGGTGCAGTTGCTGGCCGACGGCTCCTGCACTGTCACCGACAACGGCCGCGGCATCCCGGTCGACGTCCACCAGCCCAGCGGTCTGCCGGCGCTGGAGGTGGTGATGACCAAGCTCCACGCCGGGGGCAAGTTCGGCGGCGGCGGGTACAAGGTGTCGGGCGGCCTGCACGGCGTCGGCCTCTCGGTGGTGAACGCGCTGAGCGAGCGGGTGCTGGTCACCGTCTGGCGCGACCGACGCATGTACACGCAGGAGTACGCCCGCGGCCTCGCCCAGAACGAGCTGCGATCGGAGCCCGACACCGGCTCCGGCCGGCGCGGGACCCGGGTCCAGTTCTGGCCCGACCGCGAGATCTTCAAGGAGTCGCGTGAGTTCAGCTGGGACACCATCGCCACCCGGCTGCGCGAGCTGGCCTACCTCAACAAGCGGGTGGCCTTCCAGCTCAGCGACGAGCGGGTCACCGCCGCCATCCAGACCACGTTCTACTTCGAGGGGGGCATCGAGGCCTTCGTGCGCCACCTCAACCGCGACAAGGGCGCCATCCAGGCGCGCCCGATGTACGTGGAGCGGGAGATCGACGGCAACACCATCGAGATCGCCCTGCAGTACAACAGCAGCTTCATCGACCATGTGCTGGCCTACGCCAACAACATCAACACGGTGGAGGGAGGCAGTCACCTCACCGGCTTCCGCGGGGCGCTGACCGCGACCCTCAACCGCTACGCCCGCCGCGCCGGCCTGCTCAAGGAGCAGGACCCGAACCTCTCCGGCGAGGACGTCCGCGACGGGCTCACCGCGGTGCTCAGCGTCAAGCTCCAGGAGCCCCAGTTCGAGGGCCAGACCAAGACCAAGCTGGGCAACTCGGAGGTCGTCGGCCAGGTCTCCACCGTCCTCGGCGACGCGCTCGGCCAGTACCTCGACGAGAACCCCACCGACGGGCGCCGGATCATCGAGAAGTCCTTGACGGCGGCCCGGGCCCGGGCCGCCGCCGCCCGTGCTCGCGACCTGGTCCAGCGCAAGTCGCTGCTGGAGTCGGCCACCCTGCCCGGCAAGCTCGCCGACTGCAGCGAGCGCGACCCCGAGCTCTGCGAGATCTTCATCGTCGAGGGGGACAGCGCCGGCGGCACCGCCAAGCAGGGCCGGGACCGCCGCTTCCAGGCGATCCTGCCGCTCCGGGGCAAGATCCTCAACGTCGAGAAGGCGCGCGAGGACCGCATCCTCCAGCACGAGGAGATCCGCAACCTCATCACCGCCCTGGGCACCGGGGTCGGCGAGAAGTTCGACATCACCCGGCTGCGCTACCACCGGGTGGTGCTGATGGCCGACGCCGACGTCGACGGCTCCCACATCCGCACCCTCCTGCTCACCTTCTTCTGGCGCCACCTGCAGCCGGTGATCACCGATGGCTACCTGTACATCGCCCAGCCGCCGCTCTATCGGATGCAGAAGGGGCGGCAGGTCGAGTACGCCTACTCCGAGGACGAGTTCCGGGTGAAGCTGAAGGCGATGGGGGACCGGGTCCAGCCGCCACAGCGGTACAAGGGCCTCGGCGAGATGAACGCCGAGCAGCTCTGGCAGACCACCCTCGACCCCGAGCACCGGGTGCTGCTCCGGGTGGAGGTCGCGGACCCCCTCGCCGCCGACGACATCTTCGACCGACTGATGGGCCCCAACGTCGAGCCGCGCAAGCGATTCATCCAGACCCACGCCAAGGCCGTGCGCAACCTGGACGTGTGATGGGGCCGGAGACGGGCGGGGCCGGGGCGGTCCGGGTGGCCCTCGACGCGATGGGCGGCGACCACGGTCCGGCGCCCCTGGTGGCGGGCGCGGCGGCGGCGGTGGGCTCGTGTGCGGACGTCTGCGTCACCCTGGTCGGGGACCCGGTGCGGCTCCGCGGCGCGCTCGCCGGCTGGTCTCCGCAGCTGCGGTCGCGGCTGCCGATCGAGGCCGCCGGGACGGTCATCCCGATGGGGGCGCATCCCGCCCAGGCGGTGCGGGCCAGCCCCGACGCCAGCGTGGCGGTGGCGGTGCGCCTGGTGGCGGACGGCCGCGCGGCGGCCGCGGTCAGCGCCGGCAACAGCGGCGCGACGATGGCGGCGGCGCTCCTGCACCTGCACCGCCTGCCGGGGATCGCCCGCCCAGCGATCGGCACCGTGCTGCCGACCCCGGCCGGGCCGACCCTGCTCGTCGACGCCGGCGCCCAGGTCGACTGCCGACCCGAGTGGCTCGCGCAGTTCGCGCGCCTGGGGGTGGCCTACGCGCGCCACGGGCTGGGGGTGGCGCAGCCCACCGTGGGGTTGCTCAGCAACGGGGAGGAGACCGGCAAGGGGAATCAGCTGGTCCAGCTGGCCCATCCCATCCTGGTCCGCGAGGTGCCGGAGTACCGCGGCCCGGTGGAGGGGCGCGACCTCCTCGCCGGGACCGTGGACGTCGTGGTCTGCGACGGCTTCGTCGGCAACGTCGCCCTGAAGACCGCCGAGGGGACCGCCGAGCTCCTCTTCCGGGTCCTGCGCCAGGAGCTCTCCAGGGGCGGCCGGGCCCGGCTGGGAGCGCTCCTCCTCCGGCCGCGCTTGCGGGCGATCCGGGATCGGCTCGACTGGCGGCGCACCGGGGGGGCGCCGCTGCTCGGGGTGGGCGGCCTGGTCTTCGTCAGCCACGGCCGCTCCGACGCGATGGCGATCCGCAGCGCGGTGCTGGGGGCCGCCGCCGGTGCCCGCGACGGGCGCCTGGTCGAGGCGCTGCGGGCGGCGGCGGCCGGGGGCGGCGAGGGCGAGCCGGCCCTCGCCGCCCCCCGCACCAGCGGGGCGGCCGAGCCGGGCGGTGACGGATGGACGTGACCCCGCCGTCGGGCACCGTCCGGGCGGTCGAGCTGGAGCAGGAGATGCGCTCGTCGTATCTCGACTACGCCATGAGCGTGATCGTGGCCCGGGCCCTGCCGGACGTCCGCGACGGGCTCAAGCCGGTCCAGCGCCGGATCCTCTACGCGATGCTGGAGCAGGGGATGACCGCGGGCTCGTCCCACAAGAAGTGTGCCGCCATCGTCGGCGAGGTGCTGAAGAACTACCACCCCCACGGCGATCTCTCCGTCTACGACACCCTGGTCCGGATGGCGCAGGGCTGGGTGCTGCGCTACCCGCTCATCGACGGGCAGGGCAACTTCGGCTCCCAGGAGGGCGACCCGCCCGCGGCCTACCGCTACACCGAGGCCCGGATGGCGCCGATCGCGGCCGAGCTGCTCGCCGACATCGAAAAGGACACCGTCGACTTCGAGCCCAACTACTCCGGCACCATGACCCAGCCGGTGGTGCTGCCGGCGGTCCTGCCCAACCTCCTCGTCAACGGTGCCGCCGGGATCGCGGTGGGGATGGCCACCAACGTGCCGCCCCACAACCTGGTCGAGGTCTGTGACGGGCTCATCCATCTGATCGACAGCCCCGAGGCCGGGGTCGAGGACCTGATGCGCTTCGTCAAGGGCCCCGACTTCCCCACCGGCGGTCTCATCTACGCCAAGGACCTGGCCCAGATGTACGCCACCGGCCACGGCCGGGTGGTGCAGCGGGCGCGGGTCATCTTCGAGGAGTCCAAGACCGGCCGCGAGCAGATCATCGTCACCCAGCTGCCCTATCAGGTGAACCCGTCGCGGGTGCTCAGCACCATCGCCGAGCTGGTCAACGACCGCAAGCTGGAGGGGATCGCCGACCTCCGCAACGAGACCGGCCGCCGGGAGGGCACCCGGCTGGTGATCGAGCTGAAGCGCGACGCCCGTCCCCACACCGTCCTCAACAACCTGTTCAAGCACACCCAGCTGCAGACCACCTTCGGGGCGATCATGCTGGCGCTGGTCGACGGTCGGCCGGAGGTGCTCTCGCTGCGCAAGCTCCTCCAGCACCACCTCGACCACCGCCGCGACGTGGTGGTGCGTCGAACCCGCTTCGACCTGGAACGGGCCCGCGAGCGGGCCCACATCGTCGAGGGGCTGCAGATCGCGCTCCAGCACCTGGATGCCATCATCGCGCTGATCCGCGCCGCCGCCGACGAGGCCAGCGCGCAGCGGGAGATGGAGGGCCGCTTCCAGCTCACCGAGCGGCAGAGCAAGGCGGTGGTGGACATGCGGCTGGGCCGGCTCACCCGCCTGGAGCGCGACAAGCTGCAGGCCGAGTACGAGGAGCTGCTCAAGCGCATCGCCTACCTGGAGGGCCTGCTCGCCAACGTCCGCCAGGTGATGGAGCTGGTCCGCGAGGACCTGAACCACCTCAAGAAGCGCTACGGCGATCCCCGCCGCACCGAGATCCTGGCCGGCGACCTGGAGATGAACGAGGAGGACCTCATCCCCAAGGAGCAGGTGGTGGTCACCCTCACCCATCGCGGCTACATCAAGCGCACCGGGGTCGACACCTACCGCGCTCAGCGCCGCGGCGGTCGCGGCGTGGTGGGAGCCAAGCGAGTCGGCGAGGAGGACTACGTCGAGCACCTGCAGACCGCCTCCACCCATTCCGACCTGCTCTTCTTCACCAACCGGGGACGGGTCTTCCGGCTCCGCACCCACGAGATCCCCGACGTAAGCCGGCAGGCCAAGGGGTTGCCGGTGATCAACCTGATCGAGGTCGACCAGGGTGAGAAGGTCACCGCGATGCTGACGGTGGACGCCTACTCGGACGAGACCTACATGGTGATGGCGACCAACCGGGGCCAGATCAAGAAGACGCCCAGCGCTGCCTACGCGGTGGTGCGGCGCAATGGGCTGATCGCGATGAACCTGGCCGAGCAGGACGAGCTCAACTGGGTCCGGATCAGCACCGGCCGGGACGAGATCCTGCTGGTGACCCGGGGGGGCAAGGCCCTGCGCTTCAGCGAGCGCCAGGTCCGGCCGATGGGTCGCGACACCCTGGGGGTGATGGCGGTCCGCCTGGTCGGTGACGACGAGGTGGCCGGGATGGACATCGTCCGCCCCGCCGGTCACGTCCTGGTGGTGACCGAGCGGGGCTTCGGCAAGCTCACCCCGCTCAGCGAGTACGCGGTGAAGAGCCGCGCCATCCAGGGCGTCTACACCACCGACCCGCACGCGCTGGCGAAGATCGGACGGATCGTGGGGATGCGGGTGATCGAGGACACCAGCGAGGAGCTGATGGTCATCAGCGCCGGCGGGCAGATCATCCGGATCCCGCTCGCCGAGGTGCGGATCTCGGCCCGCCAGACGAGGGGCGTCATCATCATGCGGCTGTCGGCGGGGGACTCGGTGGGCTCGATCGCGGGCGTGGCGCCGCCCGGGGACCTCGAGGAGGGCTGAGACCGGGCGCCGTTCGCCCGGGCCGGTCCCGCGACCGTGGTCCACGCCGTCCTCCACGTCCTCCTCACCCTCCCCGCGGTCGGGGTCTACGGGTTCACCTTCGCCTGGCTCGCGGCCGAGTCGGCCGGGCTGCCCCTCCCCGACGAGCTGGTCCTGCTCTTCCTCGGCTACCTCGCCCACCGCGGCACCGTCTCGCTGGGGATCCTCATCGTCTGCTCGGTCAGCGGGGCGGCCCTGGGGGCGGCCGTCTCCTACAGCATCGGCCGCTGGCTGGGCCCGGTGGTCCTCGATCGCACCCCACTCGGACGGCGGGTGAGCCGTGCCCAGCTGGCCGAGGCCCAGCGCCGGATGGCGCGCCGGGGGGCGCTGGCGGTCTACGTCTCCCGGGTGCTGCCGATCGCCCGCAACATCGCCTCCTACGCGGCCGGGATCGCCCAGATCCCGCCGCGCGCCTTCTACCCGGCGATGCTGCTGGGCTCGCTGACCTGGTGCAGCGCGGTCCTGGTCGCCGGCAACCAGCTGGGCGCCCACTACCGGGCGCTGCTGAACCGTGCCGGGACCCCGCTGCTGATCGCCTCCGTGGCCCTGGTGGTCGCGCTCGCCGTCGCCGCGGTGTGGTGGTGGCGCCGTCGCGGCCGCCAGCAGGCGGTGGCGCTGGCCGGCGGCGGGGACGAGCCGAGGGTGTAGGCCGGGCGTCCCCCGGACCCGCGGCCCGTCACCACCATGCCCACCACCGTCGTCGAGATCGCAGCCGGCATCGCCGTCGTCACCTTGACCATGCTGGAGGTGGTCGGGACCCTGGTCGCGACCCAGGGCTTCAGCGGGAGGTGGAGCGCACCCCGCTCGTCTCCGCCGCCAGCTGGCGGCTGTGGCGGGGCCCGGGCCGACGGATCCGCGCCGAGGGGCGGCACGAGAGGTTCCTTGCGGTCTGCGGGCCGCTCTCGCTCCTCACCCTGCTCAGCCGGTGGCTGATCGGCCTGCTCCTCGGCCGGGCCCTCCTCGACGAGGGCGCGCGGGCAAGGCCACGGGGCGCCACCGATTTCACCAGCATCGTGTACGTCTCGGGGACCTCGTGGCGCGCTCCGCCGCCCTGCGCCGGGCCACCCTGGTTGAGACCGCCACCGGGCTCGGCAGCATCGCCCTCCTCATCTCCTCCCTGCCCGCGCTCCACGGCGGGCACGGTCGGCGCGAGGGCCGCCTGCCCACCCTCGACGACCCCTCGGGCTCTCCGCCCCCACCCCGCTGGTCATCCTCCACCCCCACGGCGGCGACCAGGACCGGCTGGACCGCTTCGGTGCCGACTGGGAGCTGGGGACGGCCGAGGTGCTGGGGAGCCACGTCTCCGCCCCGATGCTGGCCCACGTCCCCTTTCAGCATCCGGGGGAGTCCTGGATCACCGCCCTCGGCGTGATCCTCGCCGCCGCCGGCCTCACCTGCGGCATGGTGGCGGGAGCGGAGCAGGGCGCGGCGTACGTCGCGCATCGCCGCGGCCGCCGGGCGGCGAACGAGGTCGCGCGCCGGCTGGGGGTGGCGGCCCCGCCGGGGGCGGTCATCCCCGACGACCTGCTGGCGGCCGCCTCGGTGCGACCGGCCCTCGGCTCCGCACGGGCGCGAGGGGGTCGAGCCCGTCCGCGCCCAGGGCACGGGCCGCCAGCCGGGCTGACGAGGGTGCCGCGGGGTCGGCGGGTGTCCGGACGGCGCGGCACGATGCGCTCGCCCAGGGTCCCGGCCCGTGGCAACGGACCGGGCCGCCGGCGGGAGGGGGCGGTAGGCTCTCGGCGGACGGTATGAGCTCCCTCTGCTCGGGCCACGGCGACGGCGGCGGACGCCACCCCACATCGGGTCCCCGCACCCGGTGAGCGAGGTCACGCTTCCGGGGCGGCGCGTCCTGGTGGTGGACGATGACGACGGAGTCCGGCGCGCGCTCGCCCGCGCGCTGGTCCTCCACGGCTACACCGTGGAGCTGGCCAAAGGCGGCGAGGAGGCGCTCCGGCGGCTGGCCCTGGACGTCCCCGACGCGGTGGTCCTCGACGTCGCCATGCCGGCACCGGACGGCCTCGAGGTGTGCCGTCGCCTGCGGGCGGCCGGCGATCGCCGCCCGGTGCTGATGCTCACCGCCCGCGACGCGGTGGGCGACCGGGTGGCCGGCCTGGACGCCGGCGCCGACGACTACCTGGTCAAGCCGTTCGCGCTGGAGGAGCTGCTGGCCCGCCTGCGGGCGCTGCTGCGCCGCACCGAGGGGGAGGGCGGCGGCGATGGCCTCCGCTTCCGCGACCTGACCCTGGACCCGGTCGCCCGCCAGGTCCGCCGCGGGGTGCGGCCGCTCGAGCTGACCCGCACCGAGTTCCTGCTCCTGGAGCTGTTCCTCCGCCGCCCCGGCCGGGTGCTCACCCGGGAGGTGATCGCCACCGGCGTGTGGGGGTATGACCTCGGGGCCACGTCCAACTCGCTCGACGTCTACATCGGCTACCTGCGCCGCAAGACCGAGGCCGACGGCGAGCCGCGCCTGCTCCAGACGGTGCGCGGCTTCGGCTACGTCCTGCGGGACCCGTGACCCGGCGCCCACGCGGTCGGCCCGGCCTGCGCGCTCGCCTCGCCGTGGTGGCGGCGGCAGCGGTGGCGGCGGCGCTGGTCGGCGCCTCGGCGGTGACCTACCTCGTCGTCCGCCGCGACCTCCTCAGCGGCGTCGACGCCGCGCTGCGGCAACGGGCGGCCCTCCTCGAGGGCCGCCGGGTGAGCCGCGGCCGCGGTCCGGTCGTGCGCCAGCTGATCCGCCGTCCCGTCGGACTGGGCGTCGCCCCCACGGTCGCCGAGGTGGTCGGCGCCGACGGGGTGGTGCTGGCCCGCCAGCCCCTGCAGCCACCGCTCCCGATCACGACCGCGGTGCGGGCGGTGGCGGCCGGGCGCCGTGCGCGATTCGTGACATCGGCGACGGTCGAGGGGACGCCGGTGCGGCTGCTGGTCGTCCCCTTCGGCCGCGGACTCGCGCTGGAGGTGGTCCGCCCGGTGACGGACGCGGACCAGGAGCTGGCCCACCTGGCGGCGATCCTGGCCGCCATCAGCCTGGCCGGGGTGCTGGTGGCCATCGCGCTGGGGGCTGCGGTGGCCGGCATCGCCCTCCGGCCGGTGCGGCGGCTCACCCGCGCGGTGGAGCGGATGGGCGCCACCCATGACGTCGGTCCCCCGCTGGAGGTGGTTGGTGACGACGAGCTGGCCCGGCTGGCGACCGGGTTCAATGTCCTGCTGCGGGCGCTGGACCGCTCGCGCCGGGCCCAGCAGCAGCTGATCGCCGACGCCTCCCATGAGTTGCGCACCCCGCTCACCAGCCTGCGCACCAACGTCGAGGTGCTGGCCGGCCCGGAGCCGCTCGACCCGTCTGTGCGGCGCCAGCTGGTCCAGGACCTGGTCGGCCAGCTGGACAGCGTCACGGTCCTGGTGACCGACCTGGTGGAGCTGGCCCGCCAGGAGGAGGGCGGTTCGGCCGCCGGTCCGCGAGAGCTGGTGGCGCTGGACCGGCTGGTCGCCGCCGCCGTCGAGCGGGCCCGGCGCGATCATCCCGGCGTCCTGTTCACCGCCCGCCTCGCCCCCATGCTGGTGGCGGGGATCCCGGCCGATCTTGCCCGCATGGTGGCGAACCTGCTCGACAACGCCGCCACGTGGAGCCCGGCCGGCGCCGAGGTCGAGACCCGCTGCGACGGGAGGACGCTGCGGGTGCGCGACCACGGACCGGGGATCGATCCGGACGATCTGCCCCGGGTCTTCGACCGCTTCTACCGGGGTCGTTCCGCCCGCGGGGTGGCGGGGTCCGGGCTGGGGCTGGCGATCGTCCGCCGGGTGGTCGAGGCCCACGGCGGCGAGGTCA